>ONOG01000046.1 GCA_900319385.1 uncultured Prevotellaceae bacterium | reverse complement strand
AAGCGCAAAAGGTCCATCAGTATCATAAACCTCTGCGCTCTCTGCGCCTCTGCGTGATAGATATAAAACATCCGAAACTTAAATTATTAATTTTTAATTTTTTTATTTCATAACCGTGGATTTTAAGAAAACAAATGCGCCCACCAACACTGTGACTCGCAACTTGATGGATTTCAGCCGCGAGACGGGCAATGTCTATGAGAGTGTTGTCATCATGGGCAAGCGTGCTAATCAGATTAGCGCCGAGATGAAGGAAGAACTGTCGAAGAAACTGCAGGAGTTTGGCACTGCCAACGACAACCTGGAGGAGGTGTTCGAGAACGACGAGCAGATTCAGATTTCGCGCTTCTACGAACGTCTGCCTAAACCGACACTGATTGCCACCCAGGAATTTCTGGAGGACAAAATCTACTTCCGCAATCCGTCGAAGGACGTTACGGCCGATAAACAAGTATGATTCAGCGTATTCAGACGGTTTACTTGGCGTTGGTGGCGTTGCTCTGCGGCGTATGCCTGTGTTCGACCATCGGACGTTTCGTCAACGACACAGAGGTGCTGGCATCGTTCAGCAACTTCTCTTTTTCGTCTGACGTGGCAAGTGACATCGTCGGACCTTGGCCGTTTGGCGTGTTGCTGGGCCTCGTGCTGTTGCTGACGCTGGTGAGCATATTCCTCTATCGTCACCGTATGCGGCAGTTGCGTCTCGTCATTTTCTCTACGATCCTGCTGGTCGGCTATGTCGGCGCCTATGCCTTCATCGTTTGGTTCTACCTGCAGCAACTCACGGCTGCCGGTCTCGACGCCCACTACGAATTGGCCCTGGCAGCCTTATGGCCTGTGGTGTGCGTCATCCTTAATTGTATGGCCATTCGTGGTATCAGGAAGGACGAAGCGCTTGTCCGTTCACTTGACAGAATCAGATAGCGTATGGACTTCAAGGATTTAGTACAACATCGCCGAAGTATCCGACGTTTCACAGACGAAGCGCTGACGGCTGAGCAGGTGCAGTTGATTCTGCGCGCTGCGCTGATGTCACCCACGTCGAAGAGTACGCGGGCATGGCATTTCTATGTGGTTGACGACCGCGATATGCTGGAGAAGTTGTCGCAGTGCAAATCGGCCGGAGCCGAGTTTGTGAAGGGCGCTCCGCTGGCAGTCGTTGTCTGCATGGACACGGAGCAGACCGACGTGTGGGTCGAAGACGGCTCGATTGCCGCTGTGACCATGCAATACCAGGCTGCCGACCTCGGACTTGGCAGTTGCTGGGCACAAGTGCGGCTGCGTGGGCAGGACGACGGAACGCCTGCTACCGACTTGCTGCGTTTCCTGTTGGGCTATCCCGAAGGGCAGCAAGCTGTCTGCATCATCGCTTTCGGACATCCTGCCATTGAGCGAAAGCCGCAGGATGAGGAAAAACTGAAGTGGGAAAATGTGCATATAATATGACCGTCACACTGATTGGTTCAGGTAATTTGGCAACGAATCTCGGCCATGCGCTCAAGGGTGCAGGGGTCGGGATTCTTCAGATTTATAGCCATACCCTCGCTCATGCAAAGCTTCTGGCCGATGAATTGGGGGTAGATGCAGCCTGTGAACAAGTTGACGAAATCAACATGCGGTCAGATGTTTACATCGTGGCAGTGAAGGACGATGCACTGCCACCTATGATGGATCAGCTTGTACGGCATCTGCCAGATCGGCTCATTGTGCATACTGCGGGTTCGATGCCTATGATGGGTGGCGGCGTGTTCTATCCGATGCAGACTTTTTCGCGGCAGCGCATCGTGCCGTTTAGGCATATCCCGATTTTCTTGGAGACAAAACGTCCGGAGGATATGCGGGTGTTGCGTTGCCTGGCCGAACTGCTCTCGGACAACATCTATGAACTCTCGTCCGACGAACGGCGCTGGTTGCACGTCGCAGCCGTGTTTTGCTGCAACTTCACGAATCACATGGCTACGTTGGCCTCCCGATTGCTTGAGGCGCACGGCATTCCCTTCAGCGTGATGCTGCCCTTGATGGAGGAGACCATTCAAAAACTACATGCCCTTCCGCCCCGAGAGGCACAGACAGGACCTGCCGCACGGGGTGACCAAAGTGTTATGGAGCGCCATGTGAGAATGTTGCTTGAAGAAAGCCAAGACGGCCTTGCCGAACTCTACAAAACGGTTAGCCAAAGCATACAAGACAATGATTAACTACGATTTACGCAAAATACGGGCACTTGTATTTGACGTTGATGGTGTGCTCAGTAGTCAGACGATTTCCCTTGCTCCCAGTGGCGAACCGATGCGTACGGTGAACATCCACGACGGCTATGCCCTGCAGCATGCTGTCAAGTGTGGCGTGATTGTCGCCATTATCTCGGGTGCCAAGACCGATGCCGTGCGTGTGCGCTTCGAAGGACTCGGCCTGAAGGACATCGTTCTGGGGGCAGCTGTCAAGATCCAGTCCTACGAAGACCTGCTCAGCAAGTATGGTCTCAGCGACGATGAAGTGCTCTACATGGGCGACGACATCCCCGACTATGAAATCATGCGTCGCTGTGGCCTGCCATGTTGTCCGGCAGACGCAGCACAGGAAATCAAGGATATTTCGCGTTATATTTCTCCGCTGAAAGGTGGCGAGGGATGTGGCCGCGATGTGATTGAGCAGGTGCTGAAGGTGCAAGGCAAGTGGATGCACGATGATAGCGCATTCGGTTGGTAAAATTGGTAACACATGCTTGAAAATCTGAAAAACTATCGCGTCGTCCTGGCCAGCAATTCGCCACGCAGGCGCGAACTCTTAGCAGGCCTCGGCATCGACTTCGAGGTGAGGACCTTGCAGGGAATCAACGAATCTTACCCCAACGACCTGCGTGGTGAGGACATTCCCAAATATATTTCGCGAGAGAAGGCCGCTGCCTATCTGCTGACGTTGGCCGACGATGAACTGCTCATCACGGCCGACACCATCGTCTATATCGACCATCAAGTGCTGGGCAAGCCCCGAGATGCCGCCGATGCACGGACGATGCTGAAACAGCTCAGCGGACGCACGCACGAGGTGATTACAGGGGTGACGCTGGCCTGCCGAAGTTTTCGTTCTCGCACTTCGGAGAATGGGGAAGGCGATAAGGCTATTCAGCGGACTTTTGCGACGACCAGCCTTGTGACCTTTGCCGAACTCACCGACGACGAAATCGACTATTACATCGCTCACTACCGTCCCTTTGACAAGGCTGGAGCCTATGGCATTCAGGAGTGGATTGGTTACGTCGGCGTCACGCGCCTCGAAGGCTCCTACTTCAACGTCATGGGCCTGCCCGTCCAGCGCCTCTACCGTGAACTTCTCACCATGGAGCCACGGGCTCCCCACTGCCAGGGTCAGTAGGCCATTCCCACTGCGGTAGCGGAGTGCCAGTGGCAGGATCATACTCTTCAGCGTCTTTATTCACGTTGAGATATTTGTCAGACACCGTCAAGTGCTGTAACGTCGTGCAGCCACATTCCAATACAAGCGGTGAACTATATTTGTTTCTTTTCACTTTTCACTTTTTATTTTATGACAACCTTTCTGCCGTTGATGATATAGATGCCGGGCGAAAGGTGAGTGTTTAGCGTTGAGAGTTTAGTGTCGTTGCTCATACGACGACCTGTGAGGTCATAGATAGACCCCTCAAACGAGGTGGAAGCCCCTAAGGGGGTGGGGAGGCTTATGCCTGTTGTTTCATCGGAGAAGGGAAGAAACTCCTTCACCTCTACACTGCTGCTGAGGGTGAGATAGCCACGGCCTGCAGGGATGTGCGTTTTCGTCCAGTGATAGAAGCCCACACCGTTACCTCCCTTTACAAGCATGTAGGTGTTGTCAGGCGTAGTGACTTCTGTATCGGCCCCTAGTAGATCGTTGTTGGTCAGAGTACCCGATGCACCGCCGGCGGCAGTCATGATGGTTGTGGCATTCGTAGATTTCAATACCACGGCATTGCCGGCAGGGATGGTCTTGTCATCCACCTCGCTCAGTGTCACCTTCGACTGGTCGTCGCTCAGCTTCACCGTATAGACAGTGGTGTTCTCGTCTGCTGTATAGCCTGTCACGCCATCGTACCAGGTGCCCCAGTAGTTGCCTTCGCCATCGCTGTTGAGCATGATGACCCCTGCAACAGTCCAGCCTTCAGGAACGCCGTTCACATTGTCGGATTCGTCCGCCCCAATGGCCCAGTCGTTCATACTTGCAGTCTTGACGAAAGTTCCCGTTTCGGCTACGCCGCTAAGCCACCCCGTGGTGCAATAGTCTGCCGAAATGTCGGTGGCGAGGCACTTCACATAGTTCAGCGAGCTGCATCCTGAGAACATCGAACTGTAACAACCTTCTACCAAGGTAGGTGCTGGAAGCTCCGGAGCTGCTGTCAGATGGGTACAGTTCATGAACATGTCGCTATAACATGCATTTTGCAATGTGGTTGCAGGCAGTACTGGAGCCTCTGTGATGTTTGTGCCAGAGAACATCATGCAGTAGCACCACTCAGCCAAGTCGGTTGCAGGCAATTCCGGTGCACGGGTGATGCCTTGGCAGTCGGCAAACAGACCGTCGTAGCAGTTGATGGTCAGTGTGGTGGCTGGTAGTACGATGTCCTTTGTTGGGTGATTCTTGAGGGTGGTGTTTGCTGAATAGTCGCTCTTTTGGAATAGATGGAAGAAAGTGTAACTCCTTGTTAGCGCGGCGTTCGTGGCAAAGTCGTTCTGGTCAATCAGGCTCATCATGTTGCCATACACATAGCAGTCGCCCGAACATTCGATATGGAACCCTGCCCAAATATCTTCATCATAGCAAGTCCCGTTGTTGCCACGAAGACTGACGACATCGCCTGCTGCGACATCAATGGGCGTTCCCCATGTCACATCCGTCCACGCACCGTCGTTTAGTCGATACTGAATAGCGTCGAGAGACGGCTCAGACCCTTCTTCCCAGTTCACCGCAATCGTTCCGTCTTCCAGAGCCTCGAACGTCAGCGGGCATTCAGTAGCCACAAAATCATCTTCCTCATCCTCGCTGGCATTCACCACTGTCCAACTCTCAGGTATGCCGTTCAGACGCTCACCCGTGGTGAAAGCCTTGACACTCCAGTTGGCAGCATCTGCCTTGACGAAGGTACCTGTGGTAGCCACATTGGCCAGCCAAGAGTCCGTTGTTGCATCTTCGCCGTGACTTGTATCGACGATATCTGTGGCTAGGCACTTCACGTAATTAAGAGAGGTGCAACCATCGAACATGCCGCCGTAAACCTGTCCGAAGAGCGTCGATGCTGGCAGCACGGGAGCCTTCTGCAGCGAAGTGCAATTCTCAAACATGCGGTGGTAGCAGTCTTCGGCCAGCGTTGTGGCAGGCAGTTCGGGCGCATCGACTAATGCCGAGCAACCCGAGAACATCCACATGTAGCAATAGTCGGCCAGGGTTGTGGCAGGCAATGCAGAGGCCGTTGTCAATGCCGTGCAACCCTCGAACATATTGCTGTAGCACGCCGAAGCCAGCGTTGTGGCAGGCAATCCCGGAGCCACCGTCAGTGCTGTGCAATCGACGAACATCTGATGATAGCAGCCCATTGCCAATGTGGTGGCGGGCAGCTGCGGTGCACGGGTCAGTCCTTCGCATCCGGCAAACATGTAGCCGTAGCAGGTTCCCGTCAGGGTTGTTGCCGGTAGTACGATGTCCTTTGTCGGGTGATTCTTGATGGTGCTGTTCTTGGCATAGAACTTGTACATGCTACTGGATGGAGCCGCGAACAGAAATGCCAGGGCAAACTCCTCGGTCAGCGCTGTATTGGTGGCGAAGTTATCCTTGTCTATCAGGCTCATCACGTTGCCATAGACATAGCAGTCGTTAGTGGCTGTGAAGCGTGTCACCTCCTCGCCGCTGTCACCCACAGCCCAGTAGCAGGCATTGTTGCCGCGGAACTGCACCACGTCGCTAGCTGCTACCGTGATGCTGATGGGATTGGTGCTCGCCGCCGTCCATTCGCTATTGTTCTTGCTGTACTCTATCGTCAGTGCGTTAGGGTTCTCAATGGAAATGGTGCCAGCCTCCACCGCCTCAAAGGTCAATGGCGGTGGCGTTTCAAGTTCCACCTTTGTGTAAATCACCGTAGCCGCCTCACAGTCATATGTAACAGTTATATCAGCGTGCCTGATGACCTGGCCATCTACGAGCTCATACCACACGTTATCTGTTGCTTTCGAATCGACATGGAATACTAAACCATTTTCCACATCAATCGGATTGTCGATGTTCGCCAGCCTTTGTGCATTGTCAGCATCAACGGCAGCCTTAAAGCCCTCGTCGAGGTCATACAGGTTTGAGTTGGTTTCAGACGTGACCATCTTGTCCGGTAAGTAGAGTTTCCCGACATATTGCGCACTGCTCCAGTGCTCATCCATGGCTGAGACCTTATCAGCATCGTTGCATAGGGCAAATCCTACGGTTGTCGCGGTATAATCAAACTCATGGCCTTCAAGCAGGTCGGCATAATCGCCGTCGGCCATGTCTCTAAGACAGTTAAGCACCTCTGTCCGGTTGCTATAGTCAACGGTCATGTCGGCAGAATATAGGTACTTGATAACTGGCATACCATCCACCACGACCTCACCGACATAGACAGTGGACTCCTTGACCAATTCTTCAGTTGTCGTGATGGTACTGACACTGTTTTGTGCCCATGCCGTGATGTGGGCAAATAATACCACAAGCAGCGTGATCGCCGCCCGCAGCGAAAATCTTTCCTTTTTCATTTCGTTTTTGTTTTGATTGATTCGCTGTGCAAAAATAGGCAAAAGTGTATTTCAGAACCCTATAAATTCTAGACATTTTGACGAACTGCCCCCTGTGGATGACGAACTCAGCGGGCGTGAAAAAAATTTTCTGCCATTGCTATGTCGTTTTCACTTTTTCTCCTATCTTTGCGACATGGAAACAACGAAACGAATTGCATTGTCGGGCTTGGTTCTCATGCTTTGTCTCTCCCTTTACGCTCAGATGGAGAGTCACCTGACCTTCCGCCGCTACACGACTCAGGACGGATTACCTCAGATGCAGACAGAGCGTTTGTGGCAAGATTCACGCGGCTATATTTATATAGGTACGCTGTCGGGCTTTGTCCGTTTCGACGGACACACGTTTACGCCGTTCTTAAAGGGACGCCGGCTCAATATCGTCGGTTTTGCCGAGGTGGACGACGAGGTGAGAGCACTCGGCTTTTTCCGCCAGTGGAAGGTCGGTTACGACGAAGCCCGGCCGCTTCCACTCGAATCCACAGGCCATTGGTTGCTCAATAACTTCAATGCCACTTCTTTACCCAACGGCTATTTGCTTCTGGAGGACAGCCTTGAACAGCACCGACGGCTCTGCCGCATGACGAATGACGGCATAGAAGTCTTGCTCTCCGACTCCCTGCTCGACCAGTTGACACCCGATCGAAAACTGCTCTACGAACCTGAAAAAGGAATTCTCACCCTGCCCTTGTCGACAGGTGTGTTCCAATTCCGTGGAAAATCAGGCCAACCCATCCGGTTGACCGACAAAGAGGATATCTACACACTGCGAAGTGATGCGGGACGACTGTTGGCCTTTGCTTCCGACGGTATCCATGAGTTGGGACAGCAGGGCTCAACATTGATCATCGAGGCCGATTGGCACGCTACTGGCTATGGACTCAGTGTGTGCCAATTGCAATCAGGTGCTTGGGTCGTAGCCGACGAACACAGCGTTTATTTGTGTGAAGAAGGCAAGGTGAGGCTTCTGCTCAGCGGCATCAACCTCATCCGAGACCTACTTGTCGATTGCTGGGATCGCCTTTGGGTTGCGACTTATCAAGGCGTCTATTGCCTGTTCAGGCGAGGATTCATCAACCATACACTCGACGATGCGGGCGACATTGTGCGCGGTCTGGCTGTCGATGCCGAAGGACAATTACTAATGGGTACCCTGAACGGGAAATTGCTACTGCTCGATTCCCGTGGACACATTTCACTGCAATCTGACGATCCTGACCAGTTCTTTGTCCCCAGTGGGGTGTGCATCGGACGATGTGTATATATGGCTGGCAACGGCGATGTTATCGAAATGTCCACAAGCGATGGTCAACTGCAACAGCGTCAGCTCCATTTGCCTCCCGACCGCTACCAGTTCGTAGGTCGGGCTTGGGGACGCCTCATCGTGGGCACACGTACGTCCGTTCTTGCCTATGACCCGCAGTCATATGTGCTCGACACGCTCACTACTGACATTCTGCACCCCTGGTGCTCTGCATCCGATGTCGATGGCCGGCTGTGGGTGGGTAGTAGTTCTGGCCTATTCTGCATCGACTCCCTGCATCATGTGCAGAAAATAGACGATGTAGGCCAAAAGCTGATTGTATCGACCCTCGATGCCGACTGCCATGGACATGTCTTCTTTGCCTCAGCCGACTCTGTTTTCGTCATCCGAAGGGGTGGGGCAGTGGAGGCACTGAATTCCCGACTGCCTCAGCTCTGCGGACACGAGGTGCGGGCACTGCATGTCTCTCCGAAAGGCTATCTGGTCGTGGCGGTCGTCGATGGCCTCTTCGTGGGGCGTGTCGATGGCGAAGGCCAAGTTGAAGGTCTGCAGTTCTTCAACCATATGAATGGCTTCACCATGACCGAAGCGCTCAAGTGTGTGATGGCAGAGACCCCCGACGGCACTATCTGGCTACCTGGCGTCGAACAGATGACCTCGTTCCGGCCAGCTGACTTGATGGCCGTCGACGAAGCCGACACCTACATCCGTCCACCCCTGTGCTGGTGGCAGCAAGTGTGGGTGTGGTGCATAGGCATCGTGCTGCTGGCCATCGGGATATGGCTCCTCGCGCGATGGTACGAGAAACTGCGTACCCACCGCAGGATAGTTCGGTTGCAGCGTGAAAAGCTGCAACGAGATGAGCTGGTCGAGGCCATCCGAAAGAAAGCACTCGAGGAGGTGAACCTACAACTGCAAGTCTCGTCTCCCAAACTATCGGAAGCCGCCACGCTTGCCAGCGACATTGTCCGGATGACGGAGCAGACCTTTGAAAATCGCCTCACCCTCCGTACCGCCAGCGGCACCATTGTTGTCGAAGTGAAGGATATTGCCTACTTCAAAGCCGACGGCAACTATTCACGCATCGTCACCTTCTACGACACCGACACCGTATTGGTCAGCTTGCACACTCTCGAACAGATGCTCAATCCCGACACGTTTGTGCGTGCTGACCGAAGCACGCTGGTAAACATTCACCATGTGTGCAACCTGCTCCCACGACAACGCCGCTGCGTCTTCCGCTCGCCATCGGGACAAGAGGTGGAAACTATGCTTCTCCTTCCGGCTTTCAAACGCCTGCAGCAACTGCTCTGAAAGGGCAGTCCCGTCGTAAGATAGTACAATAAAGCGTCAGTCGGCACTATTAATGAGTCCGGCGCGGCGGAAATTGGTCAGCCTCAGCGGATAGTTGCTAAAGTGGAGAACTTAAACCTATATCTCTGAATAAAGAGAGTTTGAAGGAACGATGGACGAAGATTTGGGGGCTTTAGCAGGAGCTTTGAAGGGTGGAGTTGTGGACGAAAACGTTCATTAGGAAAAAGCTGAAACTCCCCTTATTGATACTATATGCGAAAAACATTTGGCGAAATTTGTCAGCACCGTTTTTTTTTCTTAACTTTGCAAAATAAACAAAAATCTACTTTAAAACAACATTATTTTCTCACAAAAGTTAACTTTTAAACACGTATGAGTCAGAAAAGAGTTTACACCTTCGGCAACGGAAAGGCTGAAGGAAACGCGCAGATGCGCGAGCAGCTCGGCGGCAAGGGTGCCAACCTGGCCGAAATGAACCTGATTGGCGTGCCTGTACCTCCAGGCTTCACCATCACCACCGACTGCTGCAATGAGTACTATGAAGTGGGTCAGCAGAAGATTAAGGAACTGCTGAACGACGATGTCATGGCTGCTGTCAAGCACATCGAAGTGCTGATGAACTCCAAGTTCGGCGACAAGCAGAATCCCCTGCTCGTTTCTGTACGTTCAGGCGCCCGCGCCTCGATGCCTGGCATGATGGATACCATCCTCAACCTCGGTCTGAACGACGAGGTGGCCGAAGGCATGGTCGAGAAGACACAGAATCCCCACTTCGTTTACGACTCCTATCGTCGCTTTGTGCAGATGTACGGCGATGTCGTGCTCGAAATGAAGCCCGTCAACAAGGAAGACATCGACCCGTTTGAGGAAATCATCGAACAGGTGAAGGCCATCCGCGGCGTCAAGCTCGACAAGGACCTCAGCGTTGATGAACTGAAGGAACTCGTTAAGCGTTTCAAGACCGCCATCAAGGAACGCACGGGCAAGGACTTCCCCGACGATCCTATCGAACAGCTCTGGGGTGCCATCTGCGCCGTATTCCGCTCGTGGATGAATGAACGCGCCATCCTCTACCGCAAGATGGAAGGCATCCCCGACGAATGGGGAACAGCCGTCAGCGTCATGGCTATGGTATTCGGCAACATGGGCGACACCAGTGCCACCGGTGTATGCTTCAGCCGCGACGCAGCCAATGGTGAAAATGTGTTCAACGGTGAATACCTCGTCAACGCTCAGGGAGAAGACGTCGTAGCCGGTATCCGTACGCCACAGCAGATCACAAAGCTCGGCTCTCAGCGCTGGGCAGAACGTGCTGGCATCAGCGAGGCAGAACGCGCTGCCAAATATCCCTCGATGGAAGAAGCCATGCCCGAAATCTACGCTCAGCTCAACGGCATCCAGCAGAAGCTCGAAGAGCACTACCGCGATATGCAGGATATGGAATTCACCGTTCAGGAAGGCAAACTCTGGTTCCTCCAGACACGTAACGGTAAGCGCACAGGTGCCGCCATGGTCAAGATTGCCATCGACCTGCTGCACGAAGGAATGATCGACGAGAAGACAGCCATCAAGCGCTGCGAACCTCAGAAGCTCGACGAACTGCTCCACCCCGTATTCGACAAAAAAGCCCTCTCGCAGGCTAAGGTCATCGCACAGGGTCTGCCCGCAAGTCCTGGTGCAGGATGTGGACAGATTGTATTCCACGCCGATGACGCACAGGCATGGCATGACGACGGCCACAAGGTGGTTCTCGTACGTATTGAAACATCGCCCGAAGACTTGGCTGGTATGTCTGCTGCCGAAGGTATCCTCACCGCTCGCGGAGGTATGACAAGCCACGCAGCTGTAGTTGCCCGTGGTATGGGTAAGTGCTGCGTCAGTGGTGTCGGAGCCCTCAACGTTGACTACAAGACTAAGACCGTCGAAATCGATGGCGTCACCTACAAGGAAGGTGACTACATCTCCATCAACGGTACAACTGGACAGGTATATGCCGGCGAAGTACCGACGAAGGCAGCCGAACTCAGTGGCGACTTCAAGGAACTGATGGACCTCTGCGACAAGTACACCAAGTTGCAGGTTCGCACTAATGCTGACACACCTCACGACGCACAGGTGGCTCGCGCCTTCGGTGCCAAGGGTATCGGTCTGACACGTACAGAGCACATGTTCTTCGACGACCAGAAAATCATCGCCATGCGACAGATGATTCTCGCTGACAGCGCCAAAGGACGTGAAGAAGCTCTTGCTAAGCTGCTTCCCTATCAGAAGGCTGACTTCAAGGGAATCCTCGAAGCTATGGACGGACTGCCCGTCAACATCCGCCTGCTCGACCCGCCACTCCACGAATTCGTGCCCCACGATCTCGCTGGACAGGAAACTATGGCAAAGGAAATGGGCGTCGATCTCGGTACTATCCAGCGCCGCGTAGCTTCACTCGCTGAGAATAACCCCATGCTCGGTCACCGCGGTTGCCGACTTGGCATCACCTTCCCCGAAATCACAGCTATGCAGACACGCGCCATCCTCAGCGCCGCCTGCGAACTCAAGAAGGAAGGCAAGAACCCCATGCCCGAAATCATGGTGCCCCTCATCGGTATTCTCTACGAGCTCAAGCAGCAGAAGGAAATCATCCAGCACACCGCTAAGGAAGTCTTTGCCGAATACGGCATCGAAGTTGACTTCGAGATTGGTACGATGATTGAAATCCCACGTGCAGCCCTCACTGCCGACCGCATCGCCACCGAAGCCGAATACTTCTCCTTCGGTACGAATGACCTTACGCAGATGACCTTCGGCTACTCGCGTGACGATATCGCTTCGTTCCTCCCCGTTTACCTCGAGAAGAAGATCCTGAAAGTCGATCCCTTCCAGGTACTCGACCAGAATGGCGTTGGTAAACTCGTCAAGTATGCCGTCGAGAAGGGTCGCAGCGTGCGTCCCACCCTCCGCTGCGGTATCTGTGGTGAACATGGAGGTGAACCCAGCTCTGTTAAGTTCTGTGCCAAGATTGGCCTAAACTACGCCAGCTGCTCACCCTTCCGTGTGCCCATCGCACGTCTCGCCGCCGCGCAGGCAGCAGTAGAGGAGTAAAAACTGCGTGCAGACCATAAGCACGTTAGGCGGAAAGTCCCGAAAATCAAAGGGACTTCCGCCTAATTT
>ONOG01000020.1:40674-156972 GCA_900319385.1 uncultured Prevotellaceae bacterium | reverse complement strand
AATTACTCGAATTTTTTCCACTTGTATAGGCCCAAAAAGTAGGGATAATTCGTGTCATTCGCGAAATTCGTGGTTATCCTTGACTTCCGAAAGTTCAGTCAATTAAAAAATGATTACAGGACATTCCCAAATGTTAAAATCCCCCCTCCGTTCCCACCCCGTTAGTTGCAGTATCGACAACTACGCCCTTCCGTCGCCGGCGCCTGAGAATCGCGAAAAAATCATCGACTGATCCTTCGTCCGCAAATATCGCCGTCATGACGCACGATCTCCCGACCACATTTTCCTCGTTCGCCGACCGTTTGCTGGTAGACCGCCGTTTCGTCGTCGGCAGACGGCGGACGCAGCGTCGGCAGACGGCGGACAAACCTGTCGGCAGACGGCACTTTGCCGACCGTCAGACGGCGGACTGCCGACGCTCAGACGGCGGACAAACGACAGATAAAACGGCGCTTTGCCGACACCCAGACGGCGGACTGCCGGCGGTTTGTCGGCGGACAAACAAACAATGTAATGAAGTTTTTCATGCAGATAGGGTGTTTTATTGGCACACAGAAATAGCTTGTGGTTTTATTTTGTCCCACAGAAACCACAGAAATCACGGAAAGAGTATGGCTAATGCGCCTCCTTTCTGTGTATTTCCGTGTTTTCTGTGTGCCAAAAATACCCTTTCCGTGTAAAAAATGTGATTTCTGTGTGCCAAAAAATAAAATTTCTGTGTAGGTAAAATCCTATTTCACCGAAAATTCTCCCACAAAAACTGGCACCCGAAGTGTTAAATTACTTGTTTTTTTAATACCCAAGCTCGGTTTCCGTGGCAATGGTTGTTAATAGGACTCAATTGAACACTCAACTCTAAACTCTTAACACTAAACATTCAATTTCCATCGAAAATTAAACCTTGTTCTGCACTTTCAGTATAAATAATGTGCGCACAACTTGTTTTTGTGCTGCATAATGCGTAACTTCGCATCACCGAATAAAATACCAAAACTACTTTCTGAAAAACCATTAAAACACACGTATCATGGAAGAACTACACATTGCACAAGGTTCAAAGACCGACCGCTACCGACTGCTGCTGGAGCAAGTGCGGAGCGTGACTGAGGGCGAGCCGGACCTCATTGCCAACATGGCCAACACGGCATCGATGATCCACGAGACTTTTGGTTTTTGGTGGACAGGATTCTATCGTGTACAGGGCGACGAACTTGTGCTCGGTCCGTTCCAAGGTCCATTGGCCTGCACTCGCATCAAGCGGGGCAGGGGAGTATGTGGCACGGCATGGGCAAAGGGACAGACTCTCGTCGTACCCAATGTTGATCATTTTCCAGGGCACATCGCCTGCAGCTCGGCATCGCGTAGCGAGATTGTCGTGCCGCTGATGGATGCGCAGGGCAAGGTGATGGCCGTTCTTGACATTGATTCTGACCAGCTGAACACGTTCGACAGTGAAGATGCTCAGTGGCTGGAGAAAATCGCTGGGACGATAAAAGCTTGACCGTTGATGAGTTGACGAGTTAACAAGTTGACAAGTTGACAAGTTGACGAGTTGTTACTTTTCATCCACGTTGTACTTCGTACTTTGTACTTTGTACTTAAGTTGACGAGTTAACAAGTTGTTTGATGGTGAGAAGAAACAGCTTGTTAACTCGTCAACTTGTCAATTTGTTAACTTTTGAATGAAAAAAAACTTTGTTCTGCGTGATATTTTGCTGGGGTGCGTCTATATACTGATAGAATGAAAGATATTGATAAGACAGCTGTGGAACGGATACTCAGCGGTGACACCAAGGCATTCGGACAGCTGGTGAAGGACCTCAGCCCTGAGCTGATGATGTTCGTGGGTCGAATCGTAGAACAGCAGGAAGACACTGAAGATGTGGTTCAGAACACTTTTCTCGCTGCTTTCCGTCACTTGAAGGACTACGATCCAGAGAAAGCATCGCTACAGACGTGGCTGCAGCGCATTGCCTACCATGAAGCCCTGTACCATCTGCGCCGGCACCGAAAACGGCAAACGCTGTCGCTCGACGTGAGCGACGACGTTCCCGACGAATGGCCCGAGACCACAACGGTGGACCAGCTGGACGAAGCAATACGGCAACTGTCGCCCGAAGACCAGATGCTCCTCCAGCTCTACTACTTCGACCAGCGTCCGCTGAAGGACATCGCCTTCATCACTGGTGCGACCGACGCCACACTCAGTCGTGAGGCATCGCGCCTCGGTAGTCGGCTACACCGCATTCGCCAACGACTCAGAATCCTCTTAATACGCATGAACAATGAATAACGATTCGCTTTTACGCCAGGCACTGCAACGGCAAAACGAGCGTGCATCACAGATGGAGGTGCCCCTCGACATGGAACAGCGCGTGATGGGGCGCATCAGACGTCGCCGTCTTGCCTGGCTCTATCCAGCCATCGCAGCCTCCATCGTGCTGGCCTGCCTGATTGGCAGCCACTGGTTCAGAGGGGACGAACCGACCGACGTGTGCTACACCGTCGAAAACGGACAGCGCATCACTGATCGCACCATCGTGATGAGCCATGTGGAAACAACACTGAGTGATATTTTTCATAATGAAAGTCAACCATGAATAATTATCGTATCCTCGCACTGCTGCTCGTCCTATGCCTGCCAGCCACCCTCTGTGCGCAGGTCGGTCTGGAGCGGCTTGCCGTGCACGACCTCTTTGACGGACGCGTCGCCGACACGCGCATACTCTCCGAAACCTACGTGACGAGCGACGAACTGGCAAAGTATGACCTCAGTGTGTTCCACAGCATTCAGTGCAGCACCTCCGCTAAGGGACTCGCGCAGGTCGAACGCCTACTCACTGAGGACGAACGCCGTGCCACCGAAAAAGAAGTTCAGCGCGAAAACCGCCACATCCAGTTCGCCCTCTTCCGCTATGCTCAGAAGGGAGCGGGCAACCATTACATCATTTTCCAACGCCGTAGCGCGACAGACTTCCTATGCGTCTATCTCGAAGGAACGGCCACGATTCAGCAACTCAAAAAAACATTCAGCAAATGAAAACAACATTCTTATCCATTTTCTTGGGCATAGGAGCCTGTGTGGCCAACGCCCACGTTAACGACACCATCACCATTGACCGTCCTCGCAGCATCACCATCATCACCAATGCCGAGCGACAAGTCATCGACATCCAGGGCAAGGACGGCAACCCTGACTACACCTATCACAGCGAGTCGGCACTCAACGGCGGCAGTTTCGTCTATGCCAACGAAAACCGTGGCTGGGACTTCTCACTCCCCGAATTTCAGAACCGTGAAGCCGTGGTGTGGGAGAAACCCGTGTTCGACTGGACTTCGGCACGAGCCTGGTTCTACATCGACCGTGTCGAACTGACAGACACCGCCACCACCGTCTATATCACCCATCAGGTGATACCGCAGTATATGTATCAATTCGAAAAAGCCGAAGACATCTATCTCGTCACCGAAAAAGGCATACGCTATCCTCTGCACAGCATTGAGGGAACTACCTTAGGCCAGTGGCACCACAAGGACTATCACGACACCGAGCACTACCGCTTCCACTTCGACCCCGTGCCTAAAGACACCCGCTGGGTGAACTTCATCACCGAAGAGGAAGCCAATGGCAACTGCTATAACTACTTCTACCTGCACGACGAGTCGCAGCCCATCGCTCACGAAGAAGTCGCCAAGTACTGGCAGCACTCCGACTACGACGAGCAAGAACAGCTGCCACAGCGCACGACCAAGAAGCCTAAGACCGCCACACTGAAGATCCACTTTATGAACTACCAGCACAGCATGTTCAACTCCGACATGGTGACCTACAACACAGAGAAAGCTATCGGAGCGTCCCCCAGTCCCATCCATTATCCCGTGGACCATACGCCGGAGCTGGGCAATATAGCCAACATCTCGTCTGACCGCACCGTCACCATCAGAGCCGACATTACCGAACCTACACTGCTGACCTTCA
The DNA here is from genome assembly GCA_900319385.1 of uncultured Prevotellaceae bacterium. Taxonomy (GTDB): domain Bacteria; phylum Bacteroidota; class Bacteroidia; order Bacteroidales; family Bacteroidaceae; genus UBA3839. Next base: position 152,993 of record ONOG01000020.1, on the reverse strand, counting down.
CGATGGGCAACATCCAGCCAGGAGGCATCTGTATCCTCCTGCCAGGCGAAACCACCGAATGCCTCATCAACCTGCTCAGCACACCCGAGGGCGATGAATTCACCTGTGAGTACAAGGGACGGCTCGCCCTGACCAACAAGCAGCTGACCACCTTCGGCCTGCCCCTGGAGCTACGCCGCTACCTGAAAAGTCAGCCCGACATCCATCAGCGGCTGCTCCGTCTCACACCGGCAGCCAGAGCCGTTGTCACGGGTGAGACTATGTTTTGGAGTTTTTAAGTTTGTGAGTATTTAAGTATGTGAGCTTATGACGGCGGAGGCCATGTCAACTTGTCAACTCGTCAACTCGTTAACTTAAGTACAAAGTACGAAGTACAACGAAGATATCATAAGACATTAGTTAGTTTCCGCGGAATGGCATGGGTCGCAGCGATGCGCTCCATGCCTTTTTCTTGGCAAGTTGTGATGTCATGCACTTTGACAAAAAGTCTGACAGTTGATACAATAAAGTATGAGCTTGAGCGTTCTAATTGTACCATGAATACCAACTACTATTGCGTCATCCTGGCTGGAGGCATCGGCTCCCGTCTGTGGCCCTCCAGCCGTCAGCAGCATCCGAAGCAGTTTATCGACTTCCTGGGATGCGGTGAGTCTTTGCTGCAAAGCACTTACCGGCGTTTTGCCCGCTTCATCGACCCCGACAACATCGTCGTCATGTCGCATCAGCAATATGCTGACCTCGTCCGACAGCAGTTGCCCGAGTTGCCCGCCGACAACTTGTTGCTTGAACCCATGCGCCGAAACACGGTGCCGAGTGTGGCATGGGCTTCGATCGAAATCAAGAGACGCAATGCGGATGCCTGTATGGTGGTGACTCCGAGCGACCAGATGATCAGCCGCACCGAACTGTTCGAACAGGACATCGTTCGGGGGCTCGACTATGTGGCTCAGCACGAACGTATGCTTGTGATGGGCATCGGACCCACTCGGCCTGCGACCAACTACGGATATGTCCAGATGGGCGACTGCGTCCAGGGTGACGACATCTTCCGTGTGCAGTCGTTTACGGAGAAACCGGAGCGACAGTTTGCTGAGATGTTTCTCGAAAGCAAGGAGTTTTTGTGGAATACGGGACTGTTTGTTTCCAAGGTCTCGACTTTCATCGGGTCGGTGGAGCGGATGGCAAATCCGTTCGTCGAGATGCTCGAGGATGCCGAGAACGGTCTTCAGAAAGGTGACGATGTCATGCCATTGGTTGAGGATTCGTTTGCTAAGTGTCCGAACGTGAGTCTGGAACAGGGCATCCTGGAAAAGACGGACGGGGTGGATGTGATGCTTGCCCGCTTCGGCTGGAGCGACATCGGCACGTGGGATGCGCTCTACGATGTTTTGCCGAAGGCTCAGCAGGGCAACGTGGTTATGGCTCCGCAGGCGATGCTTTACGACTGCAAGGACTGCATCGTGAAATTGCCGGCAGGCAAGGTGGCAGTGGTGCAGGGGCTGGACGACTACGTGATCGTCGAGGAGGGCAACGTGCTTGTCATCTGCAAGAAGGACGACCAGAGTGCGCTCCGCAAGTTTGTCAACGACGTGCAGATGAACGTGGGTGAGGAATTTGTGTGATAACTAAAAGGGAAAAGGGGAAAGTTAAAAGGGAAAAGTTAAAATGCGCGGCACATCTGGCTGGTATTTTAACTTTTCCCTTTTACTTATAAAATCTTTTGCAGCTCTTCCTCCAGGTTGGTGATGTTTTCGCTGCGTGCAACGATGTCGTTGTCGCGGTTGATGAGGAAGTAGGTGGGTAGGTCGCGGACAGCGTAGCTGGAGACGGCGCGTCCGTCGGTCTCGTGGACGCAGATCCAAGGAAGTTTTTCGCAGGAGAACTGCCAGAAGTGTATGTCTTCGTCGAGCGAAACCTGATAGATTTCGAATCCCTGTCCGCTGTACTTATTATATAATTCGCGCATCTGGCGTGTGCGGGCTTGCGACTGCTGAGCTCCGTAGATGGTGAAGTCCAGCAGTACGACTTTTCCTTTGAGGTCGGAAAGGCGGCGGAGGGTGCTGTTGACATCGGGCAACTCGATGTCGATGATGCCTGTTTCGCTAATTTTGTCGGCGTCGAGTTCGATTTGTTGCGTCTGCTTGGGTGCCGTGTTCTCCATGCCTTTGGTTGCCATGTTGCAGAGTTGTATAGTGCGGTCGGCATCGGGCCAGCGTCCGTCCCAGACTGTGGCCAGCGTGGCGTAGCACTTCACGTCGCTTCGTTCGTTGAAGGGGTCGAACAGCTGGAAGGAGGAGATGCGTGTGTTGAGTCGTTGGCAGACTGCAAAGTAGGCGCTGGCACGTTCGGGATGGAGGAAGATGTACTTGTCCTTCATCTGCTGCTTGTACGCATTGATGAGGGTGAGGATACTGTCCGAATTCTCTCCTACAATCTTCTCGTCGGCTTCAAGCTGGTTGATTTGCTGCTGCAAGTGGCGCTGCTGCTGGGTGATGGCACGGATGTCTTCAGCACTCTCCGAACCCTTCACGGTGTAGCTCTGAACCAAGTCGGGTAGGGTAGCCGTAAATGTCAGTGTCTCTGTCGAGTCGATGGAGAAGGGGATGCGCCCGCCATCGATGCGCAGGTTGTAGAACTCTGGGTTTTCCACCGCCTTCGTTTGTGAAAAACTGAAAGCCCCGTCTGCATCCAGACGAAGGGAATCCAGTGTCTGGACACCTTCGAGTGTCATGGCTTCGAGGTAGAGCATCTTTCCTTCTGCGCTGGTGATGTGGCCGGTTACTTGAAATTTAGGGCTTTCGTTGCACGCTGTCAGCAGCAGGGCTGCAGCTATCGGGATAAGGAATTGTTTCATTTGAATTGATAGGTTAGGGAATGTGTGGGTTTCCTGATTGCCGTGAAAAACGCTGCAAAGTTACTGGTTTTTGCTCTAAAATGAAATTTTTTTAATTGCTAATTGTTAATTTTTAATTTTTAATTTTTAATTTATAATTATTAGTTGTACCTTTGCACCCGCTTTGAAATTAAAAATTAAAAATTAAAAATTAAAAAAGCACCGAACATGGGTAAGTCCTGTACGGCCAGCTCCCTATAATCCTCCAGGGCTTGACCGCAGCAAAGGCATTAGGTCGTAGCGGCGCGATACAGATAGCTTACCCACCCGCCTCTTTAGCTCAGTTGGCCAGAGCACGTGATTTGTAATCTCGGGGTCGTTGGTTCGAATCCGACAAGAGGCTCAAGAAGGGAAGGGAATCAAGGATTTTAAGGATGAAAAGGATTGTTGTAATCCTCTCTAATCCTCAAAATCCTTGATTTGCATCTGTAACAATGAGCATCTGCAACGAAGGACCATGGACCGAAGTCAGCGACATCTTCTTCTCCGAACTGTCGCTCCGTGAGAAATACACTCTGCTCTATGGGGTGCTTGATCGCGTATGCACCGAACTGACGAGTGGACTTCCGACCCACTACAATGGCCTGTTCACACGTCTGCAAGCCCTATGCCGACTCAAGCAACATCCACTCCAAGCCATCGATACGATGCGATGGCGGGCACGGCAGGTGAAGTTGGAGAGCTACGAACCTGCCGAGGTAGAATTTCCGCAAGACACCAAGGCGCTGTGTGACGCCCTGTCGTGTTTTACCGAAACCCGTGTACCGCTGAAACTGCGACGCTCCTTGCCCGACACCCTGCAGCCATCGCCTCTAATCATAGCACGTAACCGCAGGCAAAAGCGGCAGCGATTTGTGGCAGTTCGTCGTGACGAGCAATATATCTATGCACGCACAGCCGACGATCCCAGCGCCGACCTCCTGCGAGTCGATTTCACCCTCAACGAACATACACGGCAGACAGCCCAGTACATCGATGCAGACACCGTGTTCAACTGCGTAGCCTTCACCGTCGATTCGTCCGACATCTACTATCCCACCATCCTTATACTCGACCCTGACTACCTCGTCGATGTCAGCAGCCTGACGGCATGTGTGCGCCCCTACGGTTCCAGTCCCTTCAACTATCTGTTGCGCAAGTTTGAACCCACGCCGCAGAGTGCAGCCATCCTGCTCGGACATGTCGCTGGACAGATGCTCGACGACTGCGTGAATCATCCCGAGGCAACCCTCGCCGACAGCCTGCAACATGCCTTTCGCGACCACCTCCTCGATTTCTGCACAACGCCAGGCATCAACGAATACTTTTTCGCCGAATGCCAACGGCAGTTCGATCACATCCGCACCACCGTCCAGCAACTCGACCTTCCGGTCGGAGGAGCACAACTCGAACCCTCTTTCTTCTGCGAAACCTTGGGGCTGCAAGGACGTTTCGACCTCCTGGCCAACGACTACAGCAAGCTGCTCGAACTGAAAAGCGGGAAATGGGACGAGGCACACCAACGTGTGCAGCGCGAACACCTGCTGCAGATGTTGCTTTACAAGGAAATCCTCTACTACAACCTCGACATCCGACAAAACGCATGTGCCGGCTATCTCTTCTATTCCAAATACCCCTACCTGCTCGAACAACGCAGTGCACAGCAGATGGTGCAGGAAGTGCTCACACTGCGTAACCGAATCGTGGTCATGGAACGCTGGCTGTGCGAGGGACGCGGACGCGAATTCCTCACCCGTCTCACCCCCGAAACCCTACGGAAGAATCCGCAGCTCAACGAGAGCTACTGGCAACAATACTTTCGCCCACCCATTGCTGCCATACTGACCGCTGTGCAGACTGCCGACCTCCTTGCCCAGGACTATTTCTTCACCTTCCTCCAGTTCGTCTGTCGGGAGCAGATGATGGACAAAGTGGGCGACAACCGCATCGAATCCACCCGAAGCATGGCCTCGCTATGGAACGCCGATGCCGACCTCAAACTCCAGAACGGAGACCTGCTGACAGGCCTGCAACTGTGCGACGTCCCCCCCGAAGGCGACCTCGTCACCACCCTCAGCCTCAAGATGGATCACACACAGCCCTGCCAGCCCAATTTCCGTGCCGGCGATGCCGTGATACTCTACCCACGAACGTCCGAACGCGACAACGCCACCCACCACCAGCTTCTCCGAGCCACCATCCAGTCCATCGCCGACGACACCCTCCAGCTCCAGCTCCGACACCCCCTTCGGATTCAGGCTGAGAGGACGGGAACACTCAATGATCACTTTTCACTTTTCACTTTTCACTTCTTCGCCCTCGAGCACGACCATATCGAATCCACCTACCGTTCGCTCTACAGCGGACTCCATGCCCTGCTCACTGCCCCTTCCCAGCGTCGTCAGCTCCTCCTCTGTCAGCGTCCTGCCACCCCCGACGACTTTCAACTCATCGTCGGACCGCCAGGAACTGGAAAGACCAGCGTCACCCTGCGCCAGATGGTCCAGACGTTGCACGCCGACAAGAAGCGGCTGCTCCTCACCGCCTACACCAACCGCGCCGTCGACGAAATCAGTGAGATGCTCGAACAGACCGGCCTCGACTACCTACGCATCGGCCAGCCCCTTTCCTGCGGCGAGCCCTACCGCCACCATCTGTTCACCCAGATAGCACAGCAGTATGGCAAGCGAGCCGAAATCATCCGTTTGCTGCAAGCCACGAAGATCGTTGTCGGAACCGTCGCCTCCCTCACCTCCCACCTTGCCCTCTTTCAAGTAGCACCCGCCGACGTCCTCATTATTGACGAAGCCTCACAGATACTCGAACCGCAGATCCTGCCCCTCCTCTGCCGTCACCATGGGAAGTTTGTCATGATTGGAGACCACAAGCAACTGCCCGCCGTCGTCGTGCAGCCCGAACAGCAGTCCGAAGTCCAGAGCTCGCAACTCCGAGCTATCGGACTGACCAACTGCCGCAACTCCCTCTTCGAGCGACTCCACCGTTGGGTCGCCGGCCGTGCAGACATGGTGCAGACCCTCGACCGTCAGGGACGAATGCACCCGCAGATTTCCGGCTTTGCCAGTCACCAGTTCTATGGCGGGCAGCTCAAGGCCGTCCCCCTACCACACCAGCAGCAGACCCTACCTTATTTATTATATACGCGCGACGAAGCCGTCGTTGCCACCCGCAGGGTCGCCTTCTTCGACGTACCCTCTCCCTCGCTCGCCCAGCGTCAGCCCAAGACCAACGTAGCCGAAGCACAGACCATCGCCCGACTTGTCGTGCAGCTCGTCCACCTTCATCACGCCAACAACCTCCCCTTCGACGTCGCCCGACAGGTCGGCATCATCGTCCCCTTCCGCCGTCAGATCGCCACGCTGCGCACAGCCCTTCGAAAGGCCGGTATCGTCGCAGCAGGGCAGATGCTCATCGACACCGTCGAACGCTATCAGGGCAGCCAGAAAGACATCATCATCTACGGCACCACCGTGAGCCGCCCCTACGAGCTCGCGCTGCTCTCGGCCATCGTCGAGGCCGACGACGGAGCAGCCGTCGACCGACGGCTCAACGTGGCAGTCACACGGGCACGCCACCAGTTTTTCCTGGTCGGCAGTCGGCGTCTGCTGATGCAGAGCCCTCTCTATGCGGCGCTGATCCGATATTTGGAGGAATAGGCACAGGCGTATTCCCCTCATCTCCTTGCTCTTCCCAAATTCGCACTGTCGTGTTGTTTATCGCACGGCAGTGCGGTTTTTTTTCTCGGCTGTTGGGTGTGGTAGTTCGGTGATGGGTCACCATGATTGGGTAGGTAAGGGACGTGTGGCGTGTGGCGGTGGGTAGGCGGAAGGGGGTGAGTGAGTATGGTTTTCGTTCTTTTCGTACAATTTTGGGGTGGATTTCACGAATTTTAAGTATTGTGTGTTTGTGACATTACTCCTAACTTTGCACCCGATTTGAAATTGAAAATTAATAATTAAAAATTAAAAATTAAAAGTTGACGAGTTAACAAGTTGACAAGTTGACTTAAGTACAAAGTACAAAGTACGAAGTACAACGTGGATGAAAAGTAACAACTCGTCAACTTGTTAACTCGTTAACTTAAGTACAAAGTACAAAGTACCAAGTACGAAGTACAATTAAAAATTAATAATTAAAAAATGAGGAAATGGATGTTGGCCGCTATGTCGGTGATGCTGATGGCAGGTGTGACGGCCTCGGCGCAGCTGCCAGTGACGGAACTGGAGTATGGCGGCTGGGAACGGTATCGCTTGGGTGGCTACGGTGAGATGGTAGCTTCGTTCAAGGATTATGGTCAGAACCGTTGGGCTACGCCGCATGGCAGCAGTCGCCTCAATCACAATACGATCGCGATTCCGCGTATGGTGGTGGCTGGCGACTATAAGCTGAACCAAAAGTGGATTCTGGGTGTCGAGGTTGAATTTGAGGCCGGCGGAACGGGTATTGAATATGAGATGGAGAGCGGCGGTGGTGCCGAGAACGGTGAGTATGAGCAGGAGATGGAGAAGGGTGGTGAGGTTGCTCTTGAGCAGTTTCATATCACTCGTCTGATTGTGCCTGAGCTGAATGTCCGTGCGGGTCACATGATTGTGCCGGTGGGTCTGACGAATACGCACCATGAACCGGTCAATTTCTTCGGAACGATGCGTCCGGAGGGCGAGACGACGCTGATGCCTTCGACTTGGCACCAGACGGGTCTGGAGCTGTTTGGCACGGTGGGCCGTGGGATGGCTACGTTCGACTATCAGGCGATGGTGGTTGCGGGTGCCAACGCGGATGGTTTTAATAAGTATAACTGGATCAAGGGTGGCAAGCAGGGTTTGTTTGAACAGGATAACTTTACGTGTCCAGCTTGGGTGTTCCGTCTCGACTATCGTGGGGTGAAGGGCTTGCGCGTGGGTGGTTCGTTCTACTTCTGTAATGATGTGGGTGGCAACAGCGACAAGCTGGTGACGTATGAGAGCTATGGTCGTTTGCCGTTGCGCATCTTCTCGCTGGATGCTCAGTACGAGAACCGTTATGTGACGGCTCGTGCCAACTGGGTGCGTGGTTCGCTCAACGGTGCGAATGGCATTTCGAAGGAGATTGGAGGTCTCGGTAAGAATAATCCGTACAGCGGAAAGGCTTATGTGGCGAAGGAGGCTTTGACATACAGTGCGGAGGTGGGTGTGAACGTGAGATCGTTTTTTCCTCGTGTGAAGAATTTCCCAGCGATTATGCCGTTTGCCCACTATGAATACTATAACCCTCAGGAGAGGGGTGAGGGTTCTGCTGTGATGGATGATCGCTGTCGGGTGAGTTTGTGGACTGTGGGCTTGAACTGGCGTCCGCTGCCGAATTTGGTGGTGAAGGCTGACTATACGACGCGTCAGATTGGCGAGAAGCGTGTGTTTGGTACGAGCCCTCAGTATAACAGTGAGAGTGAGTTCTCGCTCGGTGTGGCGTATGTGGGATGGTTTTTAAAAAATTAAAAATTAAAAATTAAAAGTTAAAAGTTGACGAGTTAACAAGTTGACAAGTTGACGAGTTGTTACTTTTCATCCACGTTGTACTTCGTACTTGGTACTTTGTACTTAAGTTAACTTGTTAACTCTTAACTTGTCAACTAAATAATTAATAATTAAAAATTAATTTTGAGATGAAAAGGAATTTTTTTGCGTTGGCAGCGCTGGCTGTGCTGCTGTCTGCAGGCATGGTGTCCTGCGGTGATGATAAGAACGACGTGGTGCCTTCGGGCGGCGGTGAGACGTCGCAGACGGATGATGCGCTGAACATCGACTACTCGGCTGAGAATGCTGAGCAGTGGGGTAACTACATGGTGGCTGTGGCTTCGTTGTTGCAGAAGGATGCGACGACGCTTCACAACGACTGGAGTGCTTCTTATCAAGGTGGTCAGAGCTATGCTGACATTGTCCGTAATTACGGTGCCGGCAACGAGTATTATCCTTCGGCCATCTCTTGCATTGATGAGATTTTACAGGCTTGTGCCGGTATTGCCGACGAAGTGGGCGGACAGAAGATTGGTGAGCCTTACCGCCTCTATCAAGCTGGACGGACGATGGAGGCTTTGTATGCTGTCGAGTCGTGGTTCAGCTACCATTCTATCGAGGACTATTCGAACAACATCCGTTCGATTCGCAATGCTTACTATGGCGTGTATGAGCCTTCGAAGAAGGATTCGGAGATTGTGCCTCACACGAAGTCGATGTCGGCTTTGGTCGCTGTTTCGAATGCCGAGTTGGATGCCAAGGCTCGTCGTTTGATTCAAAATGCCATCGACAAGATTGAGGCTATTGAGAATCCATTCCGCGACCACATTGTGAGCCGTGAGTCGGACGAAGCTCGTTCAGCTTGTTCTGAGCTGAAGGAGTTTATCGACGGCGAACTGATTCCTTATTTCGACACGACGCTGAAGGATCATGCTGCTCTGGGTGACATTATCAACCAGTTTGTCGATGGCGTCATCCTGCCTGCTTATAAGGATCTGAAGGATAAGAACGACTTGCTTTATGCTGTCGTACGTCAGTTTCAGGCCAGTCCGTCGAATCTCAATTTCCAGAATTGTGCCAATGCCTGGATGGCTTCGCGTACACCGTGGGAGTCGAGTGAGGCTTTCCTTTTCGGTCCGGTCGTAGCCAAAGGTCTTGACCCCAATATGGACTCTTGGCCTCTTGACGCCAATGGTATTGTGGCTATCCTGAAGAGCAACAAGTTTGAGCAGATTGAATGGACTGGCGAATATGTTGCAGAGCCGGAGGACGACTCCGAGGCTGCCACGATGACGGCTGCCGACCTGGCAAAGGCTGAGGAAATCGCTGCTGCCCAGAATCTGCGTGGCTTCCACACACTGGAGTTCCTTGTGTTCAAGGCCGGACGTGCCCGCAAGGTGAACTAAGCCAGCGCATTCCTACAATTGCCCAGCTGACGAAGATGGAGTTTTGAGAAAAAACTCTGTCTTCGTCGTTGGCGCATTATAATTTATAATTAAAATGATATGAAAAAACAGCTCAAATATACGGCATTGGCTTTGGGAGTATTGCTGGTTTGCAGTTGTAAGGACGAAGAGGGGCTGGACGTTCGCGACATCAGTGTGCCCGATGGTTTTGCCCTGTCAGCTGGTACCTCGACCAACTTCTCCACGGCTTCGTCGGCCTATGACAGCTATGCCAACTGGGTGACGGGAAGCAACCTGGCACGTTTCAACAGTGGCGACGGACTCTACGACGACATTCGCACCAGTGGTAACGGCTATGGTGGTGGACTGGGTCCTGTGTATGCAGGCTATAGTTGCGGTTCCTGCCACCGCAATGCCGGACGTACGCTGCCAGGTCTGTGGGCAGAAGGCGGTAGTGGTCCCTATGGCTTTTCCTCGATGCTCATCTACGTCACTCGTAAGAACGGCGCATTTTTCCAAGACTATGGACGTGTGATCCACGACCAAGCCATCGTCGGTGTTCAGCCCGAAGGAAAAGCTAAGGTGACGATGCACTACGGACAGTTTGAGTTTCCCGATGGTGAGAAATATGAACTCTGCTATCCGGAATGGACCGTGACGGATTGGTACGACTACAGTGTGGCTCCCGAAGACCTCTTCTGCACAGTCCGCATACCATTACGTCATGTCGGTATGGGACAGATGATGGCTCTCGACCGCAACGAAATCGAACAACTCGCTGCCCATAGCAACTACCCTGAGTATGGCATCAGTGGTCGAGCAAACTACATCGTCGAACGAGGCGTGCGGCAGCTCGGACTCTCTGGCAACAAAGCCCAGCATGCCGACCTGACCGTCGAACTCGGCTTCTCCTCCGACATGGGTGTGACCAATTCCCGCTATCCGGAGGAAATCTGCGAGGGGCAACGTCAAATCAACCAGGGCTCGATGATGGGACTCACATACGACCAACTTGATGTCTCGACCGACGACATGGAAGATGTGGACCTCTACCTCCATGCTTTGGCCGTGCCGGCACGTCGCAATGTCAACGACCCCATCGTCAAGCGAGGCGAGGAGATGTTCTATCAGGCCAAGTGCCACCTCTGCCACGTCACTACACTACACACTCGTCCACGTGGAGCCACGTTGCTGAACGGCACCGAACTCCCGTGGCTCGGTAGCCAGACCATCCATCCATACTCCGACTACCTGCTCCACGACATGGGTAGCGAAATCATGGGCGTCGGTCTGGACGACCATTATGTCAGCGGTCTGGCCCGAGGCAATGAGTGGCGCACCACACCTCTCTGGGGTATCGGCCTGCAGAATAAGGTTAACGGTCACACGTATTTCTTGCACGACGGACGCGCCCGCAACTTCACCGAAGCCATCATGTGGCATGGCGGCGAAGGCGAAGCCTCGAAAAATATCTTCAAGAACATGCCAAAATCCGACCGCGAGGCCCTCATCCAGTTCCTCTGGTCTTTGTAAATTAAAAATTAAAACCTCCCCAATCCCTCTCAAGGAGGGGGAGTCCAAACAAAACAATTATATTTATGAAAAATAGTAACTCGACACAATCAGCTTTGACCTTCCCCTCCTTGGGTGGGGTTATGGGAGGCCTTTCTCTCCTCCTTATGTTTCTGCTCCCGCTGACAGCAGCAGCCCAGCAGGAAGAAGAAGCCACCGAGAACGGCATCGTCTCGGTCGATGGCACCAAAGGTTTTACCATCACAAGCAAGAAGGGCGACTTTGTCTTCAAGCCCTACGCTCTCATCCAGACAACTGCCAACTTCAACTACTACGACGATGAAGGACTTGATAAAGCCTACAATCAGGACAACGTTGCCAACACCGGCTTTGCCATCCCCTATGCCGTGTTAGGCTTCACAGGTAAAGCCTTTGGCAAAGTCACCTTCAACCTCACGATGAACGCAGCTGCCAGCGGAGGCAACCTCCTGCAGCAGGCATGGTTCGACGTCAAGCTGAAAGAGCAACTTGCCATCAAGGTGGGTAAATTCAAGACACCCTTTACCCATGCCTACCTCACCACCCTCGGCGAAACACTCCTGCCCCAGGTACCCACATCGCTCACAGCGACCACCATCATGCCACACACCCTCAATGCCGTCACCCCCACCATCGCTACCGGTTTCGACCTCGGTATCGAACTGCATGGCCTGCTCTGGAAACAATTTGGCTACGAGATCGGCATCTTCAACGGCACAGGTGCCTCCGTCAATACAGCCAACAAGACATTCAGCGACGACTGGCATATCCCCTCCCTCCTCTACAGTGCCCGCTTCACCTGGATGCCCCGTGGCGTGATGCCATCCACACAAGGCAATCCCAACCGTCTGCACGAAGACAAAATGTTCCTCGGTCTCAGTATCTCCGAAAACGTAGAGAGTGAAAGCGAAAGCACGAACGACTTCCGTGCAGGATTCGAATTCTCTATGCTCAAAAACCGTTGGTACATCGGAGCCGAAGCCTACTACATGCATGTCGGATTCACGAAGCGTCAGAAGATCAGCGAGAGCTTCAACTACTGGGGAGCCTACGCTCAGGCAGGCTATTTCGTCACCAACCAGCTTCAGCTCGCAGCCCGCTACGACTTCATGGATCGTAACAGCACGTCGAAGGACGGCATCCTCAACATGCCCGCCGTCGGAGTCAACTATTTCTTTCCACATACCAACCTCAAGCTGCAGGCCATGTACCAGTACATCGGCCGAACTGGTCATGCCACCCAGCTCGACCGCGACAACGACGACCTCGGACAACCCATGCACACCGCCAAACTGCTCCTGCAATACACATTCTAAGGACAAAAGACAAAGTACAAAGTACAACGTGGATGATAAGTAACAACTCGTCAACTTGTCAACTTGTTAACTCGTCAACTTTTAATTTTTAATTTTTAATTTTCAATTTTTCACTTTTAACTTTTCACTTTTAATTTTTAATTTTATAATGTCCTCCTACATTCGTCATACATTGTTCCAAACACTCTGTACATTATCCCTCGCGCTCCTCATCTCCTGCGACGACGGTAGTGTGACAGAGAAGACTATCGACGTGCCCGATGGTCGCACAGCCCGCCTCACAGCCCTTGTCAGCGGTGCCGACACATGGCCCAAAGGCTACGACCTTGCCTTCGCCGGCTTCAGCTCCGATGACGACTATGCATCCGTTGTACGTCTGCTCCGTCCCGCTGCCGACGGCACTGTCGATGTCACCCTCACCAACATCCCCTCCGAAGTCACCAGCCTCGAACTCTGCATCGTCAACACCCTCCATCAGCGCGTCTCCACCTATGCCCGTCTCGAAGGAACAGCCCTGCAGACCGACGACCTCATCCTGCTTCGTGCCGGTGACGTCGATGTCGGAATGTATGCCACGCTGCAGACCGACTTCTTCGACCGTCGCTGCATCAGTTGCCACGGAGGCAGCAGCTTTGCTGCCCGTGGACTCTATCTCACCTCCGGCAAGAGCTACGAGGCTCTCGTGGGAGTCCCCTCCAAGCGGGTCGAAGGGCAACTGCTTGTTGAGCCAGGCAGTCTGCGCAGCAGCGTCCTCTATCAGGTCGTCACCACCGACATCACCGCCGACTGGGGGCAGTCGCACGCCGACATGCTCAGCCCCGAAAAGGACAGCCACCTCCTCACGCTTCTTGCCGACTGGATTCGCAACGGAGCCAAGGAGTAGGTTTCCATGGGGAATATAGAAAAAGAGGGGATGGCATTGATGTTGCCACCCCCTCATTACGTTGGAATAAATTCCTTCATTTTATTTCTTCTCCGATTTTGCTTTTTCTCTGAACGCTTCGATGGCAGCAATGATTTGTTGACTGTCATCGGACAGCGTGAGGAGTAGGTTGCGGTATTTGCCTGTCTGCATCATGCCGCTGAGGAGTGTGTAGGCTGGCATTTCTTCGGTCCAGAACTGACGGCCGAGGAAAACCATCGGACTGCTGAACCCGAAGGAGAGGTAGTGGTTCTGGACGGCGTCCTGGAAGATTTCCTGCATGGTTCCGGCACTGCCTGGGGCATAGATGATGCCGCCGTAGGCGAGGGTGAGGATGCTGTCTTCGCGCAGGCTGTTCTCGAAGAGCTTTGCGATGTGGGTGGCAAAGGGGGTGGCGGGTTCGTGGCCGTAGAGCCAGGTGGGGATGCCCAGGGATACGCAGAGCGGGTCTTGTGGATAGCGTTGCATGACGCGGAAAGCGGATGCGAGCCACGCAGGGTCTTGAAACGTAGGGTGTGGCATAAGTATGGCGAGTGCGTCATCGAGTTCGCGGAGAGTGCGTCCGGCCATCCAGGCTCCGAGGTGGGTGGCCTCCATGGCTCCCGGGCCTCCGCCGCTGATCATGAGAAAACCATGCTCGGTGAGTTGCTTGCTGATGAGGACTATTTCGCGATACATGGGGTCGGTGCGCAGGAGTGCATGTCCGCCCATGATGCCGACGCAGTCGATGGGGTTGCGGGTGTCAAGAAACTCGCGCATGGCTGTGTGGATGCGGTGGTCGTGGAGGGTGCGTGCAAAGTCTTCGGCAACGTTGTCGGTCAGTTTGCCTGTCTGGAGGTAGTGCTGATAGACTCGGCTGTCGTAGCAGGTCGGGAAGGTGGATGGTGTGTCGGGGTCGTAGCCCTGATAGAGGCTGGCAGCGGTGTAGAGTCGGGTGGGGGTGACGTCGTAGGGAACGGCACGGAGGTGTTCTATCACCTGCAGTTGCTGACCGAGGTTGATATTGCTGATCATATATTGGAAAATTGGATACTAGAGTTTTTAATTTTTAATTTTTTAGTTGACAAGTTACGAGTTAACGAGTTAACTTAAGTACAAAGTACCAAGTACGAAGTACAACGTGGATGAAAAGTAACAACTCGTCAACTTGTCAACTTGTTAACCCGTCAACTTTTAACTTTTAATTTTTAATTTTTCACTTTATGCTTCACGTTCGTTGCAAAGTTATGTATTTTTTTGTCTTCTGCCAACATTTTGAGTTTTTAAGTTGATGAGTTTTTTATTTTTAACTCAAGTTTCGCAAGTAGTTTTTTTATACCATGAATTTTTTCTAATTATTTCTAATTTTGCCTGCGGCCCCCCCCAGCTTCCAAAAACTTGATTCTTAGGCAACCATGAATTTGTGATGCTCCGCATCTATTCCTTTTCCGCAGCAATAAAGCCGTGAGGCTTCCTAATTCATAACCATGAATTTGTGATGCTCCGCATCTATTCCTTTTCCGCAGCAATAAAGCCGTGAGGCTTCCTAATTCATGGTCGCAAAAAAACGGAAATTCATTGACAGGAATTAGAAATAATTAGAACTAATTCATGGTATAAATACAGATATACAAGGCGTCATCATTTCCGAAAGTTGAGTTTTTAATTTTTTATTTTTAATTTTTAATTTTCAATTTCCAATTATATGTTGTATCTTTGCCGTTGTCTAATTGTAAAATCGTTTTATTATGAGCAAAACACCGACGCCTCACATCGGGGCAAAACTGGGCGACATTGCCGAGACTGTTATCATGGCGGGCGACCCGCTGCGTGTGAAATTCATGGCTGAACGCTATCTGACGGATGCTGTCTGTTTCAACCAGGTACGTGGAATGCTCGGCTACACGGGCACGTACCAGGGCAAACGGGTCAGTGTGATGGGACACGGTATGGGCATACCATCGATTGGCATCTATACGTATGAGTTGTACAACTTCTACGGGGTGAAGTCGATTATCCGCGTGGGGTCGGCTGGTTCGATCAACAACGACTTGAACGTGGGTGACTTGGCTATCGCGATGGGTGCGTGCACGAATTCGAGTTATGCTGACCAGTACGAGCTGGCTGGGACGTTTGCACCGATTGCCGACTTCGACTTGCTTCGCGGTGCGGTGGAGGAGTGTGAGCGACTGGGCTATAAGTATAAGGTTGGCAATGTGATGTCGAGCGACACGTTCTACACCGAGAATGCGCACAACGAAAAATGGATCGCCATGGGCGTGCTGGCTGTAGAGATGGAGATTGCTGCGCTGTATATGAATGCAGCTCGCAGTGGCAACCGTGCACTGGGCATCTGTACGATTTCAGACCATATTTTGAAGGGTGATTCTGCTTCGGCCGAGGAACGTCAGACAACGTTTACGAAGATGATGGACGTTGCATTTTCGCTTGTTTAGCTTTTTTAAGTGTTTCGCTGGCGTCTATGTGCAGTTTTTTTCGTAACTTCGCGGCGAATTTAGAAAAAGCGTAACGTTTGAAGCAGCGCATCGTGCTACTGGCAATGTTTGTCTTGACCATTCTGACGATGGCTCAGGGCAATATGGGTGCGGCCTCTGTGTGGAGGCCAACCTTTCTTGTTGCCGCTGTCGATTCGTTGCTGCCTGATTCTCTGCCTCTCTTTCCTGACTCTTTGCCGCAGGGTGTAGAAGCTTTGCCCGACGATTCGTTGGGTGAGGAACGCACATATCTGCTGAATCTGGATAGCATACGCCGGCAGTTTGATGCCGAACGGGGTGGAACGAAAACTGGAGGAAGCGAACGTGCACAGCGTGGCACGGTGCAGTGGAACGACTCAGTGGCTGCGGTCGAGGATTCGCTGGCCAAGCACAAGAAAAAGAGTGCGTTGGAAGATCCTGTAGCTTACGAGGCAAAGGACTCCATTGTGTTTATGATGGGGCAGAATCGTGCCTACCTGTTTGGCGAATCGCAGGTGGATTATCAGAACATTTCGCTCAAGGCAGAGCAGATTGAAATGAGTCTGGACAGCAACCTGGTGTATGCGCATGGTGTACCCGACTCGCTGGGTGTGCTGCAGGGCAAACCTAAGTTCAAGCAAGGCAACGACGAATATGAGTCGGAGACGATGGCCTACAACTTCGATACACAGAAAGGCTTTATCACCAACGTGACGACCGAGCAGGACGAGGGTTTTGTCTATAGTGAAGAGTCGAAGAAGGGCAATAACAAGGACCTCTACTTGCGTCATGGCCGCTACACGACCTGCGACGAGGAGCATCCCCACTTCTACATCGCCCTAAGCCGTGCCAAGGTTTATACAGGAAAGAGTATTTTTACGGGTCCTGCATGGCTTGTTATTGAGGATGTGCCTACGCCGATTGTCTTGCCTTTTGCCTATTTCCCTTTTTCAAAAAAGTATAGCAGCGGCTTTATCATGCCGTCGTATGGCGATGAACAAACCCGCGGCTTCTATCTCCGCGACGGTGGCTATTACTTTGCCGTCAGCGACAAGTGGGACCTCAAACTGACGGGCGAAATCTTCACGAAGGGCTCATGGGGCATAGGAGCACAGACCACCTACAAGAACCGTTACAAGTATAGCGGCAACTTCTACTTCAACTACCAGGTGACCAAGACGGGTGAAAAGAATATGGCTGACTACACAGAGGCGAAGAACTTCAAGCTTCAGTGGAGTCACCGTCAAGACCCCAAGGCACACCCCAACAGTACGCTTTCGGCCAGTGTCAACTTTGCCACCGAAAGTTACGAGAAGAACAACATGACGAGCCTCTACAACCCGACTTCTTACAGTCAGTCGGTGCGTACCTCTGCTGTCAACTATTCACGCACTTTCCCCAAGCTGGGCCTGAGCATTTCGACTGGTCTGAACATCTCGCAGAACATGCGCGACTCGTCAATTGCCGTCACCCTCCCCAACCTCAGTATCAGCCTCCAACGCATCTATCCCTTCAAGCGCAAGAAGCGGGTGGGGAAGGAGCGATGGTACGAACGCATCTCGTTCCAATACACAGGAACCTTGCAGAACAGCATCAACACCAAGGAAGACCAGCTGCTCAAGTCGAACCTCATCAAGGACTGGCAAAACGGCATGAAGCACGAGATTCCGATCCAGGCTTCCTTCCAACTATTCAAGTACATTAACGTTGTACCTTCATTCCGCTACACCGAGCGCTGGTACAGCAAACGCGTTGAGCAAGACTGGGATGTGCGTCGCCAGGAAGTGGTGCGCGATACCATCTATGGCTTCAACCGCGTCTATAACTACAACCTTGCCCTCTCGATGAACACAAAACTCTACGGATTCTACAAGCCAAATCCCAAGATTTTTGGTCGAAAAATAGAGATGGTCCGTCATGTGTTCACCCCCTCCGTTTCGTTCAGCTACGCCCCCGACTTCAGTGCCAGCCGCTACGGATACTACAAGACCTATGTCCGTACCGACGAGGACGGCAACGTCTCGCTCGTCGAGTATTCCCCCTTTCAGGGCAGCCTCTACAGCTATCCAGGCCGAGGCAAGTCTGGCTCCGTCACCTTCGACATCGGCAACAATATTGAGATGAAGATTCATGACCGCAACGACTCCATTCGCAAGGTCAGCATCATCGACGAACTCGGAGCCAGCATCTCCTACAATATGGCTGCCAAGCGCCAGCCTTGGAGCAACCTCAGCACCCGTCTGCGCCTCAAGTGGGGCAAGTTCACTCTCAATCTAAACTCTGTCTGGCGCACCTACGCCTACACCTTCGACGAAAACGGAAATGTCGTCGAAGGCGACCGCACCGAATGGTCATACGGACGCTTCGGACGTTTCCAGGGACTTTCGAAAACCTTCTCCTACAACCTCAACAATCAGACATGGCGTCAGTGGAAAGCAACCTTCCGAAAACTCTTTGGTCGTGGTGGCGACGAAGAAGACGAAGAGGAATCCAACCTCGAAGAAGGAGAGGACGAAGAAGGCAGTTTGCAGAAGAAAGACACCGACGCAGGGCTTGACAGCGACGGCTACATGAAGTTCACGATGCCTTGGACACTCACACTCTCCTACGGCATCACCATGGCCGAGGACCGCAGCCGTCCCATCAATGTCCGCACCATGCGCTATCCTTACAAGTTTGTCCAGAACTTCAACCTCACTGGCAACGTGAAACTCTCCTCGGGTTGGAACGTCAACTTCTCCTCCGGCTACGACTTCACCAACCACGCCATCTCAATGACCACCGTCAACATCAGTCGCGACATGCACTGCTTCAACATCAGCGGCGGACTCGTCTTTGGCGTCTATACGTCCTACTACGTCACGCTGCGCGCCAATGCCAGCACCCTCACCGACGCCCTCAAGTACGACAAAAAGAGTTCCTACTCCAGTTCCGTTCAATGGTATTAGACCTCCAGCCCCTGGGAATCACCCAACTCACACCCATGCAGCAACAGATGCAGCAAGCCTTCGCTGCATCCGAGCGCGACATCATACTCCTTTCCCCCACCGGCAGCGGAAAGACCCTTGCCTATCTGCTTCCACTCCTGCAGAGCCTCGACCCAGACCAAGATGCTCCGCAGGCACTCGTCATCGTCCCAACACGTGAACTGGCACAACAAACCTATCGTGTGGCACGTGCTATTTCATCCTCAATTCCTCACTCAGCCCTCCTCGTCACGCCCCCAGGCTCTTTGCTTCGAACCCTCCGCCACCAGCCGACATTCCTGGAGAAAGTCCATACACTTGTGCTTGACGAATTTGACAAGTGTCTCGAAACCAGTTTCCAGCAGCAGCTGCACGACATAATCCGTCAGTTGCCAGCCCTACGGCGTTGCATCCTGCTCAGTGCCACCGACAGTCCCGAAATTCCACATTTCGTAGCCATCCACAATGCCCTCCGTCTCGATTATTTGTCTGCTGGCAATCCCCATTCCTCCTATTCCATCACCGTAAAATCCGAAAACAAACTCCAGACACTCTATGCGCAGCTTGCACACATTCTGACCACCCCACACAGTTCAACCATCGTATTCCTCAACCACAGAGAAGCGGCCGACCGCACCGCCCACACGCTGCGTCGTCGAGGCCTGCCCTGTGAACCCTATCACGGCGCCCTGCCGCAGAATCAGCGCGAACGAGCCCTCGTCAAGTTCCTCAACGGCAGCAGCCCCATCCTCATTACAACCGATCTGGCCAGCCGCGGACTCGATTTCCCAGCCGTCACACACATCATCCACTACGACCTGCCCACAAATGCCGAAACGCTGACCCACCGCAATGGTCGTGCAGCACGCCGTGAGCAATGGGCCGATGCCTCCGATACCACCCATCGAAAGCCCGACGACATCGCAGCCCATATCTACTATTACCTTTCTGAACAGGATGAACAAAGTATAAAGGACAAGGTGCTAATTACAAAGGAGCAAGCACAAAGTATCGCTGCAGCGGTACCTCTCTCTCCGTTGTCCTTTGTACCTACTACCTTATCCTTCGCTTCACACTTCACGTTTCACGCTCCACACTTCACGACCCTCTACATCGGGAAGGGACGTCAACATCGACTTAGCCGAGGCGACATCCTTGGCTTCCTCTGTAAGGTTGGCCAACTACAAGCCACTGACATCGGTCGGATCGACGTGCTCGAATCATGTTCCTACGTCGCCATCCCCCGTGCACAACTCCCAGACCTTCTCCAGCGTCTCGAAGGTCAGAAAATAAAAGGGCTTCACACCATTTTTCGTGAAGCACACTGAATGTTTTGAGTTATTAATTTTTTAGTTGACAAGTTACGAGTTAACGAGTTAACAAGTTGTTACTTTCCACTTTTAATTTTTAATTTTTAATTTTTAACTCAACTTTCGGGAATAATGACACCTTGTATATCAATATTTTATACCATGAATGGAATGAATGTAAACCATGAATTATTTCTAATTATTTCTAATTTTTTTCTCTATTATTCCTTTATTGCAACCATGAATTAGGAAGCCTTACGGCTTTATTGCCTGCGGAAGGGGAATAGATGCGGAGCATCCCTAATTCATGGTTGCCAAAAACAAAATATTTTGAAAACTCAGACAACCCGCAGGCAAAATTAGAAATAATTAGAACTCATTCATGGTATAAAAATATCGCATTCATGGTATAAAAGTAACAACATTCGAAACTTGTGTTTTTAATTTTTAATTTTTAATTCTAAGCTTTTCGTATAATTCGTGTAATTCGTGGTTAATTTTTAATTATTAATTTTTAATTATTAATTTAGAGTGTTCAGTCGATAAATCGCTCCAGCAGTCCACCATACTCGTCGATGCGGCGGTCGCGCAGGAAGGGCCACCAGCGGCGCACCTGCTCGGAGCGATGCAAGTCGATATCCACCACGGCAACAACTTCTTCATCCTGAGGAGCACGGTAGAGGAACTCGCCCTGAGGTCCGCATACGAAACTACTACCCCAAAACTCAATCCCGCCCGTTTGCTCGCTCGGGTCAGGCTCGTGGCCCGTACGGTTCACACTGATGACAGGCAGCCCGTTGGCGACGGCATGTCCGCGCTGCACGGTAGTCCACGCCTCGCGCTGTCGTTCCTGTTCCTCCGGAGAGTCGCTCGACTCATAACCGATGGCCGTAGGATAGATGAGCAGTTCGGCACCCTGCAAAGCCATCAGCCGAGCACCTTCAGGATACCACTGGTCCCAGCACACCTGCACGCCAAGACGCCCCACACTGGTCTGAATGGGATGGAAACCGAGGTCGCCAGGAGTGAAGTAGAATTTCTCGTAGTAGGCAGGGTCGTCGGGGATATGCATCTTGCGGTAGCAGCCGGCAATCGAGCCGTCGCGTTCGAGCACCACGGCCGTATTGTGATAGAGCCCTGCAGCTCGGCGTTCGAAGAGAGAACAGACGATCACGATGCCGTGATCTTTGGCGAGAGCGCCGAAGAAGTCGGTAGAGGGGCCAGGGATAGGTTCGGCCAGGTCGAAGAGTTCCGTTTGCTCCACTTGGCAAAAGTAGCGGCTGTTGTGCAACTCTTGCAGCACGACCAGTTCAGCACCCTGCTGCGCAGCCTCGGCGATACGTTCTGCCAGCTGCTGGCGGTTGATTTCCACGCTGTCCGTGCAGCGCATCTGTACGATTCCTGTTTTCATGTTGTCCGTATTTGAGGGCAAAGTTACGACTTATAATTGATAATTGAAAATTGAAAATTGAAAATGGGCACACTTCATGTGGAAATTTCATAAATTAGATTCAAATTAAACAAATTAAATTTGTAAAATTTGAACGTTTTCGTTCAGCCAAATGAACAAAGTCAAACTTGTTTGAACTTTGTCATGGCGAGAAAACGTCTGATGTTAATCGAATAATTTCCCGACGAATTCGGCTTACACTGAATATTGAAAATTGATAATTAAAAAATTAAGCCCCCTGGAGTTAGTTGTGTTTTTGACAACTAAAGCGTTGCATCGTCAGGGGCTGAGAATCGCGTAGAAGTCAACGACTCAATGATCAGGTTGATATAGCGCATTCCTGAAGCGGTAACGATGAATGGAAAATGCCCTTTCAATGGGTGGCTATCGTCCGAAGGTTCAGTTAGGCATGAGAATACGCCCCTACTTTTTGTCAGACGGCGGACGAATCGTCGTCAGTCGGTGCTTTGACTGTCGTCAGACGGCACTCTGATGGTCTTCAGACGGCGCTTTGACGACCGTCAGACGGTGCACTAACCTGTCGTCAGATGGCACTCTGATGGTCTTCAGACGGTGCTTTGACGACCGTCAGACGGCGCACAAAGCAGAAGTCAGACGGCACTCTGCCGACACTTAGTCGGCGCTTTGCTGACAGTCAAAGGACTGAGCCGGGCACACTGAAGTTCGTGTTTTTTTTCTCAAATAGAATTAGAGGAAAAACGCAGGTCGAATCTAAGTATTTGAAGATGAGGTGTATGTGTCTTTTGTATGGCTAATTTCAAATTCTGTGTATTTATGTAAAATCTATGTAAGACAACGAATGTTTCCGTATGAAAGGTTCATATTTCAGTGTTGCTGTTCTCTATTTTGCTTAAAATTCTCCCACAAAAACAGGTCTTTGTACTGTTAAAATCTTTGTTAATTTAACATTTGACGTGAAGCGGGGAAAGCGAAAAATGAAAGTCGAAGACTGATGACATCGCCATTCCCGAGCAAAGCTCGCCTACCCGTAGCCTTTCACGCTTCACGACCAGCGAAGCGGTCGCTTCACGTTAAAGCCGACTTTTCTCGATAAGACCTTCCTGTTTAGAAAAACTGGGGATATATTTGGTCGTTCTCTCATTTATTCGTACCTTTGCGGTCGATTTCCAAACTGGAAGTCAAGGGGTGCTTTTCATAATTTGAAATTCTGGATTATGAAAGGCTGAGATGATACCCTCAGAACCTGATGCGGGTAATGCCGCCGTAGGGAATGGCGCGACTCAGTGTACCCCTTTATTATGTACTTATTTATAATAAAGGAAAGAGAGAAAATGAAAAAGTCTGTCATGCTGCTCGTTGCAGCAAACGTCTCTGGGATTGCTGTGAGCAATGCCCAAATTGTGGCCGATTCGCTCAAGATGGTTGAGCTGAACGCTGTGCAGGTGACTGCGTTGCGTAGTTCCGGTCGCACGCCGATGGCCGTCACGAATGTCGATCGTGAGCAGATTCGCAGTGTCAACTTTGGTCAGGACATGCCGATGCTGCTCTCAACGCTCCCCAGCGTCACGGTGACGACGGATGCGGGAAACGGTATTGGCTATACGAGCTTGCGTGTGCGCGGCACCGACCCTTCGCGCATCAATGTCACTGCGAATGGTGTGCCCATCAACGACGGTGAGAGTTCGCTGACGTATTTTTCGAACATGGGCGACTTCGCCAGCAGTGTGCAGTCCATCCAGTTGCAGCGCGGTGTGGGTACGAGTACGAACGGTGCCGGTGCTTTCGGTGCAACGCTCAATATGCTGACGGAGGGTATTGCTGCAAAACCCTTTTTGGGGGTTGACGTGTCGGCCGGCAGCTATGCTTCGCACAAGGAAACGCTGCGATTCGGCACGGGGCTCCTGGGGGGACGTTTCGGCGTCCAGGGTCGTCTGTCGCACATCGGCAGCGAGGGCTACCTGGACCGTGCTACGTCGCGGCTGGACAGCTACTTCCTGCAGGCTGGCTACTATGGCGACAATACGAGTGTGAAGCTGATTACTTTCAACGGAAAGGAGAAGACTTATATGGCGTGGAACTACACTTCGAAGTATGAGCAGAGTCTCTACGGTCGTCGCTACAACTCGTGCGGCCTCTACTACGACGCCGATGGCAACATGAAGTTCTACGACGATCAGTTCGACAACTATCATCAGCAGCACTATCAGCTGCACCTGAACCATCTGATGGGCGACTTCTGGAAACTCAACGTGGCTCTGCATTATACCCATGACTCGTACGTGTATGACCAGATGAAGACTGGGAAGAAACTCTACCTGTGGCGTCTTACCGACGACACGAGTATGCGTGGCGACTTGGTGCAGCGCAAGGATGGCGACAAGGATTTCTTCGGCATGATTGCCTCGGCCAACTTCGACAACAAACAGGGACTTACGGCCAACTTCGGTGGCGGCTGGAACCACTTCAATGCCGACCACTACGGTCATGTGATGTGGGTGGGTACACCCTATTACAAAGGTGCCGAAGATGTGCCCCTGGCACTCCCCAAGCTCCAGCCAGGCATGGAGTATTACAGCAACAATGCCAAGAAGAATGACTTGAACCTGTACGCCAAGGTGCAGTGGGAGTTTGTGCGCGGGCTGAGTGCTTTTGCCGACCTACAATACCGACATGTCGGCTACACGATGCAGGGACTGAACGACAACTGGGATGGGAATGCACAGATACGCATGAACCTCGACGCCAAGTTCGACTTCTTCAATCCGAAGTTCGGACTCAACTACCAGATTGCGCCAAATCACCGTCTCTACGCTTCCTACGCCATCACACACCGCGAACCGACACGCGACAACTATATTGAGAACTGGGGACGGTCTATCCGTTCCGAGCGGCTCTACGACCTCGAAATCGGCTACAAGTACCAGACAGAGCAATTCGCTGCCGGCATCAACCTCTACCACATGAACTATCATGATCAGTTCGTTCTCACCGGACTGCTCAACGACGAGGGGGAGGCCATCACCCGCAATCTGCCCCGCAGCTATCGCATGGGTATCGAACTCGAGGCGGCCTGGCAGCCCGTTGATTGGTTCCGCTGGGATGCCAATGCGACCCTGTCGAAGAACCGTGTGAAGGACATGACCATCACGCTTGACGACTATACCACACTGGTTAACCTCGGCGAGACCAAACTCGCTTTCTCGCCCGATGCCATCGTGAACACAACGTTCACCTTCCGTCACCGTGGTTTCTCTGCCATGCTTCAGGGACAATACGTCAGCAATCAGAACCTCACCAACTATGGTTTCACTTCGATGTATTCTACGATGACACATACACGTGAAACGCTCATGCTCAAGTCGCACTTTACCTCCAATCTCGACCTCAGCTACAGCTTTACGCTGCCAGCCTTGGGTGTGAAGCAGGCTCGGGCCGGAGTCACTTTCTACAACCTGCTTGGTGCGAAATACGACAACAACGGATGGGCAGCACCGCAATTCCAGCTTAACGCTAACGGACGCGTCATGGCTGTCAACACCTGGGGACCCGGCGACTGCGACGCTGCAGGATTTGCACCTTCTGCGCCTTTCCATTTCATGGCCCACCTTTCACTCGACTTCTAAGAATGGTTTAATTTTTAATTTTTAATGTTCCTCGACATCACCACCACAGCCCTTGGACTTGCCTACATCCTCTTGGAAATGAAGGCAAGCCATTGGATGTGGATTGTCGGTATCGCCATGCAGACACTCGGCATCGTGCTTTACTACGATAAAGGCCTCTATGCCGATTGCGGCATGGAGTTTTACTATCTCGCAATGAGCGTCTATGGCCTATGGCGGTGGAAAGCCTCGGCCAGCCATCCTCAAGAGCAGGAAGGTCAACGTTCTGCGGATCACGACCGAGCCATTCAGAGCATCTTTTCTTCCCGTCGCCACCTGCTCATGGCGTTGTATGGGGTAGGGGTAGGCCTGCTTCTTTGGGCACTCATCTACTGGTTGCTGGTCCGGTTCACCAACAGTACCGTGCCCCTGGCCGACAGCTTCACCACGGCGCTGAGCATCGTCGGCATGTGGGCACTGGCACACAAGATTCTCGAGCAGTGGTTTGTCTGGATCATCGTCGACATCGTCACCTCCGTTCTCTATTTCCACAAGGACATCCCTTTCAAGGCATCACTCTATGCGCTCTATGTCGTCATTGCCGTGTTCGGCTATCTCAGTTGGCGGCGCAAGATGCAGCGATAGCCGACGGCGCAACAAGCGCTCCTCTTGCACAGCCGCAAGGCGAGATTGGGGTGTATAGCATTGGCCGCTTTCGGTAAAAACGCCGAAAAACACAAGAAAAGCGTTGCCGCCGTTTTGTGGTTTCGCCGATTTTCCCTATTTTTGCATCCGATAACCAAAGATATTTGCTATGATTGTCTATCCCAATGCAAAAATCAATATCGGATTAAATGTCGTGGCTCGTCGCCCTGATGGCTACCACGACCTCCAGACGGTCTTCTATCCCATTGACCTGCAGGATGCCCTGGAGGTTCAGGGTGTTGACGAACGGGAACCGATGACGGGCGACGGATACCAGTTGAAGGTGAGCGGAGAGCTCTTGGCAGGTGTGCCTGATGACAACCTGGTGGTGCGTGCCCTGCAGCTGTTGCGCCATGATTTCCAGTCGAAAGCCGAACCTGTGAGCATACATTTGTTCAAGCATATCCCGACCGGCGCTGGACTGGGTGGTGGCAGCAGCGATGCGGCCTTCATGCTCAAGTTGCTGAATGAGCGTTGGAAACTTGAACTGACTACCGAGCAACTGGAGCGTTATGCTGCCCGAGTGGGTGCCGATTGCGCCTTTTTCGTTCGGAATCGTCCGGTCTATGCCGAGGGAATTGGCAATGTGTTCAGCGACATCCGACTCTCACTCTCGGGAAAGACGTTGGTGCTGGTGAAGCCCGACGTGTTTGTCAGCACGGCCGATGCTTATCGTCACATCGCTCCCCATCAGCCGGAACGCAGTCTGAAGGAGTTACTCACATCTCCCATCGAGACGTGGCGTGAGTCGGTGGTGAACGATTTCGAGGCGAGTGTCTTCCCGAAGTTTCCAGAAATTGCTGCCATCAAGGATCGTCTCTACGACCTCGGTGCGCTGTATGCCTCGATGTCGGGTAGCGGTGCTGCCGTCTATGGCATTTTCGACCAACGGGTAGAACACGTCGATGAGGTGTTTGCCGGCTACTTCTGCCGACAGAGAAGCTTCGAATAAAAGCCCCCCAATCCCTCCAAACAAAAGAACGAAAAGATATGAACAAAAGTGACTATACATCAGCAGAACTGTTCACCTCTCCTTTGGAGGGGCAGGGGGAGGTCTCTGCTGAAGACGAAATACGGCGGTTGCGTGAGCAACTGAATCAGCACAACTATAATTACTATGTGCTAAATCAGCCCACCATCAGCGACTATGACTTCGACCAGATGATGCACCGCCTTGAGGATCTGGAGTTGTTCTACCCACAATATGCCGACCCTAATTCGCCGACTCAGCGTGTGGGTAATGATCATAACCAACAATTCCGCCAGGTGGCTCACCGCTATCCGATGCTTTCGTTGGCCAATACCTACAACGAGGCTGATGTGCGCGACTTCTACGAGCGTGTGCGCAGCGGCCTGGAGGGTGAGGATTTTGAGATTGTGGCCGAGATGAAGTATGACGGTCTGAGCATCTCACTCACCTATGTCGATGGTCAGCTCACACAGGCTGTCACGCGAGGTGATGGGGAAAAGGGTGACGACGTGACGGCTAACGTGCGCACCATCCGCAGTATCCCCCTCCAGCTACGTCCTGGCAGCGGTTATCCTCATGAGTTTGAGATTCGTGGCGAGATTCTGATGCCGTGGGCGTCGTTCAATCGTCTGAATGCTGAGCGTGAAGCCCGCGAAGAACCTTTGTTTGCCAACCCTCGCAATGCAGCGTCGGGCACGCTGAAGTCGCAGAAGAGTGAACTTGTGGCGCAGCGTGGTCTCGATGCCTACCTATATTATCTGCTGGGTGACGAGATTCCCTTCGACGGAGGTCACTATGAGAATCTGCAGATGGCACGGAGCTGGGGCTTCAAGATTTCGGAGGGTATGCGCAAGTGTCATAGCGTCGAAGAGGTTCTCGACTTTATCAACTACTGGGACTCGGAGCGGAAGAATCTGCCCGTAGCTACCGACGGCATTGTGCTCAAAGTGAACAGCCTGCGGCAGCAACGCCACCTCGGCTTCACCGCTAAGTCGCCCCGATGGGCCATTGCATATAAGTTTCAGGCAGAGCGTGTTGCCACACCATTGCTTCAAGTCACCTACCAGGTGGGACGCACCGGAGCCATTACGCCAGTGGCCAACATGCAGCCAGTTCAACTGGCTGGAACTACTGTACGCCGTGCTTCCCTCCACAATGCTGACATCATCCGCCAACTCGACCTCCATCTCGGCGACACTGTCTATGTCGAGAAAGGTGGTGAGATTATTCCCAAGGTGGTGGGGGTCGATACTACGAAACGTACTCCCGACATGCCGCCCGTCACCTTTATTACCACCTGCCCCGAGTGTGGCACGCCCCTCATTCGTATTGAAGGTGAGGCTGCCCATTATTGTCCGAATGACACAGGTTGTCCACCTCAAATCAAGGGGCGCATAGAGCACTATATCAGTCGTCGGGCGATGAACATTGAGAGCCTTGGCCCCGAAACCGTCGATGAGTACTATCGGCTTGGTCTTATCCATGATGTGGCAGACCTCTATCAGATACGCCCCGACCAGATCAGCGGCGTTTATGGCACGAAGATAAAGTCGGCTCAGAAGATTGTCGAGAGCATCCGTGCCTCTGTCCATGTGCCCTTCGAACGTGTCGTCTTCGCCATCGGAATCCGTTTTGTCGGAGAAACCACAGCCCGTCTGTTGGCTCGTCATTTTCGTTCGATGGATTCCTTAGCCAGTGCGACTCTCGAACAGCTTACTGAGGTTGAAGGCATCGGCGACGTCATAGCCCAGAGCGTGGTTCGCTATTTCCACGAACCCCGTAACCTCGAAGTCATTCAGCGACTTCGTGAGGCTGGTGTTCAGATGCAACTTGACGAACAGGCGATGCTTCAGCAAGGCACCGCACTGGCAGGGCAGAGCATTGTCATCAGCGGTGTGTTCAACCATCATTCCCGTGACGAATACAAGCTACTCATCGAGCAGAATGGTGGAAAGAATGTTAGTAGCATCTCGGCCAAGACCACTTTCCTCCTTGCTGGGGCTAATATGGGACCGGCTAAGCTTGAGAAGGCCCAAAAGTTGGGCATCCGCATCGTCAGCGAGGATGAGTTTCTGCAGATGCTAAATTTATGAATAGTAAATATTAAATAATAGAATATGAAAACTTCAATCAACACCCTTGTACTTTGTACATTCTCTCTTGCCCTTTTCCTCACTTCCTGTCTGAAGGACAAAGACTCTGAGGCCAACGTCATCTACTTTGCAGATGCCAGTGTCGAATTTACTTATGTTGAACAACCCACTAAGGCTGAGCAGGCTGCTTTCGATGCACGCTGCCTTCAGTTCAAGACCTATGTCGCTGAAGCCCTGCAGAAGATGAAGTTTGTCGGTACCGACTCTCAAATTGCTACCTCAGCCAAGGGTGAAACCATGGACGATGCCGTCCTCTCGTGCGATGCACAAGCCGTGACTCAGTACGAAAAACGCCTTGAGGCACTTACTCTCGATGCCATCAAGACCGCAATTTTCGACCTTCATCCCTCCGACATGGCGAAGCAAGGCTATGCCACTCCCGACGCCATCCCCCTCAGTGGATTCACCCTCGAACTTGTACTCCACAACTCACTCAATGGCGTCCGCATTAAGGCTTACACCTACCATTTCTGATTTCTTTGCCACACTGTTTCAGAAGATGTTGGGACACAGTATCCATACAAAACACCTCACACAATCATTTCCGAATGGGCGATTTTTTGTCAAAGATTGTGTGAGGTGTTTTGTGATCATCCTGCTCATTATAACTTTTAACTTTTCACTTTTCACTTCGTACGCCCAGCCCGCCTACGACTATACCCACATGCAGCGTGAGCTGTTGGGGCGAGGCTTCATTGCGGTGAAAGACGAGCAGAGCGACAGTCTTGTCTTCTCCTGGCGATGCTTGGATCAAGACCGCGACGACGTCGCATTCCAAGTGCTTCGTCACGGACAACCACTCAGCCCTAAGCCCCTCGCCGGAGCGACCTTTTTTAAGGCACTCCTCCCCGATGTCAGCAACGATACTGCTGCCGACTATCAGTTGCTTAACCTCACCACCCACGAAACTTCACCGCTCCTCCATCTCGCTACTACCACCGACTATCTCACCCTGCCACTCAATCTTCCTTCGGGTAGAACAACTCCAGATGGACGTCCCTATGGCTATACAGCCAACGATGCCACTGTGGCCGATGTGGATGGGGATGGCGAATACGAAATCATCCTCATGTGGGAACCCACCAATGCACGCGACAACTCCCACCGAGGTTACACTGGTTCTGTACTCATCGACTGCTACCGTCTGAGTCCTACCGCAGAGCATCTGTGGCGAATTGACTTGGGGCGTAACATCCGAGCAGGAGCCCATTACACCCAGCTGATGGCCTATGACCTCGATGGCGACCGCCGCGCAGAAGTTGTTCTGAAAACGGCCGACGGAACTCGCGACGGGGTAGGGCAGTGCATCGGCGACAGCACAGCCGACAACCGAAATTCAGACGGCTATGTACTCAGAGGCGCCGAGTATCTCACCGTCTTCGAAGGACGCACGGGTCGTGCCCTATGTACTACCGACTACATTCCTCCGCGGGGCAACGTTGATGAATGGGGCGACACCTATGGAAACCGTGTTGACCGTTTCTTAGCCTGCATTGCTTACCTCGACGGACACCGTCCCAGCGTAGTTTTTTGTCGTGGCTACTACACCCGCACCGTCCTTGCAGCCTTCGATTGGGACGGGAACCAACTTCGTCAGCGTTGGGTGTTCGATACCATGCAACCCACCCTCTATTCCTATGGTGGGCAAGGTAACCACAATCTCCGTGTGGCAGACGTCGATGCCGACGGTTGCGACGAAATCATTTATGGTGCCATGGCTGTGGATAACGACGGCACTCCCCTCCACAACACCCACATGGGACATGGAGATGCACTTCACCTCATGCCATTCTATCCCGATAGCACGACGCTCCAGGTTTGGGATGTGCATGAAAACCGACGCGACGGCTCCACCCTGCGCGATGCCCGCACCGGACGCATCATCTTCCAACTGAAAAGTAACACCGACGTCGGTCGCGGCATGGCTGCCGACATCGACCCCACCAACCCTGGCGTTGAGATGTGGTCGTCCGACAGCCACGGCATCCGCAATGTGCATGGCGAAGTCATAGCCTCCGATGCTCGCATTCCCGTCAACTTTGCCATCTGGTGGGATGGTGACCTCCTGCGTGAGATGCTTGACCGTGCTCAGGTCAGCAAGTACAACCCCGCCACCCATCGTTGTGATCCCCTCAAGAACTTCGGACCCGACTGTGTCTTCAATAACGGCACGAAAAGCAATCCCTGCCTCTCAGCCGACATCCTTGGTGACTGGCGCGAAGAAGTTATTGTCCGCACACGTGACAGCCGTTTCCTCCGCATCTACACCACCACCCATGCCACGCCACATCGTCTTCCCTGCCTCATGCACGATGTCCCTTACCGCCTCTCTGTAGCCACCGAAAATGTCGGCTACAACCAACCTCCCGAACTAGGTTTCTATTTGAAGTGAACCTTTACTTTTCACTTTCAGCCGGCAGGCATTTTAATTTTTAATTTTTAATTTTTAATTTTTCACTTTTCACTCAATTTATTTTTCACTTTTCACTTTTCACTTTTCACTTTATGCCTCTTGATATCATCGACACCTACTACCCCCACGGCACAGCCCTGCGCGACATACTGCTTACCCATAGTCGTCTGGTAGCCGAGAAAGCCCTGAAGGCCATCCGTCGTCATTCCCTGACAGAGGTTGATCCTCAGTTCGTTCACGATGCAGCCCTGCTTCACGACATCGGCATCTGCCGCTGCGACGCCCCAGGCATCCAGTGTTTTGGAACTCAACCCTACATCCTCCACGGGCATCTTGGCGCCGAACTGCTGCGCCACGAAGGTCAGTTGCGTCATCTCGACCTCGAACCCTATGCCCGTGTTTGCGAACGGCATACAGGTACAGGACTTACCCGTCAGCAGATTCTCGACCAAGGCCTACCCCTTCCCCCTCGCGACTTCGTGCCTGTTACCCTCGAAGAACAGCTTATTTGTTGGGCAGACAAATTCTTTTCCAAAACTCATCCCGAACGTGAAAAGACAACAGAACAGGCTCGCCATAGCCTCGAGAAGTTCGGAACAGAGGGCTTGGTGAAGTTTGATGAATGGTGCGCACGTTTTTCCTGACCGCCCATTTGGGGACAATGGTCCATGACTAATCATACAGCACTGTCATATCTTTATAGCTGTAGTCCTGCATCACAACTATGAGAGTTAAAAAAGCACGATTATTAACACTTTTGACCTTTGATTTTTGTCGGGATTTTGGGACAAAATAGAATTGGAAACGATGCTTCGATCTACTGTGAATGCCAATTTTGAGTCTCAAAATGAGGGAAACCACACAGGCCGAATCGGGTATAAATGAAAAATACGGGAACAAAGACCAGAAAAATTGCATTTTTTTGAGCATCAATCCTTTTGATTTGTTTTATCGATCCTATTAAATCGGTTTTTCGGAAGTTTGATTTGAAATAATTTCTTCGATTTGTGTAAGGAAAGTTCATCAAAAGTCTGAAAACCATATTCTTATCATTGCTCATCTCCTAAGCCCTAAATTTATTTCATTCACATACTCCAAGGTTCTAATTAGAGCGCCATCTGCTTGTCGTCAGAGCGCCGTCTGCCTGTCGTCAGAGCGCCGTTTGCCTGTCGTCAGAGTGCCGTTTGCCGGTTGTCAGAGTGCCGTCTGCCTGTCAGTCAGAGCGCCGTTTGCCGACGGTCAAAGCACCGTTTGCCGACAACGGGATGGCTGTCAGTTGTTTTTCGGACTTCGTCAATGCCTCTGAGATTGCATTATTTGCGTGCGACTGCTGGGCTGCTGATTTTTACGCGATTCTCAGAGGGTTGTTTCCAGACGGTGTAGTTAATGAAATGACAACTAACTTGTCGGAAATGGAAGGAAATGTTAAAATCGTTTTGTACGATTCACGATCGTGATTTACCCTTGACAATAAATTGAAATAAAATTGGTTTTCCGCTCACTTAATCGTAACTTTGGCTTCGCCGAAGGTAGCCGCTTTGCGGACTCCTTTGGGGAGATAAATCTCCCTTAGCCTTCGGCACTCCTTGGGAGAGATAAATCTCTCGTCGTCGCAACCAGCGCTACGATTTCGCGCTGGCGTTGCAAACCGCGCTACGATTTCGCGTGGTTGTTCGGGAAAACAAAACCAAAAACTTTGTCTTTTGTTTTGTTTTCCGCTCACTTAATCGTAACTTTGCACGATGTTCCGTAATGCGTGCTTGTCACCATTGGCCATTTGAATAGAAAACAACTCATGAAGAATATACGTAATTTTTGCATCATTGCCCATATCGACCATGGGAAATCGACGCTGGCTGACCGACTGCTGGAACGTACGAACACGATTCAGGTGACGGAGGGACAGATGCTCGACGACATGGACTTGGAGAGGGAACGTGGCATCACCATCAAGAGTCATGCCATTCAGATGGAGCACCAATCGGGTGGTGAAACCTATATCCTGAACCTCATTGACACTCCTGGACATGTCGATTTCTCCTATGAGGTGTCGCGCTCGATTGCGGCTTGCGAGGGAGCCTTGCTCGTTGTGGACGCTACACAGGGCGTGCAGGCGCAGACGATTTCGAACCTCTACATGGCCATCGACCACAATCTGGAGATCATTCCTGTCATCAACAAGATTGACATGCCCAACGCTATGCCCGACGAGGTGGCCGACGAGATTGTCGATCTCATCGGCTGCGATCGCGACGACATCATCCTGGCCAGTGGCAAGACGGGTGAAGGTGTGGACGAGATTCTGGAAGCGGTGGTGCAGCGCATCCCTGCTCCCAAGGGTGACCCAGATGCTCCGTTGCAGGCGCTGATTTTCGACTCGGTGTTCAACAGCTATCGTGGCATCATTGCCTACTTTAAGATTGTGAATGGTGTGTTGCGACCTGGGCAGAAGGTGCAGTTCATCAATACGAAGAAGGAATATCAGGCCGAAGAAATCGGTGTGCTGAAAATGGATATGGTGCCGCGCAGGGAACTGCGTACGGGCGATGTGGGCTACATCGTGAGCGGCATTAAGAATGCGACGGAGGTGAAGGTGGGCGACACCATCACCACGGTGCAGAACCCTGCGCCCGAGGCGATTGAGGGTTTCCAGGAGGTGAAGCCGATGGTGTTTGCCGGTGTCTATCCGATTGAGACGGAAGATTATGAGAACCTGCGCACGTCGCTGGAGAAACTTCAGTTGAATGATGCCTCGCTGTCGTTTCAGCACGAGAGCAGTGCGGCGCTGGGTTTCGGATTCCGCTGCGGATTTCTCGGCTTGCTGCACATGGAGATTGTGCAGGAGCGCCTGGACCGTGAGTTCGACATGGATGTCATCACGACGGTGCCCAACGTGTCGTACATGGTGTACGACAAACATGGGGTGGCGCAGGAGGTGCACAACCCGAGCGGCATGCCTGATCCTACCGCCATCGAGCATGTGGAGGAACCATATATCCGTGCCACCATCATCACGACGGCCAACTACATCGGCCCCATCATGACGTTGTGCCTCTCGAAGCGCGGTGAGCTGGTGAAGCAGGAGTTCATTACGGGTAACCGTGTGGAGATTCAGTTCCTGATGCCGCTGGGCGAGATTGTGATTGACTTCTACGACAAACTGAAGAGCATCAGCCGTGGCTATGCGTCGTTCGACTATGCTCCGGCAGGTTTCCGTCCGTCGAAACTGGTTAAACTGGATATTCTGCTTAACGGTGAGAGTGTGGATGCGCTTTCGACGCTGACCCACGTCGATAACTCGGTGACGCTGGGGCGTCGTATGTGTGAAAGGCTGAAAGAACTGCTGCCCCGCCAGCAGTTCGACATCGCCATTCAGGCGGCTATCGGCGGCAAGATTATTGCCCGCGAAACGGTGAAGCAGGTGCGCAAGGATGTGACTGCAAAGTGCTATGGCGGCGACGTCAGCCGCAAGCGCAAGTTGCTTGAGAAACAGAAGCGTGGTAAGAAGCGCATGAAGCAAATCGGCAACGTGCAGGTGCCGCAGAAGGCGTTCCTGGCCGTGCTGAAGCTCGATGGGGATTAACCATGTAAAATTAAAAATTAAAAATTAAAGTTTCGGATGTTAGGATATCCCACGCAGAGGCGCAGAGAGCGCGGAGTTTTATGATACAGAATAGATACATTTGCGCTACGCAGAGACGCAGCTAAAGCTGCGAGAGCGCAGAGGCCTCCGCGGCCTCGCAGCTTTAGCTGCGTCTCTGCGCAGAACTTATAATGGGTAATGAGATTCGTCTCTGCGCACTCTGCGCCTCTGCGTGATGATACATACGAAACCTATATTAAAAATGAAAAGTGAAAAGTGAAAAGTGAAAAGTGAATTCCCCACAAGACAACCAAGACAACACATGACAACCAAGGACAACAACCTTATAGTCACACACAGTACGCAATCGTTGTCCCATGTTGTCCAAAGTTGTCGAAAGTTGTCTTCAAAACACAATTAAGTGAAAAGTGAAAACTAACTAACACCTAATAATTATTATTCATGAAAAAGAAACTACTTTTGGGTGCCTTGCTGCTGGTGGCGGTGGGTGCCAAGGCCGACCCAATCGACCTGCAGAAAGCAAAGGACATTGCATCCGACTATCTGATTGACACCTCGGAGGCAATGCTTGTGAAACGCGCCGGCCGCGACGAAGCAAAGGCTCGGCGTCTGCCTGCCAAAACGAGAGAGGCTGCGCCTTACTACGTCTTCTCTCGTGGCGAGGGACAGGGCTTTGTCATTGTCAGTGGTGACGACTGCCTGCCGCAGGTGCTCGGCTACACGGAGAGCGGCGACTTTGTCGAGAATCAGATGCCACCGCAGCTGCTAAGCTGGCTGGAGACGATGGGTGCTTACGTCGAGAACCTTCAGACTGCAGGCCTTAACGAGAGCTTGCAGAGCGAGGCCCGCAAGGCGGCTTATACTGCTACAGGTGTGCGCAAGGCTGCTACGGGTCGTGTCAAGGTTGATCCTCTGATTCAAACACACTGGCATCAGTCGTGGCCTTACTTCAACCGCACTCCGCTCTACGACGGAAAAAACCACTCGGCTACGGGCTGTGTGGCAACAGCTGCTTGCCAAGTGCTCTACTATTTCCACAAGGACCTGCCTGCCGAACTGCAAGGTTCGACACCGACATACGATTTCGGTGCTCCCGTGACGGTTAGCATTCCGAAGGGCACTCCACTGAAGTGGGAGTTGATGCTCCTGCACTACAACGACAGCCATCCGGCAGAATACGATGAGGTGATATCGACCCTGATGCTGGCTGTCGGTGCCTCGGCATGGATGACTTATGATGCATCCTCTGGCACACACATCGAGAATTTGGTCAGCCCCTTCAGTAGTCTCTTCAATGTGTCCAGTAAGCACAAGTGGCTGGGGCATTCAGAGTTGGATCAGATTGCTTACGCAAACATGCTGGAGAAGCGCCCTATCGTTTATGCCGGCTATAACGAAGCCAACGAGGGGCATGCCATTGTGCTCGATGGCTATCGACCCAGTGACGACACTTATCACTTCAACTTCGGTTGGGGCGGACAGGGTGACGGCTGGTACGTTCTGGCTGAATACTACACGAAACCCGACAATACAACTGCTGTAGGCGTGAATGGTTTTGGCTTCAACCCCTGTATTGTTTATGACGTGAAGCCGAAGAAACTAAACGTATCTGCCGCGATTGCTACTCCCGAGGGCTTTATCGTCAGCCACCAGAACAAGGTGGAAGTGACGTTGAAGAACAACAGCACTTTCCCGCTTGAGGGTGTGTATTTCTATCTTACGACCTCTTACACTACGCCTTCGAAACTCTCGGATGCCAAGTCGAGTCAGGTGGTGACCATCCCGAACGATGGCAGTGAGGTGACGGTGGAGTTCACAGCCAATCCCACTCAGGAACGTGACTACTATATTGCTATCACCGACGAGAAACTGAATGTGCTGGCTCGTCAGCAGCTGACCCCAACTCGTTCGTCCTACGACTTGAGGCTGCGAGGCTTGCAGGTGCTCGACAACACGCTGACAGAGAATCACGGAGGTCATGATTTCACAGTTGTTAATGGCACGAATGTCACCGTCTATGCCGATGTATTCAACAATACCGACATCAGCTATCAGGAGTCGCCCCGCCTGCAGATTCTCGTCAGTGAGGACGATGGCGAGACCTTCACGGAGCTTGGTAACAAGATGGCCAACCATACGAGCATCGACGCACACAGCGCTGGTGAGTTCCGTTTCGATATCTCAAACACCGCCTCGGTTCCCATCGAGAAAGGCAAACTTTATGCTGCTCGGCTGACCGATCCTCTCTCGCTGAAAACGGAAGCAGTCATGACGTATGAGGAAGGAGCAGAAATGGTTTATTTCTTGCTGAGTGAAGAGGAAACAGAGCCGCTCACGGCGACGCTTGAGGACAACGTCCTCGTGTTTAGCGGCACGTGGAATGCACACAGCTATGAGACATTGACTAAGAATAGAAGCAATGCTGGTGCTGTAGCGTTCGACCTGTCCAATGTTACCGGTTTCAACCGTGTACCCACCCTGCAAGACAAGGATTATGTACAGGTTCTTGTTGGCGAAGGTGTCGAAGTTACAGGCAAGAATATTGTCAACACGTTCACCAACACGGCAGACTATCTCTCACTCTGTGTGGGTTGTGACTTTGCCATTCCAAGCAACATCCATGCAGCCAAAGTGGAGCTAAACCTCAATGCCACTCCTGGTGAGTGGGTACTTGTCACAGTGCCCTGCAACTTTACTGTTCCCGAAGGCGTTCTGGCCAAGCAAATCGATTCGCACAGCAGTACTGGCATCACCAATAAGACCAGCATCGTAACCGAACTGGAGGCTGGCAAGACCTATCTCATGATGATATCGTCGAGCAGCCGTCAAGTGCTCACAGCAACGGATGTCGATGTCGTGGCAGAACCCGTTGAAAATGTCGATGCAGCCTTGAAGGGAACCTTTGTCAACACGACTATCCCGCAGGAGGCATTCTATCTTGATAACGACTATTTCCGCTTGGCGAAAGAAAGTGTTGATGTCGCAGCCTTCGGTGGCTATTTTGCACCCTCTGATGTGAAAAAAGACTTCCGCAGCACGAGCAACCTTTCGACCGATCCTATCTATGTGACTATGGCAAAGAACATAGCTTTAGCTCATGAGACATACGACAAGTATAGCAGCATTGTGTCGGATGAAACATGTGAAGACATGCAGGCAAGCATCGCAAGCTGCGAGCATGCATTCACAACTCGTGAATATACTAATGACGAGGCTCGCGATCTAAACAAGATGTTGCAGGATAAGATTGAAGACTTCACCCGCCACATCAGTGGCGAACACCTGCCTGCTGGCTACGATGTCACCTCGCTCATCATCAATCCGTCGTTCGAAGAGGCTTCGTCAACTGGATGGAAATCTGCCACTGGCAATTCTGTCAAGAAGAACAGCGACGTCTTCTATCGTGGAGCCGGTGCACATGGCGACTACATCCTCTACAGCGGCCAAGGCAACGCGATTCAGCAGACCATCGAGAACATTCCTGAAGGTGTCTATACGCTGACTGCCAAGTTGGGTACAGACATTGACGGAGCCGTCACCCTCTTTGCCAACGACATGGAGAGCACAGTGGGAGCCAGCGACTACGGAATCTACTACCTGCGTGACGCTCAAATCGAAAACATTGTCATCCACGAAGGCGAAACCCTCACCTTCGGTGTGAACATTGTAAAACCCGAAGACGAAACTCCCACCGACGGTGTGACCAACGATACATGGTACAAGGCTGATGACTTCCGCCTCTACTACGTACGTGCCCTCACCGAGGAAGAAAAGACACCGACAGGTATTGTACGGGTCGAAACCCATGAGGGTGGAAATCAAGGTGTCATCTACGATCTCTCGGGTCGTCGTGTGGAGAAGGCCTCTCGCGGTCTCTACATCATCGATGGTAAAAAAGTTCTGATCAAGTGAGCGATACACCCACTTTGTCCTCAGCACTGCTCGACAAGGCGGTGGATGAGTTCTCCAAACTTCCAGGCATCGGACGCAAGACCGCCTTGCGTCTGGTGCTTCATTTGTTGAAACTCGAACCTTCCGCTGTCGATACCTTTGCCCAAAGCCTGACGAACTTGTGCCACGATGTGCACTACTGCCATCAGTGCCACAACATCAGCGACACCGACCTGTGTGCCATTTGCAGCAATCCACTGCGCGATGGTACACAGGTTTGTGTGGTTGAAAATTTCCAAGACGTCATGGCTCTCGAGGCCACTACTCAGTACCACGGACTCTACCATGTGCTGGGCGGGGTCATCTCGCCTATGGATGGCATTTCACCTTCCGATTTGGAAATCGAGAGCCTGGTAGAGCGTGTTCACCAGGGTGGGGTAGAGGAAGTCATCCTTGCACTCAGTTCGACGATGGAAGGCGATACCACCAACTTCTACATCTATCGTCGACTGCAAGACGTCCACGACCTCAAAATCACAACCCTGGCACGCGGTATTTCTATCAACGACGAACTGCAATACACCGACGAAGTAACGCTCGGACGTTCCCTCGTCAATCGTGTGCCATTTAGTTTTTAATTTTTAATTTTTAATTTTTAATTATTAATTTTCAATTTTCAATTGTATCATCTCCTCTTCATCGCAGCCCATATTTCCGCCATCCTGATGTTTTTCTTTGGCGAGAAAGATGTCATCCCCAATGGTGTGTTTGCACCCGTCGAGATGCAGCAGGTGGAATATGTCCTCAGCCTTGTCTGCATCGCAATGACCGTTGCTTCTGTTCTTGCCGCCTACTATCTGTCGCGACGTCCGGTGCTGTGCATGCTGCTTGTCACGCTTGTCATCATCATCGACATAGCCATCTATTATTTAACCCTTCGCTCCACAGGCCTGCTCTGTGCAGCCATCGCCTATCTTTCACTCTGGTACTGCTATGCTACAACTCAGCGTCATCATCGTCAGCTATAACGTCCGCCACTACCTGCACCAGTGCCTATCCAGTGTGGAGCAAGCGGCAGCGAATATAGAACACGAAATCTTCGTCGTCGATAACAATTCGTCCGACGGCAGTATCGAGTTTCTCCAGCCTTTGCATCCCGCTGTTCGTTATATTTGGAACAAGGAAAATGTCGGTTTTGCCCGTGCCAACAACCAGGCCATCGCCAAGGCTCGCGGCAAATATATTCTGCTGCTCAACCCTGATACTATTGTCACTGAGCACACACTTACCGACTGCATCGAACTGATGGAATCTCGACCCGATGCAGGTGCACTGGGTGTGCGAATGCTCAATGCCGACGGAACGTTTGCGCCCGAATCCCGCCGTAGCATCCCAACCCCATTCACTGCATTCTGCAAGATGTCTGGCTTGGGACGTCTATTTCCCCAGAGCCGCACCTTTGGGCGATACTATATGCAGTATCTCGACGCACGCCATGTCAACGAGATTGAAGTCGTCAGCGGAGCCTTCTTCTTCACCCGCCGTTCGACACTCAAGCAGAGCGGAACGCTCGACGAAGACTTCTTCATGTATGGCGAGGACATTGACCTCTCCTACCGCATCCTCCAAACCGGACTTCACAACCTATACCTCCCGACCCCCATCCTCCACTACAAGGGCGAAAGCACCCATGAAAGCACTTACCGCTACGTACGTACTTTCTACGAGGCCATGCTCATTTTCTTTCGCAAGCATTTCAGCCACTACAATCTGTTGGTATCCCTCCCCATCAAAGCTGCCATTTTCTTGAAAGGCATCTTCTCCTATTTCAACCTGCAACTCAACAAAAACTTCGACAACGACCGAGCCACGCTCCGCCAACTTCAGCGCAACACCTACGCCTACCTTACGCCTGACGATGCCGAAGGCTACGAGGCAGTACGCACCCTCCTGGCAAGCAACGGCATTACCCTTCAACCATACGGAACACAGGATGCCGAACTGCTTGTCTATAATGCAGAGCGCAGTTCTTATGCTGAAATGCTACAGCGACTGGAGCACCCCGCCAATCCGAAACGTCGTAATTGGCTCGTGACATGGCATCCTACAACCCAAGCTCTTATCACATCCATCAGAGTGTTAGTTCCCCTCCCTGAGAGAGGGTAGGGGGCTTTAAACTTTTAAT
Source organism: uncultured Prevotellaceae bacterium (assembly GCA_900319385.1). Taxonomy (GTDB): domain Bacteria; phylum Bacteroidota; class Bacteroidia; order Bacteroidales; family Bacteroidaceae; genus UBA3839. The sequence continues at coordinate 111,735 of ONOG01000020.1, read as the reverse complement.
TTTTCATCCGCTTCCTCCAGCAGGGCGTCATCGCCATGGCTGTTTCCGTAGGCATAGAGCTTATAGTGGCTACGGTTTGGAAACTCGTCCAGCAGCCGACGAACTTTTTCTTTGCCTGAACAATTCGGCGTTGCAAAGCAGCCCGTCAGCCGACTGTTGGCATCGTAATCAAATTGGGTGGCAATCACGTGAACAATGCTGAGTTGCGCACAAATGGGCCGCACCCAATCGTCGATGCTCGCACTGACCACACACACCGTATGCCCCTCACGCTGATGACGTCGCAACAGCTCGACGACAGGCTCGTTGAGCCAGCGCATCGCCACAGCAGCAAATTCCTCACCCCACGCCTGCATCTGCACTCGGGTCGTTCCGCGGAAATGCCATCGTAGCAGACGCTCTTTCGCTCGTCCACCATTGCACACCCCCAGCAAGGCTAACGCCATCAGTGGTGACAGCATCAATAGCGACAGCCCGACACGCCACCAACCGCGAGTGAACAGCAAGAAATGTAGCAATGTGTCGCGGCGGGTCAGCGTCCCGTCGAGGTCGAATGCAGCTAATACAGAATCAGGGCGAAGTGGATGAGCCATACAGCAAGAGTGATTTGGAGCCACCGGTCGTGCAGCAGAATGCGGGTGGGAGAATAAGTAAGCGCCGACGGACGAACAATGACGTACAGATAGCGTCCGATAGCAGCAGCAACATATATCGAAGTTGTGTAGAGATAAGGATAATGCAGGCGTTCCTGTACCTCGTCGCTCAGCGTATATGCCACATAGCAAATCAGCACCGTCAGCGCCAGTACCACGAGCGCAGGGTTGACCCACTCCGGCCGATAAGAGCCGATGTTGCGCCGTGGCTTTACACCTGTCATCCCATACACCGCCATCTCGTCGCGCCGTTTGCCCAAGGCAATAAACAACGTGAGCAACAGCGTCATCGTCAGCAGCCAACCCGACACCACAATGCCTGCAGCAGCACCGCCAGCCAGCACACGCAGCACAAAACCGCACGAGATGCACAACAAGTCAAGTCCTGCAATATGTTTGAGCCAAAAACTGTAGAGAATGTTGAGTAAGATATAGAGAGGAACGAGGAAAGTGGAAAGTGAAAAGTGAAAAGTGAAAAGTGAAAAGTGAAAAGTGAAAAGTGAAAAGTGAAAAATGGAAAACGACACGAGCATCGCCAGTGCCCAGCACACACCCATCAGCATGATGGCAGATCGACGGCTTACCCGTCCGCTGGCGATGGGACGCAGGCGTTTCTGTGGATGCAAGCGGTCGGCATCCGCATCGCACAAGTCGTTCAAGCAGTAAATTCCGCCCGAAGCCAGACAGAAAGCCACCACCATCAGCAGAGCCCCACGCAGAGCAGGCCACGATGTCAGCTGCTGACCGAAGAAAACAGGCAGCAGCACAAACACATTCTTAATCCATTGTTGCGGACGTAGCAGCGTGATATAACTATCAATTTTCACTTTTTTAGTTGACAAGTTACGAGTTAACGAGTTAACAAGTTGTTACTTTCCACTTTTAATTTTTAATTTTCACTTTTCACTTTTCACTTTTCATTTTTAATATAAGTTTCGTATGTATCATCACGCAGAGGCGCAGAGTGCGCAGAGACGAATCTCATTACCCATTATAAGTTCTGCGCAGAGACGCAGCGCAAATGTATCTATTCTGTATCATAAAACTCTGCGCTCTCTGCGCCTCTGCGTGGGATATCCTAACATCCGAAACTTTAATATTTAATTTTTAATTTTTAATTTTCACTTTTCACTTTTCACTTTTATAAAAACGATCGGATGAGCGGCGTCGAAAACGACACCCCATTGACAAAGTTAAACGGAACACACAACAGCACCAGCACATACACCCACCACCAACGCAGCCACGGCCAGCGGTCAGTCAGACTGAGCAAACGTACCGACAACCCATGCACCAGCGGCACCTCCATCCACAATTCCGCACTGCTCAGCAAGTGCACCAGCACCGTCGTCGAGTAAATCAGACAGAGCATTGTCCGTCCGAAGTCGCACGACAGCACCGTCAGCATTGGCAGCAGCCCCAGCAACTGCACCACATAGACGTCGCCCAGCAGCAGACCCTCGCGGCGAGCCCTCTCCGAAGCACTTTTTATACCCACGATCGGCATCATCGCCGTCAGGTAGAGCATCGCACCCAGCATCAGCACCTCGGCCAGAATCATATTGGGATGGAAACCCAGCGGAGCCCCCTCGCTGCCGATGCCATAATTCATCCGCAGATGCAAGGCAAAAGCATCAGTCGTAGGCAGACGCAGGAAATCCACACCACAGCCCATCGGTTTGTCCGCACCGTAATAGTCGCTGATATAAGGCAGCCACGAATTCCAAATCGCGTCGGCCGTAGCCACCGAACCGTTGAAGTGGCAGACAAGAGCCATAGCCAGCAAGGGAACAGCGAAGATGGCTGCCAGACGGCACATCGCAGCCAGTCGGCCGTGGCGAGCCCTCAGCCGCCAGGCACACACCACCATCGAGATGGGCACCGTGAAAAAGAACGCCGGTTCGTAGCTGAGAATCAGTAGAGAGAGCAGCCCGACGAACCCCGCCAGACAAGCCCCCCCACCGTGCTTCAGCCAGCGCACCAGCAGCCACCACACACCAAACACCATCAGCAGCACAAGAAAATCGCGCCTGTAGTGACCCAGAGCCCCCACCAAGATGGCAAGCGGCAGCAGCGGATACCACCCGCGACGCAGACACAGCACGACCACCGTACTCACCGCCGCGGCAGCAGAAAAGATGTCAATCCACACAACCGTTAAGTGCAGCGGCCAGTGCGTCAACTGGGTCAGCCACAGCAATAACTGCCCCGTCAGCCCCCGACGCACAAAACCTCCTTCGTAGTTGATCATCCATTCCGACACAAAATAATCGTAGTACATATCCGACAGGCCATTCCACCAGTTCGCACTTAAGGTTACGCACGTCACCAGGGCGATGGCCATGGCGCACAATGTATAGGTTCGGGCTTCGTTGCCCCGTAGTCGTAGGTCCAGTTTCACTTGATTCGCACTTAGTTTCGGTCCAGACATTAGAAAACAATGGTGCAAAGTTACGAATTTACTGAAAGCCAGCCAAACGGCCTGCACTTTTTTTGTCTCTGACTGGGGAAAAACAAAGCCTGTTCTGCTGTTTGCTTAGCTCTGATTGAGCGGAAAATGATTGCAAATTGTCAGTTTTCGCCCCGACGATGCTTTGTGTTCGAAAGAAAATGTGTAACTTTGCGACTTAAATGTAATCAATGGGTCGTGGCGACCCCAGTAAAAATAACTTTTTTTAGCTATGGCTGAACTATTGAGAATTGCTGTCCAGTCGAAGGGCAGGCTGAACGAGGACACGATGGCGCTGCTGCGCGAGGCTGGCGTGAAGGTGGGCTCGGTGAAGCGTACGTTGCTGGTCGAGTCGTCCAACTTTCCGCTCGAAGTGCTCTACCTGCGCGACGACGACATCCCGCAGACGGTCGGGAGCGGCGTGGCCGACATCGGCATCGTCGGCGAGAACGAGTTTGTGGAACGTGGGTCGGAGGCTCAGCTGATCCGTCGGCTGGGTTTTTCGAAGTGCCGGCTGTCGTTGGCCATCCCGAAGGCTGAGCGCTACGAGGGTGTAGAGTGGTTTGAGGGGAGGACGATCGCGACGAGCTACCCGCAGATTCTTCGCCGCTTCCTCGACGAGCGGGGCGTGCATGCTCATATCCATGTGATTCAGGGTTCGGTGGAGATTGCTCCGGGTATCGGTCTGAGCGACGGCATCTTCGACATCGTCAGTTCGGGTTCGACGCTGGTGTCGAATAACCTGAAGGAGGTGGAGGTCGTGATGCGGAGCGAGGCTTTGCTGATTGGCCATACTGGGCTGTCGGCGGAGAAGCGTGAAATCCTGGACGAACTGCTCTTCCGCATGGAGGCGGTGAAGGCGGCGGAGGACAAGCGCTACGTGCTGATGAATGCGCCGACCGAACGTGTACAGGACATCATCGCGGTGCTGCCTGGCATCAAGAGTCCCACTGTCATGCCGCTGGCGACGGAGGGGTGGAGTAGCATTCATACGGTGCTGGACGAACGTCGCTTTTGGGAGATTATCGGCCAGCTGAAGTCGCTGGGTGCTGAAGGTATATTGGTGCTGCCGATTGAGAAGATGATATTATGAAAAGTGAAAAGTGAAAAGGAAGTACAAATTACAAAGTACGAAGTACAACGAAGATAAAGAGTGAAAAGTGAATCCCCACAAGACAACCAAGACAACACATGACAACCAAGGACAACAACCATATAGTCACACACAGTACGCAATCGTTGTCCCATGTTGTCCAAAGTTGTCCAAAGTTGTCCAAAGTTGTCTTCAAAACACAATTAATTGGAAATTGGAAAATTTTAGAATCATAAAATACCCGCAGCGCGATGAGTGGGACGCTCTTTGCGCTCGTCCACACAAGGACTTGACGGTGCTGCGAGAGACGGTGGGGAATGTGCTCACCGACGTGCGTCGCGAGGGCGATGCTGCTGTGTTGCGCTACGAACAGCAGTTTGACGGTGTCGTGCTCGACGCCCTGCAGGTGAGCGAAACGGAGATGCAGGAAGCGGAGGCGCTCGTGTCGGACGAACTGAAAGACGCTCTGCGGCTGGCGCATCGCAACATCTCGACATTTCACGAGGCGCAGCGTTTCGATGGTAAGAAGATAGAGACGGCAAGGGGTGTGGTGTGCTGGCAGCGGTCGGTAGCGATCGAGCGTGTCGGTCTCTACATCCCTGGGGGTACGGCTCCGCTGTTTTCGACGGTCCTCATGCTTGCCACTCCGGCTCGCATTGCCGGCTGTCGAGACATCGTGCTGTGTTCGCCTCCGAACCGTGAGGGCAAATTGCATCCGGCGATCTTGGTGGCTGCTCGCATTGCCGGTGTGAACCGTATCTATAAAATAGGTGGTGTGCAGGCAGTCGGAGCGATGGCTTACGGAACGGAAACGGTGCCGAAGGTGGACAAAATCTTTGGACCAGGCAATCAGTATGTCATGGCTGCCAAACAGGCGGTTCAGCTGGACGGTGTGGCTATCGACATGCCGGCAGGTCCGTCGGAAGTTGCTGTGGTGGCGGACGACACGTCGAATCCTGTGTTTGTGGCAGCGGATTTGCTTTCGCAGGCCGAACATGGACGCGACAGCCAGGTGCTGTTGGTCAGCTGGAGCGAGACGATGCTGCAACGGGTGGCGGACGAGGTGATGCGACAACTCCAGTTGCTCCCGCGTCGCGACATGGCTGACGCTTCGCTGCAGAACAGCCGCTTTGTCCTCGTGCACGACAGCGACGAAGCGATGAATCTGGTCAATGCCTACGCTCCCGAACACTTGATTCTCTCGGTTGACAGCTATGCAGATCTGGGTGAACAGGTGATCAATGCGGGCAGTGTGTTCTTGGGCCATTACAGTTGTGAGAGTGCGGGAGACTATGCTTCAGGCACGAATCACACCCTGCCGACAAGTGGATATGCCCGTGCCTTCAGCGGTGTGTCACTCGACAGCTTCTGCCGTAAAATCACTTATCAACATCTCTCGGCCGAGGGCATTTGCTCCATCGGTCCTGCCGTCTGTCTGATGGCAGAAAACGAACAGCTGGAGGCACACCGGAATGCGATGTGTGTCAGAATTGAATCCATCAAGCAATGAAAGCGTTAATAGACTTAGTCCGCCCAAACATCTGGGCTCTAAAGCCTTACTCTTGTGCCCGCGACGAGTTTAAGGGCAAGAAGGCTGATGTGTTTCTCGATGCCAACGAGAGTCCTTACAACTATCCATTGAACCGCTATCCCGACCCTATGCAGGAAGCGTTGAAGGCACAGATTGCGCCTATCAAGCAGGTTCGGACGGAGAATATGTTTCTCGGCAACGGAAGCGACGAGGCCATCGACCTGCTTTTCCGGATTTTCTGCAGGCCAGGCGTGGATAATGTCGTTGCTATCGACCCTACGTATGGTATGTACGAAGTGTGTGCCGATGTGAACGATGTGGAGTATCGTCGTGTGTCGCTCGATGAGCAGTTTCAGTTTCATGCTGACGAACTGCTGAAGGCCTGCGATCAGAAAACCAAGCTTGTATTCATCTGTTCTCCCAACAATCCGACAGGCAATGCCCTGCGTCGCAGCGAGATAGAGGCTGTGTTGGAACGTTTCGACGGCATCGTCGTCGTCGATGAGGCTTATAGCGATTTCTCTGACCAACGGCCTTTCCGCCTCGACATCGGACGCTATGCAGGTCTCGTGGTGCTCAACACCTTCTCCAAAGCTTTTGGATGTGCCGCCATCCGTCTGGGCATGGCGTTTGCATCGCAGGAAATCATCGGACTGATGAACAAGGTGAAATATCCCTACAACGTCAACACACTCACCCAGCAGAAGGCACTGGAGGTACTCGGCGATCAGACGAAAATTCACCAAAACATCGTCCTCATCCGTGAGGCACGCACAGCCCTCATGCAAGCCTTTGCCCAGTTGCCTCTCTGCGAGAAAGTCTATCCTTCCGACGCGAATTTCTTTTTGGCTCGTGTCAGCGATGCCAATGCTATCTATCAGTACCTGGTGTCGCAGGGAATCATCGTACGCAATCGCACCAATGTGCATCTGTGTCACAACTGCCTGCGCATTACCATCGGTACGAAATATGAAAACGAAAAACTACTCAAAGCCCTCCGCAGCCTATGACCCGACTTCTTTTCCTCGACCGCGACGGCACCATCCTGCGTGAACCGGAAGACGAACAGATTGACTCGTTCGACAAGTTCCGCTTTCTGCCAGGCGTAATCCGCAACCTGTATTTCCTGCGTCAGCATACCGACTTCCGCTTCGTCATGGTCAGCAACCAAGACGGGCTTGGCACATCGTCTTATCCCGAAGACACTTTTTGGCCTACGCACAAGCTGATGCTGCAGACGCTGCATGACGAGGGCATCGACTTCGACGACATACTCATCGACCGCTCTTTCCCGCATGAAAATCTGCCTACGCGCAAGCCTGGAACCGCTATGCTTACGAAGTATCTCCAGGGCGACTACGACTTGGAGAACAGCTACGTCGTGGGCGACCGTGATACTGACGCACAGTTGGCACGCAATCTCGGTTGTAAATCTTTGATTCTGAACGAAGAAATGAACTGGGACCGTGTGGCAGAAATCCTCTTTGCCGGCGAACGTACCGCTTCTGTCCGACGTACGACCAAGGAAACCGACATCGACATCCGTCTCTGTATCGATGGCACAGGCAAGGCCGATATCGCGACCGGCCTCGGTTTCTTTGACCACATGCTTGAGCAGATTGCCCGTCATGGCAATATCGACCTCTACATTCGTGTCAACGGCGACCTCAACGTCGATGAGCATCACACCATCGAAGACACAGGACTCGCTCTCGGGCAGTGCCTGCTGCGTGCGCTGGGCAACAAACGTGGTATCGAACGCTATGGCTACTGCCTGCCCATGGACGATTGCCTCTGTCAGGTTGCACTCGACTTTGGCGGACGTCCCTGGTTGGTATGGGATGCCGACTTCCGGCGTGAACGCATCGGCGAAATGCCCACCGAGATGTTCCTCCATTTCTTCAAATCCCTCTCCGATGCAGCCTGCATGAATCTTCATGTCCGTGCCGAAGGACAGAACGAACACCATAAGATTGAAGGCATCTTCAAGGCCTTTGCCCGTAGCCTCCGCATGGCTGTCCGACGTGATATCTACAACTACCAGCTACCCAGCAGTAAAGGGGTGTTGTAGTGGGACTGCATAGCTTAGTCATTATAATCATAAGGTTTGTGCATAGCCATTAAAAAAGCAGTGCACTGCAAATTTCTTTACAGTGCACTGCGGATGACGTTGGTTGTGCACACTGAATGATATTTGCAGTGCACTGCAAATTATCTCGCTGTGCACAGTCATTTCATACGTAGTGCACCCCATCTTCTTTCACGCTGCACAACGGCTATTTTTCAGATAGGGTCTTCAGGGCTATGGACGATCGTTGGGGGAAAGCGAATCCGTCAACGGTCGATGTTGGGACGGAAGTCGGTGGTGGGTGGTCCATAGACGAGCTTCTGACGCTCGAGTTCGGCACGACGACGTGCTGCCTCCTTGGCGAGGCGTTCCTGTTCTTTTATCCTGGCTTGTTCGGTACGACGGGCTTCTTCTTCGGCTTCGCGACGTGCGGCTTCTTCCTGGCGTTGCTTTTCTTCGAGGGCCTTCTTCTGCGAACCACACGAAGTGAAGCCTAACAAACTAATGAGACCTGTGAGCAGGAGGGTGGTGAGGACTTGGATTTTCTTTTTCATGATTTTGTGGTTTTATTGTCTGAGTTAACTGTCGGAAGTTAAGACGTTAATTGAGTCTTTAACCTTTGCAGGGGGCAAAGGATGAGTTTGCCTTCGGCATCGCGCAGGTGGAGGGCTCCGCCTTGGCAGTAGCGCCAATGTGAGCATGATTCGCAGAGACCTGTGCGCATCCACTCGCGGTTGCGGTGGGGTAGGTAGCGTTGTTCCCATACGTCCATGAAATCGTCGCCACGGTAAATGTTGCCTTGGTGGTAGTCGGCACGGATGGAGGCGCAGGCTGCGATGGAGCCGTCGGCCATGATGCTGCCTACGGTGATGCCGGCTTGGCAGTGGAAGAACTGGTCGCGCACGTCGCCTTCGTAATTGCCGAAATAGCCTTCACAACCGAATGCGGCATGGATGCGTCCCTCGCGTCGCGTCTGACGGATGAAGTCGAGGAGCTGGCGACGCTGCTCGCTGCTGAGCTGTAGTTCGGGGTCGTGGGCTGCGCGTCCGACGGGGAAGATGGTGAACAAACGCCATCCTTTCAGACCCTTTTCGATGAGGAAGTCGCGAATGTCGGCGAGGTGGCTGAAGTTGCGCTGGTTGACACAGGTGACAACGTCGAAAGCCACTTGCGGATGTCCCAATGCGATGTCGATGGCTTGGCTGGCACGCTGAAAACTTTCCTTGTGTCCTCGCAGCCAGTTGTGGTCGTCGGCAAGTCCGTCGAGGCTGATGGTGAGCGAATGGAGTCCTGCATGACGAAGGGCTTCGAAGCGTTCGGGTGTGAGCAATAGCCCATTGCTGACCATGCCCCAGGGGAATCCTCGTTCGAAGATTTGCCGACCCACCTGCTCCAGGTCGTTGCGCAGCAATGGTTCACCGCCTGTGATGATGACAAACACGTCGTGAGGATTGCATTTGCTGGCGATGCTGTCGAGCACATGCAGGAAGTCGGCGGCGGGCATGTCCTGCACGCCTGCCAGTTGCTTGCAGTCGCTGCCACAATGGCGGCAATGCACGTTGCAGCGCAGGGTACACTCCCAGAATAACTGCCGCAGTGGGTGTCGGCGGTTGATGTCCTGCTGCAGGTGGTGGGCTGCTTCGAGGGCAATGCGATGGCGGAGGTCAAGACGTTGCGCATTCATATCTCGCAAAGGTAGAGAAAAACTTCCATTCATCCGCACTTTTTTGTAAAAAAACGCATTTATTCAGTTTTTTTTCATACTGAATTTGGTCAACGTCTTTTTATTGCGTAAATTTGCAAGGTTTTATGTGACCCAACGAAGTGCGAAGTCCAACCGGGGGTCTGAGTTAAACAGAAACAACTCGTCAACTCGTCAACTTTTTTTTATCAACTTTATAACAACCAACAATCAAAAAACAATCAGTATGAAGATTTCTCGTATTGACCATCTGGGCATCGCTGTCCAGAGCATTGAGGAGGTTCTCCCTTACTATGAGAACGTGCTCGGACTGAAGTGCTACGCCATTGAAGAAGTAGCTGACCAGAAAGTGAAGACAGCCTTCCTGAAGGTGGGCGAAGTGAAGCTTGAACTGCTGGAGCCGACGAGCCCCGAGAGTGCTGTGGCTAAGTTTATGGAAAAGGGCGGACGTGGCGTTCATCACGTAGCTTTCGCTGTTGAAGATGGCGTTGCCAACGCTTTGGCCGAATGCACGGAGAAGGGTGTGCGTCTGATCGACCAGCAGCCTCGTCCAGGTGCTGAGCACATGAACATCGCATTCCTGCATCCGAAGACAACGGCAGGTGTGCTCACCGAACTTTGTGAACCGATGAAGTAAATTATAATTTAAAAATGCTTGGAGTTTAGTGTTTAGAGTTTAGAGTTTATTGTGTCGTCAGACTCACCAGAACACTCAACGCTAAACACTAAACACTAAACTAAAAAATGATTCTAATTTATAATTATAATGTCTAAACAAACAGAAAGAATCCAGGAGCTGATTGAGCTCCGACAGAAAGCGCGTCTGGGTGGTGGCGAAAAGGCCATCGACAAGCAGCACGCACGTGGTAAGTTCACAGCGCGTGAACGCCTGCAGATGCTCCTCGACGAGGGTAGTTTCGAAGAATTTGACATGTTCAAGCTCCACCGTTGCTATAACTTCGGCATGGAGAAGAAGCAGTATCTGGGCGACGGTGTCGTAGTCGGTAGCGGTACGATTAACGGTCGCCTTGTTTATGTCTTTGCACAGGACTTCACGGTCAACGGCGGTTCGCTCTCCGAAACGATGGCACAGAAGATTTGCAAAGTCATGGACATGGCCATGAAGATGGGTGCTCCTGTCATCGGTATCAACGACTCGGGTGGTGCTCGTATTCAGGAGGGTATCAATGCCCTGGCTGGCTACGCAGAAATCTTCCAGCGCAACATTCTCGCCAGCGGTGTGATTCCGCAGATTTCTGGTATTTTCGGTCCTTGTGCCGGTGGTGCTGTTTATAGCCCTGCACTGACTGACTTTACGCTCATGATGGAGAATACGTCGTATATGTTCCTCACAGGTCCTGCTGTGGTGAAGACCGTGACGGGCGAGGATGTCGATCAGGAGAGCCTCGGCGGTGCCAGCGTGCACTCTACGAAGTCGGGTGTGACCCACTTCACAGCTTCCACCGAGGAAGAAGCCATCGCTATGATCCAGCAGCTGCTCAGCTACATTCCACAGAACAACCAGGAGGAAACTCCCATTGTGGAATGCACCGACCCCATCGACCGTATGGAGGACCGTCTGAACGAGATTATTCCCGACAATCCCAATCAGGCATACGATATGTACGAAGTTATCTCGGCCATTACGGACAATGGTGAGTTCTTCGAAGTACAGCCCCGCTACGCTCAGAACATTATCGTGGGCTTTGCACGCTTCAATGGTCGCTCGGTGGGCATCGTTGCCAACCAGCCCTCGAAGTTCGCCGGTGTGCTCGACTGCAACGCCAGCCGTAAGGGTGCCCGCTTTGTTCGCTTCTGCGATGCCTTCAACATTCCTATCGTCAGCCTCGTCGATGTACCAGGATTCCTGCCTGGAACGGGTCAGGAGTATAACGCTGTCATCCTGCACGGTGCCAAACTGCTCTATGCCTATGGAGAAGCTACAGTTCCCAAGGTGACCATTACCCTGCGTAAGTCGTATGGTGGTAGCCACATCGTGATGAGCTGTAAGCAGCTGCGTGGCGACTTGAACTACGCTTGGCCATCGGCCGAAATCGCCGTGATGGGCGGTAGTGGTGCCGTTGCTGTGCTCTATGCCAAGGAAGCCAAGGCCAAGAAGGAAGCTGGCGAAGATGCCGCTGCCTTCATTGCCGAGAAGGAAGAAGAATACACCAAGCTCTTCGCCAATCCGTACAACGCAGCCAAGTATGGCTATATCGATGACGTGATTGAGCCTCGCAACACACGTTTCCGTATCATTCGCGCCCTTGAGCAGCTCGCCACGAAGTCGCTCACAAATCCGGCTAAGAAGCACGGAAATATTCCACTCTAAAATGATTGATCGCATGAAGAAATATGTTTTATTTACTTTTGCCCTCCTATCCACAGCTGCGGCGATGGCTCAGGGTGCGCACGACTTCAAGATCAATGAGGTCTATGTGAGCATTCCTGCCTGCTGTCAGCAGAAGGCTGCCGAGGCTGACAGCATAGACTGCCCAACCGCCGGCCCCGTAGCAGGATATCAGGACGAATACGGAGAAACGCCTTCGTGGATTGAGATTGCCAACACGTCGTACACCACGCACGATATCCGTAACTGCTATCTCACGACGAATCGTGCTGTTCTCAACGAGGAACTCTCCGCTCCCGAGCGTATCGCCATGATGTCGCTCATCCCGAAGGGAGATGCACGCACCAACCTTGCTGCCAAGCAACGCATTGTCTTCTTTGCAGATGGAAAAGTGAACCGCGGTACGCTCCACGCCAACTTCACGCTGACACCTGGCCAGGAGAACTTCATCGCTCTCTACGATGGCAATGGTGTCACACTGCTCGACTCGCTCACCGTTCCTGTGCTCGAAGCCGGCCATTCCTACGCGCGTATATATAACAAGGAGAAAGACGCTTACGAATGGATCGATGCTACACCTGATCAGGTGACTCCCGATGCCCCGAACGAGATCGGAAGCAATACCGACGACAAGACGGCAGAATGGAAGAAGAATGACCCCTATGGCATAGCTATGGCCATCATTGCGATGGGCATCGTATTCGGCTGTCTGATTCTGCTCTTCGTGTTCTTCCACATCTTCGGTTGGGTGCTCAACCGTTTGGCAAAATTGAAGCGCGTTCAGGGAATCAAGCAGATCCATGAAGCCGGCGAAAAGATTGTCGTCATGGCTAAGGAAGGTGCTGAGACCAAGGGTATCGAGATGGAGAACTATGTCGCTGCCATCGGTCTGGCTCTCCATGAGTACATGGGCAACATGCACGATATCGAGAGCGGCGTACTCACCATCGAGCACCACGCCTCGGCTTGGGAGAACAAAGACCACATGCTGCGTCACGCTCCCGAAATTCATCACAATCACTAATTCACATCAGAAACAATGAAAGAATACAATTATAAGATTAAAGGTGTTGACTACAACGTAAAAATCAACGGCGTTGAGGACAACATTGCCAAGGTTGAGGTCAACGGCGTTGAGTTCGACGTTGTGATGGACAAGCCCATCGCTCAGCCCAAACCCGTAGTGCGTGCCGTTGCTGCGCCTGTCAAGACCGTTGAAGCTCCGAAGGCTGCTCAGGAAGCCGTTGCTGCCGGCGAAACCGCCATCAAGGCTCCGCTGCCTGGCACGGTGAAGGACATCAAAGTGACTGTCGGACAGGCTGTCAAGAAAGGCGATACAGTCGTTGTGTTGGAAGCCATGAAGATGGAAAACAACATCGACGCAGAGCGTGACGGCAAGGTGAAAGAAATTCGCGTCAGCAAGGAAGACACCGTCATGGAAGGTGCCGTTCTCGTAACGATTGAATAAACAGAATGAATATGATTTTGGAATCTTTAGGACTTTGGGGCTTCATCGCGCAGAAGTTCACCGACTTCCTCACTTACACAGGCTTTGCCAACGTGGAGTGGGCGAACATCATCATGATTCTTGTCGGTGCTTTCTTCATCTGGCTTGCCATCAAGAAAGACTTCGAACCGCTGCTGCTCATCCCGATTGGTCTGGGTATCATTCTGGGAAACATTCCGTTCAAGGCCGCCGGTCTTGAGATAGGACTCTACGAGGACAATTCTGTCCTGAATTTCTTCTACCAAGGTGTGAAGCTTGGTTGGTATCCGCCGCTCGTATTCCTCGGCATTGGTGCCATGACCGACTTCTCTGCGCTGATTGCCAACCCCAAGTTGATGCTTGTGGGAGCAGCGGCTCAGTTCGGTATCTTCGGCGCCTACATCATTGCATTGGCCATGGGCTTCGAGCCGAATCAGGCTGCCGGTATCGCTATCATCGGTGGTGCAGACGGACCTACCGCCATCTTCCTCTCTTCGAAGTTGTCGCCCAACCTCATGGGTGCTATCGCTGTGTGTGCTTATAGTTACATGGCTCTCGTGCCAGTGATTCAGCCGTTCATCATGCGTGCTCTCACGACGAAGAAAGAGAAGCTCATCAAGATGGAGAAGAGCCGTGAAGTGAGCCAGACAGAGCGCATCTTGTTCCCCATCGTGGGTCTGCTCATCACGACTTTCATCGTTCCGTCGGGTCTGCCGCTCCTCGGTATGCTCTTCTTCGGAAACCTGCTGAAGGAATCGACCAAGACGACACGTCTAGCCAAGACAGCCGGTGCCGCTCTCAACGACATCGTGGTCATGCTGCTCGGTTTGACCGTCGGTTGCTCGACACAGGCCAGCGAGTTCCTTACTGTCGACACGATTCTCATCTTCGTGCTTGGAGCTTGTGCCTTCATGATTGCCACTGCCAGCGGTGTTTGCTTCGTGAAGTTGTTCAACCTCTTCTTGCCTGAAGGAAAGAAGATCAATCCGCTCATCGGAAACGCCGGTGTCAGTGCCGTGCCGATGGCAGCCCGCATCTCTAACCAGGAAGGTCTGAAGGCAGATCCGCACAACTACCTGCTCATGCACGCCATGGGACCGAATGTTGCTGGTGTGATTGGCTCAGCAGTTGCAGCCGGTGTGCTGCTCGGCTTCCTGTCGTAGATGATAGTTTCTTAATTTGTCAAGGATTTTAAGGATTTAATGAGTTTATTTTGTATTAAGAATAAACCATGACATCCTTAAAATCCTTGATTTTTATTTCCTCACAAACATGAAAAGAAAAATCTTATCTTCGCTTTTGTTCCTACTCACAGTTACAACCCATGCACAGGTACAACCAACCACGGCTTTGGTAGGTTCGTGGAATGGAAAACTGAATGTAGGGGCCATATCGCTGGCACTGGTACTGAACTTTGAGCAGAAGGATGGATATGTGGTAGTCACGCTTGATAGTCCTGATCAAGGTGCAAAAGGTATAAGTGCCTATAAAGACTATCTCAGCGACGACTCCGTGTCAGTTCATATCGATGGCGTTGCCATCAACTATTGCGCCAAATTGAAAGACGGCAAACTCGTCGGCACCTTCACACAGCATGGGCAATCCTTTCCGCTTGTTCTTGAAAGAGGTACATACGAGGTGCGACGCCCACAGGAACCCAAGGCTCCGTTCCCCTATAAGACTGAGGAGGTGACATTTCGCAATGAACAAGACGGGGTGACACTTGCGGGCACATTGACCTACCCATTGGTTTATGACCCACAGCAGCCGAAGCAGACCCCCGTCGTTCTACTCGTGACGGGTAGTGGTCAGCAGAACCGTGACGAAGAGCTGATGCAGCACAAGCCCTTCCTCGTCATTGCCGACTATTTTGCTCGACAAGGCATTGCCACGCTCCGTTACGACGACCGTGCCACAGGAAAGTCGCAGGGTGGGGAAGTGCGCAATGCAACTACGCTCGATTTCATGCGCGATGCCGCTGCGGGCATTGACTATTTGCGCAAACTGAAAAAGTTCGGCATCATCGGTGTGCTTGGCCATAGTGAGGGTGGCAGCATTGCCTTCATGTTGGGTGCACAGAAGAAAGTCGATTATCTCATTTCGTTGGCAAGTCCTGGCGTGAAAGGCGACACACTGCTTGCAGCGCAGGCTAACCGCATTCTTGAACTTTCTGGACAACCAGCCACGATGACTGTTGAAAGTTTTCGTCAAGATCCAACTGCTCAACAGATGCCCTGGATGCAGTGGTTCATCGACTACGACCCATCGACCGACATTCGCAAGACCCGTTGTCCTGTCTTTGCGTTGAATGGCGACCGCGACAGCCAAGTCATTGCCGAGCAAAATCTCACGGCCATTGAGCGTCTTCTTCCTCAGAACAAGCATCATTGTCTCAAAATCTATTCCGAACTCAACCACCTCTTCCAGCACGCAGCCACAGGTCTTCCTACAGAGTACGGTGAGATTGAGGAAACACTTTCGCCCGAAGTCTTGAAGGATATGGTAGCATGGATTCAGAGCTTATTGCACGTGAAGCGATGAGCGTTCTACGTTCAATGAACAAATCAAGGCGGATGACACTTAGCTGTGCATCCGCCTTGATGTTATTCTGCCAGTCAACCTCAAATCAGCTTTTCGCTGTAGGCATCGTTGATGATGTTGATAGCGTTGAGCGAACGAGGGAATCCGATCCACGGCAGCATGGCTGTCACGGCAGCCACCATTTCCTTCTTCGTAATCTTAGTGTTTTTGCAACCGATGGCATGCGTTCGCAGACGTTCGTCGCAGCCACCCATTGCAGCCAGCATACAGAACGTAATGAGTTCGCGGTGCTGCAGGTCGATGCCGTTGCGTGTATAGAAGCGTCCGAAGCAATAGTCAGTCATGAATCGTACGATGTGCTCTTGTCCCTTCGGCGAAGTTTCCAGCATATTCTCGGCATTGCCTTCGCCCCACAGCGCATCAATCATTTCAGCACCCTTCTGACGACAATTCTCGTCCGTAGTCGTAGCCTGGTCGTCGAGCGGCAGACGGATGTCGTTGTTCTCAAACACCTCGTTCATCACGAGCAGGAAGTCGATCACTCGTGAGAAACCGAGGAACGGCACGGCTTGATAGACGATTTCGCGGATTTCACGCGGCTTGACACCCACGTTGAGTGCAGCATCGACATACATACGGAACTCCGTCAGAGCGTTGCACCCCAGTGTGGATGCCAGGATGCACATCACACGAGTCTTCTCGATGACAGGGCCATCGGCCACACGCAGTGTTTCGTCGAAGGCAAAATTGTCGAAGATGGCGGTGAGTTCAGGGTCGCTCTTGAGCGTGTTCACGCTGTTACGGACGGAAAACAGTCTCTTGATTTCCTTATGAGCCTTTTCGGTGATTTTAATTTCTTTCATGGTGGTGTGTATTTTTTATTTGTTTGTTGCAAAGATAACGAAAAAAATGTCTTAGTTGTCCTTTTCCATGAATATTTTCGTATTTTTTAATACAAATTCTGTTAAAATCCTGCGTTTTTGCCATTTACTTGCTGAAAAAGACGTACCTTTGTTCGCACAAAACACTAAACGCTCAACACAAGTTATGGCATCCAGATTAAGGTTTAAGGTTGTTGACGAGGCCTTCAAGAAGCGACCCGTCGAAGTTTCACTGCGCAGCGAGCGCCCCTCAGAGTATTTTGGTAAATACGTCTTCAACAAGCAGAAGATGTATCAGTATCTCTCGCCCAATGCCTATCAGCAGATGTGCGATGTCATCGACAACGGTGCACCCCTCGACCGCACCATCGCCGACGAAGTCGCCGACGGCATGAAGCGCTGGGCGATGGACCTCGGAGTCACCCACTACACCCACTGGTTCCAGCCACTCACCGAAGGCACCGCCGAGAAGCACGACGGATTTGTCGAGCACGACGGCAAAGGCGGAATGGTCGAACAGTTCTCAGGCAAGATACTCGTGCAGCAAGAGCCCGACGCCTCCAGCTTCCCCAATGGCGGAATCCGCTCCACCTTCGAGGCACGTGGCTACAGCGCCTGGGACCCCACGTCGCCCGTCTTCGTCATCGGCGACACACTCATGATCCCCACCATCTTCATCGCCTACACCGGCGAGGCACTCGACTACAAAGTGCCGTTGAAGAAAGCACTCTATGCCGTCGATCGCGCAGCCACAGCCGTCGCACAATACTTCTACCCCGACGTACGCAAGGTGACCAGCAACCTCGGCTGGGAGCAGGAATATTTCCTCGTCGACGAATCGCTCTACTCAGCACGCCCCGACCTCGTCATGACCGGACGCACACTCATGGGGCACGACTCAGCCAAGAACCAGCAGATGGACGACCACTACTTCGGAGCCATCCCCGAACGAGTCGAAAACTTCATGCGCGACCTCGAAATCCATGCCCTCCAGCTCGGCATCCCCGTCAAGACACGCCACAACGAAGTGGCACCAGGACAGTTCGAGCTCGCACCCATCTACGAAGAAACCAACCTCGCCGTCGATCACAACATGCTCATCATGGCCATGATGAAGCGAGTGGCACGCAAGCACGGATTCCGATGCCTGCTCCACGAAAAGCCCTTCAAAGGCGTGAACGGCAGCGGCAAGCACTGCAACTGGAGCCTCTCGACCGACACCGGCATCCTGCTCCACGCCCCAGGCAAGACACCCCTCGACCACCTCCGCTTCGTCACCTTCATCGTCGAGACACTCCGAGCCGTTTACGACCACAACGGACTGCTCAAGGCCAGCATCATCTCCGCCACCAATGCCCATCGCCTCGGAGCCAACGAAGCACCGCCCGCCATCATCTCCTCCTTCCTCGGACGCACCGTCAGCCAGCTGCTCGACCACGTCGCCGAATCCACCGACGAACAGATACTCAGCGTCGGCGGCAAGACCAAGATGCAGCTCGACATCCCCTCCATACCCGAACTGCTCATCGACAACACCGACCGCAACCGCACCTCCCCCTTCGCCTTCACCGGCAATCGCTTCGAGTTCCGAGCCGTCGGCAGCCAGGCCAACTGCGCCGCCGCCATGCTCACCCTCAACACCGCCGTGGCCGAAGCCCTCTGCACCTTCCGCCAGCGAGTCGATGCCCTCATCGCCGACGGACAGCCCAAGGAACGCGCCATCCTGCGAGTCCTGCGCGACGACATCCGCTACGTGCAGCCCATCCGCTTCGACGGCAACGGCTACAGCGACGAATGGAAACAGGAAGCCCAGCGTCGGGGCCTCGACTGCGAAACCTCCTGCCCCCTCATCATCGACCGCTACCTCGACCCCGAGAGCGTGCGCATGTACGAGAGCCAGCACGTCATGACACAGGCCGAGCTGCGAGCCCGCAACGAAATCAAGTGGGAGACCTACACCAAGAAACTGCAGATCGAGTCGCGCGTCTTCGGCGACCTCTGCATGAACCACATCATCCCCGTCGTCACCAACTACCAGTCCGTCCTCATCGACAACGTCCACAAGCTGCGCGACATCTTCCCAGCCGACAAGGCCGAACGCATCTCGGGCAACAACCTCAAGATCATCGAGCAAATCTCGGAACACGAGTCGTTCATCGTCGAGAACGTCCAGCAGATGATCGCCGCCCGAAAGGCAGCCAACCGCATCGCCGACCCACGCGAGCGAGCCATCGCCTACCACGACACCGTGGCCCCCTACCTGCAGACCATCCGCTACCACGTCGATAAACTCGAGCTCGTGGTCGATGACGAACTCTGGCCGCTGCCGAAGTATCGCGAACTGCTCTTCATTCGCTGACCAGCCAGAATCGCCCTGCACACTCATTGTCACGCGGGTGCACACCCAATTTCTTCGCAGTGCACAGCCAGCTCATTCCGCAGTGCACACCCAGTTCCTTCCGCGGTGCACAGGGAATTTCGCTGTAGTGCACACGCAGTGATTGCGCGGTGCAGTAGATATCTTGCCGCAGCATGACTCAGTGCCTGCTGCGGTGTGTTTTTGCCTGGAGTGCCCTGCGTCCAATCAATAATTTATGTTAATTTACGGCCGATTATTTCCGTTTGTCGGGATTATGTCGTACCTTCGCGGATTGATAACGCACAACGACGCATGAACAACCGACTCCTCCTCCTGGCATTCACGGCTCTGCTGCTGCTGACGGCCTTGCCCGCCGAGGCTCGCAAGAAGCCGAACAAATACGACCTCAAGCGTGAGCAGGCCAGCAGTCTGCCGCTGATCGAGCCTGACCCCGTCAACCGAAAGTCGAAGCCTGACAGTGCGCCCCGCCAGCTGACCGACGTGTCGCTCACGGGTGGCGGTGGCGGCGTGACGCAGGCTCGGAGAACGCGCAGCGGTGTGTCGGGCCACTTTCCGCAGGGCATCGACGTGAGCCACCACCAGGGCTACATCAACTGGGCGGAGGTGGCTCGCAACCGCGAGATTCAGTTTGTATATCTGAAGGCGACGGAGGGTGCGAACTATGTGGATGATACGTATCAGTCGAACCTGCGCGAGGCTCGCCGGCACGGGCTGAAGGTGGGGCCCTACCACTTTTTCCGCCCTGGCGTCGATCCGCAGGTGCAGTTCCGAAACATGATGAGTGTGGTGAATCCGAAGCAGATTGACTTGCTGCCGATGATCGACGTCGAGGTGCAGGGCGGGGTGTCGATGGCGACGTTCCATGCCCGACTGGAGAAGTTGCTGGAACTGGTGACGAAGGAGTTTGGCAAACGTCCGATTATCTATACGGGAAAGAATTTCTACAACAAATATATGCACGGCGGTCGCTACAGCCGCTATAAGTTCTGGATTGCTGCCTACTCGTTTGACGAGCCGATGCTCTACGACGACGATGACTATCTGATTTGGCAATACACGGGGCAGGGCAGCCTGCGCGGTGTGCGTGGCAATGTCGATTTGAACCGCTTCGTGGGCAACCATGGTGTGAAGGAACTTCTGTATTGATGCAACGGGTGATTGACATACGCAATGCGGTGGCTCGCCATCCCGACTACCGACTGCGCCAGCCGGTGACGCTCTGCCTGAATGCGGGCGAATGTGTGGCGATCACGGGGCGTAACGGCAGTGGCAAGACGATGCTGGTGGAGATGCTGACTGGGGCTCATCCCTTGTTGCCTGGCGGCGAACTGACATACGATTTTTCGCCGAGCGAGCGTCGGATGGCGTGCGACATTATTCGCACGGTGACGTTTCGTGATACGTATGGAACGGCCGACGGTCGCTACTATTATCAGTTGCGCTGGAACCAGCACGACGACCCTGACCCGATGATGCTGCTTTCGAGCGGCGAACTGCGACGGCACATCCTGCGCGAGGCGATGCAGAGCCGTCCGCGTGTGCTCATCCTCGACAATCCGTTCATCGGCCTCGACGTGGAGGCTCGACGGCTGCTGGCCGAGGAGTTGCAGCGGCTGAAGGACGTGGAGGGTGTGCTGCTGGTCCTGGTCATGTCGAAGACCGACGACATGCCTCCGTGTGTGACGCATGTGGTGGAGGTGAAAGATGGGGTGGTAGGTGAAAAACGGCCCCTGGCCCTTACGACCTCCCCTAACCCCTCCGAAGGAGGGGGACTCCAAACTAATGAATATAAGATTAAAAGGGACTATACATCAGCAGAAATGAACTTCCCCTCTTTCGGAGGGGACCGGAGGGGGGAGGCTTCTTCACGTCCAGTCGTCCGTCTGCACGACGTGACGATTCGCTACGGTGCCCGAACCATTCTGGACCGTCTGAACTGGACGGTGCATGAGGGGGAACACTGGGCGCTGAGCGGACCGAACGGCTCGGGCAAATCGACGCTGCTCAGCATCCTCTGTGCCGACAATCCGCAGGCATACGCCAACGATGTCGAGCTGTTTGGCCATCAGCGTGGGCAGGGCGAAAGCATCTGGGACATCAAACGCCACATCGGCTATGTGTCGCCCGAACTTCACCGTGCCTATCGTCGCGACCTGCCTGCCATCGAAGTGGTGGCCTCGGGACTGACCGACTGGGTGGGTCTGTATAGCAAGCCACGGGCGGATCAGCTGCCGCAGTGTGAGGAGTGGATGCAGCGTTTCGGCATCCTGCACCTGCGCGACCGTTCGTTCCTGCGCATGTCGAGTGGCGAACAGCGGATGGTGCTCGTGGTGCGTGCCTTTGTCCGCAATCCCGACTTGCTCATTCTCGACGAACCCCTTCACGGGCTTGACATGGAGAACCGTCAGCTTGTGCGTCAGGTCATCGACGAGTATTGCAGCGACCCCACTAAAACTCTCATCATGGTGACGCACTACGAGGAAGAACTGCCCACGTGTATCGACCATCGGTTGGAATTGAAAAAATGAAGCAGAAGATCATATTTATCGTTAATCCTATTTCGGGTACGACCAACAAGCGGAGCATCCTCCGTCAGGTGGACCGCCTGATCGACCGCGAGCGCTTTGACTATGATATCGTGGAGACGAAATATGCCGGCCATGCAACAGAGATTGCACGGACAGCTGCCAATGAAGGTGTGGACATCGTCTGTGCCATCGGTGGCGACGGTACGGTGAACGAGACGGCGCGTGCCATCGTTCACACCCGCACAGCCCTGGCCATCATCCCCTGTGGCAGTGGTAACGGACTGGCACGCCACTTGCACATCCCCCTCGATGCCATACGTGCCATCCGTCTGATCAACGAGACCGAGCCACAGCCGATGGATTACGGACTCATCAACCTGCACCCTTTCTTCTGCACATGCGGTGTAGGCTTCGATGCGTTCATCTCGCAGAAGTTTGCCGAAGCTGGCAAACGCGGTCCTGCCACCTACGTCGAGAATGTCCTGCGTTCAGCCTTGAGCTATTCGCCCGAGACTTACGAACTGGATGTGGAGAACGAAAACGAGGAGCACGTCACCTACAAGGCTGTGCTCATCGCCTGTGCCAATGCCTCGCAGTATGGCAACAACGCCTATATCGCTCCGCAGGCTTCGGTGCGCGACGGATTGATGGACGTGACGATTGTCGAGCCGTTCAATGTGTTGGAAGTGCCCCAGCTGGCGGTCATGCTCTTCAACGGGGCCATCGACGAGAGCAACCGCATCCGCATGTTCCGCTGCAAGCATTTGGTCATCCACCGCAGCAAACCAGGTGTGATTCACTACGACGGCGACCCCATTGAGTCGGGCGAGACGGTCGATGTGAGCATCGTGCCGAAGGGACTGCTGTGCATCTGTCCCACGGAAGAAGGTGTGATGGAGGTGGGCGAGAGTGCCCGTAATGCGGTGGTGGAATATTTCAACAATATGTACCAGCGTTCTGAGGACCTGCTCGAGCAGAGTCCCATCCGTCGCCGCATGAAAAACATCAAAAAGAAATAGGCCTTCCTTGTTCCTTTTCAATTGTTCGCACGAAATGGCATTGGCGGCCAACCGCCGCAATTTCACGCCACCCCGACGCATCCGCCAGATGGAGGATGAGCTGCGCCTGTTGCCCCTCGTTTGGACTGACGCCGACGATGAGCAGGTCGGTGTGTGGGGATGGAATTTGGCTGTGCGTGAACAGCTGGCACGCCGTGGGGTAGCGCGATCTGTGATGCCTGAAGACGACGAATTGGCGCTGTGGCGGACGATGTCGCACCGTGAATTTGCGGTCGGACTGATGAACGACTTTCAGAACGAGTGCGGAAAGACGGACGATGGGTGGGTCGGCGACGAGATGTGCTTTGTCAAAAGACTGGATGACGTACCTTTTGCCACCGACGAAATGATCATCGTCAAACAGCCCTTCTCCAGCAGCGGCCGCGGCAATCTGGTCGGACGGCTGGCGGATGCGGCGTTCGCTGAGAAAGTCGGTGTCTTGATGCAGCGGCACGACGGCCTGCTCGTCGATCGCTACTACCAGAAAGTGCTTGATTTTGCCCTCGAATTTCATCTCTCTCGTGAAGGCGAGGTCGTGTTTCTTGGCCATTCTGTGTTCGAAACGTCGCAGCAGGGCAGGTATGGCGGCAACGTCGTGGCTTCGCAGCAAGAGCTTCTGCAGCGTATTGCGGCGGCATGGGGACATAGCATCGAGGATGTAAACAAGGTGGGCGAACGGTGGGCGCAACTGCTTTCCACACGACTGGCAGGCCGCTACTACGGTCCGCTGGGCATCGACCTGATGGTGGTGGAGGATAAGGGGAAAAGAAAAGTTCATCCTTGTGTCGAAGTGAACCTAAGGATGAACATGGGTATTGCCGCCCTGCGGCTCTATGAACGGCTGCAGTTACTCAGCCGGATGGTGGCAGACGGCGCCACCTACAACAGCTGTGTTCAGAACGGCCACTTGCGCTTCTTGTCCTTCTTGCCCGAAGCCGATTTCAACCGTTTCCATTTCGACGATTTGAACAGCTTGCTGCGGTCGTCCATGCGCTTGCCACTCTCGCCGATACGCGACTGCGGGTTCCAGGCATTTTTGGAGTCGGGACGGTTCTGTATCGATTTTTCCTGAAGCGCTACGCTCTGATTGCCGAAGCGGTCCATGGCACACACAGCCACGTAGCGTCGTTCGGCCAGCTTTCCTTCCAGCAGAAATTGTGTGTCGCGCAGGTTGGTGCGCAGCAGGTTTTCGGCACGCTCTGTATCGACAGGGTAGGTGTTCGACCCGTACAGGTTGTACGTCACCTCTTTTCCACCTTCCAGCACCTTATCCCACATGAGGAACGAACCCACCCGCATGAGGTTTCTCGGAGCACGGGGCGGCAGTGTGTCGCCTGTCCATGTCATGCGTGGCATGAGGGCAGGGTGGGGGCAGAACTCGCGGCAGACGGTGTCGTAGATGCCTTTGCAGTTGCGCAGCAGGAACTCGGCTCGGTAGTGGATGACGCCGCCGATGCCGATGTTGCGGGCTGTGTGCATCTGTGCCCTCACCTCGTCGAGCGTCCAACCTCCCTCGCGTGGGTCGAGCAGGTAGATGCCCAGTCCTGGCGCAATGGGGTGTCCGTAGCTGTGTTCCTGCCAGTCGTAGAGGAAGGGGTAGAACTGGTCGCCGCGGAAATACATCATCGGGAAGAGCAAGTCCTGAATCCCCTCGCGTAGCCATGCCTGCGGGTCTTGATAGACGGCGTCGTAGCAGTTCCATCCGCCGGCACTCTGCCGTGGCAGGCTGGCATACTTGCCGATGGGCGACGACGAGAGTTTCACCCATGGTTTCACAGCCTTCACCTGCTGGTGCACACGTCGGACGATGCGGGTGATGTTGTCGCGTCGCTGCTGGGCGGTGCAGTTGTCGCGATAGCCGTAGGTAGACTCGGGATAGCGGATGTAGTCGAGCGAGATGCCGTCGATGTCATATCGCTCAGCGATTTCGCGGCACAGGGCAGCGATGTAGTCGGCCGTCCCCTCGGCAGCGGGTTGCATAAACCACTCCTGTCCGCACTTTTGACAAAGCTCAGGGTGTCGTCGTGTGATGCTGCGGCTGCCGAGTTCTCGTTGTTTCTGCACGTTGCCCAGCGGGATGCTCACCACCCACGCGTGCAGCTCCATGCCGCGCCGGTGACACTCGTCGATGGCAAACTGCAGTGGGTCGTAGCCTGGGTTGCGGTCGCCCTGTCCTGTGAGGCAATCGTCCCACGGTTCGATGTCGGACGGGTAGATAACCGAGCCGCGTATGCGCGTCTGCAAGACCACGGCATTGATGTTGGCACGCTGCAGTTGGTCGAGCATGGAGCACAGTTCGCGCTTCTGTACTTCGATGCCGTAGGTGCCGGTAGCCTTGTTTTTCGGCCAGTCGAGGCTCTTCACCGTGGCCAGCCACACGGCACGCACTTCGCGCAGCGGGAATGTCGGTTCCTGCCACTCGTCCTGCGGCGTCTGGGCACGTACGCTCTGGCAGAGGAGCGTGAGCAGCAGGACGATGAGTGTTGCTCGGCTTTTAGGCATGATAGGCATGTCGTTCTGTATGTCGTTAGCGTTGGATTTCATCCTTCGTTTTCTCGCCATGACAACGTTCAAACAAGTTTGACTTTGTTCATTTGGCTTACCGAAAACGTTGGTTACTTTTCTCATCTTTTCTGCATACAAAGTTACGAAAAAAATGGCAGAAAACCTCGGCTCAGCGCACTTATTTTGCTATTTACCCTTAATTTTTATTTTTTAATTTTTAATTATTAATAATTTGTCGTACCTTTGCCGTTTGAAAACCAATTTTATCACTTTTTGATGGACGCTGATTCATATCCGGCGGAACCGCTGTTAGCTGTTCCCAACCTCATCTCCGATGCTCTTGCCACACTGATTCCGCAAGGCAATTTCTCCCTTCTCGTCACTTACATGCTGCTGGCGCTGGTGTTTTCCAGCCTGTGCTCACTGCTCGAGGCCACTCTCCTCTCAACTCCCCTCTCGTTCATTAACACTCTCGAGCAGCAGGGAGCCAAGGGCGTGGAACGCCTCAAGCGACTGAAGACCGACATCGACCGCCCCATCTCCGCCATTCTCGTTGTCAACACCATTGCCAACACTGTCGGTGCATCGCTCGTCGGCAGTGAGGCAGCACGTCTGTACGACAGCACCGGTGTGGGCCTCGTGTCCGGACTCTTCACCTTCTGCATCCTCGTGTTCAGCGAAATCATACCAAAGACTATCGGTTCCAACTATTGGCGTCGGCTTGCCTTGCCGGCATCGGGCATCATCCAGGTGCTGATCTATCTCACCTTCCCCATTGTCTGGCTGCTTGAACGCCTTACCCACCGCATCTCCGACGGCAGCGACCAGGTGAGCGTCAGCCGTGAGGACGTCGTGGCGATGGTCACGACGGGAGCCGAGGAGGGTGTGCTCGAAAAGCAGGAGAACAAGATGATTCAGAACCTGCTCAAGCTCGACGACGTGAAGGCACACGACATCATGACCCCGTCGAGTGTCGTCACCATGGCTGAGTCGTCGCAAACGATTCGCGACTTCTACAATTCCGACGACTTTGCCAAGTTCTCGCGTATTCCCCTCTACGACGAGGAGAACGATGACTACGTCACAGGCTACGTGCTCAAGCAGGAAATCCTCGAGAAACTGGCCGAGGACCGCTTCAACATCCGTCTGAAGGACCTGCAGCGTCCCATCCTCTCGTTTCAGGAAGACGAGTCCGTGTCCACCATTTGGGAGAAACTGCTCGAGAAGAAAGAGCACATCTGCGTTATCATCGATGAATACGGCTCCATGCGCGGCATCGTCACCCTCGAGGATGTCATCGAGACTATGCTCGGTTTCGAGATTGTGGACGAGAGCGACGAAGTTGTCGATATGCAGCAGCTGGCAAAGGAACAGTGGGAGGAAGTTCAGAGCCGCCTGCAAGGAGAACAGGACGCCACAGGGAACAACAGCGCAGAGCGTGAATAAGCACGTGTATTTTCAGGTCGTCGCTTCGGGAGAGCCATCGCCCTTTCAGTTTTGTGCTAATTTTTGTTAATTCACTCGCTTTCGGCTCCAAAACCTTCACGATTTTCTCGAATTCGCGGCGCAAATCGTAGGCTGGGTCGGGGCTGTCCGCCGCTGTCTTTATTGACATGAGCAGTTGCGGCTGCTTGCCCTGGGTGCGACTGAGCTTTCCGCACTTCGATTCTGAAAGTTTCTCGTGCTTGAGGTCGGGGTTCTCTTCGGGAATTCGCACATCGACGTCGTTGTTCTCATAAACGACTACATTGGCGCGACCTCTGAATTTTACGGAATTTTCCATTGTTTTTGATTTTTGTTTTTTGCTTTTTGCTTTTTTGCTTTTTTGCTTTTTTTCGTGGAAAAAATGCCTCCCTCTAAAATGGAGAATTTTTTAACTTTCACTTATGTAGCAAATTATTTCTATTATAAATTATATATATTAATATATATAATTATATAATAGGGAAATTTTTTACAAAAGAGGGTGGCAATTTTTAGGCCTAAAAAAGCAAAAAAGCAAAAAGCAAAAAACAATTTTTTTAAGGTAAAACTTTCTTGAATATCACATCGCAGCCATCGGCACGGTGTTCCCGCGAACACTGCTGCTGGGGGCAGTCGTTTTCCTTGACGTAGAAGTAGCAGCCTCGGCAGAGTGTGCCCTTGAAATAAAATCTGTCCGCTGTTGAAAATTTTTTCGTCCGCCGTCTGAATGTTTTCTGTCCGCCGATGAAAAATATTTCGTCCGCCGTCTGACGATGATGATGGCCTTAAATGCCTGAAACAGACCTTAAAAAAGCACATAGGAAATTTTGATTTTTCGAGAAAAAATGCTAACTTTGCAATGCATTCAGCGGAATGCAGCGTTCGATCTTTTCTCTCACTTTTCTACCCCTCAACCTCACCACTGTCGCGCGTGGTGAAAATGATGACTCGGCGTGTGGAAGACGTCACACGGTAGAGGTCGGAGGCACGCCGCCCTACCACCCACACGATGTCGTCGCCGGCACACAAAAGCCACTGTCGCTCTTTCTCAAGTCGGTTCAACTTCAGGTCGGTGAGCAGGTCGCTCACCAGGCGGCTCCCCTTCATGCCGAAGGGACGCAGGCGGTCGCCCCGACGAGGGTGGCGCAGGCTCAGCAGGCGTCCCGCCAGCAAGTCGGCGTCGAAATAGGCCTTTTCCGCTGTGTGCTCGAAGCGGAATTCGGGCACATAAGGCACAATTTCGCTGCGCAACAAAGCATCGACCGACGGCATATCATCGTCAGCACTCGCAGCCACCTCGTCCTTTGTCTCGATCAGCAGTTGCTGGCGATCGACCACGATGTGATGGGTGGACGAATGGAAGCAGCAGCCCGTGTGGTGGATGCTGCGCAGGATATCGACCACCTGGGCACGGCCGAATCCCAGCGGAGCGAGCAGTTCGTGGAGCACGCACAGAGGCGATGGAGCACGCATGATGGTGGCGATGTCGAGTTCGGACGGACCGTCGAGCGCAGCCGCCGTCAGCGCATCGACCGACGCACGATACACTTTCTGCACTTCGGCCAGATTCTCGATGCAGCGCTGCAGGTTTGCATCGGCCGCAGGATTGAGCTGGCGCAGCAGTGGCAGCACCTCGAGACGGATCTTGTTGCGTGTGAAGTCGGTTTGCAGGTTGGTCGAGTCGGTGACATAGTCCTGACCCTTCTGCTCCAGATACCGGACAATGTCGTTCCGCCCGACGCTGAGCAGCGGACGCACCACACGGCCGTTGCGGGGCGGTATGCCGCAGAGGCCCTGGAGCCCTGTACCGCGCACGAGGTTGAGCAGTAGCGTCTCGACATTGTCGTCGGCGTGGTGAGCCGTCGCAACGTTGCTGATGCCCCGTTCCTGGCAGAGTTGGTCGAACCATCCGTAGCGCAACTCGCGGGCTGCCATCTCGATGCTCATGCCCTGGCTGTGGGCGTAGGCTGTGGTGTCGAACTCGCATACGTGGAGTGGAATGTCAAGCCGTTGACATAGCCGGCGCACAAACTCTTCGTCGCGCTGGCTCTCGGCTCCGCGCAGATGGAAGTTGCAGTGGGCAGACTCGACGGTGTAGCCCAACTCGCGCAACACAAGCAGAAGGCCGACCGAATCGGCACCACCGCTCAGCGCCACCAGCACGCGATCCTGCGGATGCAACAGTCGGTTTTCCGCTACGAAGGCCTCGACCCGACTGGCAAAATCCATGTCTGTGTTCGGTTTCATGCCGCGAAGTTAAGCCGTTTGAAGCGCAAAAACAAATTTTTTTCCTGCTTTTCGAAAATTTTTAATTTTTAATTTTTGAATTTTAATTATTTGTCGTACCTTTGCAGCCGCAAATGCGACAATGGTGCGTTGGATGAGTGGCTTAGTCACTGGTCTGCAAAACCAGCTACGGCGGTTCGAATCCGCCACGCACCTCGTTCATAAACAGATTTTTAAGGTGAAAAGAGCGTAATTGACTTTGTGGTCGGTTGCGCTTTTTTGATAACCGTCAGATTCTCAAAACAAGCAGAAACGATGAAGACACAACATGCAGTTCTCTCGGCACTGACCGCCCTCATGCTGCTCGCTTCGTGCAGCAGCGGCGACGACTATGTGCCCGTCCTCTCGCTCAAGACTCCCAATGCCGAGGGTGGGGCAACGGTGCAGCAAATCAAGTATGCCGGTGCGTTCACCACCGTCTATCGCTGGACATTTTCCTACAATGCCGGTGGACAACTGACATTGGCAAAAGCTTGGAAACTGACCGATGGCATCACCGAGGTGCAGGACGACCAAGCAGCCACCTACCAGCTGAACTACGAACCCACCCGCATCAGTGTCACTACGGGCGGACAGGCTGCGCCAGTACAACTCGACGTGGCCGACGGACTGCTCGCCAGCGCATCGAGTGGCAACACCGTCTATCGCTATGCCTACTCGGCCGATCGACGTCTCATCTCGTGGGATGTCACCTACCAGAATTCGGGATTCAACGCCACGACCACAAAGGGTGCTGCTGCGCTCGTCACCTGGACCGCCGACGGCGATATCGCAACGATTGTCTATACGCCCAGTATGGATGCCCCAGCCAAGCACTATACTTATAGTTACACATACAGCGACGCCCGCAACGTCAACGGCCTGCTGCCCGAACTCAGTTCACGGGCTCTCGGCTGTGAAGGCTCAGAATACATGTTCTACTCAGGTATGCTGGGCAAGGCAACCACCCATCTGCCTACGCGCCTCGACATCGTCTATAGCGAGATGCCCGACGAGGTGCAGACCTACCAGTTCCGCTATTCGCCCACCAACGGCTCGGCTGTCACCCGTCTGGAATATGGTGACCTGGGCCATGTGGTCAACGTGGAGTACAACTACTGAATTGTGTCTTAACTCCTTAACTTCTTTAACTTCAATAATATCCGAGGCTTGAGTATTTCATTAAATAAAATCAGGCTGTGTCGATGATGCTGACACAGCCTGATTTGCGTTTGTAATGGTGTCTTACTGCTGTGGACGTTCGCGGCGCTGGGGACGTTCGGTCGTGTTCAGTTCGCCGTTCGGTCGTCCCTGTCTGCCGCTCCTCATTCCGCCTCGGCGCTGCTGGCGCTGCTGCTGGGCCTTGTTGTAGGCCTCCATCTGCTCGGGGGTGAGGATTTCTTTCAGGGCAGCTTCGTTCGCTTCACGCTGCTTCTGCATGGCCTCGCGGTCGAACTGCGGGCGTTCGCCCTTCTCCTGCGCCTCCTTCATCTTGGTCTGGGCCTCCTGTGCCTGCTTGAGGTAGAGGTCGTACACCTTCTGGTATTGCTCGTCGCTGATCTGAGCGGCTTCCTTCACCTGGGTGGCACGGCGTGTGGCCATCTCTTCGGGATTGAACTCGCGGCGCTGTCTGCCGCCATTGGGTTGCTGTGCAAATGATGTGAGCGAAATGGCTGCCAGCATCATCGTGAAAAACAATTTTTTCATGTCAGTGTTTAGTTTTTAAGTGTTAGACATTAAAAATAGTGATTAAACAAAAAGTGGCGGAATAAATTCCTTTCGTTTTCTCGCCAAGGAAAAGTTCAAAGAATGTTTAGTGTTGAGTGCTTAATGTTTAGCGCGCTATCTGACTCACCAGTACACTAAACCCTAAACCCTAAACAAATTTTACTTTGCTCTTTTAGTTGACCGGAAACGTTGTTATTCTTCTGACGTCTGAACGGCAAATTGGTTTAAGAGGTTGACAGTTTTTAAGATTATTTTGCATTATCGTTTCGATTTGTCGGAAATTATCCGTACCTTTGCAGTGATTTTTTCGTTTGACAATATATCAATAAGTAGAAACGATATGGAAAATTTGAGTGAAGCTTTAGGATTGCTCGTGGTCGGCATGACCACTGTGTTTGTTATCCTGCTCATTGTCATCTATCTAGGCAAGGCGCTCATCGCACTTGTCAACAAGTATGCTCCGGCCGAGGAACAAGGTAAGAAGACGGCAGCGCTGGCCAGTGCGTTGCAGTCGGTGGATGCAACCACCAAGAGTGTTATCGCTGCTGCAGTCAGTCAGCTGACGGGCGGCAAGGGAAAAGTCAATAAAATCGAAAAGATATGAAGGAAGTGAAATTCTCGTTGGTCTTCCGCGACATGTGGCAGAGCGCCGGCAAGTATCAGCCGCGTGTGGACCAACTGCTCAAGGTGGCACCTGCCATCATCCGCATGGGTTGTTTCGATCGTGTCGAGACGAACGGCGGTGGTTTTGAACAAGTCAACCTGCTCTACGGCGAGAATCCCAACCGATCGGTCCGTGAGTGGACCAAACCCTTCCACGAGGCAGGCATCCAGACGCACATGCTCGACCGTGCGCTCAACGGCCTGCGCATGAGTCCTTGCCCCAAAGACCTGCGCCAGCTCTTCTATAAGGTGAAGAAAGCACAGGGCACGGACATCACCCGCATCTTCTGCGGACTCAACGATACCCGCAACATCATCCCCTCGATACAGTATGCCAAGGCAGCAGGCATGATTGCCCAAGCCTCGATGTGTATCACTCATAGCCCCATCCACACGGTGGAGTATTATGTCAACCTGGCGAAAGTGCTGATTGATGCCGGTGCCGACGAAATCTGTCTGAAGGACATGGCAGGCATCGGACGTCCCGACTCGCTCGGTAAGATTGTCAAAGGTATCAAGGAACTGAAGAAAGACATCGTCGTGCAATACCACTCGCACGCCGGTCCTGGTTTCTGCATGGCATCGATTCTCGAAGTGTGCAAAAATGGCTGCGACTATGTCGATACCGCCGTGGCACCCCTGGCATGGGGAACAGGTCACGCCGACATCATCGCAGTTCAAGAAATGCTTAAGGACGCAGGCTTTAAGGTGAAGGAAATCAACATGGAAGCCTACATGGAAGTGCGCACGCAGATACAGGAAATGATGGACGACTTCCTCGGCTACTACTGCCCTGAACTCAACCGCATCAACAACTCGCTGCTCGTCAAACCAGGACTGCCTGGTGGCATGATGGGAAGCCTGATGACCGACCTCGAGGAGAACCTTGCCTCGCTCAACAAGTGGAAGGAAAAACACGGACAGAAGCCGCTGACCACCGATGAAATCCTCGTCAAGCTGTTCGACGAAGTGGCATACGTATGGCCCAAGGTCGGCTACCCCTGCCTCGTCACCCCCTTCTCGCAGTACGTCAAGAACCTCGCACTGATGAACGTCATTCAGATGGAGAAGGGCAAAGAGCGCTGGTCGATGATTGCCGACACCATCTGGGACATGATTCTCGGCAAAGCCGGACGTCTGCCTGGTCCTGTGGCACCCGAACTCATCGAGATGGCCAAGGCCGAAGGTCGCCAGTTCCTCGACACCGATCCGCAGGAAAACTATCCCGACGACCTCGACGACTATCGTCAGAAGATGGAAGAGAAGGGATGGCCCCTCGGCGAGGACGACGAAGAACTGTTCGAATACTCCATGCACCCCACACAGTACGAAGCCTACAAGAGCGGTAAGGCCAAGGCTGACTTCGAAGCCGACCTCGCCAAGCGCAAGGCAGCGAAAGCAGCACCTGCTGCTACCGAAGCAGAACTGCCGAAGAGCATCACCGTGAATGTGGGTGGACAGAACTACAAGGTCGAGATAGCCTATGGCAACGATCTGCCTGCAGCTGCACAGAGCGCCGCACCTGCCGCTCCTGCCGGAGAAGGTGCTGACCTCCTTGCTCCGCTCGAAGGTAAGTTCTTCCGTGTGAAAGACACCAGTGAAACCCCCAAGCAGGTGGGCGACCAGGTGAAGGAAGGTGACGTTGTCGGCTACATCGAAGCCATGAAGACGTACAATGCCATCAAGGCCGACCGCGACGGCACCATCACAGCCATCCTCGTCAACTCCGGTGACAGCGTCGAGGAAGACGACGTCATCATGAAGATAGGATAGAACGAGAAGGTTTAGTGTTTAGTGTTTAGTGTTGAGAGTTGAGTGTTCTGCTGAGTCTGCTAACACGCTAAGCACTAAGCACTAAACACTAAACACTGAACCATTCACGCTTCACTTATCACTTATCACTTATCACTTATTACTTTTCACTTGAGAGATCTTTATGACTGAGATATTAAGAAATCTATACGAAATGACGGCCATCAGCGACCTGGTTGCTGATCCGTCCTATCTCGTGATGTATGCCATCGCCTTCGTGCTCCTTTACCTCGGCATCGTCAAACATTACGAGCCGCTCCTGCTCATCCCCATCGCCTTCGGCGTGCTCATCGCCAACTTCCCTGGTGGCGACATGGGAGTGCTGCAAGCCACCGAAGAAGGCATCATCGTGAAGGACGGCAAAGAATACAACATCTGGGAGATGTCGCTGCCAGCCATTGCACACGACCTCGGACTGATGAACTTCCTCTACTACATGCTCATCAAGACAGGGTTCCTGCCGCCTATCATCTTCATGGGAGTCGGAGCCCTCACCGACTTCGGTCCCATGCTGCGCAACCTGCGACTCAGCATCTTCGGCGCAGCAGCCCAGTTCGGCATCTTCCTCGTGCTCATCTGCGCTGTGCTCATGGGATTCACCCTGAAAGAGGCAGCCTCGCTCGGCATCATCGGTGGAGCCGACGGCCCGACAGCCATCTTCACCACCATCAAGCTCGCACCCCATCTGCTCGGACCTATCGCCATCGCTGCCTATAGCTATATGGCCCTCGTCCCCGTCATCATTCCGCTCGTCGTCAAACTGACATGCACGAAGAAGGAACTCATGATCAACATGAAGGAGCAGGACAAACTCTATCCCGCGAAGAACGAAATCAAGAACATGCGCGTCATCAAGATCATCTTCCCCATCGCCGTGACCACCATCGTCGCTATTTTCGTTCCCACAGCAGTCAGTCTGATTGGTATGCTCATGTTCGGTAACCTGCTCAAGGAAATCGGTAGCGACACCAGCCGACTGTTCGACACTGTCTCCAACTCAATCATGAACACCGCCACCGTGTTCCTCGGCCTTTGCGTTGGAGCTACGATGACCTCGGCAGCGTTCCTCAACTGGACCACTATCGGCATCGTCGTCGGCGGCTTCCTCGCCTTTGCCCTCTCCATCACGGCTGGCATCATGATGGTGAAGCTCTTCAATCTCTTCACCAAGAAGAAAATCAATCCACTCATCGGAGCCACGGGTCTCTCTGCTGTGCCCATGGCCAGCCGCGTGTGCAACGACATCGCTACGAAGTACGACCCGAAGAACCACGTGCTCAACTACTGCATGTCGTCCAACATCTCTGGCGTCATCGGCAGTGCCGTGGCAGCAGGCGTACTCATCAAGTTCCTCTCGTAGGCCGCGAGGCAACAACCTACCATCCGACAACCCGAAAGTCTCTATGCAGATTTTCGGGTTTTTCTGTGTTTTTGCTTTTAGATGGTAAGAATTTGTTGTAAAAAGGCATGAAAATGTAAGTTATGGGCGTTTTTTTTAGGAAATTCGATGGTAAACCGCGCAGAAAGATGTAACTTTGCAGCAATTTACAAAAGAACGGTAAAAAGAGAGTCTCTATGAAACATCAACTCAGAAGTGCCGTCTGCACCGAGGGTCGCCGCATGGCTGGTGCCCGCGCCTTGTGGGTGGCGAATGGTATGAAGCGCGAACAGTTTGGCAAACCGATTATTGCCATTGTCAACTCGTTCACGCAGTTTGTGCCTGGACATACTCACCTGCATGAGGCAGGCCAGATTGTGAAGCAGGAGATCGAACGGATGGGCTGCTATGCTGCCGAATTCAATACGATTGCCATCGACGACGGCATCGCCATGGGACACGACGGTATGCTCTATTCGCTGCCTTCGCGCGACATCATTGCCGACTCGGTGGAGTATATGGTCAACGGCCACAAGGTAGATGCGATGATCTGCATCTCCAACTGCGACAAGATAACGCCTGGCATGCTGATGGCGGCTATGCGGCTCAATATTCCCGCAGTGTTCGTCAGCGGCGGACCGATGGAGGCGGGGCAGTGGAAGGGTGAGAACCTGGACCTGGTGACCGCAATGGTGAAGGGGGCCGACCCGAGCGTGAGCGACGACGAGCTGGCTGAAATCGAAAACCGTGCCTGTCCTGGTTGCGGATGCTGTTCGGGTATGTTCACGGCGAACTCGATGAACTCGCTCACCGAGGCGATTGGTCTTTCGCTTCCTGGCAATGGTACGATTCTGGCGACGCACGTGGGTCGTGTGGAACTGATGAAGCAGGCTGCACGACAGATTGTTCAGAATGCCTTAGCCTACTATGAGCAGGGCGACGAGAGTGTACTGCCTCGTTCGATTGCCACTCGTGCTGCTTTCCTGAATGCAATGACGTTGGATATTGCTATGGGTGGTTCGACGAATACAATCCTGCACCTGCTGGCTGTAGCTCAGGAGGGTGGGGTTGATTTCAAGATGAGTGACATCGACCAGCTTTCGCGCCGTGTACCTTGTCTATGTAAACTGGCGCCGAACACACAAAAGTACAGTGTGCAGGAGTGTGGTCGGGCTGGCGGCATTCTCGGCATCCTGGGTGAACTGGCAAAGGGTGGACTGCTCGACACGGGCGTGATGCGCGTGGATGGTCGTACGCTGGCTGAGGATATTGAGAAATACTCTATTCTGAACGATATGGTTGATGCCGATGCTCAGCGCATCTATGGCTGTGCACCTGCAGGCCGATTCTGCAACCAGCTGGGTGTGCAGGATACGCAGTGGCCGAGTCTGGACAAGGATCGTGCCAATGGTTGCATCCGTGACATTGAGCATGCTTATACTCGCGATGGCGGTCTGGCTGTGCTGTTCGGCAACATTGCCCAAGATGGCTGCGTGGTCAAGACGGCTGGCGTGGATGAAAGCATCTGGAAGTTTGCCGGTCCTGCCAAGGTGTTCGACTCACAGGAAGATGCTTGTGAGGGTATTTTGGGCGGAAAGGTGCAGAAGGGCGACGTGGTGGTTATCACACACGAAGGCCCGAAGGGTGGTCCTGGTATGCAGGAAATGCTCTATCCCACCTCTTATATCAAGAGTATGCACATGGGGAAGGAGTGTGCTCTCATCACCGATGGCCGTTTCAGCGGCGGCACGAGTGGACTGAGCATTGGGCACATTTCGCCTGAGGCAGCTGCTGGTGGCAACATCGGCAAGATTCAGGATGGCGACATCATCGAGATAGATATTCCCAACCGCAGTATCAATGTCCGTTTGTCGGACGAAGAACTGGCACAGCGTCCCATGCAGCCGTTACGTCGCCATCGCGTGGTGAGCAAGGCTTTGCGTGCATACGCTCAGAGTGTGAGCAGTGCCGACAAGGGTGGTGTCAGAATGATTAACGAAGAATGATGAATAAGAACATAAGTGGTGCTGAAGCACTGATGCAGTCGTTGCTGGCCGAGGGCGTTGAGACGTTGTTCGGCTATCCTGGCGGTGCCATCATGCCTGTCTATGATGCGCTCTATGACTACCGTGACCGTCTGAACCACGTGCTCGTTCGACATGAGCAAGGAGCTGTGCATGCTGCGCAGGGCTATGCTCGTGTGAGCGGCAAAGTGGGTTGCGCTATCGTGACCAGTGGTCCTGGAGCCACCAATACGGTGACGGGCATTGCCGATGCGATGATCGACTCGACGCCGATGGTGGTCATCTGCGGACAGGTCGGCACATCGCTCCTCGGTACGGATGCCTTTCAGGAGGTTGACGTGGTCGGCGTGACCAGTCCTATTTCAAAATGGAGCTATCAGATTCGTCGTGCCGAAGATGTGTCGTGGGCTGTTTCTCGTGCTTTCTACATCGCTCGTAGCGGACGCCCCGGACCTGTGGTGCTCGACTTCACGAAGAACGCTCAGACGGCCATTATCGACTATGAACCGTCCAAGGTGGATTTCATTCGCTCTTACGATCCCGTGCCGACTCCTGACAGCGATGCTATCCATGAAGCGGCACGTATGATCAACAATGCGGTCAAACCCTTTGTGCTCGTGGGTCAAGGCGTGGAATTGGGTGATGCCCGCGAAGAGTTGCGTGCTTTCCTCGAAAAGGCACAGTTGCCTGCTGGGTGCACCCTGCTCGGACTGTCTGCTTTGCCCAGCGACCATCCGCTCAATATGGGTATGCTCGGAATGCATGGCAACCTTGGTCCGAACGTGATGACGAATCAGTGTGACCTGCTCATCGCTGTGGGTATGCGCTTCGACGACCGCGTGACGGGTAATTTGAAGACTTATGCCAAACAGGCCAAGATTATCCATTTCGACATCGACCCGTCGGAGTTCGACAAGAATGTGAAGGTGAATCTGGCAGTGCTGGGTGACTGTAAGCAGACACTGGCCGCAGTGACCGAACTGCTCGATCCGACGACACACCAGTCGTGGATCGACGGCTTCAAGCCATACGCTGAGAAGGAATACAACAAGGTAATTGACCGTGCCGTTCATCCCAAGGATGGGCCGTTGCTGATGGCCGAAGTGGTGAGCCGTGTGAGCGAGGCTTCGCATAATGAGGCTGTACTCGTGACCGATGTTGGTCAGAATCAGATGTTCGGTTGTCGCTACTTCAAGTTTACCAAAGGGCGCAGCGTTGTCACCAGTGGTGGATGCGGCACGATGGGATTCGGTCTGCCTGCTGCCATCGGTGCGACGTTTGGAGCTCCCGACCGCACCGTATGTCTCTTTGTCGGTGACGGTGGATTGCAAATGACGATTCAGGAACTGGGCACCATTATGGAGCAAGGTTCGCCCGTCAAGATCATCCTGCTCAACAACAACTATCTCGGCAATGTTCGCCAGTGGCAGGCCATGTTCTTCAACCACCGCTATTCGTTCACGCCGATGATGAACCCCGACTACGAACTCATTGCCCAAGCTTACGGCATCAAGGCTCGCACGGTGGTGGAACGATCCGACCTCGACGCTGCCATCAGTGAGATGCTTGCAACCGACGGCCCCTACTTGTTGCAATGTGCTGTGAAAGAAGAAGACAATGTATTGCCGATGACACCGCCGGGTGCCAACGTCGATGACATGCTTTTGGAAATACCTCAATAAGTTTATATGGCAAAGCAAAATACAGATTGTGCCGCCTGTGGCAAGTGTGACCAGCCCAATGGAGTTTGTCCGGAATTCACTTTCTACACCTTCATCATCTACTCTGAGAATACCCCAGGTTTGCTCAGTCAGATTACGGCGGTCTTTACACGTCGGCAGGTGAACATCGAAAGCCTGAATGTGAGTGCGTCGTCCACGCCTGGCGTACATAAGTTCACCATCACCTGCTACTGTGAGGAACAGATGGCGAAGATGCTCACCAAGCAGATGGAGAAGCGCATCGAGGTGCTCAAGGCTAACTATTACACCGATGACGAACTTTTCATCATTGAAACCTCGCTCATCAAGATTTCCACACCGCTTATGCTCAAGAACCGCGAGGTGAGCAAGGCTGTGCGGCTGCACGATGCCAAGATTGTGGAGGTGAACACCACTTATGCCACCGTTGAGAAGACTGGCATCACCCGCGACATTCTCTCGCTCTACGAAAGTCTGAACAAGCTCGGTGTTGTGCTGCAGTTTGTGCGTAGCGGACGCATCGCCATCACGAAGAGCCGTGTGGAACATCTCGACGAATATTTGGCACAGAGGGAACTCCAACGTTGTTTATAATTGCTGGTTTAAGTTTGAATTTTTCAACTGGAAGGCTCATAATTATTAATTGATCATGACAGACCGCAAGATAGATACGACTACGATGGTGGTCGATCCCTTCAACACCGACCATCAGCGTCGTTGGAGCTGGTCGTCGTTGGGTAAGGCTCTGCTTAATGCAGCAGAGAACCATGCCAAGGCACGTGGTTTCGGCATGATGGACCTGAACGGCAAGCGCTACACCTGGGTACTCTCACGATTGGCCATCGAGATGCCAGAGATGCCGCAGGTGTACGACGAAATAGCGGTGAGCACATGGATAGAAAGCATCTACCGACTGTTCACCAACCGTAACTTCGCCGTGAAAGGGACTGACGGACGCACTTTCGGCTACGCCCGTAGCATCTGGGCGATGATTGACTACGAATCGCGCCAGCCCGCCCAGCTCGAACAGATGGAAGGCGAAGTGTTCCAGCACTTTCTTGCCCCTCAGGAGCCATGTCCCATTGATCCGCAAGGACGAGTGAAACCTCTGCACGACGAGGATTTTGTCAAGGCACACCACGCCAAGTATAGCGACATCGACATGAACGGACACGTGAACAGCATCAAGTACATTGAGCATATCATGGATCTCTTTCCGATGGACTGCTATGCCGACGCCAGCAACCTTCATCGACTGGAGATTGCCTATATGGCCGAAAGTCGCTTCGGCGATCTCCTGTCCTTCTTCCGTCGCAAAGTCAGCGACACGACCTACGAAGTCGAAGTACGCAAGGATTTCATACCAGGCGGCGACCGCGGAACTCCCGTTGTTCGTGCGCTTTTAAACTTTTAATTTTTATTTTTTAATTTATTATAGTTATGGCTAAAATGAATTTTGGCGGAGTCATCGAAGAGGTGATGACCCGTGAAGAGTTTCCTCTCGAGAAAGCTCGCGAAGTGTTGAAAAACGAAACCATCGCCGTACTTGGTTACGGTGTTCAAGGTCCTGGTCAGGCATGCAATCTCCGCGACAACGGTTTCAATGTCATTGTCGGTCAGCGTCCAGGCAAGACCTACGACAAGGCTGTTGCCGACGGTTGGAAACCAGGCGAAACGCTCTTCTCACTCGAAGAAGCTGCTGAGCGCGGTACCATCGTCTGCATGCTCCTCAGCGACGCAGCCCAAATGCAGCTCTGGCCCAAGATTAAGCCCTACCTCACAGCAGGCAAGACTCTCTACTTCAGTCATGGTTTCGCCATCACCTGGAACGACCGCACAGGCGTCGTACCTCCCAAGGACATCGACGTCATCATGGTTGCTCCGAAGGGCAGTGGTACCAGTCTCCGCACGATGTTCCTCGAAGGCCGTGGCCTGAACTCATCCTACGCCGTCTATCAGGACGCCAGCGGACACGCTACTGAGAAAGTGCTCGCCTTCGGTATCGGTATCGGCAGC
Source organism: uncultured Prevotellaceae bacterium (assembly GCA_900319385.1). GTDB lineage: Bacteria > Bacteroidota > Bacteroidia > Bacteroidales > Bacteroidaceae > UBA3839. The sequence goes on along the minus strand of ONOG01000020.1, from coordinate 71,460 downwards.
GGCTACCTGTTCGAGACGACCTTCAAGCGTGAGGCAACGAGTGACCTGACTGGCGAACGCGGTTCGCTGATGGGTGCCATCCAGGGACTGCTGCTGGCACAGTACGAAGTGCTCCGCGAGAACGGACACACACCCTCCGAAGCATTCAATGAAACGGTTGAGGAACTCACGCAGTCGCTCATGCCGCTGTTTGCCAAGAATGGTATGGACTGGATGTACGCCAACTGCTCGACCACAGCGCAGCGTGGTGCCCTCGACTGGATGGGTCCGTTCCACGATGCCATCAAGCCCGTTGTGGAGAAGTTGTACCATAGCGTTGTCACCGGTCAAGAGGCACAGATCAGCATCGATGCCAACTCGAAGCCCGACTATCGTGTAGGTCTCGAAGCCGAACTGAAGGCACTGCACGACAGCGAAATGTGGCGTACAGGCGAAGTTGTACGTCGCCTGCGTCCTGAGAACGACTGATTTCCCTCATCCTATTCCGACAAAAGAATCCCATGCAAGGCGTTCTGTCCTTGCATGGGATTTTGTGTTGCCTAAAGTCGGCTTTATGGTTTATTGAATTCTCACAGCGATGCAATTTTCAGTGCACAGTTGTGAAATTTCCAGTGCACTGCGGATATATTTCCAGTGCACTGCGGTGTAGTTTAGTTGTGCACTGCGGTGCATTTAGTTGTGCACTGCGGTGTCGCTGCCTGTGCACTGCGGATTAGTGGGAGTGGTGGCAGGCTTGCGATGGCTCAGCGCCAGCATGCTGTAGATGCCAAGCAGAGGGATGAGCAGTGTCTGGAAGGCATGTACAATGAGGACGAAACTTTCGGCCATGGTGGTCTCTACTCCGTAGAGCACGAGGATGGTCTTAACGGCGAAATGGAACGAACCCATGCCGTTGGGTGTGGGAACGACGACGGCCAGTGTGCAGGCGATGAAGGCGACGAGTCCTGCAGTGATACCGAGATGGGAGGTGGCTGTGAAAGCGAAGAAGGTGAGATAGAAATGGAGAAAGTAGCAGACCCAAATGCCGAGGGTGTAAACCGTGAAGAGAGGCAGGTTGCGAACGTCGCGCAGCGAGAACATACCGTCTTTCACGTCGCTTATCATTTTCGACAGTGTTCCACCGACACCGAAGCGTCGCAGCAGCAACCAGACAAAGATGAGGGTGATGAGCAGGAGGGAGAGGGTGACGAACCATCCGGTGGGTGTGAACGTGTTGAGCCAAGCGCCGATGTTTGTGCCGGTGCGGTGGAAGAAACCCATAAAGATGGGTATCTGCGTAAGGAAAACGAGGCTGGTGATCAGCAGCAGCAACAAGCTATCGACAATGCGCTCAGTGACAACGGTGCCGATGGCTTTTGAAAAACTCACTCCATCGTAGCGTTTGAGCACACCGCAGCGCGACACTTCGCCCAGTCGGGGAACGACGAGGCTGGTCATGTAGGAGAGAAAGATGGCGTGGATGCAGGTGCTGCGGCGGGGATGTTCGTCGAGGGGTTCGAGTGTCTGAACCCAGCGCAGGCCGCGCAATATCATCGCCAAAGCCCCTGGCACGAGGGACAGGAGCATCCATCCCCACGACATATCGTCGAACAGGACATCGCGAACTCGACTGAAGTCGAACTCTCGATACATCCACCAGAGGATGGCGCAGCCGAGCAGCAGTGGAAATGCTATGCGGAGAATACGTTTCATGAAATTAAAGCTTATTCGTCGAGCGTTGACTTCAACATTGGAGGGAGCGTGTGAGGCCGTTATTAGTCAAGTTGTTAGTCAGTTGGATAAATTCCTCGACCGGCACTTGCTCAGGGCGACGGTTAAAGAATGGGTCGGTGAGCATGGGATGGCCAGCGCCCAGCAGTTGCTTCATGCCGTTGCGCATCATCTTGCGGCGCATGGTGAACACGGTTTTGACGATGCGGCGAAACAGTTGCTCGTCGCATCCCAGGTTTTCCCGCTTGTTGCGTGTTAGCCGAACCACAGCACTCTTGACCTTGGGCGGGGGATTGAAGACGGTTTCACTGACGGTGAACAGATAATCTACATCGTACCAAGCCTGTACCAGTACACTGAGCACGCCGTATGCCTTGCTGCCTGGTGCTGCTGCAAGACGTTCGGCGACTTCCTTCTGAATCATCCCCGTACAGCAGGGAATCAGGTCGCGGTGTTCCAACAAGCGGAAAAAAATCTGGCTCGAGATGTTGTAGGGATAGTTGCCGGTGAGCACGAACGGGCGGCCGTCGAACAGGGCGTGGAGGTCGGTCGTGAGAAAGTCTGCTTCAATCACCTGCGAGGCGAGGGTGGGGAAGTGCTCCTTCAGATATGGCACCGATTCGCGGTCGATTTCGACCACTTTCAGTTCGCGCTCCTTTTGCATCAGGAACTGAGTCAGTACGCCTGTGCCTGGACCTACTTCTAAGACGGGCAAGTCGGGGCACGCATCGACGGTGTCGGCAATGCGCTGGGCGATGCTCATGTCGGTCAGGAAATGCTGACCGAGAAACTTTTTGGGGCGAACGTCACTTTTCATTCTTCTTTTCGTAAGCTTCTTTCAGACGGACAAGCACTTCCATCTGTCCCGCAAAGGCAGGGTTTTTGTGGCGATTCTGAACGATGGCACGCATCTGTTTGCAGAAGTAGGCAATATCCTTGATGTAAATGCCCTCGCCAAGATCCATTTCGCCAGTCGGATTGCTGTCAATCCAAGCGAGCAGCTCATTGGCTTCTTCTTCGTTGTATGACGTTTTGAACATATAGTTTATAGTTGAAAGCTGTTAATTATTAATTTTTAATTCTTGTATAATGCCTTTGGCAGCACGTACTGAGGCACCTGAAGGTCCGAGACGTCTGTTCATTTCTTCGTAGTCGGTCAGCATCTGCTGGCGGCGTGAACCTCCTGGCAGGATGTCAGCCAGTTCTTGGGTCAGACGTTCTGTATTCATCTCGTCTGCTACCAACTCACGCACTATTTCACGGTCAACCACGAGATTGACGAGCGAGATATACTTCACCTTCAGCAAAAGTCGGCGCAGACGTCGGATGAGCCAGCCGAGCGGAGCATAGTAACACACCACCTGCGGAGTACGGAGAATTGCTGCTTCGAGCGTAGCAGTGCCCGAGGTGACAAGGGCTGCCGAGGCTTTTGACACTACATCGTAGGTCTGTCCCCACACCAGTTCCACTTTGATATCCTTAGGGATGTATCGGTGATAATAGTCTGCATCGATGTTGGGTGCAGCGGCGACGACGAGTCGATAGTCGCTGAACTGGGATGCGGCAAGCACCATCGTGCGCAGGTTATCCTTGATTTCCTGTCGACGGCTGCCAGCCAGTAGGGCGATTGATGGCTGTTTGTCTGTCTGAGCTTCAGGGCTTTTCTCTTTTTGAAATTCTTCGATTGCATCGACACACGGATTTCCCACGTAATGGATGGGATAGTGGTGTTTCTGTTCGAAAAACTCGACCTCGAAGGGCAGGATGGAAAAGAGTGCGTCGATGTCGCGACGAATGTTCTTAATGCGGTGTTCCTTCCAAGCCCATATTTTTGGCGCAATGTAATAATAGACCGGAATCTGTGTGTGGCTGTGGATGTATTCAGCAATGTTGAGGTTGAAGCCTGGATAATCAACGAGGATGAGCACGTCGGGTTGCCACGCCACAATGTCCTGCTTGCAACGGCGCATGTTGCTCAGTATCGTGGGCAAATGCATCAACACAGGGATAAACCCCATATAGGCCAAATCGCGGTAGTGCTTCACTAACGTGCCGCCCACCTGCTGCATCTTTTCGCCACCATAGTAGCGGAACTGTGCTGCAGGGTCGTTCTGCAGCAAGGCCTTCATCAGGTTCGAGGCGTGCAGGTCACCGGATGCTTCTCCGACAATGAGATAGTATTTCATTCAAACTTCAAACTGGAAATCGTGTGCCGTCATGTCTATCTGGATGGGGGTGATGGCGATATAGCCATGGTCGAGTGCCCAAGTGTCGGTCGCAGGGTCGTGGCCGTTATGGCTCTCGTAAGAGCCCGTCACCCAGTAGTAGGTACGGCCGCGAGGGTCGATGCGCCGCTCCAGTTCGTTCACCCAGTCGCCCATGTCCATCCGACAGCTTCGGATGCCTTGAAAGGATTCGGCGTCAGGATAGTTGACGTTGAGACACACCCCTTTGGGCAGTCCCTGGCTCATCACTTTCTGCACGATGCGACGTACTGTGGGCCGCAAGGCACTGAAATCGGCCTGGGCCTCAATCTTCCGACTCGAAAATGCCACTGATGGCACTCCCTTCAATGTTCCTTCTATTGCCACAGCCATCGTGCCCGAGTAGTGAAGGTTCACCGCTGCATTGTCACCGTGGTTGATGCCAGCCAGAACGATATCGGGACGCCGACCGCCAAGCACTTCGTGCATCGCCATCTTGATGCAGTCGCAGGGTGTGCCGGAACAGGCATACACCTCGGTATGGGGTAGACCATAACCGCCACTGATTTTTCGAAGACTGAGTGGTACACTGCTGGTGAACGACATGGAGCATCCGGAACGTCCTCCGTCGGGAGCCACGACCAGCACGTCACCCATATCGGTCACCATGTCGGCCAGTTGGCGGATGCCTGCTGCGGCATAACCATCGTCGTTCGAGAGCAGAATCAGGGGTCTCATAAGGCTTTTTTCATCTATTTACTCTGCAAATTTACGCCTTTTTTCCCGTATAATCATATTTTTTCGTGATTTTCCTAAAATTTTTCGGAAATCGTTTTTCTGTTTTGATTTTTTGTCGTACCTTTGCACCGCATTTCGGAAGAGAGGCAGGGGCGCTGCCCGCTGAGATGCCCAGAAAGATTGGGATATGGTGTAATTGGCAACACAACAGATTCTGGTCCTGTTATTCAAGGTTCGAGTCCTTGTATCCCAACTAAAGAAAGAGACTTCCAACGTTTTGTTGGAAGTCTTTTTTTGTATATGTGCGTATGATTTCTAAGCTTTCTTCCGATGTAATGCTGAATGGAAGAGATTGCGAATGTCGATGCGGCGGTCGAGCTGCCGATAGCAGTACCAGCTTCCGAATATTGCCAGCAATGCTTCGAGTGCGTACACCCAGGGTGAAACTGGAAGGAAGGTGGCTAAAAAACACAGGATCACTATCAGGAGAAGAAAAAGAACGAGATGGACAGTGGTTTGCGAGAGTGTAAATCCGTAGCGCCAGTGAACGAGTGTCGTGCTGGCAACGATGTCTATGACTGATGTGATGAGAGCGGCGTATCCGAGTCCTTGTAAACCGTAAAGGTGATAGAAGATGATGATGATAATCAGGTTTTTCAGGTTGTTGGCAACGCCTTCAAACCAGAAGAAATACTTCATGTCGCCTTTAGCGAGTGCAATATAGTCCATCGGGAAACAGAATGCGCGAAGGACGCCTGCCACTGCCATGAAACGAATAATCTGGCAGATGGGGGAGAATTCGTCGGTCAACAAAATCTGGATGATAAGGGGTGCCAGGATGATGACAAAGAGGGTGAGGGGTACGATGATGAGTTGGACGATCTCAATCTGCTGATTCACAAGACGGAAGGCGTCGCTGGTGTTGTGCTCTATCTTGCCAGCCAGGTGGGGATAGTAGTCAGCAGCCATGGCTGCGAACACCATGCCGATGTATTGCATCGTGATAGAATTTGCGGCTTGGTAGAGGCCGACATCGGAGAGCGAACCAGTGTTGCTGATGAAGGCGGAGATGGAGTAGGTGGTCAGCATTCCGAGCAGGCTTGCTGCCATCATGATGCTGCCCAGCTTGATGATGGAACGTCCTTCGGTCCACGCTTGGCGGAGAGTGATGTGGGGTGTGGGGACGTCGAGCGTGGCATAGCGACGAGCCAGATAGTGGACGATGACGAAATAGAGGAACGACACGGCGAGCATAGCGGGCAGGATGCCTCGGATGCCCATCAGCCAATAGATGGGTACGCCGATAAGCAGGCTGAACAAGGGGGTGGTAATGGAGGCAAGGGCGAGCAGACGATAGCGCCGCATACCTTGCAGGATGATGTATTCGCCGATACCGAGAATGTTGAGAAAGACGACGACGGCAAGCAGCAGGAAGAGTCGTGTGCTGATGGATTCGCCGAAGGAAAAGCGCGATAGCAAAGGTGAGGCGACGAGCATCAGCAGCAGTCCGACCATGGCGGCGAGCAACATCAGTTTGCGCACCAGCTGGATTGTGTATTGCAGGACGGCTTTGTTGCCGGCTTCCTTGGCCGACGATATGTTGCGCACCGAGATGGTGTTGATGCCGAGCATGGCAAATTCCTGGACAGTGCTGGCGGCATTGCTGAGCAGGGTGTTGATACCGATGCCGACCGAGCCGAGGAAGACAGCCACGAGTTTGCCTCGCAGCAGATTGATGAGCACATTCACCATCTGGGCACTGCCAAACACGGCGGTGCTTTTGACGATGTTTCGATAGGCAGATTTAGTGCTCATTTAGTTTTTAATTTTTAATTCTTAATTGTTAATTGTTAATATCTTTGTATTTCAACTTAAATATTGCATAGACAGCATCGTAGGAGCGGAAATCGAGGAATCGAAGACGGTTCCAGAGGCTGAAATGTTGGCGCTCCAACAGACGGAAATGCATACGGAAAGCCTGGTCGATGGAGTCATGTTGCTGGGCAAATGCATGGCGATGTTGGAGGTAGAAGGCGAGGAGTGAGCGGAAAGTGTTAAAGATCTTCTGCTGCATACGGTGGTATTCGTCGCTATCCGGACCAAATGCCTCGACGATGATTTGTCGCAGTTGTACGTCGGTGAAAAGTTGATGGAAACGCTTGAGCGTCAGGTGATGGGTGATGGATTGTGGGTGCTGGATGTAGAGGTAGTTGACGTGGGCAAAGGCCACACGTTGCGCCTCCAGCAGGAACAGCCGTTCATCCACTTCGTCGGAGTTGGTGTAGATGGGGTGTCGAGGATTTGGCCAACTTAGGTTCACCCATACGGAGCGATGGTATAGCCCTCCGTTGCATCCGATGTGCCAGTCGGGCAGGGTGGCTGCTACCAGGTCTCGACCAGCATACACGCGGGTAGTATCGATATCGGGTGTGGGCAGGGTAAGGGTGCGTCGGCCGTCTGTCTCTGTAAACGACATGAGGGGATAGACGATCTGTGCATCTGTCTCACAATGCCGTTGCCACATTTGTTCGATGTATTCGTCTTCGACGTATTGGTCGTCGATGTCGAGAAACAGAATCCATTCGCCTCGCGCTTCGCAGACGGCATGGTCGCGCGGCTGTTTGGCGCTGCCGCTGTTGGGCTGAGCTATGTAACGTACGCGATTGTCTGCCTGAGCGAGTTGTTGCAGGCGTTGGGCACTGTCGTCCGTCGAACCATCGTCCACCACCACCCATTCCCAGAAGGGATAAGTCTGGCGCTGCAGGCATTCGTATGCGTTCATGACTAATGCCTCGGCGTTGTAAACTGGTGTGACAACCGATATGAGGGGGTGTTCGTTGTTCATTGTTCAGTGTTCATTGCTGACGATGGCTCGCACGCGGCTGAGGGTTTCGGGCGTAATCTGAAGATAGGAGGCGACGATGTGCAGGGGAGCACGTCGCAGGATGTCGGGATGGTCTTGCAAGGTGCGCAGATAGCGCTCTTTGGCATTCTCGAAGCGGAGTGTGTCGGCCTTGTGCTGCGACACAATCAGTGCTTCTTGCAGAATGGCCAGCTGAATTTGACAGAAAGCAAAGGCGGTCTGGCACAGTTGGCTGAATGCCTCGTAGGGGATAGCGTAGAGAAGCGAGGGTTCGAGAGTCTCGACAGCCAGTTGTGAGGGAATTTCTCGGAACAGGCTTTCGATGCACATGATGATACCGCCCTCAGTACCGATGTGTTCGGTCACTTCTTTTCCGTTTTTGCGGTAATACTGGCGAACCATTCCACGCTCCACGTAGTAGATGTGGCGACACACTTCGCCCTCTCGCAGCACAATCGTGCCTTTCTTGGCTTGCACGGGCGTCAGCAGTTCGGCCATCGACTGTATTTGTTCGGTGGTCAGTGTGCCGTAGCGTCGTGCCAACTCGCGGGCGATGTCGTGTCGTGCGTCCAATGGTTAATTCTAAACTTTTACTGTTCGTTCGCCAAAAATCTTGGTGCCGATGCGTACGAGGGTAGCCCCTTCGTCGATGGCGATGGGGTAGTCGTCGCTCATGCCCATAGAACGTTCACAGAAGCGGTCGTCGTCGGCAAAGTAGCGCTGTTTGGCAAGGTCGAACGTGCGACGTGCAAGCTGAAATTCCTGACGAATCTGCTGGACGTCGTCGGTGTTGGTAGCCATGCACATGATGCCGCACAGTTGGACATGGTCGAGCGTTCGCCATGTGCCCTCATCCAGCATCTGTAGCATTTCGTCGGGCGTGAAGCCAAACTTCGTTTCCTCTTGTGCCACATGGAGTTGCAAGAGGCAGTTGATGTGCCGGTCGAAGCGTCGTGCCTGCTTGTCAATTTCGCAGAGCAGCCGCAAGGAATCGACCGAGTGTATCATGTGGGCATGGGGTACGACTTGCTTCACCTTGTTGGTCTGCAGGTGTCCGATGAAGTGCCACTCGATGTCCTTAGGCAGCACTTCGGCCTTGGCTGCAAGTTCCTGGGCATGGTTTTCGCCGAAGCGTCGTTGCCCTGCTTCGTAGGCTTCGAGTATCTGCTCAGCTGGGTGAAACTTCGACACAGCCACCAGTCGCACCTGTTCGGGCAGTTCTTTCCAGACGGCTTTCAAGCGTTCCTCAATCATTCTTTCTTGGCTTCAGCGTCGTAGGGGAAAACGTCGAGGATGTTGGTCTCCTGTACGGTGTGGATTTCGTAATCCACCATCGAGCCCTTCATGCCTTCGTCGAAGCGCTGGACGGCATCGCGGAGGTCGCTGGCTTTTACGAGGATGAAAGTGGCGCTACGTTTTTCGCTCTGTGTCTTCTCGTCGAGCGTGATGAAGTTGCACTTCACCTTGTACCATTTGTCTGCGCTTTCAGCATCACTCGTAAACATCTCGGAATATTTCACGCGGCGGATGTCCTTCACTGTCAGCTGTCCGTTGCAATAGGGCGTAATCTCCTTGATGATGCGTGCTTCGGCTTCGGTAAAGTTCAGTGCATCCACCAGATAGGGTTCTGTCACCTTCTTGGTGGCTCCGCCTTCGAGTGTCTTCTCGGTTTCGATCTTACACTCGAACCAGTTGTTCATAATCATAGTTCTATTCTTTTATGTGTTGAAAATCCATGCAAAGTTACGATTATTAATTAATAATTAAAAATAATCATTAAAAATAAAAAAGTAAAGCGAGGCAGGCGTCAGTTGGAACTTGACGCCTTACACACTTGAAACATGGTGCACAACCAATGCCACCGCAATGCACAGCCCATCTCACCGCAGTGCACACTCAACATGCTTGGTAGTGCACACTCAACATGCTTGGCAGTGCACACTCGTTGTGTCCGCAGTGCACACGAAATGTGTGGGGAATGTGCTCAGAAGGGAGCAGGACTGTCGAAGTGCAGGCGTTGGCCCGTGCTGGGGTGGTCGAACTCGATGCTCGTGGCGTGGAGCATGAGCCGTGGCCAGGTGAGCGACTGATAGTTGGAGGGATTGACGAAGGTGCGCTTGCGGCTGTAGAGTCTGTCGCCGATGATGGGACAGTTGAGACCGTCGGCATGAGCGGCATGCATCCGCAGTTGATGGGTGCGACCTGTCTCGGGATAGAAGATGACGCGCGTGATGTAGGTCTCTTCGTGCGAAATATAGGCATCGGCTTCGTGCTGACAGGGCTTCACTTCGACCACCTCATAGCGAGTGACGCAAGGTTTGCCGTGTTCGTAATCGACCACCTGACGCGGCGCATCGATAGGGTCTTTGCGCAGGGGTAGGTTGATGATGCCGCTGTCGTGCTGAGGACGTCCGTCGAGCATCGCCATGTAAGTTTTCCGAACCGTATGATGGAAGAACTGCGCCTGTAGGTTGCGCAACGAATCGCGGGTTTTGGCAATGATGAGCAGGCCGGAAGTGTCTTGGTCGAGGCGGTGAACGGGGGCAGGGTAGGTGGAGAGGTGGAAGTTGTGCAATTCCTGATAGGCCATGAAGTGGGCACGCAACCAGTCGATGACACTGGCTTGGGCATCGCGGCTCGGTACGGAGAGCAGACCCGACGGCTTGTTGATGACCATGATGTCGTCGTCTTCGTAGATAATCTGAACTTGTTCGAACAGCTCACGGGTGTGGCGTTCGAGGAAACTCTCTTCGACGTCCAGCCCTTGCAGCATGAAATAGAGCAGGGGACGGCATTTCTTCGAGCAGGCGGGATAGAACTGGCCGCTGTATCGTACCTCGTCCTTCGGCGAATGTCCTAACCAAAATTCACCCATGCACACAGGATGCAACTGGTGCTGATAGGCATATTGCAAGAGCTTGGGTGCACAGCATTCTCCCGTGCCCGAAGGAATGTGGTGCTTGCGTTCGTTTTCCTCATAGTTTTCAAGGTGAAGCATTTTCTCCATGAAATAATCCTTGAACACTTGTGTGAGGTTTTTCTCTTCTCCGCGCGCGTTCCTTATAATGTACTGGTCGAAAAGCCAGTCCTGCAGGCGTTCGCTGCGTTCATGCCGCAGGCGTCGGAGTGCCGAGATGGCCACGCGCTCCAAGCGTGAATATTCCTCAGGGTGGACATCCACGTTGCCCTTTCCTTCGAGCTCGTGGATGGTATTGGTGAGTTTGGAAATCTCGGTTTGCTCCCTCTGGAAATATCCTTCGGGATCGAGTGTGTCATAGATGGGCGGAACGAAGTAGGGGATGTCGTTCTTTCCGTCTAAAAGGCCGGAGAAGGCCGCAAGGAAATAGAGTTGTTGGGAATCAGCATCGGGGTCTTGCACGATCAGCACACCGAACATTTTCCCTTTGTCTGCACTGGCTTGCAGGTCCTCGTTCTGTTTCAAATAGTGCTGAACCTGCTCTGCCGCAGCGATGCAGAGCGGGTGGGGCTCATAGCAAAAGGGATTGGTAAACTGCTTCGGGAGTTCACCCTCGTATGTCATGTTTAACTTGTGTAAGTGTTCTTGACAGTTCATTAAGTGCAGTGTTTTTGTCATACTTTATGCAAAGTTACGATGAAGATTATTAAACACCAAAAGTTTTTGCCAAAAAAGGAAAGGGAACACCCACTGTATGCGGATGTTCCCTTCGGAATGTACTGAGGAAAAGAAGCGTTTAATCTTCCTCGAGAATAATCTTCATCATCTGTGAGGCCGAGTAGGCAACAGGAGTGCCAGGGCCGAAGATGGCGGCTACACCTGCCTTATACAGGAAGTCGTAGTCCTGGGCAGGAATCACACCACCAGCGGTAACGAGGATGTCCTCGCGGCCGAGCTTCTTCAGCTCCTCAATCAGCTGCGGGATGAGGGTCTTGTGACCGGCTGCCAGCGACGATGCACCCACGATATCGACGTCGTTCTCGACGGCTTCGCGAGCAGCTTCGGCTGGGGTTTGGAACAGCGGACCCATGTCCACGTCGTAGCCGCAGTCGGCATAGCCGGTGGCAACTACCTTGGCACCTCGGGGACGACGGCCGTACTTCTGTGCAAACTTCTCGGTGAGGGCGCAGGCTTCTTCGAATGCCTAGTCCTTCTTGCTTTCTGCTGAATACACGCCTGAAATAGTTCTGATGATTGCTTTGTATCGACCTACGACAGCTTCGCAGGCATCGCTGATTTCGCCGAGCGTACAACGCAGACCAGCTGCCTTGACGGCCAGGTCGAGCAGGTTGTTCTTGCTCTTCTTGCCTTCGTTGAACTCACGCACACATTCTGTGATAGCCTCCAGAGCCTTCTTGCAGGCAGCTTCGTCGCGGTTGGCACGCAGTTGCTTGAGCGATTCTTCCTGCTGCAGACGTACGGCTGTGTTGTCGATTTCGAGAATGTCGATGGGATCTTCGTGCTCAAGGCGATACTTGTTGATACCCACAATCGTCTGGTTGCCTGAGTCGATGCGAGCCTGGGTGCGGGCTGCTGCCTCTTCGATACGCATCTTGGGCAGACCTGTCTCGATGGCCTTGGCCATACCACCCAGCTTCTCGATTTCCTGAATGTGTTCCCATGCCTTGTGAACGAGTTCGTTCGTCAGTGTCTCTACATAGTACGAACCAGCCCAGGGGTCAATCTGCTTGCACACCTTCGTCTCGTTCTGAATGTAGATCTGAGTGTTACGAGCGATACGTGCACTGAAGTCTGTAGGCAGGGCGATGGCCTCGTCGAGGGCGTTGGTGTGCAACGACTGGGTATGTCCCAGCACGGCAGCCATAGCCTCGATGCAGGTACGACCTACGTTGTTGAAGGGATCTTGCTCCGTCAGACTCCATCCCGATGTCTGCGAGTGGGTACGCAGTGCCATCGACTTGGGGTTCTTGGCTCCGAACATCTTCGTAATCTTGGCCCACAGCAGACGGCCTGCACGCATCTTGGCAATCTCCATGAAGTGATTCATGCCGATAGCCCAGAAGAAAGAGAGGCGCGGAGCGAAAGCGTCGATGTCGATACCGGCATTCACACCTGTGCGCAGATAGTCCATACCGTCGGCAAGCGTATAGGCCAGCTCGATGTCGGCTGTGGCACCAGCCTCCTGCATGTGGTAGCCGGAGATGGAGATTGAGTTGAACTTCGGCATGAACTTCGAAGTGTATTCGAAGATGTCGGCGATAATCTTCATCGAGAATGCAGGCGGATAGATGTAAGTGTTGCGCACCATGAACTCCTTGAGGATGTCGTTCTGAATCGTACCAGCCATTTCTTCGAGCTGAGCACCCTGTTCCAGACCTGCGTTGATGTAGAAGGCCAGAATGGGCAGCACGGCTCCGTTCATGGTCATCGACACCGACATCTTGTTCAAGGGAATACCGGCGAAGAGCACCTTCATGTTCTCGAGCGAACTGATGCTCACACCAGCCTTACCGACGTCGCCGACCACACGTGGGTTATCGGGGTCGTAGCCGCGGTGGGTGGGCAGGTCGAAGGCCACGGAAAGACCTTTCTGTCCGCTTGCCAGGTTGCGGCGGTAGAAGGCGTTAGACTCTTCTGCCGTCGAGAAACCAGCGTACTGGCGGATGGTCCACGGACGGAACGGATACATCATGGAGTAGGGACCACGCAGATAGGGAGGAATACCGGCTGTGAAGTCCAGATGTTCCATGCCTTCGAGGTCTTCCTTGGTATAGACTGGCTGGATGTCGATTTGCTCGGGAGTGCGCCAGTTGGCAGTGATACCATTGTCTTTCTGCCACTGCTGACCATTCTTCTGCTGAATGCCAGCATAGATATCGATATTGCTAAAATTCTTTCTCATGGCTTATTTCAACAGTTTGGCGTTGTACTGACGCAGGGTTTCCAATTGATTGACTTTCACGTGGATGAAGTTCTCGATACCGGCAGCCTTGAGGTCTTCGCTGCAAGCAGGAGCACCAGCTACAACGAACATGGCACGACCGTCGAGATACTTGAATGCGGGGATAGCATACTCTGCATATTCATCGTCTGACGAGCAGATGACCACAATGTCGGCACCAGCTTCGAGAGCCTTGTCCACACCTTCTTCCACGGTCTTGAAACCAAGGTTGTCGATTACTTTGTAACCGGCACAGGCGAGGAAGTTGCAGGAGAACTGAGCACGTGCCTGACGCATGGCCAGGTTGCCGATGGTGAGCATGAAAGCCACAGGCTGATGCTTGGCAGCTTCGGTCTCGAGACGCAGAGCCTCGAATTCGCTGGCCATGCGGCTGCGGTTCAGCGTGGCGATGGTGGGAGCCTCACAGCTGTCGTCCTTACAGCAACAGCAAGCAGCAGCGGGCTGTTTGCCGTCAGCCTTCTCCGTAAAGTTCGGGAACTGGTTGGTACCGAGTATGAATTCCTTGCGCTTGGCAGCGTCGGCATGGCGCTTGTCGTTCGATGCGTTGATCACTTCCTGCACCTTTCCAGCCAAAGCCTGAGCGAGGAATCCGCCGTCAGCTTCGACGTCGAGGAACAGTTTCCATGCCTGCTGAGCGATGGCATCGGTGAGGTGCTCGACGTAGTACGAACCGCCAGCCACATCGACAAGTTTGTCGAAGTGAGCCTCTTCCTTCAGCAGCAGTTGCTGGTTGCGGGCGAGGCGTTCACTGAAGTCGTCCGGCGTTTCGTAAGGCTTGTCGAACGGAGTCACGACGATGCTCTCTACATTGCCGATGGCAGCCGACATGGTCTCGGTCTGCGAACGGAGCAAATTGACATAGCTGTCGAACAAAGTTTGGTTATACTCTGAAGTGTAAGCACATACGTGCATCTGACAGACGCAGTCGCACTTGGGCTCGTATTGCTTCACGATCTGAGCCCAGAGCAGGCGGGCGGCGCGGAACTTAGCGATTTCCATGAAGTAGTTCTCGCTCACACCCATGTTGAACTTGATGCGGCGTGCAGCCTCAGTAGCTTCGACACCAGCCTCAGTCAGTTGCTGCATGTATTCGTTGCCCCATGCCAGTGCATAGCCCAGTTCCTGATAGATGTAGGCACCGCTGTTGTTGAGCGTCACGCTGTTCACATTGATGCAGCGGTACTGCGGCAGTTCCTTCAGAGTTTCTACGAGAGCCTTGGCCTCGGCGAGCACGGGCGTTGTGTCTTTGCCCTTCGTCAGGATTTTCTCCATCGGGTCGAAGTTGATGCTGCCCTCACACTTCTCAAGGTTGTAGCCCTGCTGCTTGAAGTAGTTGACCAGCAGTTCAGCCAGCTCGACGCTGTGGCGCTGACAGGTCTTGAAGTTCAGCTCTACACAGTCGGCGACAATGCCCTCGAGCAGAGTTTCGACCGTCTCCTTGCTGACCATCTTTCCCTTCACACGGAATCCGAGCGAATCGACACCCTTGTTCAGGATATCCAACGCTTTGGCGTTGGCAGCCTTCACGTCGTCGCCGACTTCGATGTCCTGGCGTACGTGCCACAGGTTGTTGTCGGTTTTGTTACCACGGACGAAGGGGAATTCGCCCGGCAGAGAGTCCACAGCCTTCAGGTCCTTGAGGTCCTCGCGGCGGTAGAAAGGCTGTACGTTGAAGCCTTCGTTGGTTCTCCACACCAACCGTTTCTGAAAATCGGCACCCTTCAGGTCCACCTCGATTTTGTCGAGCCATTCCTGCGTCGTAGGAGCCTGGAATTCAGAAAAGAGTTTTTCTCTGTTAGCCATTTTGAGATGATTAAATATTGAAGTAAGTAGGATAAATTTTCACCACAAGCCTCCCGCACGGAGAGGCTATGTTATAAAAAGCCCACAAAGTTACGTGTTTTTTTTGATAAGACAGCAGAAAAAACATATTTTCTGAACTTTTCGATGTATAAAAACTGCAAATCCCCCGTTTTGGCTCTGTAAAGAGATGCCAAAACGGGGGATGATGCTGATGTGTGCTGTGGCTGTTCAGAAGTCGATGTCGAGATGGAGATCGACGTCAGAAAGATGTAGCTTCGAGGTCGTGGAAGATTCGGAGTGTGTGGATGGCTGATGAGAAGGAAGTGTCTGACCTGCTCGGCGGACGAAGTCGATGACTTTGTTGAGGGCGGTGGCAAACTTGTCGAAATCTTCCTTATAGAGGAATATCTTATGTTTTTCGAACGAGATGTGCGGATTGTCAGCCGCCTCACCCTCGACAATCTTTTTGCTTTCAGTGATGGAAATGTAGCGGTCGCCGTTTCGGCTCTGCTTCACGTCGAGGTAGTAGATGCGTTTGCCTGCTTTCACGGCCTCTGAAAATACGATGTCCTTCTCTTTGCTATCCATATTTGACGATTGAGAATTGAGTGTTGTAAATTTTGCGTGCAAATATGAGGCTTTTTTCTCGTTCTGTCAAACATTGCTCAGAGTTTTTTACAGATGTAACGGTATTTTTTATCTTTTTGTTTCTTTTTGGAATTTAATTGACCTGTTTTGCGTTCATTTTGTATTGCTATCCCTACGCTTTCATTCTGATGCGCCAGGCAGATGGATAGAGGTTGTTGGCACGGCTGCCAAGGTTGTTCACAAAACCGAGGGGATGCTGTTGGTAGGTGAGCAGGACGTAGCCTCGCGGTGTGTTGGGCGGCAGGGTGAGTGCTTCGGTGCGCAGGTAGGCAAGTGCTTCCAGTTCCGAGATTTCTGCCGAGGGGAAAGCTGCGGGGTTGAGGAGGCTGGACATAGCCAGCGAGTGGGCAGGCTGGAGCCGGTCTTTTCCTTTGGCGGTGGCAATGTCTGTGCCGCGGTTGAGGGTCGTGAGCGTAGGGCAGGGAGGTAATGACGACGAAGAAAGATGGATGAAACTCTGTCCGTCGATAGTGGTGATGGTTCCATCGTTGGGCTGCATCCACGAATCCAAGAGAGCGGGAATGCGCAGATTCCCTGTCTTCTGGGCTTTCTTGGGCTTGGGACGGGGCAGGGTAGTGGTGTCGGTTTTGCGGAGCACGGCCATGAAGAGGCCTTCGCCGCACGTTTTATGAGGCAGGAAACGACAGACGGGAGCGTCGAATCCTGGGAGCAGACTGCCGGTGATGTTCCACGATGGGTCGGGGTGGCTGTCGATGGCTTCGGCTCCCAACTCGTTGATGATCCAACGCACGTTTTCCTCATTTTCTTTCGTATTGTAGGTACAGGTGCTATAGATGAGCAAGCCGCCAGGGCGGAGGCAGGGCCAGATGTCGGTGAGGATGTCGCGTTGCCGTTGCTGACACATATCTACGTTTTGTAGACTCCATTCAGTAATGGCGTCGGGGTCTTTGCGGAACATGCCTTCGCCCGAACAGGGAACGTCGCAGAGGATGAGGTCGAACACGGTGCCGAGGGCCTGGAAATCGGCTGCGGAATTGTTTGTCACCATGTTGTGTGGCGAACCCCACTTGATGATATTTTCGCGGAGGATGTCGGCACGGTGACGAACGATTTCGTTGCTGACGATGAACGAAGCAGTTGGCAGGGCAGAATGGAGCAAGGTGCTCTTGCCACCAGGAGCGGCGCAGAGGTCGAGGGCAAGGACGGGCTGCTCGCCGACGCACTGACGGACAACGTGCCAAAGATACATGGACGATGCTTCCTGCACATAGTAGGTGCCGGCATGGAAGAGAGGGTCGAGGGTGAAGCTGGGGCGGCTGCTCAGATAACGGCCTTCGGGACACCACGCGACAGGCTGGCCGTCGAGGTGCTGGGTGGGTTTGGAGGGATTCAGGCGGATGGAGGTAGGTGCCTCGCCGTTCAGGGCGTCGAAAAAGGACTCGAATTGCTCGGCGCCGAGCAGTGCCTGCATCTGTTGAATGAAATCTTGGGAAGAGTCATTGTGTGATATTTTTTTTGCAAATTTAGCAAAAATGCTGCAAGTTTATAATGTTTTTTAATTTTTAATTTTCAATTATTAATTATTAGTCGTACCTTTGCAACCGCTTTTTAACATTTATCTCTATTTTCCTAAATTATGGGACAATCTGCTTTAGATGCTCTTGACCATCAGATTCTCCAGATGGTTGCAGAGAATGCCCGTGTGCCGTTTCTCGAAGTGGCGCGGGCGTGTAACGTGTCGGGCGCAGCGATTCATCAGCGCGTGCAGAAGCTGACACGGATGGGTGTGATAAAGGGTACTGAATATCAGTTTGACCCTGAAAAGTTGGGCTACGGAACTTGTGCCTTTGTCGGCATTTACCTGAAAGACCCGACGTCGTTCGACAATGTGGTGGAGGAACTGAAAAAGATTCCGCAGGTGGTCGAGTGCCACTACACAACGGGTGCCTACGACCTGTTTGTAAAGATTTATGCCCGCAACAACCACGACCTGCTGACGTTGATTCACGACAAGATGCAGCCGCTGGGACTTTCGCGCTCCGAAACCATCATCTCCTTCAACGAGGCGTTCAGCCGCCAAGTTCCCATCGACTGATAGCAACACCGTAAATCCTTTTTCTCCCCATGGAATGGTTATCGAACCTCATTACTGACGGCACGTCGGTGGCGCACATCGTACTGCTCTACAGTTTTGTCATCTCGCTGGGCGTGCTGCTCGGTAAAATCAAAATCGGCGGCGTGTCGCTGGGTGTGACCTTTGTCTTGTTCGTAGGCATTTTCGTCGGTCATTTCTTGCAGCAGGGAGTTCACAACTACGGATTTACGACCGAACCCCTCAACGTTCTCAACTTCATTCAGGACTTCGGACTGATTCTCTTTGTCTATAGCATCGGTCTGCAGGTCGGTCCCTCCTTCTTCACATCGCTGCGCGGCAACGGCGTGAAGCTGAACATCGCTGCCGCAGCCATCATCCTGCTCAACATCGCTGTCATGCTCACGCTCTACTACACGTGCATGGACACCAGCGACCCGCAGAACCTGCCGATGATGGTCGGTGTGCTCTGCGGAGCTGTCACCAACACGCCAGGTCTCGGTGCAGCCAATGCGGCGCTCGACCAGGTTGGTGCAGCGCAGTTCGGAGGAACGTTGCCTGTGATTGCCAACGGATATGCCTGCGCCTATCCCCTCGGCGTGGTAGGCATCATCGGCAGCATCATCCTGATCCGCTATCTCTTCAAGGTGAATTTCAAAGCCGAAGAAGACAACTTCAATGCCCACAACGGCAATGCGGCTGCCATGAAGCCCCACCTCATGCACCTGGAAGTCGGCAACCCATCGATGGACGGAAAGACCATTCTGCAAGTGCGCAACTACCTGGGCCGCGATTTCGTCTGCTCACGTTTGTTGCACCAGGGCCACGTCATCCTTCCCAACAAGGAGACGGTGCTTGCTATGGGCGACATCATGTTCGTGGTGTGTGCCGAAGACGACCAAGAGGCTATCACCGCCTTCATCGGACGTCAGGTCGAGATTGAGTGGGACAAGCAGGACATGCCGATGGTATCGAAGAAGATGCTCGTCACCAAGGACAAGATCAACGGCAAGACGCTCGGCTCGCTCCATCCCTCCAGCATGTTCGGCGTGAACGTCACGCGCCTCTACCGTTCCGGCTTCGAGCTCTTCGCATCTCCTGGCGTCACGCTCCAGGTGGGCGACCGTCTGATGGTGGTAGGTCCGCAGGATGCTGTCGAGCGTTTTGAGAACAAGATTGGCAACAACGCCAACCGACTGGACCGTCCGAACCTCGTCACCATCTTCTTCGGAATCTTGGTCGGCATCATCTTCGGAAGCATGGAGTTCAACGTCGGCATGTCGATGCCCGTGAAGCTGGGTCTGGCTGGCGGCCCGCTCATCATTGCCATTCTCGTCGGACGTTTCGGCTTCAAGCTGAAGCTCGTGGCCTACACCACCAACTCGGCGTCGATGATGATTCGCGACATCGGCCTCGTGCTCTTCTTGGCGAGCGTGGGCATCAAGGCGGGCGGCAACTTCCTCGAAACCGTCATGAACGGTGGCCTGCTGTACGTGCTCTACGGATTCCTCATCACGGTCATTCCGCTGATCATCGTCGGCATTTTCACCCGCATCTACTACAAGCAGAACTATTTCCTGATCATGGGACTGCTGGCAGGTGCCACGACCGACCCGCCCGCATTGGCTTACTCCACCGCCACGGCGAACAATGACATCCCCTCCGTCGGCTATTCGACGGTCTATCCACTGTCGATGTTCCTGCGCATCATCACGGCGCAAATCCTTATTCTGATGTTCTGTTCTTGACAAAACGATGGCTGACACATTCCAATCCTATCTTCAGCTGTCGGCAGGTGTTCCCCTGCTGACAGCTTTTTTGCTGGGCTTGTTCTCCGCACTCAATCCCTGTCAGCTCGCCATCAACATCTCGGCGCTGACCTCGCTCGGTGCGAAATCCCCAGCCCATAACCCTCAACGCGCAGCGCTGACCTATCTGGCCGGTCGTTTCGCCACGTTCCTGCTGCTGGGCTGGCTGTGCATCGGCGTGCTGCGGATGGGGTGGGGCATGACGGCTCGATGGCAGACGCAGATGATGGCTTGGACAGAGCTGTTGGAAACCGTGTTGCCCTATCTGCTCATCGCTGTCGGCATCTTCTTTCTCATCCGTTCGTTCCGCCACGAGCATCATCACGACTCGTGCCACAATTCGCCTGCCATCATCCGGCGCGACCTCCACTGGGGAGCCTTCCTGCTGGGTATGTTGCTCGCCTTCCTGTTTTGTCCCGAGAGCGCAGTGTTTTTCTTCGGGATGATGTTGCCCGTAGGTGTGGCGTCGGCCTATCCGCTGCTGGTGCCTGTGCTCTATGGCGTGGGTGCCATCCTGCCGTTGGTGGTGCTGGTGTGGCTGATGCGCTTTGCACGGACAACCCTTCAGAACTACGAGCAGTTGATGAGCCGTGTGCAACGTTGGGTGAACTTCTTCACCGCCTTGCTCTTCATCGCGCTGGGCGTGTGGGTGATGGTGGCAGAAAGCTGAGGTCTATTTAGCACACAGATATCACGGAAATACACAGATAATAATTTTATTGGTGTCAGGTAAAAAATCAGTCCCGAAGGGACGACAGACTACAGGCAGGGGTGAAGCGTAGCGTAACCCCTGCTTAGTGTTAAGTAGGAAATAAAGCCCCGACGGGGCGACAGAAAAAAAATAAACACTTTGAATATAAAGCTATTCATCTTACCTGTCGCCCCTTCGGGGCTTCACTTCTGTCATGTACGGTAGCAGGGGTTGCGCTTTGCTTCACCC
The DNA here is from genome assembly GCA_900319385.1 of uncultured Prevotellaceae bacterium. Classification (GTDB taxonomy): domain Bacteria; phylum Bacteroidota; class Bacteroidia; order Bacteroidales; family Bacteroidaceae; genus UBA3839. Next base: position 50,793 of record ONOG01000020.1, on the reverse strand, counting down.
CTGCCTGTGGTCTGTCGTCCCTTCGGGACTATTATGTTACCGGACATCAATATATAATTCAAATGAATCCTTATTGTCCCAAGTTGTCCATTCTTGTCTGAGTTGTCTTCAACAAAGTACAACAATGGACAACGTGGCCATATAACTTTGGATCTGTCAAATGAATCCTAATTGTCCCAAGTTGTCCATTCTTGTCTGAGTTGTCTTCAACAAAGTACAACAAAGTACAACGTGGCATATAATTTTGGATCTGTCAAATGAATCCTAATTGTCCCAAGTTGTCCATTCTTGTCTGAGTTGTCTTCAACAAAAAATCCCCGCACCGAGATGGCGCGGGGATTTTTCATGGGTTAGGATTAGTGATTACTTCACCAGTACCTTTTTGCCGTTCACGATGTACAGGCCCTTGGCAGGAGCGCTGACGCGACGTCCGGCGAGGTCGAATACCTGCTTCTTGGCGTTCTTGTCGGCTGCGATGCTGTCGATGCCAGTTTCGATTTCGGCAATCTGCTCAGCGGTGCCGGCATAGACGTGGAGGAGGTAGCGCTTGCCTTCGTACTCGACTGCGAGTTCAACCAACTTAGCTTCGCCGTCCCATTCTTCCTTACCGAGTGACGAAACGGAGAATGCCTCTTCGTCGGTGTTGTAACCTACAGAGAAGGAGGCTGTGTCGTACAAAGCAGGGTTGTCCTCTTCGTTACCGAGATACTTACCGTCGGTGTCGAAGTAGTTGAATTCGGGATAGATGTCGCGAGTGTCGGCGTAGTCACCGTTCTTGTAAACCAACCACTTGCAAGATACGAGCAGAGCGGCATCGCCTTCGAGCAGAGCGTCAACCATGTCGTTGATGTCAACGTCGTAGTTGTAGTTCAAGCCGTCGTTCTTGTCTAAGCTTTCCCATGTCAGGAAGACCGTCTTTTCACCGACCACTTCTGTTTCAACGATTTCATCGACAAAGCGGAGGTTGAAGTTCAGCTGAACATACTTGCCGGAGTATTCGTCAACGAGGTAGAATACGCTGCTGTAGCTGTCGCCAGCGGTGCGAGCGGTAGCAGAGTAGCTGTACCACTGAATCTGACCGGTAGCATAGCTGAGTGTCCAGCCATAAGCGTCTGTTGCAGCCCAGTTTGCTGGATATTTACCTTCGGCGTCCATCCAGAAGCCAGGATGTGGCGTGCAAGTGTACTGCTTGGTAAATGTGAGCGTTTCGCCATCAACGTATGCTTGTGCCGGATCGTCAGTCGTGATTTGGCCATAGAGAACTACGTCGTCGCCCGAGGTAACGCCAACGGCTTCGAGGATTTCCTGCCAAGGCAGGTCGTAGGTGTTGGTCATAGCTGCACCGGTGAGGATTTGTGCATTTACATTGAAGAATGCAACGCGTTCCCACTGGTCCATGGTCTTCTTCTCGTCGGCGTGCTTGTCGGTAGTGTCCCAAGTGATGTTTACCTGACAATACTTGCCGGTTGCTGAGTTGCAGAGGAAGATGGGGAAAGTGATTTGGCCTTCAGCAGGAAGTTTGCCGCCAGGCATTTCCATCGTTTCGATATTATAGGTACCATCAGACATCTGGTAGTAGCTGACCAGAACGGCAGCATTGCTTCCCCAAGCTGTCTTAACACCTTCTTCATTTACCCACATAGAGCCTTCAAGCCATGTCGATCCGTCAGGTGTGCCAGTACGTTCATTCAGGTTTGTCAATTCATCGCCACCAGCCATAGTGCGTACCCACAACTGCAGGTCTGTACCCTCTTCTGCACCGAGAGCGGAAAGAATACCATCAATGTCAGTGAGCTGATTGCGGTAACTTGTGTGAGCATTAGTCAGAGTCTTCTCAACCTTGATATCAATCTCGTAGGCCTTTTCATATTCAGCGAGGTTGGGCTCGCCGGCGTGGTCGGTCACCTCAATCGTCAAGTTGATAGTGATGGGGAAAGCTACATTGCCATGAACGAGGTAAACAGTCGCATGATATGTTTCACCTTCCTTACATGCATCCTTTTCATGACCGAGGTCGAAGGTAATAACGTCGCCTTCTGTTTCATTCTGTGCAAAAGCAAAGCTCTGAGCATAGAAGATGTGATTGTTACCCCAAGTACATCTTACAAGGTCAGAGCGGTTTTCGATGTTGTCTTCTGTTGCTTCATCCCATGTGTAGGTAGGACCGAACCAGAAGCCAGGAGCGTATGCCGTAGATTCGTTGGTGATTTTTCCTGAATAAGAATAGTTGTGAATGTCTGATTCAGAATTGTAGTCATCGACATATTCACGAGCATACAGCACGTCGTTCAGCGATGAGAGATCTTCAGCACTCTCGTAGCCAAGCGATGCAAGCAGTGTGGGAACGGGAATGGTGACGACCTCAGCCGCAGCCGTTAACTTGCGTGTGACATCAACGGAAACGCCCTCGACGATGGTCAGTTTTTCAAATTCGGTCTCAACCTCGTCAACAGCGGGCTTAGCCTCGACGTTGAGGGTGAGTTCGAAAGTGACGGTCTTCTCGTTGTAGGTCCATGCGAGGTTGGCTGTAGCGCTGCCGCCTTCGGCCCATGCGTCTGCATTCTTACCGATGTTGAAGCCGAAGAGAACGTTCTCCTGGTCAACAAACCACTCGGCATACCATGCGTAGCCTTCGGTGTTCCAGGCGACGGCAGCACCTTCCTTGGTCATCCAGTAGGTGCCGTTGTAACCAGCTGTGTAGCCGATTTCATCGGTCGGATAGACGGTTTCGCCTCCGTTGACGATGAGCTGCACCTTCATGCCGAGGGCATCGGCTTCGGTGGCATTGGCAGCCTTCGTAGCTGCCTGGAAGGTCTCGAGGTCGGCAATCAGCGTTTCAGAGCTGACACCGAATGCCTCTGCTACGGGTGCAAGGTCGAAGGTGATCTGGGTGGTACCATCATAGTAACCCTGGTCGGTACTGCCCGTAAACTGTGCCTTCGCCGTTGTGCTCACCAGCATCATGGCCAGCAGCACTGCAAATGAGTACATCTTTCTCATAAGACATTGAGTTTTTAGAAAGTTAATAAAATTGAGTGAATTAGTTAGTGTATGCAATTATACGGCACAAATATCGTTATTTTTTGTTGTACGACAAAATATTTTTGAATAATTTTCAGTGAAATCTGTTTTTTTTGAAAAACGCTGTATCGGCGCTGTAAGTTTTTTCTGCTTCGTTGTCTGAAATATGCAATCGGAGGCGGACAGTTGTATGTGCTGCGGTTATGTTTTCGGCCGTGTGCACTTTGGCGGATTTTTGTGTGCCGTCTGAAGAAATTTTGTGTGCACTCTGAAGGATTTTTGTGCGCCGTCTCACCAGTATCTTGTGTGCACTGCCGGAAAACTGCGTGTGCACTGGTTTTGAAACACATGTGTTTTGAAGACAACTTTCGACAACATTGGACAACATGGGACAACGATTGCGTACTGTGTGTGACTATATGGTCGTTGTCCTTGGTTGTCATGTGTTGTCTTGGTTGTCTTGTGGGGAAAAAAGGAGTCCCCGACATCACACGGGTGCTGTCGGGGACCGGACAAAGAACAGATAGGTGTCAATTAGTATTACTTCTTCTTCGTCGCTGTCTTCTTGGGTTCTGCCTTCTTGGCGGGCTCGGCTTTGGGAGCAGGGGCAGCTTTCTTAGGAGCAGGGGCGGCTTTGGGGGCTGCTGCCTTCTTGGGAGCCGGTGCTTTCTTGGCAGCAGGGGCGGCCTTCTTGGGAGCAGGCTCTGCACCTGTGTACTTTTCGAGCTGCTTCTGCAGGCGTTCGATTTCCTTGTCCTTCTGCTCGATTTCCTCACCCTGGTTCTTGATGGTGGTGAGGAGCGAGTTGAGTTCCTCGTTGTCGATGTCGGCAGGATAGAGGGTGTTGACGCGGTTGATGAAGTCGCCGAGTATGTTCATGTAGTTGGTGAAGGCGTCGTAGGGGTTGTCGTAGATGCCACGGTTGAGCCCTACGGAGGCGGGCTTGGTGGTCATGAAGCGGAAGTTGTTCGAAGCCTGCAGGTAGTCCCAGTCTTGCTTGATGCGGCGGTCGTTGCAGATGCGCACGCGGTCGGCCACGCTGTAGAGCTTGTTGAAGGCTTCGCGCTGCATGGCGTTGCCGAGCCAGCAGGAGGTGTCGCGTTCCTCATCGACCCAACTGATGTTGTAGGGCACTTCGAGGGGTGCTACCGACTTGCCCTTGGTGCAGAGCTCGGTGGGGGTGGAGAAGGTGATTCCACGTTCGCGGGCGCACTGTGGCAGGGCGTGGAGGAACTCGAGGATGTTGCTGGACAGGGGCTGGAAGATGCCGAGGGCGGAGAGCTCCATGAAGATGTTGATGACTTGTTCCTCTTCGGGCATCTGCGCAATCCAGTCCATGTAGGTGTCGGCATAGAGGGGATATTCGCTCCACGAGGAGTCGCTGAAGCGCAGGGAGATGTCGTCCGAGAGCTTGTAGTCGCGCAGCAGGAGCTTGAGGTTGGGATTGAGCGAGCAGTGGTAGATGAAGTGCGGCGACTTCCAGCCGAGGATGTGCTTGGCACCTTCGGTGAGCATGCCTTTGAAGCCCATGGCGGCTACCTGCGCACCGATCTCGTCGCTGTAGATGAGCGAAGAGTTGCGGAACACTTTGGGTGCCTTGCCGAAGAGTTCCTTGATTTTGTCGCGCATACGCAGGGACTCTTCGCGGAAACTATCTTCGTTGGCCAGTGCTGCGAGGCCGTGGCTGTAGGGTTCGCACAGGAACTCGACGCAGCCGGTGGCGTTGAGTTCTTGCAGCAGGTCGATCACCTGGGGTGCGTGGAGCTCCAGCTGTTCGAGTCCGACGCCGGAGAGCGAAATGGCTACTTTGAAGTATTTGTCGTTCTCGCGTGCCATGGCGATAAGTGTTTGGAGTGCAGGCACGTAGCTGCGTTCGGCTATTTCGGTGATAGAACGCTCATTTTCGTAATCATCATAATAGTAATGGTCGCGTCCGATGTCGAAGAAACGGTAGCGCTTGAGATGGATGATTTGGTGCATCTCAAAGTAAAGGCATATTGTTTTCATTGTTGTTTTATGGGGGTTATGGGGTTATTTATAGAAACGCTCGATGGTTTGGTCGTAGAGGCGGCGTATGCGCTGGGCGACCTTTTCCCATGTGATTTCGTTCACTTCGCGCAGACCTTCTTCCTGTAGGTACTTGAAGAGGCTGGGGTAGGTGCAGATGGCATAGATGGCGTCGGCCATGGCGTGGATGTCCCAGTAGTCGGTCTTGATGACGTTGGTGAGGATTTCGCCACATCCCGACTGCTTCGAGATGATGCTGGGCGTGCCGCATTGCATGGCTTCGAGCGGTGCGATGCCGAAAGGCTCGGACACTGAAGGCATGACGAACACGTCGCTGTCCTTGTAGCACTCATATACCTGCTTGCCGCGCATGAAGCCAGGGAAGTGGAAGCGGTCGGCAATGCCGCGCTCGGCAACGAGGTTGATCATGGCGTCGAGCATGTCGCCTGAGCCTGCCATGCAGAAACGGATGTTGCGCGTGCGTTGCAAGACGAGCGAGGCGGCTTCGACGAAGTATTCCGGTCCCTTTTGCATGGTTATGCGTCCGAGGAACGTCACGACTTTCTCTTTCGAGTGGTCGGGGCGTGGCAGGTCTTGCAGTTCCTGCGACAGGGGATAGACGGCGTTGTGCATGGCGAAGACCTTCGCAGGGTCTTGGTGGTACTCGTTGATGACGGTGCGACGGGTGAGTTCGGATACGCACATGATGCAGTCGGCGTGGTCCATGCCGTTCTTCTCGATGGAATAGACGGTGGGATTGACCTTTCCGCGCGAACGGTCGAAGTCGGTGGCGTGCACATGGATGCAGAGGGGTTTGCCACTGACGAGCTTGGCGTGGACACCGGCAGGGTAGGTGAGCCAGTCGTGTGCGTGGATGATGTCGAACTCTTCGCTACGTGCGACGACGCCTGCGATGATGCTGAAGTTGTTGATTTCGTCGTGCAGATTGCCAGGATATCCGCCGGCAAACTCCATGCAACCCATGTCGTTGGTGTTCATGTAGGAGAAGTCGGCGTAGATGTGGTCGCGGAAACGGTAGTAATCCTCAGGCGTCATGTAGTCGGGAATGCGCGAGCGGACGTAGTTCCAGTCGTGGTCGCGATAGACAATGGGCACCTGGTTCATGCCGATGATGCGCAGAAACTTTTCCTCCTCGCCGCAGGGTTTGGGCAGACAGAAGGTGGTTTCGACGTCGGGCTGTAGGCTCAGACCTTTGGTAATGCCATAGGAGGCAACAGCAAGACCTCCGTAGATTTTGGGGGGGAACTCCCACCCGAACATGAGAACTTTCATATTGACTTCTACCTCCTATTATAAGTTAAACATACGATTCATCAATGTGTAGATGCGCAGGACTTCGGCGACGTTCATGGCGAACGAGAGGGCGCCGCGTCCGTGGAAGGGCGGGTTGCCGTCGAAGAGTTCGGGCAGCGTGCCGATGGCGTGGAAGTTCATCTCTTCTTCCAGTCCGACGAAGATGCGGTCCATGAACGAGAACGACGACTGGCCGTAGATGCGCATGCAGGTCTCGAGGTAGAAACCGGCGAGCCAGGGCCATACGGTGCCTTGATGGTAGGCGGCGTCGCGTTGCATCTCGCCACCTTCGTAGATGGGGTTGTAGCCGCCGCTCTTGGGCGAGAGGCTGCGGATGCCCTTACGTGTGAGCAGTTCCTTGGTGCAGATGTCGAAGATGCGCTTCTTCTCCGGTTTGGTGAGCGGGGTGTAGTGGAGCGATGCGGCAATGAGCATGTTGGGACGTACGCTCCACGAAATGTAGTTGCCGTCGATGTAGTCGAGCAGGTAGCCGTGTTCGTTGAGGAAGGTCTGCTTGAACGATGCACCGGCCTTCTCTGCGAGAGAGGTGTATTCGCCGGCTTCGTTCATGCGTTTCTGAAGGTCAAGCAGCTCGGCGTTGAACATGAGCGCGTCGTACCACAGGGCGTTGATTTCGACGATGTAGCCCGAACGTGGAACGACGGGGTGTCCGCCTATGCAGGAGTTCATCCACGTGACAGCCTCGTCGCGTCCGTTCGTGTAGAGGAGTCCGTTGTCATGGAGGAAGAGGTTGGGGTGTTTGCCCTGCTTGATGAAATCGACAATCTTATCGACCAGGTGGCCGTATTTCTCGGCTGCCTTCGGCGTGGAGACAAACTTGGCGTACTGCTGGATGCACCATACGGCCCAGAGCAGCACGTCGGGGTGTTCCATCTCGTAAATCTTGACGGAAATGGGACGGCCGGCAATGAAATCGTTGATGGCTTTCTCGGCTGTAGCCATTGCCTCTTCGTAGTATTGAACTTCGTCGCACGAGAGGGTGAGGCCAGGGAGAGATATAAAGGTATCGCGCGCGCGTGTTTTGAACCAAGGATAGCCAGCGATGATGTAGTGCTCGCCCTCCTTCTCGTAATGGAACTGGTGGGCAGCGTTGATCAGGCATTGCTGGAAGCTGTCGCGCGACTTGTGCACTTCGACCTCGTCGTCGAAGAGCTTCTTTGCCGTGCGCATCTTCAGTTCTTCCACACCGGCTGCGAAGACGATGCTCTCGCCTTTCTTGATGTTAAATTCGAAGTAGCCAGGCACGTAGAGGTCTTCGAGGTAGTCGTAACCGAGTTCCAGCTCGCGCTGATATTCGATGCCTTTGTACCACGAGGGCTTGAACACCCAGTCTGCCTTCTTGCTCACTTGCATGAACAGGTCGGGGTAGCCGTCGTACATGCGTGTCTTGATGCCGCCGTCGCACTCCTGATAGTCGCGACGAGCCATGCCGTTCTCGTGTGTGAGGCTGTCGGCTCGGCGGAATGCGAGGAAGGGACGCAGGCGCAGCGTCGTGACGGAATGTGCCTCGAGCAAGGTGTAGCGAATCAGCACGCGGTTGTGGAAATGCTGGAACACTTTCTCCTTCTTCAATATCACGCCACCGACGCGATAGATGGTTGTCGGCACCTTGTCCCATTCGCACTCGCGGATGTACTTGTGTCCGTTGGGCGAATACACACCGCCTTGATAGCGGTGGAGACCAAGGTTGAACTCTGCTCCGTGCTGGATGACCGTCTCGTCGAGCGATGACAGCAGGACGTGGTTTTCGTCGTCCAGCTCGGGTACAGGAACTACCAACAAACCGTGATATTTACGCGTATTGCAGTCGACAATCGACGAGCAAGAATACGCACCTGAGCGATTTGTGCGAAGAATCTCCTTGGGCAAAGACTCCTGCAAATTCGTCATCAGGGTTTTGTCGTACCGTAAATAGCTCATAGTTTTAGTATTATTCATGGTTAACTGTTGTTTTCATCCCCAAAATTACGCAAATTCAAAATATCAAACAAAAAAAACGCTGAAAATGTCTTTTCTTTTTGTGCGTTTTTAGGGGAAAATCGCCAAAATATGTTGTATAGCAGACTTTTTTGATGTATTTGCTTGGCTAATTCTGCTTTTTCGCTTAACTTTGCACGCCAATTAACGGAAAGGTATCACAGACGCACGTCATGGTAAAGAAAGAGACACTCACGGTGCAAGATGTCGTCGAGCACCTTGACATATCACAACTGCTGACCGAGCCACAGCTTGCCGAGCTGAAGAAGGTCATCTCCGTCGTCCGGTTCAAGAAGAATCAGCCGATTTACGAAGAGGGAGATGTGCCTGAATTCATGCTCTGCCTCTTGCGCGGCAAGGTGAAAATCTATAAGGAAGGTGTGGGTGGACGTTCGCAGATCGTCCGCGTGCTGAAGGCATCGGAGCATTTCGGCTATCGTGCCTACTTTGCCAATCAGAACTACGTGACGGCTGCCGCTGCCTTCGAAGCATCGACGATTTGCCGCATTCCGATGCGTGCAATTCAGCGCTGGATGTCGGAGAATATCCAACTGGCACTCTATTTCGTGCGTCAGCTGGCGGTCGATCTTGGCGTGTCGGACCAGCGCACCGTATCGCTGACACAGAAGCACATCCGTGGACGCTTGGCCGAATCGCTGCTCTTCCTTCGCGACAGCTATGGACTGGAAGAGGACGGCGCGACGCTCAGCATCTATCTTTCGCGCGAAGACCTGGCCAGCCTGTCGAACATGACGACGTCGAATGCCATACGCACTTTGTCGGCCTTTGCTTCGGAAAAACTCATTGCCATCGACGGACGAAAAATCAAGTTGATGGACGAGGAATCGCTAAAGCGTATTTCCAAAAACGGCTAATCGTACGCTTCGCTCCCCCAATTTTTTTAATTATTAATTATTAATTGTTAATTTTTAATTTTCAATTCTCAATTATTTGTCGTACCTTTGCAGCGTAATCATAACGATGACATGCGTCCTTAGCTCAGTTGGTAGAGCAATTGACTCTTAATCAATGGGTCCAGGGTTCGAGCCCCTGAGGGCGTACAGCACAAAGAAAGGCTTCATCCACAACGGGTGAAGCCTTTTGCGTGAGCGGGATAGAGAGGACGGTCAGTCGTTGTCGGGGCGTGCTGCTTTTGCCATCCGGAAGAGTTCGAGCGGCAGGTGGCAGTAGCCGTCGGCATGTTTGTCGAGATAGTCCTGGTGGTATTCGCTGGCAGCGTAGAAGTTGTGCAGCGGTTCCAGTTCGACCACCATGGGGCGTTCGAGTTGTGCCTGCTGTTGGTCAAACACGCTTTGGATGACGGGCAAATCTTCGGCGTCGGTGTAGTAAACGCCTGTGCGATAGCGTGTGCCGCGGTCCTCACCCTGCTGATTGAGCGAGAGTGGGTCGATGGCACGAAAGAACAAGTTGAGCAGAAACTTCAGCGGGGCCTTCGTCTCGTCGTAGGTCACTTTCACCGTCTCGGCAAAGCCCGTTGTGTCGGTATAAACCTCCTCATACGTCGGGTTCTGCGTATGGCCGTTGGCAAAGCCGGTTTCTGTGGCAACCACTCCGACGACCTGCTTGAAATAATGTTCCAAGCCCCAGAAGCAGCCGCCGGCAAGGTAAATCGTTTTCATGTGGATGGGATAATAAAAGCCCTTCCTTGCTGAGAGGGAAGGGCAGAGTGTCGGTTTAATAGGCACGTGCGATGATGACTCTGCACTTGGCAGGCTTTCCGCTCACCATGTCGGTGCCAGCTGTCTGCTCTACGCCGAA
>ONOG01000020.1:0-40638 GCA_900319385.1 uncultured Prevotellaceae bacterium | reverse complement strand
TTTACACGCTGCTTAAATTCTTCGTAGTCTTCGCACTCGTAGATGTGTGCATCGCGGAAGGCAACGGCTTTCTGGTAGATGTTCTGCTGGATGTCGTCGAGCAGGTTCTTGACGTAGTCTTCGATGCCTTCGAGGCTGACGGTTTCCTTCTCGAGTGTGTCGCGGCGCATCACCTCGACGGTGCCGTTCTCCAGGTCGCGTGCTCCGAAGACAAGACGAACGGGCACACCCTTCAGCTCGTAGTCGGCGAACTTGAAGCCAGGGCGTTTGTTGTCGGCATTGTCATACTTCACGCTGATGCCCATCTGACGCAGTTTCTCCTGAATCGGCTTCACGTGTTCGTCGATGTCGCGCAGCTGTTCCTCACTCTTATAGATAGGTACGATGACCACCTGAATGGGTGCGAGCAGCGGAGGCAGTACGAGTCCGTTGTCGTCGGAGTGTGTCATGATGAGGGCACCCATCAGACGTGTGCTGACGCCCCACGACGTTGCCCATGCGTATTCGGGTTTGTTGTCCTTGTTGAGGAATTGTACGTCGAAGGCACGTCCGAAGTTCTGTCCGAGGAAGTGGCTGGTGCCGCTCTGCAGTGCCTTTCCGTCCTGCATCATCGCTTCGATGGTGTAGGTGTCGAGGGCGCCGGCAAAGCGTTCCGTCTCGCTCTTCACGCCCTGGATGACGGGCACGGCCATGTATTTCTCGGCAAATTCGGCATACACGCGGAGCATCATCTTGGCACGCTCCTCGGCTTCTTCCTTCGTGGCGTGGGCTGTGTGGCCTTCCTGCCAGAGGAATTCGCTGGTGCGGAGGAAGAGGCGTGTACGCATCTCCCAGCGCATGACGTTGCACCACTGGTTGCACAGGATGGGCAGGTCGCGATAGCTCTTAATCCAGTTCTTGTATGTGTTCCAGATAATCGTTTCCGATGTCGGACGGATGATGAGTTCTTCCTCCAGTTTGGCAGCGGGATCGACCACCACGCCGTCGTGTGTGTCGTTGGTCTTCAGACGATAGTGTGTGACGACGGCACATTCCTTGGCGAAACCTTCCACGTGTTCTGCCTCGCGGCTGAGGAACGATTTCGGGATGAGCAGTGGGAAGTAGGCGTTCTGTACGCCGGTTGCCTTGAACATGTCGTCGAGGATGCGTTGCATCTTTTCCCAGATTGCATAGCCATAGGGCTTGATGACCATACATCCGCGCACGTCGGCCTGTTCTGCCAGGTCGGCCTTCACCACCAGCTGGTTGTACCACTCCGAGTAGTTGACGCTGCGTTTGGTCAGTTCTTTCAGTTCTTTTGCCATATCAGTATTGTTGTTTTGTTGAAAAGTCGATTTCGACGTGCAAAGTTACGCAAAATATCCGACAATTTTTAACTTTTAACTTTTAACTTTTAACTTTTTATTGTAACTTTGCAGGCGTTTCACAGAAAAGTGCTCTTTAAGATATGATTAACAGAACGATTATCCGCCAGAAAGTGGTGCAGCTGATGTATGCCTACTATCAGAATGGCGAACGCAACCTGGATTCGGCGGAGAAGGAACTGCTGAAAAGTCTTTCGAAAGCTTACGAGCTGTATCATCAGTTGCTCCTGCTGATTGTGGCGCTGACGCGCTATGCGGAGGATAGTGCTGACCGGCAGGAAGAACTGAACCGTGTAGCCCACAAGGATGAAACGGTGAGCCGACGCTTTGTGGAGAACAGCTTGGCGCGTCAACTGAACGACAACCGTCAGCTGAACGAGTTTCGCGAGCACCATGAGATGATTTGGGCCGACGAGTCGGCATACGTGAAGTCGCTCTTCGACGAAATCTGCCAGTCGGACTATTATAAGGAATATATGGAGGCTCCGGCGGTGGACTACGAAGCCGACCGCGAGCTCTGGCGACTGATTTACAAGAATATCGTGATGAAGGACGAGCGCATCGACGCCATCCTCGAAGAGCGCAGCCTCTACTGGAACGACGACCGTGAAATCATCGACACTTTCGTCATCAAGACCATCAAGCGTTTTGCTGCCAACAGCACGCCGAAGCAGGAGTTGCTGCCCGAATTCAAGGACGATGAAGACCGTGACTTTGCCGTGCGCCTGTTGCGTCGGTCGATTCTGAACGATGAATACTACCGCAGCCTCATCGGGCAATATGTCCAGAACTGGGAGTTCGAACGTCTGGCGTTCATGGATGTCATCATCATGCAAGTGGCCATCGCCGAGATTCTCAGCTTTCCGCAGATTCCCATCTCGGTCAGCATCAACGAATATGTCGAGATAGCCAAGGTCTATAGCACGCCCAAAAGCTATGGCTACGTCAACGGAATCCTCGACACCGTGACCCGCATTCTGAAAGAAGAAGGTAAATTACTCAAAGAATAACAACACATCATCATTTTCATTATCCTATGAATACATTTATGCTTTTGCAAGACGCTGGCGCACAGACTGGTGCCGGTGGAGGCGGCATGATGCCCATGCTCATCATGCTGGTCCTGATGTTCGTCATCATGTATTTCTTCATGATCAAGCCGCAGAAGAAGCGTCAGAAGGAAATACAGGAGTTCCGCAACAAACTCGCCGTCGGTACGCGCGTCGTGACCAATGGCGGACTGTACGGCACGGTGAAGAACCTGAACGAGGGCGAACCTTACCTCACCATCGAGGTGTCGAAAGGCGTGGACATTCAGGTCGATCGCAACTTCGTGTTTGCCGACCCCAACCAGATGATGCAACAGCGCTAAGCGCACACACGTAGAGCACATTGAAAGACCGTCTGATTAGTTTCTTCCGGAGCATGAGAATCAACCGCGAATTTCTGGTGTTTCTCGTCTTCCTCTTCGTGGCTGTGGTGTTTTGGTTCCTACAGACTTTCAAGGAAAACACCACGGCCAACATCCACTATGAGCTGGAGCTGACCGGAGTGCCGAAGAACGTCATCATCACGAGCGAAATTCCGCGCGAAATCACCGTGACGGTGGCGGGTCGAGGGTTCTCCATCATCGACTACCTCACCAAGACGGAGAAGCGCAAGCTGACGGTCGATTACGGACAGCTGCAGAACGACGGCGACAAGATTGTCATCGACAATGCCATGTGGAAGCGTCTGCTCAACCGTTCGCTCGGTTCGTCGCTCACCTACACCTCCATCAATCCTCCGATACTCGAAATCTACTACTCGACAGGTGCGCACAAGTATGTGCCGGTCGAGTTTGGCGGACGGGTGAAGGTGGAGGATCAGCATGTGCTCTGCGGCATCGACATCAATCCGCTCTACGTCGATATCTACGCCCCCGACGCTCAGTTCGACACCATCACCACCATCCGCACCCAACGCGTGTCGTACAGTCAGCTGACCGACACGACGCAGGTGCTCCTGGCACTGGCACCGCCACGTGGCGTGAAGTGCGTGCCCGACTCGGTCATGGCAACGATATGTGTCGATTTGTTCACCACCAAGAAGCTTCAGCTGCCCGTGCTGTTCGAGAACACGCCCGACAACATCATCGTGCGTTCGTTCCCCAGTTCGGTCGGTGTGACCTTCCGCGTCAGCAGTTCGCTCTATTCCGTCATCACGGAGAACGATTTTGCCCTCGTGGTCGATTACAACAGCATCAAGCCTGGCGACAAGCGTTGTCAGCTCCAGATGCGTTCGCAGCCCGAAGGCATCTCCAACGTACAGCTGTCGGTGTCGAGCGTGGAGTACATCATCGAAAAGACCGATTAACACCTTGCTGCAGAGAGAGTCATGCTGTTTGGAATCACCGGAAGCATCGGCAGCGGGAAGTCGTACGTCTGCCGCAGAATTGCATCGATAGGTTTTCCCGTCTATGATTGCGACACGCAGGCACGGCGTCTGATGACCGACGACACCCGTCTGGTGGAGGCTGTGAAGCGGCTTGTGGGCGAAGATGCCTACGTCGGAGGGCAGCTCAACAAACCCGTTGTGGCGCGCTATCTGTTTGGCGATGCCGACCATGCCGCACGTCTCAACGCACTGGTACACCCTGCCGTTCGTCGGGATTTCGTGCGCTGGGCACAGGCACAGCATGCCGACCACGCCTTTGTGGAGTCTGCCATCCTGTTCGAGGCAGAGTTTGACAAACTGCTTGACCGTGTCGTCTGTGTGACAGCTCCCTTGGCGGTTCGCATCGAGCGCGTCATGGAACGCGACCACTGCGACGAAGCGGCGGTGCATCAGCGCATGGAGCGACAGATGGACGACTTCGACCTTTGCCGACGTTCCGACTACATCCTTCTGAACGACGGACAGCACGACATCGACTTGCAACTACGAAACATCCTTAGCGACAACACCACGTCGCCCATCCCGTCTAACAACTTAAAAACTCATAAACTCAAAAACTCATAAACACACTATGCTGAAAACCATTCTCGCCATCTCTGGCAAGCCAGGCCTCTACAAGTTCGTTTCGCGAGGCAAGAACATGCTGATTATCGAGTCGCTCGACGCCAGCAAGAAGCGTCAGCCAGCCTACGCCACCGACCGTGTCGTGGCACTGTCCGACATCTCCATCTACACTAACGACGACCGCGAAGTGCCCCTCGCCACCGTGTTCCAGAACATTCAGAAGGAATACGACGGCAAGGCCGTTGACCTCCATTGGAAGAAAGCAGGACAGGACGACATCGTCGCATTCTTCCAGAAGGCACTGCCCAACTACGACACCGACCGCGTGCGTGTGAGCGACATGCGCAAGGTGCTCTGCTGGTACAACATCCTCGTGGGCGAAGGCCTGACCGATTTCGAGCTGAAAGAAGAGGCCGAAGCCGAAGAAGCAGCCGAGGAATAATCCTCACAAATGTTGATTTTTAGGTCACAAATGTTGCAAACGCAAGATTTGTGGCCTTTTTCTATTGCATATTACCCGAAAAACACCTATTTTTGCAATCAAATAACACTGTCATTCACTTATCACTTTTCACTTATCACTTAAGCAATGTATTTGTTAGGTTACGACATCGGCACATCGTCCGTCAAGGCTTCGCTCGTCGAGGTGGAGACAGGGCAGTGCGTGGCCTCGTGCTTCTGGCCCGAAACCGAGGCACCCATCATCGCGCATCAGGCAGGATGGGCAGAGCAAGAGCCGGAAATGTGGTGGCAGAATCTGAAGACCGCCACACAGCGCGTCATGCGGCAGAGTGGGGCAGTGGCGACCGACGTCAAGGCCATCGGCATCAGCTATCAGATGCACGGACTGGTGTGCATCGACAGCGAAGGCCATGCGCTCCGGCCCTCCATCATCTGGTGCGACGGACGTGCGGTGGCTTACGGGCAGCGTGCCTTCGACACCATCGGACACGAACGCTGCCTCGCCCGTCTGCTCAATTCGCCAGGCAACTTCACTGCTGCCAAGCTGGCGTGGGTGAAAGAGCATGAGCCAGACACCTACGCGCGCGTATATAAGATAATGTTGCCAGGCGACTACATCGCCATGCGGCTCAGCGGCGGAGACATTGCCACCACGGTCGGCGGACTGTCGGAAGGCATCTTCTGGGATTTTCAGTCGAACTGCGTGAGCCGCGACGTGATGACGCATTTCGGCTTTGCCGACAGCCTGATTCCCGACATCGTGCCCACGTTCGCCGTTCAGTGTCGCGTCAGTGCGACGGTGGCGGCGGAGTTGGGTCTTACTGCCGGAACGCCCGTTTCCTATCGCGCAGGCGACCAGCCGAACAATGCCCTGTCGCTCCATGTGATGAATCCTGGCGAAATTGCTGCCACGGCAGGCACGTCGGGCGTCGTCTATGGTGTGCTCGGCACGGTGAACTACGATCCGCAGAGCCGAGTCAACACCTTTGCCCACGTCAACCACACGCTCGGAGGCGACACGCGTCTGGGTGTGTTGCTCTGCATCAACGGTACGGGTATTCAGAACGCATGGATGCGCCGCATGGTGGCTCCCGAACTCTCGTACGCCGACGTCAACCGTGTGGCAGCCGAGGCACCTGTGGGTTGTGACGGACTGAGCGTCATTCCCTTTGGCAACGGTGCCGAACGCATTCTCCAGAACCGCGACGTAGGCAGCAGCATCCACGGTCTGAACTTCAACCGTCACACACGTGCTCACCTGCTGCGTGCGGCGCAGGAAGGCATTGCCTATTCGCTGCGCTACGGCATCGACATCATGCGGGCGATGGGTATGGAGATCAGCAACATCCATGCCGGCCATGCCAACATGATGCTCAGCCCCCTCTTCCGCGAGGCGTTGGCCACCATCACCGGTGCCACCATCCAGCTCTACGACACCGACGGCGCTGTCGGCGCAGCCCGTGGCGCAGGCATCGGAGCAGGCATTTATGCATCGGCCGACGAAGCTTTCGCCATGCTCCGCCACATCCTCACCGTCGAGCCCGACGCCTCGAAGCACGATGCCTACGAGCAATCCTACGAGCGCTGGAAAACCATCCTCGAAACCACGAATGACGCGGATTTCACGAAATAACTTAATAACTCAAATACTTAAAAACTCAAAAACTATGAAGCAAGAATTTTTTCCCTCAATCCAGAAAATCCAGTTCGAAGGCACCGATTCCCACAATCCGTTTGCCTTCCGTTACTACGACGCCGAACGCGTTGTCATGGGCCGCAAGATGAAGGACTGGCTCCGATTCGCCATGGCCTGGTGGCACACCCTCTGCGCCGAAGGTGCCGACCAGTTCGGTCCAGGCACCAAGACCTTCCCCTGGAACACCGGCAGCACGCCCCTCGAACGTGCCAAGAACAAGGTCGATGCCGGATTCGAGTTCATGCAAAAGCTCGGCATCCCCTTCTTCTGCTTCCACGACGTTGACCTCATCGACGAGGGCAATAGCGTCGAGGAATACGAGCGCAACCTCTGGTCCGTCATCCCCTACATCAAGGAGAAAATCGACGAGACAGGCATCCGTCTGCTCTGGTCCACCGCCAATGTCTTCGGTAACAAACGCTACATGAACGGCGCCTCGACCAACCCCGACTTCGACGTCGTCGCCCGTGCCATCGTTCAGATCAAGAACGCCATCGACGCCGGCATCGCCCTCGGAGCCGAAAACTACGTGTTCTGGGGCGGTCGCGAAGGCTATATGTCGCTCCTCAACACCGACCAGCGACGCGAGAAGGAGCACATGGCCACCATGCTCCGCATGGCCCGCGACTACGGACGCAGCCACGGATTCACCGGCACCTTCCTCATCGAGCCCAAGCCCATGGAGCCGACCAAACACCAGTACGACGTAGATAGCGAGACCGTCATCGGATTCCTGCGTGCACACGGCCTCGACAAGGACTTCAAGCTCAACATCGAGGTGAACCACGCCACGCTCGCCCAACACACCTTCGAGCACGAACTGGCCTGCGCCGTCGATGCCGGTATGCTCGGCTCGATCGATGCCAACCGCGGCGACTACCAGAACGGATGGGACACCGACCAGTTCCCCATCGACCCCTACCAGCTCACGCAGGCATGGATGCAAATCCTGCGCAACGGCGGACTGGGCACGGGTGGCACGAACTTCGACGCCAAGACGCGCCGCAACTCCACCGACCTCGAGGACATCGTCGTTGCCCACATCAGCGGCATGGACGCCATGGCTCGCGGCCTGCTCTCTGCTGCCCGTCTGCTCGAGGAGTCGCCCTACCGCAAGATGCTCACCGACCGCTACTGTTCGTTCGACACCGGTCTCGGCAAGGAATTCGAAGAGGGTCGCCTCACGTTCGAACAGGTGTATGAGTACGGAAAAACCGTCGGCGAACCCCGTCAGACTTCCGGTCAGCAAGAACTCTACGAACGCATCGTGGAGATGTATCTGTAGCCTCCCCCAGACCCCCTCCGAAGGAGGGGGAGACCCGAGCACGTATAGCATCGCCCTGCAATTATCTTTCGCTTGAATCGAAAGCTAAAGCATCGCCCTGCAATCATCTTTCGCTTGAACCGAAAGCTAAAACATCGCCCTGCAACACTCAATCGCATGTAGCGAAAGATGATTGCAGGGCGTCATTTTTTGCACGACCCCTCTCCCCCTCCTTCGGAGGGGGTCGGGGGGAGGCTTTCGGGGGCAGGGGGGAGGCTACCCATTATTCTCATCCCCCTCTTCCTCGGGCTTGACCGTGACGTCCTCGAGGGCGACCTCCTTGATGGCGCGGCGCAGGCTGACGGAGGGGAGGTAGAGGATGCGGCGGCGGTACACCATCTCGGTGCCGGCACCCTCGAGCGTGTCCGAGGCATGGGCGCGGAACGAGAAGCGGAAGGTGCCGATCTCGGGAATCGTGACCGCGTGACCGTTCTGCAGGAAGTTGCGGAACTCACGGGTGATGGCCTCGGCGGCGAGGTAGATTTCGGACTTGCGCAGCTTCGAGTTGTCGGCAGCGCGTTCGAGCAGGTCGTCACCCGTGATGCGGGCGTAATAGACGGGTCGGGTGACGTAGGCGTCCTTTTTCTGGGCGGCCAGACGCTGGAGTCTGGACTTGACAAGAATCTTTGCCATAATCAGTAATGGATTAAAAAAAGGTTGTAACTCTTCATTTTAGTTCTCTCGGTGTAGCTGGAGGGGGAGGCGGAAGTCCGTCGGGGGTGGCTGTGCTGGGTGTGCACTGCGGTTGGGCCCGTTGTGCACTCGTGTTGTCCTGGCTGTGCACCGCCAGTACTACTCGGTGTGCACACTCGCTGTGCTCGCTCTGCACTGCTGTCGTCAGGCCTCTGCCTTCCCCTTTCATCTACGTCACAAAGTTACGAAATTTCGATGAAACTACCAAACTTTAACGTGTTTATTTTCAAGAAATTTTCTGAATTTTGTTGGAGCGGAAATCGATGCTTTGTTCAGGGGGTGGAAGTAGCACATCGACGAGGTCGGTGTTCGGGGGATAAGTCTCCAGATGCTTGCTGATGGTGTAGTCGATTCCGCTGGTCTGCTGCAACTTGTCGAACCATCGGTCGTAGCACCCTGCGTCGGGGAATACGGTCAGGCGACGTCCTCGGAGACAGCTGAGCCGACCCGTACTCATTCCGCCGCACCCAGCCGTGGCGAGCCACAGGTAGTCGGGACAGAGCGCTGCCATGACGACGGCGGTCTTCTCGCTCTCGACCAGGCAGACGTGGGCGTCGGGACGCAGGGCGAGCAGGTGCTGGCCGAAGTGGCACTGGTAGAGTTGCCAGTTGCTTGGGAGCAGCTTCTGCTCCTTCAGCGTGTTGTGCACCCAGTCGTTGCGGCCATCACGCTTGCCTGTAGTCAGGTATTGCATGATGTGTCCGGAGTGCACGCGGTTCTGCTCGTCGATTTGCCAGAAGACGACGTCGCCTTCGCGGGTGGCGCCGATGTGGTAGGCTTCGTACACCTTCCGGATGCGTTCGGCCGAGATTCCGAGCCTCTGTGCGGCCTCGCCGGTGAGCCATTGCCAGAAGACGCTTTGGGGCGAGTGGTAACGGCCGACGAGGTCGTATGCCAGTGGCTGGAGTGGCGGCATGGGTGGTGGTGTGTAGGAGCCGTGCGACAGGCGTGCTGCTTCGCGTGCTTCGGGGGTGTCACTGAAATATTGCTTCGGTGTGCGGTGATAGCCGCAGGAGTTTTGGTGGTCGCACTTTCCGACGTCGTCGGCGAGGTAGTGACACTGGTTGTGGGTATCGACGTAGCGCACGAAGCACTTGGGGCGACCGCAATGGGGGCAGGTGAACTTCTGCTGTCGGTGGCGTGTGATGCGGGGTGTTTCAAGACAGAAACGATAGTCTTTACAGTCCATAATGTGTGTAGTTTTTTAATTGTGAATGAATTTTGTTGGCGATTCCCGTTCGTTGTCGAAGCCGCTATATATATAGACGGCTCCGACAACAGACAGAAATCTCATCGCGGTCAGAAAGGAAAATCGGTGTTGTTGGCGTCATGAATCAGGCCGTTGACATCGACGATTACCTGGTCTTTCAACCACTGCGAGATGTAGGTCGAGACGGTGGAACGTTCGCGGCAGAGCACACGGCAGAGTTGTTCCGTCAGTTCTTTGCGGCTGATGGCACCGCCATGTTCGCTGACGACGCGCAGGCAGTGGTCGAGCCGCTGCTGCTTCTCCTGTTCGGCTGCTTCCCGCCTACGCTGCTGCTGTTCGGCTTTGCGCTGCTCGAGCAGGAGTTGTCGCTGCTGGTCGGCATCGACAATCCGTCCGTCGTCGGTGAAGGCGATGCTCCACTCGGGCATTTCGTGGTGACGGGCTTCGGAGCAGGAAACGGTGATGACTGCACTGCCTTTTTCCTTCTTGCATTCGAGCACGGTGGCTGCCTTCTGCGCCAGCATCGTGCCGAGGTGGCCGCGCATGTTGTGGTCCTCCTCGGCCTTGTTGGTGTGGAGCACGCAGACGATGGCACAGTCGGCGCGGCTGCTGAGTTCGAGGAGGTTGTGGATGAGGGCCTTCGATTCGGCCTCGTCGTTGAACGAGGCGACGAATTCGACGATTCCGTCGATCAGCACGACCTGCGGCTCAGTGTCGGCGATGGCCACCTCGAGCATCTCGGCCAGGTCTTCACGTTCGCATCGCCGCAACGAATAGAGCGCCACTTGGCTGTCGATGACCTCGGCACCGAGGCTGGTCATGGCAGCCACATCCTGAAGGATGCGTTTCGTGTCGCTGCGGTTCTGCTCGGTGTCGAAGTAGAGGATTCGCGGCGTGCTGAGCAACGACTTGAGCCTGAAGATCTGCCCTCGCAGCAGTGCTGCGATGCACACCTTCAGCGCAGTGGTCTTGCCGGCTTTTGCCTTGGCTTTGACGGCGTGGATGTCGCGCAGGGCAAAGATGCCGTGTCCGTCCACCTCGATGGCATACTGCTCGGGCGGCACCTCGGTGTCGGTCCGAATGCGGTTCTGTAGGAGCAGCTGTCGCAGTTGTTCGCGTCGTTGCTCTTGCTCGGTCGGCTCTGCGACGGCCTCGCTGACGATCTGTTCGACCACTTGCGTGGGGTTCATCACTTGTCCGTCGTTGGGGCGGACGTTGTTGTTCTCGAAATTACCTGTTGTCATAAGTCTTTTTTATTTACAGGTAAAATGTGGTCTCAGGTTTACCTTGCTGACGGTGTCCCTGCTTTGCCACCACAAAAGCACGCAGCTTCGTGCCGTTGAGCTGTGTGCAAAAGTAGATTATTTTCTGTTTGTTGATACTACATATCGTTATCTCTGATTTCACTTATACGCGAAATGTGAAAAAACAGTGTTGTTGGCGGTTTGCTAATCGACTCATTATCAAGTATTAAAACAAAAAAAGGATTCAACAAACGTTGAACCCTTCAATAAGTAAAAAAATAAAAATGCTGTCTTTTATGCCTCACGAATCCTACGTGCCACATCAATAAGCGTCATGTTATTGATCGCTGTCTTCGTCGTCATCCTCCTCTTCATCATCCTCGTCGTCGAAATCGAAGTCGCCGAAGAAGGCGGGGAGGGTGAAGTCGTCGAGTTCGCGCCGCTCCTTCTTGGTGGGACGTCCGGTGCCGCGTGCACGGCCGACGAAACCGCTGATGCGGCTCATTTCGAGCAGTTCGTACTGTTCGGGGGGCGTGACGTTTTCGAGGATGTCGGGCACGAGCTTGGCACCGACGCGGTTCTGTATGGCGCGCAGGATGCGGAAGGAGTAGGTGACGGGCGGTTTGCGCACCTGGATGATGTCGCCTTCCTTGACCATGCGCGAGGGCTTGAGCTTGACACCGTCTTGCATCACGCGTCCGTTCTTACAGGCGTCGGCTGCGATGGTACGGGTCTTGAAGATACGGCTCGCCCAGAGGAATTTGTCGAGTCTTGCTTCCATTCGGGGTATTGTGTTTTTTTGATCAAGGATTGAAGGGATTTTATGGATTCATTTAGTTGGGTTATCCTTCTCATCCTTTCAATCCTTGATAAAGAACAATATGACGTCGTTGTTCAGAGTGTCTGCTCGCTGATGCGGCAGATGTTGATGATGGTCTGCATGGCGCGTTCGAGGCTCTGTACGGGGCAGAACTCGTGGGGGCCGTGGAAGTTGAGTCCGCCGGCAAAGATGTTGGGGCAGGGGAGTCCACGGAAGGAGAGCTGTGCGCCGTCGGTGCCGCCACGGATTGCTCGCACACGGGGCTGCATGCCGGCTTCGGCGATGGCCTGACGGGCGATGTCGATGATGTAGGGCATGGGCTCGACCTTCTCGCGCATGTTGTAGTACTGGTCGGCGAGTTGTAGCTGGACGACATCGGCTCCGTATTTGGCGGTCAGTGTGGCTACGACTTGTGTGATGAAGGCCTTGCGCTGGGCGAAACGGTCGCGGTCGTGGTCGCGGATGATGTAGGAGACGGTGGCTCGCTCGCAGTTGCCTTCGATGCCGGTGAGGTGGAAGAAACCTTCGTAGCCCTCGGTGTGTTCGGGTGTCTCGGCTTCGGGCATGAGTGCGACGAGTTCGGCAGCAATGCGTCCGGCATTGACCATCTTGTTCTTGGCATAGCCTGGGTGTACGCTACAGCCGTTGATGGTGATGCGTGCCGAGGCGGCGTTGAAGTTTTCGTACTCGATTTCGCCCACTTCGCTGCCGTCCATGGTGTAGGCAAACTGGCATCCGAAGCGTTCGACATCGAACTTGTGTGCGCCGAGGCCGATTTCTTCGTCGGGATTGAAGGCAATGCGTATCTTGCCGTGACGCACTTCGGGGTGCTGGATGAGCCATTCGCAGGCGCTGACGATTTCGGCGATGCCTGCCTTGTCGTCGGCTCCGAGCAGTGTGGTTCCGTCGGTGACGATGAGGTCCTCGCCGATGTGGTTGAGCAGTTCGGGGAACTTCTGCGGCGAGGTGATCAGTCCGCCTGCGAGCTGGATGTCGCTGCCGTCGTACGAGCGGATGATGGTGGGGCGGACGTCCTTGCCCGAGCAGTCGGGGCTGGTGTCCATGTGGGCGATGAATCCGATGGTGGGCACGTCGCTGCGGTCGGTATTGGCGGGCAGGGTGGCGTAGATGTAGGCGTTGTCGTCGAGATAGACGTCCTGCAGGCCTAAGTCAGTCAGTTCCTGCTCGAGATAGCGTGCCAGTGCCCATTGCTTGTCGGTGCTGGGCGTGGTGTCGGATGTTTCGCTGGATTGTGTGTCGAACGACACGTACTTGAGAAAACGTTCTACGATGTTCATCTTAACTATTTATTTTTTAATTTTTCACTTTTCACTTATCACTTTTCACTTATCACTTTTCACTTATCACTTTTCACTTTTCTCTTTTCCTTATCTCCTTCCTGCCTGCTCGATGAGCGAACGGATATGTTGGCCGAATGCCGTGTGCTGCTCCAGCTGTTCGAGCGTGAGGTGCATGCGCCAGCGCCAGTAGTGGCGGGGATGTGCAGGGATGTTGATGCGTTCGGCTGCGGCATCGGGATTGCGCAGGTCGGTGTCGATGGCGAGCCAGTCCTGTAGCGAGAGCAGACAGAGCATGGACGGGCAGTAGAGGTGGCGCTTCACAATCTCTTCGCTCAGCCAGGCAGGCTGCTGCTGGGGTGCTGTGCCGTCGATGTGCAGGGCGTTGTTGTAGAAACGCTGCGCACGTTCGGCGTCCTCTTCCCACCACTGTCGCATGGTCGGCATGTCGTGGGTCGAGATGGTCGCCACGCTGCGGTAGGGGTTGTCGGTCAGCCGCCCGAACTCGATGCCGAATGCTTTGGGCATGGTCTGAATCTCGAGGCTGAGCATGCGCAGGTCGTTCATCACCCATTCCACGCACTGGGGCACCATGCCGAGGTCTTCGGCGCAGACGAGCATACGGGTCGATTGCGTGAGGTGCGGCAGCTTCTTCATGGCTTCGTCGTACCAGAACTGGTTGTGGCGACGGTAGTAATAGTCGTCGTACAAGTGGTTGAAGGCACGCTTCTGCTGGTCGCTCAGATCACGGTAGGCATAGTCCTGCTGAGCGGCAATGCGCGGATGATAGTGGTGGGGATGACGGTGGTCGATGACGAACAGCACGTTGCTCACCAGGCGATAGAGCCCGTCGCGCAGGGCGATGTCTTCCTGCGACGTCTTGTCGGCAAAGGCAGCCTGAATCTTGCGTTGCGTGTCGTATTCAGGACGCAGCTGGTAGAAGGTGTTGGGACCGCCGAAAGCATTGAAGGGTGCCACCCACGGCTCCTGCCGCTGATACTCACCATTGAGCGGGGTGAGGTAGAGCGTCTTGACCAGTTCGGCGCGATAGCTGAAAAGCTGATAGAGGATGTCATCGTTGATGTAGGGACGTGTCATCTGGTCGCGGTCGAAGTGGAAACCGTAGTTCTCGATTTCGCTCTGACTCAGGGGCAGGGAAGGGGAGAACTGTCCGAGCAGACCGTGGACGGAGTGCTGCGGAATGTCCCAAATGCGGAAGAAACCGAGCACGTGGTCGATGCGGTAGGCGTCGAAATAGCGTGCCATGTGGCGGAAACGCTGCTCCCACCACTGGTAGTTGTCCTCAGCCATAGCTTCCCAGTTGTAGGTCGGAAAGCCCCAGTTCTGCCCGTTGACCGAGAAGTCGTCGGGCGGTGCGCCGGCCTGCGAATCGAGGTTGAAGAGGTGGGGTTGGCTCCATGCCTCGACACTGGTGCGGCTGATGCCGATGGGGATGTCGCCTTTGAGGACGACGCCGAGCTTGCGCGCAGTCTCGTGCACCTCGGTCAGCTGCAGGTGGAGGGCGTACTGTATATAATAATGTAGGGCGATGGCGTGGTAGCGACGGCTGCGTGGCGAGGTGAGGCGTGCGATTTCCTCTGCCTTGAACGTGTGGTACTTTGGCCATGCGTTGAAATCGGCCGTTCCGTATTCATCGCGCAGATAGCAGAAGGCGGCATAGGGCACGAGCCACGACTTGTTCGTTTCGAAGAATGCCTTGAAGTCTGGCTTGGCCATCACGCTTTTGCCTACCTGTTCGTACACCTTGCGCAGGTAGTCGAACTTCAGCTGCTGAACGGCTTCGAAATCGACGTCGGGCTGCGTGTTGAGTTCCTGCTGACGCATCATCACGTTCTCCATCTCGAAGAGGTCGTCGAGGCGTGGCAGGGCGTTAAGGTCGCAATAGACGGGGTTGAGGGCATAGATGCTGATGGCGTTGTAGGGATAGGAATCCTGCCACGTGTGCGACATCGTGGTGTCGTTGATGGGCAGAATCTGTACGGCTTGCATACCGACACTTGCTGCCCACGTCACCATGCGTCGCAGGTCGCCGAAGTCGCCGATGCCGTGGCTGTGTTCTGAACGCAGCGAGAAGACGGGGATGACGACACCGGCACATTTCCAGTTGTCTAGCCGCAGGCGCGGCGCCGAGTCGGTCTTAATCCACGTCTCGCCGTTCTTCAGCGGGAAAGAGTCGATGCGGCGGTTAGGCCCGTCTTCCCACTGAATGACGTTGCCATCGTCGTCCGTCACCACATATTTATATTCGATGGGGTGGGAAAACTGTTCCACGTCGAGGTTTACAGCCCACTCTTGAAGTGCAATGAGCGTGAGCGGAACGGGCTGTTTCCAGTTGCCGAGTTGTGCGGTATTGCCACAGATGGCCAGGTGCTGATGCCGCAGCAGACGTGGCTCGACGCAGCGCAGTTGCAGTGTCTTGGTGTAGGCTGGCATGGCCTCGGTGGCAGGTTCGCCGTGCGAGGCTACACAGTCGGTGAAGGCAGAGGAATAGAGGGGCAGATTGTCGGGAATAGGTCGCCAGAAGTCGTCGATGCGCATTGCCTCGTCGTCGGCTTTCACCGTCCGGTTGGCTTTCGCCGCATTAAGCCGCACGATGTGCGGAGCCACTTCCCACTCGGTCCATACGAGCTGACCGTCGCGATAGAGTGCATATTTGTAGCGTAGGCAGTCGGTCGTGGGATGCAGTTCGATGTGCCCTTCCCATGTGAGGCCGTCGTAGGTGGACAAAACATATTCTTTCCCGTCGATGACGACGCGAAGTTCTTCCCCCCATTCTGTCTTGTATTGAATGGTAAAATGAAAGGTCATACGATGTGTTTTTTGTTTAGCGTTTAGGGTTGAGTGTTTAGGGTTCAGAGTTTAGTGTTTAGTGTTTAGTGTTTAGTGTTTAGTGTACTGGTGAGTCAGATAGCGCGCTAAACACTAAACACTAAACTCTAAACACTCAACCCTACGCATTCCTTTAGCTTTTAAGCAGATGATTCAGGAAGTCGTTCAGCTCGTCGTCAAGTCCCTTGAGCAGTTCGTCGCTCACCACGACGGTGTCGCTATCGACGACGTACAGGTCCTCGAGCGTTTCGTGGTCGTTGTCGATCAGCACGAACGAGAACGGGCGGAACAGGTTGAGCCCGTCGAACGCATGGGCAGCATCCATCTTGCCCAGCACCTGCTTGAAGTTGCGGGCAATGATTTTGCGAAACTCCTTGTCGTTCTTTTCTTCAAAACCTTCGACGTTTCCCTTCGCCAGCACTTCGTCGTTGTCGTCGGTGATACACACCTCGCCACCGTCGCTGCCAGCCAGGACGTGAAAGTCGGTGATGACTTCCTCGGCACTACCTTCGGCTGCTTTACGGACAGCTTCCTCGATGAGCTTTTTGCTCCATTCTTCAATCTGTGACATCTTGTGATTTGAGTTTTACATCAGCGGGTTCACACGGACGTTCCGCGCTTCGGTGTTTTCATTCGCGTCAATCCGCTGGTGAGTTTCAGACAATTCCGTTCAGTTCGCGGTTGATGGCCTGGAGTTCATTGCGGATGTCCTTCAAGCGTTCAATCACTTCAATCTTCGTGTTCGTGCCGGCCTTGTCGTGTCGCATTGCCTTGCGGGCACCTTCGAGCGTCATGCCGCGTTCCTTCACCAGGTGATAAACGTGTCGCACCTCTTCGATGTCATCCTTCGTATATTGTCGGATGCCTCGTCCGGCCTTTGTCGGCTTGATGTTCGGAAACTCTTTCTCCCAAAAGCGCAGCAGCGTCTCGCTCACGTTGAACATCGCTGCCACCTCGCTGATGGAGTAGAAGAGTTTAAGGTCTTTGTTCTTGTTCAGAGCCATATTTGGAAGTATTTTCGTTGAACGTTCTCCGTTCAACGATCAATGAATTTATTTCTTCGGAATCTCTTTCAGCACTTCGAGAACGAAGCGGTAGAACTTATCGACGCTCGGGATGTAGCAGCGCTCGTCGGGTGTGTGAGGCGAACGCAGGGTGGGACCGAACGACGCCATGTCCATCTCGGGATAGTTCACGCCGATGATACCGCATTCCAGGCCGGCATGCACGACCTCCACCTTCGGCTTCTCGCCGAACATCCGCTCATAGACAGACGACATCTCGGCTACGAGCGGCGACTTCGTGTTGGGCTGCCAGCCGCTGTATCCACCTTCCAGCTCGACCTTCATACCTGCCATCGAGAAGCAAGCCAGCAGCGAGTTGCAAAGCCACAGCTTCATGCCGTCGTCGGACGAACGAGCGAGGATGGACACCTCTGCCTTGCCGTCTGCGACGTTGATGATGGCCAGGTTCGACGACGTCTCGACAATGTGCGGAATCGTCGGAATCATGCGCATCACGCCGTCCTGAGCAGCCATCACGGCATTGATGATGTTCTCCTGAATCTCTTCGGGGATAGCCTGAGTAGGCATGTCGCACGGAGCGATGGTCAGTTCGATGTTGCCCTGTTCAACCTCCTCAAATTCCTTGTTGAACATCACGCGACACTTCTCCACCAGCGCCTTCAGTTCGTCGGCCTTCTGCCGTGGACATACGACGATGGCATAGCCTTCACGCGGAATGGCATTGCGCATGTTGCCGCCGTGCCACTCGCACAGCCAGGCCAGTTCGGTGTTGACTGCCGCAAACAGCAGACGCGCCATCAGCTTGATGCCGTTGGCACGGCCCTCGTTGATTTCCAGTCCCGAGTGACCGCCACGCAGTCCGCGCATCGTGATCTTGTAGGCTTCCATGCCTTCAGCCTCGACGTTGAGAGGCTGATATTCCATCGAGCACACCACGTCCATGCCACCGGCACAGCCAATCGTGATTTCGCCCTCGGTTTCCGAGTCGAGGTTGAGCAGATACTTACCCTGCAACTCGCCGGCTTTCAGTCCGAACGCGCCATACATGCCCGTTTCTTCGTCCATCGTGATGAGCACCTCCAGCGGACCGTGCTCCACGTCCTTCGACTCGATGACAGCCATGGCAGCCGCCACACCCATGCCGTCGTCGGCACCGAGCGTCGTACCCTTGGCACGTACCCAGTCGCCGTCAATCCACGTCTGGATGGGGTCTTTCTCGAAGTCGTGCTCGCTTGTTTCCACTTTCTGCGGCACCATATCCATGTGAGCCTGCAGCACAGCCGTGGCACGGTCTTCGTAGCCTGGTGTAGCTGCTTTGCGCATGATGACGTTGCCTACCTCGTCAATCCAGGCTTCGGCTCCGTTCTTCTTGGCGAAATCGACCAGAAAGTTGGCTACTTGCTGTGTGTGTCCCGACGGACGCGGAATCTGTGTCAGCGCGTGGAAGTTGCGCCACACTTGTTTGGGTTCTAAATCAAAGATTTCCATATTGTTTTGTTGTTTAGATAGTTGATAAATTTTGTTAGAGTAGCCGCAAAGTTACGATTAAGCGAGCGGAAAACAAAATAAAATACGAAGTTTTTTTATTTTTATTTTGCCATGCGTAAGTAAGCTCGACAGAGTCACAGCTACACTAAAAAAGGGAAAAATTAAAAATTAAAAATTAAAAAAAGACCTCGACTGATGTGTCGAAGTCTTCCATTCTCTGTAAGAGTAGCGCCTACGGGAATCGAACCCGTGTTCCATGCGTGAGAGGCATGTGTCCTAGCCGCTAGACGAAAGCGCCATGTTTCTGTTTTGCGGGTGCAAAGGTACGAAAAAAAGTGAAAAGTGAAAAGTGAAAAGTAAAAAATTTTTCAAAATTATTGAAAAACGCATCAGAATGCCCTGATTATCGTCCCTTTCAGCGCCGAAATTCTGTCTGTTCCACACTTCGGTGGCATTTGTTGTGCACTGCGAAATGACTGGCAGTGCACTGCGAAATGACTGGCAGTGCACTGCTATGAGTGCTGGGTGTGCACTGCTATGAAAACAGGAGCGCACCTCCGTGTGATGGGAAGTGCGCTCTTCATGTTGGTTCCGAAATCTAACGGAATGTGGGAATGGTGACGTTACTTGATGTAGATGCGTCGTGTGGTTCCGTCCTTCATCCGAACCACGTTGATGCCCTTCTGCGCTGTGCTCAGCCGACGTCCGTCGAGGGTGTAGTAGGCCTCGATGTCGCCAGCAGCGAACGACGTGTGGAGCGATGCAATGGCATCGACGACAGGTGCTTCGGCACCGAAATTGTCGATGCAGACGTAGGCTGGAGTTGCCAAACCATAGGCACTGGAATGACCACCTTCGTAGCTGAATGTGACGTGGGTGACCGTGCCGAGCGAGGTGAGATCGACGTATTGCCAATCGGAGATGTACGTGTGCTCAGCTTCGTCTTCAGAGGTATAGTCGGCCAGGAGGACGCGCACCGCACCGGTGGTTTCTGTGCCATTGTAACCTGTCACGACGAGGGTGAACGAATCGCCCGTGGTGAAGGCATCGGTCATGCCGTCGCCGTTGAGGTAGGCATTGACGTTGTTGGCCGAGTTGGTGACGTAGAAGCCAGGAACGACGGCTCCGTCGGCAGAGCTGAGTACGCGGATGGTAGTAGCATCGTAGGCTACGCCGTAGTTGGCCGACTCGTCTGTGCCATGTCCGACGCAGGAGTTCCACTGGTCGGTGTTGTAGCTGCTGAACGTAGTCGCGGTGTGGTTGCTGTAGGCAGATCCGCTCCAGCTTCCCCAGTCGAGGCTGTAGTTGTTGTCGAACTGGTACGAACCGCTGACGAACGAACCAGCTTGCTGCTTGTCGCCCCATGCGCCAGTGACGATGTCGCCCTTGGTGTCGGGACCTGTCCAGTGGCTTTCGTCGTCGAGGTAGAGGTTCTCGAACGTAGCGACGACGGGCTCAGCCGAACGGACGACAACTCGGCAAGTGTCGGTGCGGGTCTGTCCGGCAGCATCGGTGACGGTGACATAGTAGTCGTCGCACTCAGCTGGAGTGTAGCTGACGGTGGCCATGAGCTCGTCGAGGCTCTCGATGGTGCCCTGAGCAATCACTTCGTGACGTCCGTTCTGCCACTCGTACTGGAACGGTGCAACGCCGTCGGCAGGATAGAGGGTGAGTGTGGCTTCGTCGCCGAGCGTGACGTCGTCGCCTTCACAAGCAAATGCCAGTTCGGGAACGACAGGTGCTGCGCCGAAGTTGTCGATGCAGACGTAGTTCGGTGTGGTCATGCCGTAGCTGTTAGAGTGACCACCCTCGTAGCTGAAGGCAAGGCGGGTGACCGTGCCGAGCGAGGTGAGATCGACGTATTGCCAATCGGAAATGTAGGTGTGCTCAGCTTCGTCTTCAGAGGTATAGTCGGCCAGGAGGACACGCACCGCACCGGTGGTTTCTGTGCCATTGTAACCTGTCACGACGAGGGTGAACGAATCGCCCGTGGTGAAGGCATCGGTCATGCCGTCGCCATTGAGGTAGGCATTGACGTTGTTAGCTGAGTTGGTGACGTAGAAGCCAGGAACGACGGCTCCTTCGGCAGAGTTGACAAGCGTGATGTTGGTGTTGCCATAGGCGACGCCGAAGTTAGGACTTTCATCCACACCGTGTCCGACGCACGAATTGTACTGGTCGGTGGTGTAGGAACGGAATGTGGTGGCAGTGCGGTTGGTGTAGGCAAAGCCTTCCCACGAATTGTACGTCAGGTTGTAATGGTTATCGAACATGAACGAACCGCTGAGGAACGAGCCCCAGAGTTCCTGACCGCCCCATGTGCCGGCGTGAACAGAGCCCTTCGTGTCGGGACCTGCCCAGTGGCTTTCGGCGTCGAGGTAGAGGTTCTCGAACGTAGCCACGAGGGGTTCAGCCGTACGAACCACGATGCGGGCAGTGTCGGTTGCGGTACGCATGTTGGCATCGGTAACGGTGACGTAGTAGTCGTCGGGATAGGTAGGAGCATATTCAAACGTGCTGACCTCGTCCATCGACTCGAGGGTCGTTGTGCCAATCACTTCGTGCAGGCCGTTGCGCCACTCGATGGTGAAAGGAGCTGTGCCGCTGAGCACACTGACGAGCAGCTGAGCGTTCTCACCTTCGTCGATGTCTTCACCCTCGGCTTCGATGGCTACGTCGGGAATGACGACAGCTGTGGTGAAGGGGATTGTCTGAACTTCGGTCGTGACTCCACGGGTGTTCTGGACGATGAGATAGACGACGTAGTCGGTAGCAGGCTGGAGTTCGGCAAAGCGGATGGCAGCCTCGGTGTCGCGACTGAGCAGGGTGCGGTTGTCGGACAGGAGGAGCTGTTCGGCAGTGGGCACCTCGTCGGCAGGTGTGAGCAGGGTAGCGTAGGCAGTGCCGTTGGCATTCACCTTGACATTGATGAGAGCGGCGTCGGACGACACACTGGCTACAGCGGGATAGCCTTCGGCCAGGACAGGCGGTTCGTTCTCGTCGGAGTATTCGTAGGCACCGATAGTCGGTGTTTCGGCATTGCGCTCAGTGCCGTTCACATCGACGCTGACATAACTGAGTGGCTTTGCGGTGAGCAGTTGGCCTTCGAGATCGTCGGCGGGTTCGAGGATGAGGTCGCTGAGGAAGTTGACCTTCTCGTTGATGCAATCCGTCGCTCCGGTCTTTTCGACAAAGGCATCGAAGTCGCCGGTCGTGCTGGCGGAAGCGCGGAAGAAGGTTTCGCCAGCAGTGTAGAACGTGTTGTTCTGGAATGTGAACAGACCTTCGGCGAGGTTGTCGTCGTGGTAGAGGTTGACGGCATAGCCGTTGCTCTCGTTCTGAATGATGTTGTTGACAACAAGTACGTTGCCATAGCCTTCACTCAGTTTCGACGAAGCCCAGAAGGCAGCACCGCCCTGTTCACCAGTCATGCGGATGGTGTTGTTGGCGACGTTGACGTGCTTGATTTTGTCACCGTTGAACTTGAAGGCGGAGTAGGAGGCGTTGAGCGACGTGAGATTGATGACGTTGTTGGCGATGAGCACAGGTGCGTCGGCCGTGCCTTCGAGCTGTCGCAGGTTGATGACGGCGGCATAGGAGACAGGAGCGACGTTGAAGATGTTACCCGTGATTTCGGTGGCTTCGGCATATTCGTCGCGCAGTTGCATATCGAGGATTCCGACACTGATCTTGGTGGCGGCATCGGCATCGATGGTGATGGTGTTGTTGCGAACCTTCACACCGAGTTCGTCCATGATGTAGATGGACTTTGTGCCGTTGTTGCGGAACGTATTACCCTCGATGATGCCACCCACTTCCTTGGGCAGTTTTACGTAGCTGGTTCCGCCCATGCTCACACCAATCTTACCACCTTCGAGCAGACAGCCGCGAACGGTGAGGTAGTCGTTGTTGCGGTTCTCCTCGTCGATGATGGTATGGTTGACGAGTGTGACGTCGCCCGTCGTGGTCGTAGGAGCGTGGAGATAGCAATTGTCGATGGTGACGTGGCGGCTCTCGTCCTTCACCATGACGACGGCCTTATAGGCAACGTCGGTTGTGGTGATTTCCAGGTTGCGCAGCGTGACATAGCTGGCTTCGTAGAGGGTGACGACGCCATAGTCCTTCTTGTGCTGGTCGTCGCTGTAGCCACCGGTGGTGTACTGGTTGTGATAGATCTTGACATCGCGCTGTCCGCTTTCGCTCTCGAGGGTGAGGGTGTTGACTGACCCCATGCCCTTGATGTAGGGAATGCGCACTTTTTCGACATATTCGCCAGCCTTGATTTTCAGTGTGACAGGACCGTCGATGCCGAGCGAACCCATGCCGTCGATGGCACTCTGAATGGTGGCATAGTCGCAGTCGCCGATACCGACGGTGTAGATGCCGTGCTTACCCGTGGCAACGGTGATCGACGCCGTAGCAGCAGGTGCGCTGGCTGCAATGGTGGCATCGTTGGCTGTGATGCTGTTGAGCGTAGCTGTAGCTGTCTGACCCACTGCGGCTTCGGCGGTCACGTCGTAGGTCAGCCAGAAGTAGTAGGTTCCGCTCTTGGTGATGGCATATTCGCCGGTGAAGGCGTCGTTGGCAGAGAACGTGGTCAGCGTGCCTGTCTGATAGATGTGGAAGGCATCAAGCACCTCGGCATCCGTACCTTCGATGTTGAACGACGTGATGACGGCAGGCGTGAGTTCGCCATGAGCCTCGACAGCGATGCGCAGCATGCGGATGTCGTTCTGTCCCTTCAGCACTTTGCCGACGCTGATGTCCTCGGCTGTGACGGAGGTGATGGCGACGTCGGTCTTCTTGTATCCTTCGGCCTGGATGGCGAAGTTAGGACGCGTATAGCTGCCCTTACCGACATACTTGATGGTGAGCTGGCCACCGTCGAAGTCGGCATCGGTGATGATGGGGTCGAACTTAGCTGACGATCCGCTGAGGTCGATGATGAGGTTGTCGTCGTTCACCTCGCTACCTTTATATATATATAGGTGTGCGGTGTAGGCGAACGAAATGCCCTGGTTGGTGAGGCGGATGCAATCGGCATCGCCCGAAGGTGCCAGTGTGAGCGTAGCTTCGACACCATCGGCTCCGTCGGCTTCGGCACCGCCGTCGTCGAAGATACCGACCGTCTTGCCAAGTCCGAGGTTGAGCGTGCCGTGGTCGCCGGCAGTCATGAGAACCTGATTCTTCAATGTGCGGCTGCCGTCGGGATCGCCTTCGGTGGCCTCGACCGTCTCACTGCCAAGAACTACGGAGATGAGACGGGCGTCGATAACGGCGTTCTCCTCTGCCGATTCACTGACGTCTGCCTTCACCGTAAAGAGGTTGTCGCCTTCGGCCAAAGCTACTGCTTCGGTCAGTACGATGTCGACTTCGGCAGCTGCTTCGACACTTGCCAGACGAGTCTCGCCCTGCCAGAGGCTGACAGCGCTGAGGTTGGCTTCGCTGTCTTTGAGGTTCAGCTTGAGGCTGTTGAGCGTAAGGGGATTAAGATTACCCTCGGTCGTGATGCAGATATTGAGCAGGTCTTGGTCGGCAGCACCAATCGAGGCATCGGCTGTCGAGGCCTGTGTGGCACTGACGCTCGTGGCTTGCATGTCGCGCGAAAGATATTCGCTGACTGTAGCCTGGAATCCCTTATAGTAATAAGAATAAGAACTGTTGGGGTTGAAAAGGATGGTGAGTGAACCGTCGGCTGCCGTCGAACGAATCGTGGTGCCAGGACCGGTTTCTTGCTGATCGCTTGAATTGAGCTGCCAGAGAATGTCGGCGCTGGTGTTGCTGCCGTTGTAGATGACGAACTTCGATTTGTTGCCGTAGCTGCTGCTCGAATACTGTACGTTGAAGAGCGAGAAGTCGATTTGTGCCACCATGCCTTCGTGCTTGGGAACAAAGGTGACGATGCGGTCGTCGGTACCGGCTTCGCAGTAGGTCGAATATGTACCAGCAGTCTTCGTTTCGAAAGCGACACTGCCGTTGACGGTACGTGTCTGATGGCCCATGTCGGCATAGCTATAGACGATGTTACGCACACTGCGACTGCCTTCGGGATTGCCATTCTCGACGGTCACAGCTTCGCCGTTGAGCGTAGCAGCGGTGAGTGCAGCATCGACGGTTTCGTCGTTGAGTGCCTCGTCGTTGAGGTCGTAGCAGAGCCAGAAGTAGTTGTCGCCTTCGCTGAGCGTAAGTGCTTCGGCAGCGGTAATGGTGAAGGCATTGGCTGTGATGTCGGCTTCGCCAAACTTATTGCTTTCGCCGTCGGAGAAAGTGTTGTCAGCTCCAGTGAAGTAGAGAGTGGCATGACTAAGACGGCTGAACGTATCATTCGTTGAGAACGTGAATGCCGAGGCTGTCATAGCAGGCTCGGTGTTCTTCGTCTTGAGGTTGAACGAGAGAATCTGCTGACCCTTGTCTCCTGCCGCTACAGTGCCTTCGCTCACTTGGTTGACGACAAATTCATCAATCTCCATTGGTTGTGGAGTGAAGATCGAAACGATGGCTTCCCAACCGTCGTATTCGTAGGTTTGCTGAGCCGGTGTCAGAACGATGGTGAGAGCACCGTCGGCAGCAGTAGAGTGGACAATGCCTGTATTTCCACTGCGCAGCGTGGTGATGAGGTTCTCAGCAGTGGCTTCTGTGCCGTTGTAGATATTGAGAGCCTGATAATAGTTTGAACCGTTGTTGATTTCAATTTTCGAGAAATCGACCATCACTTTCTGGCCTTCAACAGCAGAAAGGAAAGTCACTTGGCCTTTGTTCGTACCGATGATTTTGCCATCGGCACCACCTTCGTCGTAGAAATTCAGTGCCGTTTCACCCACAGTGATGGTCTGAGCCGTCGCCTCGTTCATGAGCACGAGTGAAGGATTCAGTACAGCGATGCTTTCGGCCGCTGTGAAGGGTGTGATGCCTTCGGCAAAAGCGTTGGTGACGATGCTGACAATGTCGAGCTGAACTGCAGCTCCGATGGCGGCAGTGCCCAGAATGTCGGCAGCCAGTGTGAAGTAGGTTGTGCCTTCGCTGGGCTCCGCATTGAGGGTGAGGGTGTAGAGGTCGCCGTTGGCTGTAACGCTGGCATCCACTGGCGTGGCATCCTTCATCGAAGCGGCTTTTCCGCCGAACAGTTTCACGCTCAGCGGGTCAATCATGCCTTCGTTCTGCGTCAGGCGGAATGTGATGGCGGTGATGTTGTCGGGACTCATCACACCCTCAGCGGTGACGTAGGCAACGGCCAGCGGAACATTGACCTTGGTGGTCGGATTAGCAACCACGTTTTCGTAGCTGCTGCCAGCACCGGTGACGACTTGGTTCTCAAGCTTCACGCACTTTACTTTTGCAACCCAGCCTTCGCACTCGTTCGAGTTGCGGTGCATGAAACCGACCGATAGCGCACCATTCGATGTGCTCGAGCAATAGGTGCTGGCACCACGGTTGTCGTTGTTGATTTTCTCTGCAATCAGCGTACCTTTCATCTCAGCCAGCGAACTGGAGCCAGTGATGTCGCTGGTTGCTGTTGCAAAGTTGAAACTGTCATCAGCGTCGGCAATGCCGTCGTAGATGTTCAGATAGAGATAATAGCTTGTACCATACTGGTCCAAGTCCAGTTTCTCAAACGTGATTTGTACCGACATTCCTTCCTCGGCGGGCTTGAACACGGTCAACGACTGGCTGTTGTAGCTGTTGTTGTCGACAATGTTCTCCGTCCCCCAGGGGTCGTAGAATGTAATCACCTCGTCGGAAGCCACCGTGATGGTTTGCTTCCCAAACTGCAACTGTGATACGTCACGGTCGGCCCATGCCATGAGCGGCATTCCCAGCGTGAGCACTGCAAGTAGCAGCCTTTTCATCAGTTTTTGTTTCATAGAAATGTGGATTATAAGTGAAATGGATTATTTGATCTGTTTGATGATGCGTCCATCCGACATCTTGATCAGCTGTATGCCTTTCACACTGCCTTGCAGTTGTCGTCCGCTCAGGTCGTAGCGTGCTACAACGTCGGCACGTTGCTGGGGCATTGTCTCGATGGCTGTGGCAATGGCAATAGACTCTTCCAGATGTAAGTCCTCGGCACCGCTAATCTCCGACGACGTCTCGCCGATCGGACCACAGTATTGGTTTACACCGGTGTAACAGCGGACAAAGTCAATATGGTCAAGTTCGACGCTGTTGCCTTCGGCATCGACTGCCCATTCGATGTTCATGCTGCAGCCGTCCTTCACGTTGTTGGGGTAGTTGTCGGCATAGCCGTATTCATACTCCGACAAGATGTAAGTCGTGCCCATGAGTGTGGCGTTGCCTGGTAGCAAAGTGCCTTGGAATGTCAGGTCACCGCCTTCGCAGAGCCACAGAGGAAAGTATTCCTGCTCATGGTATTCGTTGCGTGCGATGCTGCCGCTCTGTTCGCGGTTGTCCCTCCATGCGATGTCTTTCAGCGACGACTCAAACTTGTACGTAATCATGTAGTTGTGAGTGGTGGCGGGATTGTTGTATTCGCTGCCAGCCAGTTCGTACCACGTGTCATCTGGCATTCCATTTCCATTCTCATCAACCGACACCATCACGATGGCAGGTTCGGAACTGTCGTAGAAAGTGTTGCCCCAGATGGCAAAGTCCTTCTGACCGGCAACGTTGGCAACGGGGTGGTCGAAGTGGAAGGTGATATAGCCGCCGTAAGCTCCGAGGGTGACGAGGCCGCGACGGTTGTCGGCCAAGGCATCCGTACACTTTTGCACCATGTCAAAAGCGGTGTTGCTCTCCTCGTATTCCGGCAGCGTATTGACAAACTGTCCAGGTGCCGGTACATATTCATCGACAGCTTGGATGTACTTTGTGTGTTGTGCCGTTGCACTTACCGTCACTCCTGACAGGAGTAAGATTGTGAAAAAACTCTTCATGATGTGATAGTTTATTGGGAAAAGGAGAAGAGGGTGGCAGCCCCGAATGGCAGACGAAAGCCGCACACCCGTTTTGTTCAAAAGAATCCTACTTACTTGATGAACATTGCTCCTTTAATTTTTAATTTTTCACTTTTCACTTTTCACTTTTAGCTTTCCTCTTCAGCAGCACGGCATGTCCAGGGATATCGCCTGTCCAAGTCACACTCTTGAAGTTGCCTTTCTTGTCGAATCGGAACAGACGTCCGCTCGAGGTGTAGTTCGTGGCATCCATCACGTAGATGTCGCCTGATAGAGGAGCCACGACGATGCCATAAGGCGTCTTGATGTCAGCGTCACGTCCGTCTTGGATGAAGTGGTCGGTGACGAGTTGGTGAGTCTTCGTGTGCAGAATGCCATAGTTGAATTTCGAAGGATTGCCTTCGCCGTTGAGCGTAGCACCATAGAAATAGACGGAGTCGCCACGGAAAGCCAAATCGCTGACGGGACGGTCGATGGTTTCAACCACTTGCATCTTGCCTCCACGTTCGGCCAGCACATAGGCACG
The DNA here is from genome assembly GCA_900319385.1 of uncultured Prevotellaceae bacterium. Classification (GTDB taxonomy): domain Bacteria; phylum Bacteroidota; class Bacteroidia; order Bacteroidales; family Bacteroidaceae; genus UBA3839. The sequence continues at coordinate 12,723 of ONOG01000020.1, read as the reverse complement.
AGAGGGAATGCCGTTCTCATATTCGCCGCGCGACGTCACCCACAGCTGGTTGTAGCGATCGCAACGCAGCCGAAGCAGGTTCGGAGCCACGTCGATGGTGCCCGTGACGGAGAACGTGCTTAGATCTATCACACTGATGGTGCGGTCATACTCGCCTACCACCTTACCGCGATAGCCGCCGCTGTTCGCCACGTAGAGCTTGCCGCCGACGATGGCCATTTCTTCGGGCTGATAACCCACATCCACCTTTCCGACCACTTCCAGCGAGAGCGTATCAACCTTATACACACTGCCCAGCACATCGTAGCGGCTGATGCTACGACCCACATACGAGCTGACGTAAGCGAATCCGTCGGCAAACGTCACGAAACGGCAGTTGGGAATATCCACCTGTCCGATGCGGCGGACGCTGCGAGCATCGACCACTTCCACCTTGTTCGAACAGTTAATCACCATCCACATGCGGCTGCCGTAGATCTTGATGTCGTTGCCCACGTCGCCCAGTTCCATCACCACCTCGGGATTGCGTTCGGCGTAGATGTTCTGATGGTACGTCGCAGTGGCGAAATCCAGATAGTCGAGCGTGCACTTGTTGCTGCCCATGTTACCTTCGCACAGCACATACATGCCGTCATACTCCTCCGAGTCTTGACGGTCCACCTCTGTGTCGGTGCGTGTCGAGGGCAGCACACCCTCATCTTTGCGACAGCTGTAGAGCAAGAAGCTCAAACTGAGCATTAAAAATAATATTCTAACCATAGTCAAACAATAAAGTACAAACTTCAAAGTGAAAAGTAACAACTCGTCAACTTGTCAACTTAGTAACAACTTGTCAACTTGTCAACTTAAAATCTTAGTTCCGCACTCACGCCGAAGTTGCGGCCTGGCATGGGGTAGTTGGCGATGACGTCGTAGTTCTGGTCAAACACATTGTTCACCTCCAACGTCAGTCGCCACAGCGTCTTTCCGACGCTGAACCCGTACATCAGCGAGAGGTCGCTGGTGTACCACGGTTGCATGTGGTTATACGGCGTATTCTCTTGAGCATTATAGCGTTCACCCGCATAGATGAAGCTATAGTTGAAATCCCACTGACGGTGATGAAGTCCCAAAATGGCCGAGCCGCTGTGCCACGGAATGTAGGGAATCTGGTCACGGTAGTAAGCATCCCGCTCGTCGGTCACGTCGCGGGCATCCTGATAGGTGTACTGAACGCGAGCCGTAATCAGCCAGTCGTGCACAGGTTCCAGCGTGGCTTCCGCCTCGACATCCACACCCTTGATGTCCACCTTGCCCAGGTTGAGCATCGTCCAGCGGAACTGCTGGCCCTTCGGGTAGGCGATGATTTTGTCGTTCACACGGTTGATGTAGCCATCGGCCTGCAGCTTTACATTCCGCAACCAACCCGTCGTGAATCTCTTGTCCAGCACTACGCCCAGGTCCCACTGCATCGCCGTTTCCGGTCGCAGTGACGCATTGCCCAAGTCGGTGTAGTAGAGGTCGTTGAACGTCGGCATACGGAAGCTGCGTTTCACAAACGCACGCACCGACAACACGCGGTTCTGCCACGGATAGACATTGACAAACAGCGCTGGCGTCCAGTGTGTCTGTCCCTTGAACTTGCCACCCTGCACCTTGTCGTGAATGATGCTGGCCAGCAGACTGCCCTGCAGCTTCACGTGCGGCAAGTTGGCAGCCGTGGCAAAGGCAACGAGGTTCGAGAGTCGGGTAGGGGGCGTGAAGCGGAAGATGTCGCTATTGAGGTGGTTCCACCTGAAGTCGTAGCTCAGCGCCACGCTCCAGCGGTCCTTCACGAGGTCCATTACGTTGGCGGTCGAGACGTATAGCTCCTTCTGCAGGTAGCGGTTGTCAACAGGCAGCGTCGTCTCGTCGCGGTTGGTATAGTGTGTGTCGTAGAAAGCATACTTTGCCGTCCATCGGGTGGACAGAAGTTCGGTGAGGTTCTTGTGCCAGTGAGCCTGTCCGAACGTGTTGAGGTCGGCTTGACGTTCGCCGCGCTTCCACACGTTGTTGACGATGGCACCAGGAATGCCGCGCTCGCTGTTATACAGATAGGCCTTCACGCTCCACGACCCCTCGTCCAGCCTTCCGTGCAGGTTCAGTTCCACCCGTTCGGCATGGATGTCGCCGTTCTGCCGCGTCGCCGTCGTGTCCCAAGCCGTGGTGCCGTCCTGAGCCGTGCGGTGATAGCGGAACTTATACTTACCGCTGGCGGTGAGCACCTCGCCGTTCGCCGACATCACGAGCCTGTCGCTCAGTCGTCGTTCCCACAGCACCGAGGCGCGCAGCATGTCGCTCGAACCGTATTTCACGCGAGTGCGCCAGCGCTCCCGTTCGCCATCGGGAAAGAAAGGAACGCGCGTGCGCAGATAGATGCTGCTTGCGTTGCCGAAATCACTCGCCGACTGCCCGATGCTGCTCTTCTGACCGTTATACAGCGTCACCTCCTCCATGTTGTCGAGCGAGAACTGAGCCAGGTCGATCTGTCCGTTCTGGGCATTGCCCAGTTGAACGCCGTCGTAGTAGATGCCCAGGTGGTTGCTGCCCATCGACCGCACATCCACCGTCTTCACGCCACCCACGCCGCCATAGTCCTTCAGTTGGATGCCGGAGAAGTAGCGCAAGGCGTCGGCGACATTGTGGGTTGACAATCGCTCCAAGTCCTTACCCTTCAGTGTCTGCGACGGGATGACTTCTCGAAACGTTTGTCGGCCCACGACCGTCACTTCGCCCACCCGTTGCCCTTCGAGCAGCGAGTCGGCGTCGGTGGTCGTCGTCTGAGCGATACAGACGACCACGGCTGTCCACCACGACAGCAGTGCAAGCATGACAGTTCTTTTGTTCATTGCTATGTTCTCAGGCCTCCGCACCTAATCCACGAGGTGCCTGTCGGGGGCGTTAAAAAAACTGGCAGGTCTTCTGACTCGTTGTCGGCAAATCCGTCTTCCCGCCATTGCAATGATCCATTACAACAACAGTGACATCGTCGTTTGCCTTCAAAGAACAACTCACAGCAGCGGGACTGTTCGGGATTTCCACCCGATTCCCTTTTCAGCACACTTTGGTGCACCAGCTTAGTTTACGGCTGCAAAGTTACGGACTTTCTCCGACATAAGCAAGAACGTCCCCTCCTTTTTAATTTTTAATTTTTAATTTTTCACTTTTCACATTTAACTTTTCACTTTAAAAAAAATAGTGGTGCACACTCAATTTATTGGCAGTGCACAGCGGTGTATATTGGCAGTGCACAGTGGATTTTTTCAGCGTGCACTGCGGGAAAAATTCCAGTGCACAGCTGTTTTACCAACACTGCGCTGTGAACGTTGGCCTTTGCACGTTGAGCATGGACTCTTGCACAGGCCAAAAAAGTGTGGCATCTCTTTCGCCCTTCATTTTTTTATATTTTTCACTTTTCACTTTTTACTTTTCACTTTTTTGTCGTATATTTGCATGGGAAATGAGATTAAAAATTAAGAATTAAAAATTAAAATGATGCACAAAAACTTTTCTTTTTGTAAGTTGCTCCTCCTGCTGGCTGCAGGTTTGGGGGCAACGACGGCTGCGGCTCAGACGGAGCCTTGGAACGACCCGCAGGTGAATGCGGTGAACCGCCGTCCGAGTGTGGCTGACTTCTTCGCCTACGAAAACGAATCGCTGGCGAAGGCTGGTGAGAAACAGAGGTCGAGCCGATTCCTGTCGATGGACGGGGTGTGGAAGTTCCACTTTGTACGCAACCGCAACGAGCGTCCGCAGGACTTCTTCGGCGTCGGCTACGACGACTCGCAGTGGGGCACGATGCCGGTGCCTGGGATGTGGGAACTGAACGGCTATGGCGAGGCTATCTATGTGAACAACCAGTATGCCTGGCGCCACGACTGGGAGACGAATCCACCGGTCATCAAGGACCTGAACAACTGGGTGGGTTCTTACCGCCGTTCGTTCACCGTGCCTCGGTCGTGGCAGGGTGAGCAGATCATCATGCACATCGGTAGCGCGACGAGCAATGTCAGCGTTTGGGTGAACGGTCAGTATGTCGGCTACTCGGAGGATGCAAAGGTGGCTGCAGAGTTTGACGTGACGAAATACGTGAAGGCGGGTGAGGAAAACCTCGTCGCCTTGCAGGTGATGCGCTGGTGCGACGGTTCGTATCTGGAGGACCAGGACTTCTGGCGTCTGTGCGGCCTCGCGCGCGAAACTTATTTGTATAGTCGTCCCCAGACTCATATCGACGATGTCTTTGTCCATGCCGACCTGACGAACAACTTCAAGGACGGACGGCTGGAGCTGAATGTGCTCCTGATGAACATGGGCGACGGAAAGCTGGATTGGAAACTGATTGACCCGCAGGGCAGGGTAGCCTACACCCCTACGTCAACAGACAAAAGGTATGAGGCGCTCATCAAGAATGTGCAGCCATGGACGGCCGAAACGCCGAACCTCTACACTTTGCTCATTACGTTGAAGGACGCCCAGGGAAGTGTGCTCGAAGTCGTTTCGCAGAAGGTGGGTTTCCGCCATGTAGAAATCAAGGGCGGACAGCTGCTGGTGAATGGTCAGCCGGTGCTCATCAAGGGTGTGGACCGCCACGAACTCGACCCCGACGGTGGCTACGTGGTGAGCATGGAGCGCATGAAGCAGGACATTCAGATGATGAAGCAGCTGAATGTGAATGCGGTGCGTACGTGCCACTATCCCGACGACCCGCGCTGGTACGACCTGTGCGACGAGTATGGCATCTATGTGACAGCAGAGGCGAACATTGAGAGCCACGGCATGGGTTACGGAGAGAAGACGCTGGCGAAGAATCCCGCCTTCCACGATGCGCACATCGAGCGCAATGAGCACAATGTGAGGGTGCTGAAGAACCACCCGAGCATCATCGTGTGGAGCCTGGGCAACGAGGCTGGCTATGGCAAGAATTTCGAGGATGCCTATGACTGGGTGAAGCAGTACGACAAGAGTCGTCCCGTGCAGTATGAGCAGGCAGGACAGAACGGCAAAACGGACATTTTCTGCCCGATGTACTACGATTATGGTCCCTGTGAGAAGTATGCCCAGGGCGACAATCCTCGTCCGCTCATCCAGTGTGAATATGCTCACGCGATGGGTAACTCGATCGGTGGGTTTAAGGAGTATTGGGACCTCATCCGCAAGTACCCGAAGTATCAGGGTGGCTACATCTGGGACTTTATCGACCAGGGCCTGCGCTCGAAGAGCAAGGTGACGGGCATGGAAATCTATGCCTACGGCGGCGACTTCGGCCGTTTCCCTGCCTCGGACAACAACTTCAACTGTAACGGTGTGATCAATCCCGACCGTGTGCCAAATCCCCATGCCTATGAGGTGCAGTATTATTACCAGAACATCTGGACGACGCTGAAGGATAAGAAGTCGGGCACGGTGGAGATCTTCAACGAAAACTTCTTCGTTCCCATCAAGGGTGTCGAGCTGCGCTACACGATCTTGGCGAATGGCGAAAAGGTGGATGAAGGCAGTGTGAAACTTGCTAAACTGAATATCCAGCCGCAGCAGCGGAAGACGGTGAAGGTGGCTGCCGTGGCCAAGGCTCTGAAGGACAAACAACTGGCCGGCAAGGAAATCGCTGTCGGATTTGACTATACGCTCACGGCCGATACCGACCTGCAGCAGGCTGGCGAGGTGATTGCCCATGAACAGTTTGTGCTCACCGACTATGACTGGCAGGCTGGCGTGGCACAGAAGGCCACTCAGGGCGACGTGACGCTTGAGAACCATAACGCCTATGCCGTGCTGCGTGCTGCCAACGTGGCTTACACCTTCGACCGTTCGTCGGGCAATATTGCCTACATCGACGTGAATGGAACTCCGGTGATGGAGGATGGCTACGAACTGCGTCCCGACTTCTGGCGTGCTGCTACCGACAACGACCACGGTGCATCGATGCAGCGCCGTCTGCGTCAGTGGCACAACCCGCACTTGCAGCTCAAGGACTTCCAATTGGGTAAGGTGAACGACACTTACGTCGTGACGGCACAGTACGAAGTGAACAGTCGGAAGATGACGATGACCTACACCGTGCGTCCCGACGGCAGCCTTGTGGTGAACGAAAAGCTGGCGCTGGCAGAACCCGTTCAGGAGAAGGAGAATGATCAGCAGGATGCCAACCGACGCCGTGGACGTCACGAGGGCGACAACATCGTTCCTCTGCGTTTCGGCATGGAGCTGCAGATGCCCGACGACTTCGACCACATCGAGTTCTACGGCAAAGGTCCGCAGGAGAACTATATCGACCGCAACAACTTCGCTCGTCTTGCTGTCTATCAGCAGGAAGTTGATGACCAATACTGGCCATACGTCCGTCCGCAGGAATCGGGCAACAAGACGCAGGTGCGCTGGTGGCGTGTGACCAACAACGAAGGTCTCGGACTGGAGTTCTGTGCCAAACAGCCGATGGAGTGCTCATCGCTGCCTTATCTGACCGACGACCTTGCCACACCGACTGACGAAAAGGAGCAGCAGCACAGCGGCGACCTCACACCACGTCCCTTCACCAGCGTGCACATCGCACAGCGTCAGATGGGTATGGGTTGTGTCAACTCTTGGGGTGCATGGCCTCGTAAGGAATACCAGATGCCCTACGAGAACTACGAGTTTGAGTTTGTAGTTAAGCCTGTGGCAAAAAGGTAAAGGCTTATAATCAAATGAAAAATTAAAAATTAAAAGCCTGCCGGACAGCGTACTTTTCTTCTGTTGAGTTGGAAGAATAGTAAGCTGTCCGGCAGGCTTTTAATTTTTAATTTTTAATTTTTTACTGTTTCTTAAACATGAACCCAGTCTTCATGCCGTTGAACGACGACGAGAGCGACGAGAGGGTGGAGAGGGTAGAGTTCTGCGAGGCGGAAGCAATGCCCTGAGCGATGGTGAGCAGTTTGGTTGAGTCGAACGTCATGGCCATCTGATTGAGCGACACGGTGACGTAGGCCGAGGGGAACTTCAGAATCTGTCCCTGAATGGTGATGGTGTTGTTCGATGCGTTGAAGCTGTAGGTTCCCTGATAGGTACGTCCTTTCAATGTGTAGGAACAACTGTTGTCCTGATTGAAAGTGATGGAGAAAGCACCAGGTGTGATGCCTATCTTCTTGTAATAAGGTGCAATCTTGTTGACGACAGCAGCGCTGGCCACTGAGCCGCCAGCCTGAGCTAGGAAATTCTCACTCTCGAACTGTACGGCAGGTTCGGAATAGACCCATGTGCCGACGATGCTGTTCTGGTTGGTCATTACACCACCCAGCACCTGTCCGATGATGCTGCCAATCAGGTTGCCGGAGTTGAGACCCGAAGTGTTTGTCGTGTTCGTGTTGGTGGGAGTGGTGGTCCCCATCGTGCCGAGGCCTCCGCAGCTGCTGAGAACCATCGCGCCGCCCATTGCAAGGGCTGCCAAGAAAGATGTTTTCTTCATTGTTGTAAGTTTTTTGTTTTTTGAAGTTTTTGAGAAAAGTGCTGCAAATTTACTCACTTTTTTCCATACATTCGCAGGTATCCTCCCATTTTTCACTTTTCACTTTTCACTTTTCACTTTTTTGTCGTACCTTTGCAGGAAATTTTGACAACAACATGCTACAATTCATAAGTTTTGGCAGTGGAAGCTGCGGTAATTGCTCACTCCTGACCAACGGACGCGACTCGGTGCTCATTGATGCAGGGGTGGGAATCCGCCACCTCAAGAAGTTCTTTCGGGAGTATGGCGTCAAGACACAGCTCATCCGAGGCATCCTTGTCACGCATGACCATACAGACCATACCAAGGCAGCCGGCTATGTCTCGGTCGACTATGACCTGCGTGTCTATGCTACTCACAAAGTGCATGAAGGGATGTTGCGCAACTACCACACCACTCGAAAGGTGGATGCTCAGTATCGTGTCGATATTGAGAACGACGTCGTTCTTCAGCTCGGTACACTCAGCATCACGCCGTTCCATATTCCACACGATTCGGCCGACAATGTCGGTTATTGTATCGAAAGCGACGGTGAGTTCTTCACGCTCATGACCGACGTGGGAATCGTGACCGACGAGGTGAGCCGTTACATCACGCGCAGCAACTATCTGGTTATCGAGGCTGACTACGACGCTGAGATGCTCGCCGAAGGTCCCTATCCCAAATATTTGCAGGAACGAATCAAGAGCGGCAAGGGACACCTGAGCAACGACCAATGTGCCCAAGCCTTGGTTGATAACTTTCACGAGGGGCTCCGTAACGTGTGGCTCTGTCATCTGAGCGAAGAGAACAACCATCCAGAACTGGCTCGAAAGACGGTCGAGATGAAGCTCCGCCAGTATGGCATTGTCGCTGGCGCAGACTTCCAACTCGACGTACTTCGTCGCGGCGTCCCGACAGGTCCATGGACCTTGGGAACGGAATGTAGTACGCCATCGCAGTTAGATTTGTTTGAAAATGAATAGATATTTCAAAGCCGCTCTCTTCGATCTCGACGGAACACTGCTCGACACCGAACCGCAGTACAGCGAGTTTTGGGGTGCGATGGGACGACGCTATCGTCCCGACATCCCCGACTTTCACAGCCGTATCAAGGGCACGACACTCACGCAGATCTTCGACCTCTATATCCCTGAGCAGTATCGTGCAGAAATTACAGAAGCACTCGACAACTGGGAACAGCAGATGCAATACACATTCGTTGCCGGTGCTGAGCAATATCTGGAGAAACTGAAGGCTGAGGGTATCAAGACCGCACTCGTCACGAGTTCGAACGACAAGAAAATGCAGCAGGTGCGTTGTCAGATTCAAGGTTTCGACCAACTCTTCGACCTCGTCCTCACCAGCGAGGATTTTCCACGCTCCAAGCCACACCCCGACTGCTATCTCAAGGCTGCGCAGTTGCTCGGCGTCACCCCCACAGATTGCATTGTGTTCGAGGATGCTTTCAGCGGACTTCAAGCAGCTCGCAGTGCAGGAATGTATGTCGTCGGACTTGCTACTACAAACTCCCCCGACGCCATCCGCGGCTATTGCGACGAAGTGATTGCTGATTTCAATTTTTAATTATCAATTTACAATTTTCAATTTAATATGGCAGGATACTTAGTAGAAGACACCCGCAAGGTGACCACACACCGCCTCATCCAGATGAAGCAGGAGGGAAAGAAGATAGCCATGCTCACCAGCTATGACTACACAACCGCACAAATCGTCGATGCAGCCGGCATGGACGTCATCCTCGTCGGCGACTCAGCCTCCAACGTGATGGCAGGCAATATGACCACACTCCCCATCACGCTCGACCAGATGATCTACCACGCCAAGGCCGTAGTGCGTGCTGTCAAGCGTGCCCTCGTCGTCTGCGACATGCCCTTCGGTACCTATCAGGTCAACTCCACCGAAGGCGTCACCAACGCCATCCGCATCATGAAGGCGAGTCACTGCGACGCGCTCAAGCTCGAAGGCGGCATCGAAATCATCGACACGGTAAAGAAAATTATAGATTCTGGCATCCCCGTTTGTGGACACCTGGGGCTCACTCCGCAGTCCATCAACAAGTTCGGCACATACACTGTTCGAGCCCGTGAGGAAGCCGAAGCCCAGAAACTCATCAGCGATGCTCATGCACTCGAAGATGCAGGCTGCTTTGCCGTCGTACTTGAAAAGATTCCGGCCGCACTCGCAGCCCAGGTAGCCAGCGAACTCCGCATTCCCGTCATTGGCATTGGAGCGGGTGGGGCAGTCGATGGCCAAGTGCTCGTCGTAGCCGACATGCTTGGCATGACCAAGGGCTTCACCCCCAAGTTCCTGCGTCGCTATGCCGACCTTTCCACCATCATGACAGATGCAGTCGGCCACTACATCGAAGATGTCAAAAACTGTGACTTCCCCAACGAAAACGAACAGTATTGACTTTGTTTTTTGAGTTCGTTAGTTTTTAAGTAAGTGAGTTTATGACTGAGGAGGCAATGGCAACACATAACTCAAAAACTTAAAAACTCACGAACTCAAAAACTAACACTGATTGCTGCTTTTTAATCCACACTTTTATGCCAGATTTGGTCCGTGGAAACGCTTCAAATCTTAAATATCACAAAAAACTTGCAAATTTCACAGATTTTTTTTATATCTTTGCAAATGCGCTCTGTGCACCGATGGGTTGCAGCAGAGAGAAAGTGTGACCAAAAAGCAGTTTTATGAAAGCAAAAAAGGTTCTGTTTATCACCCAGGAAATGGTGCCCTTCGTGCCGGAGACACCAAAATCGCACATGGGTCGCTATCTGCCCCAACTGATTCAGGAAGCAGGTCATGAAATCCGCACATTCACACCCAAGTGGGGCATCATCAACGAACGGCGCAACCAGTTGCACGAGGTGATCCGTCTGTCGGGGATGAACCTGATCATAGACGACACCGACCACCCCCTCATCATCAAAGTCGCATCCATCTCGTCAGCACGAATGCAGATATACTTTATCGACAACGACGACTACTTCATGCGTCGCCAGATGATTTGCGACGAAGAAGGACAGGAATATACCGACAACGGCGAACGAGCCATCTTCTTTGCACGTGGCGTACTCGAAACCGTGAAGAAGCTGCTGTGGGTGCCCGACGTGATACACTGCTACGGATGGGTCACAGCCCTGGCACCGCTCTACATCAAGAAAGCCTATGCCGACGAGCCTTCCTTCCGCGACACCAAAGTCGTGTTCTCTGCCTCCTCGCCCGAATTCAAGAACGACCTCGGACGCCATGCCGCTCAGTGCATACCCTTCGGCGAAGCCAAAGCAAGCGACGTGCAGGAAGTCGTGAAATCGAAATTCGGCTACAACGACCTGCAGAAGTTAGCCGTGAAGTACAGCGACGGCGTCGTGCTCGACGACCCCAAGGTGAGCAAGAGCGTCATCAAGTTCGCAGAAGAATGCAACGTCTCAGTACTTCCCTACCAAGGCGACGACTTCGTCCAGGCATACAGCCAATTCTATGAAACATTGATGTAGGATTTTAGAGAGAAGATTTGAACGTGAAGAGTGATGCGAACGCTACGCTTGTCGTGAAGCGATGTCATCTGTCTTCACTTCACTCTTCGTCCTTCACGTTCAATCCTTCACGCTTCACTTTTCACATTCAAACATGAAATACCCATTCACCCTGCTTCTTTGTACATTGTACATAGCACTCTGTACCTCATGTGACGACAGCACCGACATGCTCGGCGTCGACCTCATGCCCACCTCCGACTTCATCACGAAAGACTACCAGACCTACGACGTCAAGACCAGTTCCTACGCCGTAGGCGACCACGTGCTGGCACGAACCACCCGATCCTATTTCGGACGATATACCGACCCCGAAACCAAGACCGAAGTCGAGAGCGACTTCCTCGCCCAGTTCCACTGCTCCGAGACCTTCAGCTTCCCCGCCAACGTCATCGACGACAAGATCACCGGGGCCTACCTCCGACTCTACATCAACGACTATGTCGGCGACTCCCTCGCCCCCTTTAAGCTCAGCGTCTATCCCCTCGACAGAGTGATGTCGGCCGACAACGACTACTACACCGACATCTGCCCCGAAGACTACTACGACGAGACATCCCAACCCCTGGCCGTGAAGTGGTTCACCATCGCCAGTCGCACAGGTGCACAGACCGCCAACGGCAGCACCACCATCGCACCCTACGTCAGCATCCCCCTGCCCACCGAGATCGGGCAGACCATCTACGACAACTACCTCAGCCACCCCGACAACTTCCGCGACACACAGACCTTCCTCCAGAGCGGACTGCCAGGCAGCAAAGGCTTCTACTTCAAGCTCGAAAGCGGCGACGGAGCCATCGCCTACATCAACGTCGTCCAGTTCAACCTCCACTTCCGCTTCCACGACAACGAGATAGAGAAAGACACCGCAGGCGTCGTCCAGTTCGCCTCCACCAGCGAAGTCGTCCAAGCCACACGATTCCGCAACACACGTCTCGACCGGCTCATGGCCGACACCCATGCCACCTACCTCAAGTCGCCCGCTGGCATCTTCACCCAGGCCACCCTGCCCATCGACCAGATCAGCCTCACCGACACCATCAACTCTGCCAGGCTCACCCTCCGTCGCTACAACGACGTCACCACAGCCCCCTTCAAGCTCTCCATTCCCCAGACCATCCTGCTCGTCCGGCTCGACGACTACCTCAACGGCTATTTCGAGAATTACACCGTCGCCGACTCCCGCACCTCCTACCTTGCCACCTTCAGTGCCGCCACCAACACCTATACTTTCAACAACATAGCGCGGCTCATCACCACCATCGTCCAGGAAAAGAAGAACGGCACAGCCACCGCTAATGCTGACAAAGTGCTGCTCATCCCCGTCACCACCACCTACGACACCAGCGGCAACCTCGTCCGGCTCAGCCACGACTTCTCCATGTCCAGCGCCAAACTCGTCGGAGGCGACAGCGACCCCGTCGAACTCAATATCATCTACAGTCGATTCAATCCATAAGGAGAGAGAAATAAACGAAGACCGAAAAACAAAATTCCCTCAGACACCAACCCTGTCTGAGGGAAATTTGTTTTATGCTCAATGAGCCATCTGTCGTTGTTACTCTGATTATACTTTTTTTTTTATTGCTGTCCGGTAAAAGTTTTTTAGCAATAAAAAAAATTAGGCTGAAATCCTCGCTCGGGTTTCAGCCTTTTTTGTTACCTTTGTTTTTGCTACAA
>ONOG01000041.1 GCA_900319385.1 uncultured Prevotellaceae bacterium | reverse complement strand
GGGGGCTTACTTTTTGAAAATTGTGTCCACAATACCTATTTATCGGCACTGCGGACACATAATTTATCGATTTTCAACTTTTAGCGGACAGCAATAATAAATTATGATAATTCAACTTTCGAAAGTCGTAAACAGGCGATGCCATAGGCATCAGACAGCGGTAGCCAGCCGTTGAAATGGCTGGCTACCCTTGTCAAGCCCCGCTGAGGCTTAGAGGCCGAGCCGCCAGCCGCTCACCAGCTGTACACAGTCCACCTTGCCGAAGCGGTGAGCCTTGATTTGGAAACCCAGGTAGAGGCGGTTGTGGGTGAAGGGGAAGGAGTAGCGGAGCCCGACGTGCTGGTAGAGCCAGCTTTCCTCTTGTTCGGAGGTATAGCCGAGGTGTTTGTGGATGTTCCAGCCGAGTCCGACGTTGAGCGACATCTGTTTGTAGAAGATTTCGTGGCGCAGCGAGAGGCCGAGCACATGGGGCGAGTAGCCGTGGCGTGGGGTGTGTTCGCGCATGATGTCGTAATCATGGATGCGATAGACGTAGTCCAGGTAGCTGTAGTCGAGGGCAAAACCCGTGGCGTGGAGCAGGTGCCAGCGCCACATCGGTGCCACCATCACCATCGGAAAACCGAAGATGGGGTGATGGCTGGTGTGGTACACATTGAAGCGGTCGATGAGTGCACGCATGCCCAGGCCGGCGGTGAAGTCGAGATAGAAGGAGGGAAGAGCCTCCCCAGACAGACCCTCCTCCTGCTCATCCCTTGCACGGAGGGGCTTGGGGTCGGCACTGGGTTTGCTGAGGCTGTACTCCACAGCCAGGGTCGGTCCCAAGCTGTTGGCACCGAGGTTGGGACGGTCCAGCGTTCCGTTGCTGTAGTGCTTGAAGTCGAAGGCAGCCGAGATGTTCCATCGTGGGTCAATCTGGTAGCGCACGTAGGCACCGAGGTTGACGTAGATGGTGAGGTGGGAGCCGATGATCCACTGGTCGTCGTTGGTCTGTGTGTTGTAGGGGTTAGGGCAGTAGCCGATACCGTTCTGCAGGTCGATGCCGACGCTCCATCGCCCATGCCGCCAGGCGTCCCACTGAATGCCGCCATACACGGTCCAGATGTGCCCGATGCGCGAATGGTAGGGCGTTGTCGGTTGGTAGATGTCGAGGCGGTTCATGTCGGCATACATCAGTCCGAACTGCACGCGTGGATAGCGCAGCGCTCGGTCGTAGGCGTTGGCGTCGGCCGAGGCCGCGGCTTGCCACTTCATGCGCAGGTCGTAGAAGCTGACGCCATAGGAATGAAGGATGAGCTTGACGTCCTTGTTGCTGTGCGCCAGTTGGCCCAGGCTGCCGGCCAGCTGAACCGACCACAGTCCCTTCGGCTTCAGCAGCTTGTCGGAAAGGGTGGGAAGTGTGTCGGCTGCAACGGAGTCGCTCATGCATTCGATTCCGAGCTTGTCGGTGGCATGAATCCACAGCGTGTGCAGACAGACGAAGAGTATGGTTAATAGTAGTCGAGACATGTAGGTTCTGATTTCTGGCTGGCAAATTTACGAAAAAACTCTGAACTGCCCTCACATATCCTTTGATTTTTGTCAGATGGAACAGGATTGTTAAAAAAACGAGGATTTTAACAATTCAAGGTCCCGATTTTGTGGGAGAAATTTGGAGGGAATAGAATTTTGGGACAACGAAAAAAACGAAAACAAACGAAAGAAGCGAAAAATTTTGGAGGGTAATCCAGAAAATTGCGGTTCCGATTGTCGTAGGGGCGGGTTCCCATGCCCGCCCGATCAGGCGAAGCCTGAAAACGGAAAGAAATTGGGATAAAATTTTTGGAGAGGCAGTATTTTAGAAGGCAACATGGGACAACAAAGGACAACTTGGGACAACTTCATTATTTCATTGATTAAGAAGATGTTGTCCTTTGTTGTCCTTTGTTGTCCCGTGTTGTCTTCTAAAAAAATCCCCGAAGTTGTGTTTTCTGACTAAAATTCCTTGTTTTCCGCTTTGCGAAAAGCATTTTCGCGTAACGGGTCCCAATTTATTTCATTTTTGTCCGCCGTCTGGCTGTCGGTAGTCCGCCGTCTGGGCGTCGGCAAAGCGCCGTTTAGTCTGTCGGTTGTCCGCCGACGGAGCGTCGTCAGTCCGCCGTCTGACGGCCGGCAGAGCGCCGTTTGCCGATAGGTTTGTCCGCCGTCTGCCGACGCTCAGACTGCCGACTACCGACAGCCAGACGGCGGACAAAAGAAAAGTGATAAGTGAAAAGTGAAAAGTGAAAAATGGATGGATGGAAGCCCCGGAGGGGCTTGACAATGGTAGCCAGCCATTAATGGCTGGGGAAAGTTGGAGAAGTGAAAAGTGAAAGGCGAAAAGTGAAAAATAGAGGCGATATTTGCGACCGAGCGGTCGGCCGGTGATTTCTGCGCGATTCTCGGACGCTGACGACAGACCCACTTAGTTGACGAAAATGCAACTAAGTGGGTCGGTCGTGAGAGGGGATTTTAACATTTAAGCTTGCGAAGCCATCACGACGCCTTCCTTGCGTGTGCCGTCCATCTTGATGGTGAGGGGCTGTGGCAGGCGCACGTGCCGCACGTGGTCGGTCTCGTGCAGGGCTGGCAGGGCGTTGAGCTGTTCCTGGCGGTAGATGCCGTCGCCCAGGAAGTCGTTGACGGTGAAGTAGCCGACGCCGAACGAGGTGAGGTTCTGGAAGAAGTGGGTGCCCTGCGAGGGATCGACGCGGTAGCTCTGCAGGCCTGCCTCGACAATGACGCGGGCAGCGGAGATGGCGGGCCACTTGACGGGTACGCCCAGCCAGCTGTCGCTCGATCCCCAGCGTCCTGGACCGACGAGCACGTAGCCGTGGCGGGCTGGGTCGTCGTCGGCAGCCTGGAGGAACGTGCGGTTGATTTGCTCGATTTCGTCGGCGATGGCGGGGTTGTTCGACGCGCTGTAGATGTTCTCGCCCGTTGTGGGGTCGGCGGTCTTGACATAGACGATGTCCTGCACGTCGGTGAGGATGCCGTGGCCGATGGCGTTGTGCGAGCGGATGAGGCAGTCGTCGTCGGCGATGAGGGTGATGTCCTCGTCGAGGGTCATCTTGTTGTCCACCATTGGACGGATTTGCAACAGGTAGAGTTCGCCGGTGCGGTCGGGGCGGAGCGTGACTGCGAGTTCGATTTCGACGGCTCGGCGCATGTCCTCTTGTCCGTAGCGCATCGACAGGGAGAGGAGCTGGGGTAGGGGGAAGACGCCTTGCTGGAGCACGCCGCAGAAGGTGATGACCTTGCGACCGCCCTCGTAGATGCCGTCGCGGATCACCTGGTCGTAGGGGTCGAAGGTCGAGGCGAGGTACTGCAGGGCGTTGTCTTTGTCGGCCTCACGAACGGGGAGCTTCAGCAGGTTGAAGCCGTCGTCGACGCTGAACTGATCGACCATGTTCTTGAGGTCGAGGGCGTAGAAACGGGTTTGTGTCTCGCGCAGCGCCATGTCGAGCTCGGAGGTTTGCAGCACCTTGTCGGGGTGGGCAGGGCATACGCGCAGCGACAGACCGCCATCGACGATGTATTTGCCCAGGCCGAGGGCGAGGTTGACGATGCCTTCGTCGGCCTGCTCCTCGCCGATGGGATAGTAGTTGACCGAACGTGCCACGCCGGAGATCTGGGGATAGAAGCGGTCGCCGTACTGTGTGCCGACCACCTCTTGCAGGATGACGGCCATCTTCTCCTGGTCGATGACGTTGGAGGTGGCGGTCATGTAGTCCTTCGACGCCCGATAGAAGACGCTGGCATAGACAGCTTTGACGGCGTCGCTGAGCATGTGCAGCCGCTGGTATTTGTCGCCGGAGAAGGGAACCATGTAGGTGGAGTAGATGCCGGCGAAGGGCTGGTAGTGGGAGTCCTCGAGCAGGGAGGACGAACGGATGGCGATGGGGCGCCGGACAACCTCGAGGAAGGTCATGAGGTCGTCGGCCAGACGCTCGGGCAGACGGGCACGGAGGAAGTGCTGAAGGATGTCGGCGTCGGGCAGGTCGCTCAGTGCCACCTGATACAGTTCGTTGGTCTCCATGAACTCGTCGAAGATGTCGGTGCAGAGCACCACCGTCTTCGGAATCATGACGCGGGCTCCAGGGAATTGGTTGAGGTCGGGGTGACGCTGGATGATGTGGTCGATGAAGGCGATGCCGCGGCCTTTTCCGCCGAGCGAACCGTCGCCGATGCGCTGGAAGTTGGAGTAGGAGTCGAAGCGGTCGCGCTGGAAGACCGCCACGACGCCCTGGTTCTTCATCTTTCGGTAGGCCACGATGGCGTCGAAGATGATCTGACGGTGGGCATCGACATCCTGCAGCGTTTTCCACGTGATGCGGCGCAGGAATTCGGAGATGGGGAACAGGGCGCGTGAGCCGAGCCAGCGGCTGACGTTGTTGCGCGAGACGTGGTAGAGGAGCGATTCGCGCGGCAGGGTGAAAATGTTGTCTTGCAGGTCCTTGAGGTTGCGGATGCGCGCCACTTCCTCCATCGTGCGGGGGTCGCGGAAGATGAAGTCGCCGAAGCCGAAATAGCGGCTGATGAGATGGCGGAGGTCCACGTTGAGCTTTTTCGAGTTCTTGTCGATGAACGACGCCCCGCACTCGCGTGCCAGCTGTTCCTTGTCGCTCTCGCTCGACTCCATGATGAGGGGAACGAACTCGTCCTCACGACGGATGGCGGACAGGAGGTCGAAGCCTGCGTTCTCGTCCTTCACGCCGCCGCGGGGGAAGCGACAGTCGCTGATGACGCCGAGCACATTGTCCTTATACTGTGTGTAGAGTTGCCATGCCTCTTCGTAGGTTCGTGCCAGCACAATCTTCGGACGGCCACGCATTCGCAGCGTCTCGAGCTGGGAGTTGAGGGCTTCGGTGGAGAACTCGAGGCTCTGCTGAAGCACAAACTTATAGAGGTTGGGCAGGATGGAAGAGTAGAATCGGATGCCGTCTTCGACGAGCATAATCATCTGCACACCCGCCTTGATATCGTTTTCGAGGTTCATCTTGTCCTCGATGAGCTTGATGATGGAGAGCAGCAAGTCGGTGTTGCCGAGCCAGCAGAACACGTATTCGAAGATGCTCAGGTCCTCGTGCTCCATGCGTTTGGTGATGCCGTGCGAGAAGGGGGTGAGCACGACGATCGGCACTTGTGGATGCTGCACCTTGATGCTGCGTGCGATGTCGAACACGTCGTTGTTGTCCGTGCCAGGCATACAGATGACGAGTTCGAAGCTGGTGCGTTCGAGTTCCTGCTCGGCCTGGTCCTGCGAAGCCACCTGTACGAAGCGGGGGGGATAGCGGAGACCCAGCTTGGAGTATTCGTCGAATATCTTTTCGTCAACGCGCCCGTCGTCCTCAAGCATGAAGGCATCGTAAGGATTGGCGATGAGCAGGACGTTGAAGATGCGCCGCCGCATGAGGTCGATGAAGTTGGTGTCGTGCAGCACGACGGGGGTGTTGGTGGGAGCCTTGGGTGTGGTCAACTCGTTCATGGTTATACCTATATATATACAATAGCGCCGCAAATTTACGACAAAAAATTAACAAATTCGGGTTTCTCAGCAAGGATTTGACGGATTTAGGGGGATTTTGTGGCTGATCGGATGGGCGTGGACTCAAGTGGCTTCTTAAAAAACTTGAACCGCTGATTTTTAATTTTTAATTTTTGATTTTTAATTTTTTGCCGTAACTTTGCAAAGATTTTGCGATGAGACAGCTGATTGACTTTCTGAAACGCTGGACGTTGCCGTCGGCGATTGCGGTGGGAGCCCTGTGCTACGGGGTATTTGCCACTGTTCCTGCGCTCGACGAGGCGGGTGACGTGTTGAGTCCTGTGATGGACACCGTGTTCCCCCTCAGTGTGTTCTCCACGCTGTTTGTCACGTTCTCGAAGGTCAATTTCCACAAGATGATGCCGCGGCGGTGGCACCTGTGGCTGGCACTGACACAGCTGCTGCTCGTAGCTGTCGTGGTGTGTATCGTGCATCTGACGGGCGAAAACGCTGAGCAGCGCCTCCTGTGGGAAGCTGCGCTGACCTGTGTGATTGCCCCCTGTGCCTCGGCGGCACCCGTGGTGACGGGCAAACTCGGTGGCGACATCAACGGCATGACGACCTACACGCTGCTGTCGAGCCTCTTGTGCGCCGTGACCATCCCGCTGGTGTTTCCCATGCTGGAGAAGGGCGTCGATGTGACATTTGCCGAGGCATCGCTGCTTATCCTCCAGAAGCTGGCAGTGGTGATGCTGCTGCCGCTCGGATTGGGCTGGATCGTGCGGCACTATGTGCACAGCGTCTATCGCTACATCATGCGCCACCCCGACCTTGGCTTCTACTGCTGGTCGGTGTCGCTCGCCATCACGACCGGCATCACGGTGAAGAACATCTGCCACAGCGAGGCATCGGGCCTCGTGCTGTTCGGCATCGCAGGGCTTTCGCTGGCCGTTTGTCTACTCCACTTTGGGATCGGACGCGCCATCGGCCGCTGGCAGAACGAACGCATCAACTGCGGACAGGGGATGTTCCAGAAAAATACCGCCATGGCCATTTGGGTCAGTTATATGTATCTGCATCCCGTAGCCAGCATCGGTGCAGGCTGCTATGTGCTGTGGCAAAATATTGTCAACTCAGTAGAAATCAGTTCAACTAATCATAAACAATCATGAAAAAAATTCTCTGTGCCCTCGGGCTCCTCTGTGTGCTCACCATGCAGGCACAGCCCCGTAAGGCGGCTCGCTCGACCGACTTGTTGGGGGCCAAGCACCTGGAGGTGACCACTGGCACCTCGACCCAAACTGAGAAGCATTACTACATGGTCTCGTCCAACTACAAGCTGTTGCTCAAGTTGCACGAGCAGGACGTCGTAACCATTGCCGACGATGTCTATCCCCGTGCTGAGGTGAAGTCGATGCGCTTCAAGCAAGTGCCGCGCCTCATCCTCGACGAAGACAGCACCGTTCACAGCAAGACCTACAGCGTGTCGAACGGACTGCTGGCCCTGCGCCGCAATTTCCGACTCGGACGTTGGAACACACTCGTGCTGCCCGTCAATCTGACGGGAGCGCAAGTGCTCGAACTCTTTGGCGAAGACACACGACTGGCTGTCCTGAGCGGCAGCGAGGTGGGTGATGACATCTCCATCGCCTTCGACCTCGTTGACCTCAACACCGACGACGTGGCGCTGCAAGCCAACGTCTGCTACTTCATTCAGCCGACCCGCGAACCCGATGTTTCCAGTGCGGGAACCAACGCCCTGACAGGTAAACGCCTGAAAGGCCCCTTCTACCTGCTTCCGAACGTGACGATGAAGGATGGACAGTCGCCGAAGATGTCGTATGTGTATGACGAAAGCAATACCCAAGTGGCACGTTTCCGCGGCACCTACGAACGACTGGACAACACCGTCATGCGTTCCAAAACCGTGATAGCCAACAAGATGCTCTACAAGAATACATGGTCGTTCAACGAAGAAGGCTATCTGCAGGAGAACACCGACTCGACCCTCATCCAAGCCTTCCGCTGCTGGTTCCAGAACCTCGACGAGACAAAGAAACTGCACGTCTATATCAATGGCGTGGAAGACGACCTCGACGGCACCAGCACAGCCATTGCCCAGACCATCGCCAAGCCGCGTCAGATGGGTGGCGACATCTACGATGTGCAGGGCCGCAAGGTGGCTACCCTGCGGGAGAATGAAGATCTGCAGAGCCTGAACTTGCCGCGTGGCATCTACATTGTTCGAGGAAAGAAATATGTCATTCAATAAATCCGAAAAGAAGACAAGGTTATGAAACACTATAGATTCCTCCTCG
This sequence comes from uncultured Prevotellaceae bacterium, assembly GCA_900319385.1. Lineage (GTDB taxonomy): Bacteria > Bacteroidota > Bacteroidia > Bacteroidales > Bacteroidaceae > UBA3839. Next base: position 9,201 of record ONOG01000041.1, on the reverse strand, counting down.
CAGCACTGCTCACGCTGCCTGCTGCCACACAGCTTACTGCACAGGAAACCGAAGCCGAAGCCGAAAGCAACACCCTCTACATCCGCTACGACGACCGTTTCAAGGCCAATGAAACTATTGACATAACGACTGTTGACAGCATCGAAATAGCTACCAGCGCCATGAAGTTGTATGACGTGAACGAACGCAACGGAAACACCACACGCACCTATACCACTCTCATTCCCCTCGATGCCGCGGATGTGACGTTCACCAACCCTGGCCGTTGGCTCGTACACCCCGACACCTACAGCGGCACGAACTACATGAACGACAACGCCACCAGCGGCTACAACTTCAAGCATCACCTGGAGAGCGAGCACTTTGCCGTGTTCTGGGATGCACGCTTCGGCGACAACCCCACCCGCATTCAGTACCCGGGCGATGGCAACATAGCCAGTGCCTACAACGTGCTCAACGTCGGGGAACGCTGCTGGCAGAAGTATGTCGAACTGGGCTTTGTCATCCCAGGACAGTCCACCACCGACAAGTATAAGATTCAGCTCTACATCCCCTATCAGACCGAATGGCGAGCCGATGCCAGCGGTACGTCGGGTACCAATGGCGAACCCACCGGTATCGGACACTTCAACCCCTGGGCAGCCAACGCCCGTGGCGGACATACCATCGCCCACGAGGTGGGCCACACCTTCCAGTTCCTCACCCATGCCGATTGGGGCTGGAACCACGGTTTCGACTACGGCTATGGCGACAATGCCTCGGGACTCAACGGCTGGTGGGAGTCCTGTGCCAACTGGCAGGCCTATAAAGTGTTCCCTGAACGTCAGTTCACAGACGGCGAATACTTCGAAGGTCACCTGCCGCAGCACCACCACCATCTGCTCAGCGAACTGTGGCGCTACGAGAACTGCTTTGTACAGGACTGGTGGTGCATGATGCATGGTACCGACTTCATCGGACGTATGTGGCGCGAAAGCATTCGTCCCGAAGACCCCATCGAGGCCTATATGCGCCTGTGCAACATGACACTCGCCGAGTTTGCCGACGAGCAGATGCTCGGCTTTATGCACATGGCAACATGGGACATCGACGGCGTGCGCGAGTATGCTCGTCAAGCAGGACGTGTAGGCGCACACCAGACCCATCTGCACAAAGCCAGCGGCACGACCAACACTTGGGAAGTCGATGCGGCCTACTGCCCCGAAAACTTCGGCTACAACATCATCAACATGAACAATACGCGCACCGCCGGAGTCGAAGTGAAAGCCCACTTCAAGGGAATTGCCGGAGCCGACGGCTACCGCAAGATTCGCACCACGCAGGCAGGCTGGCGCTACGCATTTGTGGCCTACACCACCGACCAGCAGACCGTTTACGGCGACATCTTTAGCGACCCCGAAGGCACTGCCACCTTCGTTCTGCCCGAGAAGTGCAGCCGCGTGTTCTTCGTCGTGATGGGTGCCCCGAAGACCTACTGGCACCACCCCTGGGACGACGACACCTCGAACGACGAACAGTGGCCCTACCAAGTGACCTTCGAGAACATCAACATCGCAGGACAGACGAATAAATAAACGGACTCTTCAATAAGCCCTCCGGCCCCCTCCTCCTGGGCCTTCCTAAGGGGAGGGGACCGTCAATATTAACTTTTCATTTATAACTTTTCCCCTTTTATGGACATCGTACTCAGTGGCATACGCCCCACAGGCAACCTGCACCTCGGCAACTACTACGGAGCCGTGCGCAGCTTTGTGAAGATGCAAAACGAATACAACTGCTATTTCTTCATCGCCGACTGGCATTCGCTCACCACACACCCCACGCCGGAGAACATCCAGCGCTCGGCACGAACCATCCTCGCAGAATACCTGGCCTGTGGACTCGACCCCGACAAAGCCACCATCTATATCCAGAGCGACGTGCCCGAAACCATCGAACTCTACCTCTACCTCAACATGAACACCTATATTGGAGAGCTGGGGCGCGTCACCACCTTCAAGGAGAAGGCACGCCAGCAGCCCGACAACGTCAACGCAGGTCTGTTCACCTATCCCACACTCATGGCTGCCGACATCCTGCAGCACCGCGCCAAGTGGGTACCCGTAGGCAAGGATCAGGAGCAGAACATGGAGATGGCTCGCAAGTGTGCCCGCCGCTTCAACAATATCTATCAGACAGAGCTCTTCCCTGAGCCCCAGAACTTCTACTTCGGTGGCGAAGCCATCAAGGTGCCAGGCCTCGACGGCAGCGGAAAGATGGGTAAGAGCGACGGCAACTGCATCTACCTCTACGAGGACGAGAAAGTGGTTCGCAAGAAAGTCATGCGTGCTGTCACCGACAACGGACCGCAGGAGCCCAACTCGCCCAAGCCCGAAGTGATTCAGAACCTCTTCACCCTCATGCACATCGTCTCGGACGAAGAGACCTACCGCTATTTCGACGAGAAGTGGAACGACTGCACCCTGCGCTACGGCGACATGAAAAAGCAGCTCGCCGATGATATGGTTCGCACGCTCAATCCCATCCGTGAGCGCATCCAGGAGTACAGCAACAACACCGAACTCCTTGACCGCATCGCACGCCAGGGAGCCGAAAAAGCCCGCGAAAGTGCCGCCGCCACCCTCCGCGAAGTGCGCAAAACCATCGGCTTCCGCGTATATTGATACAAGCTTGGACGCGTTCCGTCATCTCCCTGTTTACCAATATACGAAGGATTATTCTTAACCACGCATTACACGAATTACGCGAAATTCTTGTACCACTCATCGGGTTGTCAAGAATTTCGCGTAATTCGTGTTATTCGTGGTTGAAACGTTTTTGGGAACAGAAAGAATGACTAAATGTCGCTCATCCGTTCCATGAGCCGGAACGTCGGTAGCAGCGATTCGGGGGTTGAGAGGTTGGTGGCGCGCCGACCTTCGCACAACTCGGTGAAGCAGAGCAGTTCGTCGTAGAAGCCTTGGGAGACGAGCTGGTTGTTGGTCGGGGTGGGGGTGAAGTTGTTGCGCCCATAGAGAAATTTGATGCTTCGGTGGGCAGGGCGTACTTTCTCCATCGGGATGCCGAGGAGGGTGGGTTGCTTGGCCTCGAACGTAAGTGTTTCGAGCTGGCGCAGACGGTAGGTGCCGCGCCGCGTGGTGACGTCGAGACGTTCGCTGGCCCCCGTCCAGCTGTGAGCGGTCGAGAGGTGCAGGGTGCCGACCGCGCCTCCCCGATGCTCGAGCATCAGGACATATGAATTTGCGCCGATGAGCCGTGCTGCCAGCAGTTCGGCCGGACCGAAGAGGTGGACCGCCAGGTCGAGGGGATGAATGTAGAGGTCGGTCAGGGCGTCGCCTTCGGGATAGGCACCGGTGGCGTAGTGAAGCTCGTAAGCCTCCCCCCGTTCTCCTCCGAGAGAGGGGAAGTTGCGTTTGTCTTTGTGGAGTTGCTTTTTCAGAATCTGTACGGCGGGTGCATATCGTTTCTGCACACCGACCATTGCCGTTCCTCCGGTCTGAGCAAGCGTCTGTAGTTCCGACAATGTCAGGCAGGGCGGTTTCTCGATGAAGAGGGGCTTGCCGGCTTCCAGCACCTTCACAGCCAAGGTGAAATGAGCCTTGGGGCTGGCTGCGACGAACACGCCACCCACCTCTGGGTCGGCGAGCACCTTGTCGAGGTCGGTCGTGCCCTCTGTGCCAGGATATTTGCGGCTGATGAGGGCAGCCTTCTCGGTGTTGGTGACGCAGATGTACTTGAGCGGCACGCCGAGGTAGTGGAGCACGGGATAGAGATTGGTGAGGCTGTGCTGCCCCATGCCGACGAAGGCGTAGCGGCGATTGTAGGTGCGCTGTAGAAATGCGTTGGTACGCTGGCGCTTGAATCGGTCAATTACTTGTTGCAGCATGGCTGGATGTCTTTCAGGTGTTTGCGGTAGGTAGTTCGCGTGTCGTCCGTCCACTGGTACTTGCCGTAGAACTTTTCGATGAGCCATTTGGGCAGTAGGCGTTCCATGTTGCGGACGAGGATGATGTCGTACTTGCGGTGGAAGTTGATCCAGCATTGGTTACACTCCTTGCTGTACTGGCATTGGGCCTTCACCGCTGTGTCGCCGTTGAAGATTTCGTCGAGCGTCTGCTTGCGCAGGTCGCCCAGCGTGACGCCCAGGTTCTGGCACAGCGGCACCTGGCCGTCGGAGTGGATGACGAGCGAGGAGAAAATGCTCTGGCAGCGCAGGCGCAGGTGGCCGCGTCGCCATTGGTCGTAGAGCGCTACGAAGTCGTAGTTCTCCTGCGTCTGGTGGATGCTCTGGGGAATGCTGTCGAGGTAGCCTTCGACGGGTATCATCTCGGCAGTCGTGTCGAAGAAGTCCATCGTGCCGTAGATGCCGATGCGCACGTCGATGTCGTATTTCTTGGCGATGCCAATCACGTGCTCCATGTCCTTCATCGAGTTCCAGGGAGAGAGGCAGAACATGAGCGAGATGGGGATTTCGCGATGCAGGGTCTCGATGCACTTGATCACATGGTCGTAGCCGTCGCGGCCGCGCATCACTTTATAGGTGTCCCTCGGTCCGTCGAGTGAGAGGTACAGCCGCACGGGATGGTACTGGCGCACAGCTTCGATGACGAGCTGGGGTGCCAGACCGTTGGAGAGGAGTGTGTATTTCGGGTGGTTCTCCTGTAGCCACGCCATAATCTCTTTTGCCTGCGGGTGAAGCAGGAATTCGCCCCCTTCGAGTCCGACCACTGTGCGTCGGGTGACGCATTTGCTCCCGACGATGGCCTTCACTTGGTCCAGCGTCAGATATTCGTGTGGTTTCTGCCAGATGTTACAATGTTTGCAGCGCGACTGGCACATGGTATTGGCATAGAGCATGAGCTGGCTGAGCCGCTTGTGGTGGGGCCGCAGTGTGTTGTTCAGATACAGCAGGCCGTTGAACAGATAGTCTGTGATGCTATACACGGTACATAAATTTTTTGCAAAGTTACTGTTAATTTTTTTGATTATCACAATTATAAGTTGTATTTTTGCAGAAAATAATCGCTTATGTGCACATTAACATTTTCCTATAATGCTCGTGATGCGAGAGCGAGGCGTATGGTTAGTCGCTTACGGCATAGTGGTTTGTTCAGCGAGGTTAAAACTTCGGCTGATGAAGTGCCCCATGTTGATAAAGAACAAGAACAAGAGTATCGTCGCGAAGTGGAAGCTTTTATGCTCAGTTCGAAGAAAAGTATGTCTCACTTGATAGCCAGAAACGTATGAAATATCACCAAAGAGACATCGTCGAGGTGAGTTTTCTTTTTCCAGATGGGACCTACAAACCCCATCCTGCGATTATTGTTTCCAACGATGAATTGCAGGAAAATGAGTGGGGCATGGTATATCTTGTACTGATTACCTCTAACCAGACCATCAATCTGCAGTATTCATATCCGCTGTCACAAGATATGGTCAATGGACACTTATTTTCAAAGCCTAGTTGTGTGAAGTGTCAGATTATTGCAGGTTACGTAGAACGTGATATATTGCGTAAATTAGGCTCCATCAAGGAGAAGTATTTCGATGAAATTGTCGATAAAATCATAGAATCTATATTTTGAAAGAACTCTCATGAAAGGAATCGTACTGGCCGGCGGAAGCGGCACACGTCTTTATCCCATCACGAAAGGAGTGAGCAAGCAGCTCATCCCCATCTTCGACAAACCGATGGTCTATTATCCCATATCCGTCCTCATGCTCGCAGGCATCCGCGACATTCTCATCATTTCGACTCCCTACGACCTGCCAGCTTTCCGGCGTCTGCTGGGCGACGGCAGCGACTATGGCGTCCGCTTTGAGTATGCCGAGCAGCCCTCGCCCGACGGACTGGCACAGGCATTTATTATCGGTGAAAAGTTTATAGGTGACGACTCGGCATGCCTTGTCCTCGGCGACAACATCTTCCATGGCCGCGGATTCACCGGTATGCTCCACGAGGCTGTCCGCACAGCCGACCAAGAAGGCAAGGCCACCGTCTTCGGCTATTGGGTCAACGACCCCGAACGCTATGGCGTGGCTGAGTTCGACAAGGACGGCAACTGCCTTTCCATCGAGGAGAAACCGGCACAGCCCAAGTCCAACTACGCCGTCGTCGGACTTTATTTCTATCCCAACCGTGTGGTCGAAGTGGCGAAGCACATCAAGCCCTCGGCCCGTGGCGAACTTGAAATCACGACCGTCAACCAGGAGTTCCTCCACGACCATCAGCTGAAGGTGCAGCAACTCGGCCGCGGCTTTGCCTGGCTCGACACCGGCACTCACGACTCCCTCTCCGAGGCATCCACCTATATCGAAGTGCTCGAGAAGCGTACAGGTCTCAAGATTGCCTGCCTCGAAGGCATTGCCTACCGCAATGGCTGGATTTCGACCGAGAAACTGCGTCAGGTTGCACAGCCCATGGCCAAGAACGCCTACGGACAGTATCTGCTCCAACTCGCCGACACCCACTATTTCGGAGAAGTGAAAGAATAAAAACTCAAGCAAACACATGAACACACTGAACAAAGCATCCCTCTCGCGGAGAGGGTGGTGGATGGGGAGCGAGTCTGCCCTCCACACGAGTGAATGGGGGAGGTCGCTCCTCATGGCAGCCCTGTTGCTGCTCTCCCTCAACCTGCAAGCACAAGACACTGACAGCCAGCGCAGCGACTGGAGTATCAATACCCGTGCCTGGAGCACCAACTACTTCACCACACTGATTGTCGGTGGCATCGAAGCGATAGGAAAGACCTTTATCCACGACGACCGCGACTCCGTCCTCATCGACCGTATCATCCCATCGCCAGCCCTCGTCTTCCCCGTCGGTTTGCAACGCCGTGGTTTCAGCTATCCGATGGACATCTATCAGCCCTACCACCGCGCCTTTGCCAATCCCTTCGCCCATATCGGCGACTATGCCATCGGTCTCGACGCCGCCTGGACCCCCTCTGTCGTCGGCTGCTATGCCGGTTTCTACTTCAAGAGCCAGGAAGTCTGCTTCACAGGTCCCTACTATCCCAGCGTACGTAGTTTCATGCTGCAGCCACGCTTCGGTCTGTCGGTCAACTTTGGTTCTGAACGCAAGACGGGCATCGAGGCAGGCGTGTTCTACGATGCCGTCACCGGCATTGGTGGCGACGGGCAAGACAGGGACAAGGACGTGCTGAAAAACGGCTGGGGACTCGACTTTGCCCTGCGTCACAACAGCGACAAGGGCAAGCGCCAGTCGGTCATCCAGTTCTCCATGCCCCTCCACAACTTCTTCGCCAACGGCACTGGCTGGAAGCGTCGTGTCGGCTACATCATGTTTACACATCGCCTCATGCTCTGATGCAGTATAGCTTAAATCCATGAAACACATCCTTTCAGTTTATTCCGTTCTCGTGTCAGTCCTACTGCTTGCGCTCACCTCGTGCAGCAGCGACAAGGCCGACGCAGTCCCGCTCGGCACAGCCGACGAGGCGCGAGTCGTTTTCCTCTTCACGCTCGACACCTCTGGTGGCACCTCCATGCGACGTGCAGCGAAGACCAATGCCGAGGTCTTCGACGAGTTCTACGCCAAGCTCCAGAACGGCGAGTTCGTGGCTCCCACCTACGAACTCACGCTCACCGAGCAGGGCAGCGGCGCCGTTCAGACGGTCAGCGGCCGATGGGGTAGCGACAACTACGTGACCCTGCGCACTGGAACCTACCGTGTCACGGGGCGCAGTACGGCCGAAGGTGAGAATGTGCAGGAACGCTGCTCGTTCACCTTCGACGAAACCATCACCGTCGCGGCTGGCAGCACAGCCATCACCCTCCATGCCGACTACGACAGTTTCCTGCTCATCTTTACCGGCGACGACCTCAGTTCGTTGCAGAACTACAACGGCGAGGCCGCGCGACCGTTCTTCACCTTTGGCAACTATCGCTACGCCTTTGTCAACAGCAGCCTTTACACCGAATCGGGAAAGGACGCTGCCTACATCGAAGGCGAATACGGCAGCGGCACCTTGTTCCGCATCATGACCGGAAAACTGGCGTTCGAAAGTGGTAAATACTATGTGTACAACACCGCTACGGGCGGTTTCGACATCCCGCCGATGGAGGAGGGAGACGAGACAGACGGCTCGCCGTCAGACGATCCTGCTGACGACCCAACCGACGACCCCGACGCCGAGACCCTCAACGTCGAGATGGTCAACGTGCCCGCCGGCACTTTCCTGATGGGCAGCAGCAGTGACGACTCCGATGCTCAGGCCGACGAACAGCCGCAGCACGAAGTCAGTCTCTCGGCATTCCGCATCGGCCGCTACGAAGTGACGCAGGCCCTGTGGAAGGAGGTCATGGGAACGAATCCCGCCTATTTCCAAGGCACGAAAGTGGCATCGGCCAACCTGCAACGTCCAGTCGAGAATGTCAGCATCGCCGACATCGACGCCTTCCTCCAGAAACTCAACCAACAGACCGGCCGTCACTTCCGTCTGCCCACCGAGGAGGAATGGGAATATGCCGCGCGAGGTGGACAGAACACCTCCCTGCGCTACGCAGGCAGCGACCAGGTGGCCGACGTTGCCTGGTACAGCGGCAATGCCAGCAACCTGACGCACCCCGTCGATGACGACTCGAAGCAGCCGAACGCCCTGGGCATCTACGGCATGAGCGGCAATGTGTGGGAATGGACGTCGAGCGCACGAACCGACAACTACGAAGCCTCTGCCACCACCAACACCACCTATCGTGCGGTTCGTGGCGGCAGCTACAAGAGCGGTGCCAATTCCTGCCGCGTCGCCTACCGCAATTTCTTCCAGCCCTCCGAACGCCGCAACGACTTAGGTCTGCGCCTGGCAGAGGACGTTGAGTAGGCCGACGGACAGCCTGACCCAAGTGCGAGGAACACCCCTTCCCCGCACTTTTTTTTGTACCTAATGATTCTGCAACGACATCTATATCGTGCCCAAAGTAAACCATGAAGGCGGTACGACTTAGTTGCATTTTCGTTAACTAACGTTTGGCAAGTTCAGCGTCTGAGAATCGCGTAAAAATCTCCGACCGACCGCTCGGTTGCAAATATCGCAACCACGACGTGTTGACTTCCGACCCATTTTTCACTTTTCACCCTTCCCCAGCCATTGAAATGGCTGGCTACCATTGTCAAGCCCCTCTGGGGCTTCCATCCATTCATTTTTCACTTTTCACTTTTCACCTTTCACTTTTCTT
>ONOG01000038.1 GCA_900319385.1 uncultured Prevotellaceae bacterium | reverse complement strand
CTTCAACCATGAATAGTAGCGACCATGAATGGTGGATGCTCCGCATCTATTCCTATCTGACAGGCAATAAAGCCGCAAGGCTTCACCATTCATGGTTGCCATCCTTGCCTCGCAGGGAGTCATTTATGTTATTCATGTCATTCATGGTATAAAATAGATATTCATAGTATAAAATTATAAACTTCACGGTATAAAAATATCACATCTACGGTATATAATCTTGACATTCATGGCATCCACACAGCCAAAACTTGATTTTTCACTTTCCACTTTTCACTTTTCACTTTTTTTGTCGTAACTTTGCAAAAATTCTATGCGTATGAACCACATGCAGACATTCACACAGATGGCGCAACCCATCTTCGAACGCGCTATCCGCGACTACCACCTCCACGACAACGTCGATCAACCCATCGCCAATCCCTATGCCGAGGGCACCATCGAGGCGACACTCTACCTCAAGTGCTGGATCGACACCGTGCAGTGGCACTTCGAGGACCTGATCCGCGACCCGCACATCCAGCCCGAGGCGGGCATGACGCTCAAGCGTCGCATCGACAAGAGCAACCAGGACCGCACGGACCTGGTCGAACAGATCGACAGCTACTTCCGCGACCGCTACCGCGACGTCGATGTCCTGCCCTCTGCCACCATCAACACCGAGAGCCCTGCCTGGGCCATCGACCGCCTGAGCATCCTCGCCCTCAAGATCTGGCACATGCAGGAGCAGGTGGACCGCCAGGACGCTTCGGCAGAGCACCGGCAGACCTGTCAGGCGAAGCTCGGCGTGCTGCTCGAACAGCAGCGCGACCTCTCGTCCGCCATCGACCAGCTGCTCGACGACATCCAGTCGGGACGCAAGTATATGAAGGTGTACCGACAGATGAAGATGTATAACGACCCCAGCACCAATCCTGTGCTGTATAAGCCTCACCCCCTACCCCCCTCTCCGAAGGGCGAGGGGGAAGCCTGACGGCGTGTGCGGAACAGACAAGGGCAAACTTATGAAACGACTACTGATTATCCGCCTGTCGGCGATGGGCGACGTGGCACTGACGGTGCCTGTCATCCATTCGCTCGCCCGCCAGAATGCCGACCTGCGCATCACGGTGCTCACCCGCCAGCACTTCGGTCCGATGTTCGACTGGATGCCTGCCAACGTCGAGGTGATGGGCATCGACACGTCGAAGGTGAAGGGCGTGGTGGGGCTCGAACGCCTCTACCGCCAGCTGAGCCAGCGCAAGTTCGACGCGGTGGCCGACCTGCACGACGTGCTGCGCACGAAGTATCTGCGCACCCGCTTCCGTCTGGCCGGCAAGCAGGTGGGTGTGATCGACAAGGGTCGGCGTCAGAAGAAGGCCCTCATCGCCCATGGCGCCGACCACGACGCCCTGCCGCTGACCACCGACCGCTATGTCGATGTGCTGCGGTCGATGGGTTTCGACTTCCAGCTCGACTTCGAGCGTGCCTTCGACCCGCGCCACGAGCAGTTTGGCCCTGTCGAACGCCGCGTGGGACGCAAGCCCCGCGACCAGCGCTGGGTGGGCATCGCGCCTTTCGCCGCCCACGACGGCAAGGTCTATCCGCTCGGACAGATGCGCCGCGTGGCGGAACTGCTGGCTGCCGACGGCTGCCGTGTCCTGCTCTTCGGTGCAGGGCAGAAGGAGCGTCAGGTGCTCGACGAGTGGGCCACGGTGGCTGGCATCGACAGCGTGTGTGGCACGATGGGCGGCCTGCACAACGAGATGCTGCTCATGTCGGAGCTCGACTGCATGGTGGCGATGGACTCGGCCAACATGCATCTCGCCGCACTGGTGGGCACGCCGGTCGTCAGCATCTGGGGCGCCACGCATCCCAAGGCCGGCTTCACGCCCTGGCTGCAACCGGCCGACCGCATCGTCCAGCGCGACGACCTGCCCTGCCGACCCTGCTCGGTCTATGGCAACAAGCCCTGCCAGTGGGGCGACCTGCGCTGCATGACGGGCATCGCGCCCGAGACGGTGGCCGAACGGGTGAAGCGGGTGCTTAAAAGTGAAAAGTGAAGAGTGAAAAGTGAAAAGTGAAAAGTGAAAAGTGAAGAGTGAAAAGGGATAAGTGAAAAGTGAAAAATTGAAGAAAACTCTCTACTCCACGCTCCTGGCCTTTGTCTGCAACCTCGCCCTCGCCTACGTGGCCTACGGCCTGTGTCGCATCGTGTTTGTGCTGGAGAACTGGCAGACCTACTCAGCCACGCTGTTCGAGAACAGCTGGAGCGACCTGCTCACCGGTGCGTGGATGTTCGACACCTCTGCCATCCTCTACACCAACGTGGTCTATGCCCTGCTCATGCTGCTGCCCCTGCACTGGAAGGAGAGCGACGCCTGGCAGCGCGTGGCACGCTGGGTGTATGTCGTGGTCAATGCGCTCTGCGTGGTGATGAACCTCGTCGATGCCGTCTATTTCCAGTACACCGGACGCCGCACCACGGTGACGGTGTTCTCCGAGTTCAGCAACGAGGGAAACCTGGGAAACATCGTCGGCGTGGAGCTCCTGCGCCACTGGTACATCGTCCTGGCGGGCGTCGCCATCATCGCCCTGCTCGTCGTGGGCTACGTGCGTCCGAAGGGTAAGAAGAGGGTGCGTCCGCTCTGGGCCTACTACCTGCTGCACACCCTCGCCCTGCTCGCCTACGCCCCGCTCACGATCATAGGAATGCGCGGCGGTGCCACGACGGCCGTGCGCCCCATCACCATCAGCAATGCGAACCAGTACGTGAACCGCCCCATCGAGGCGGCTGTGGTGCTCAACACGCCTTTCTCCCTCATCCGCACGATCAACAAGTCGGTGTTTGAGGAACCTGCCTACTTCGACTCCGAAGCCGAACTCGCCGCCGTCTATACGCCGCTGCACCAGCCTGCCGACACGCTGACGGTGCGCCGCAAGAACGTCGTCGTGCTGATTGTCGAGAGCTTCGGCCGCGAGTATATCGGGGCATATAACGAACGGCTCGAGGACGGACAGTACCGTGGCTACACGCCGTTCGTCGATTCGCTCTATGCGCAGAGCCTTTCGTTCGACTACACCTTCTGCAACGGGCGCAAGAGCATCGACGGCATGCCGTCGGTCCTCAGCAGCATCCCGATGTTTGTCGAGCCCTTCTTCCTCACGCCTGCCTCGCTCAACGACGTGAGCGGACTGGCGCGCGAACTGGGGAACGAGGGCTACTACTCGGCCTTCTTCCACGGTGCCGAAAACGGCTCGATGGGCTTCCAGGCCTTTGCACGCACCACGGGCTTCACCGACTACTTCGGTCGCACGGAGTACGATGCCGACCCGCGCTTCGACGGCGATGCCGACTTCGACGGCACCTGGGCCATCTGGGACGAGCCCTTCCTGCAGTTCTATGCGCTGAAGATGTCGGAGTTCAAGGAGCCCTTCGTCAGTGCCGTGTTCACGGCGTCGAGCCATCATCCCTACGCCATTCCGGATGCCTACAAGGAGCAGTTCCCCGAGGAGGGTCTGCCCATCCACAAGTGCATCCGCTACACCGACCTCGCCCTGCGCCGATTCTTCGAGACCGCCTCGCAGCAACCTTGGTTTGAGAACACCATCTTCGTCTTTACCAGCGACCACACCAACCAGTCGGACCATGCGGAGTACCAGACCGACCTCGGCGGTTTCGGCTCTCCCATCCTGTTTTTCGACCCTTCGGGCGAGATGCCCCGCGGACGCCGCCACGCCATTGCGCAGCAGATCGACATCATGCCCTCGGTGCTCAGCTGGCTGGGCTACCGCCGGCCCTACGTGGCCTTCGGCATCGACCTCTTCACCACGCCCGATGCCGACACGTGGGCGGTGAACTACGTGGCGGGCATGTACCAATATGTCAAGGGCGACTACCTGCTTCAGATGGACGAGCACGGACTGAAAGCCATCTACAACTTCCGCACCGACTGGATGCTCACGCAGAACCTGCTGGGCCGAGTGCCTGAGCAGCCGCAGCTGGAGCGCGAACTGAAAGCCATCATCCAGCAGTATATGCACCGGATGAATACGAACGAACTAACTGCAAAATAAGGAATCTATGATTTTCGTCAGGGACAAAGGCCGTCTGTGCAACAACATCTTGCAGTACGGACACGTGTATGCCTGGGGACGTGAGCACGGACGCCGCACGGTGTCGATGCGCTTTGCCTACAAGTATCCTTACTTTCGCATCTGCCACACTGCCTGGCACAACTTTGCCACCTACGTCATGGCCAAGACGCTGGCGAAGCTGCACCTGCTGCCCGTCATCAGTTTTGATACGCCCGACTGCGACGCCGCTGCCCTCGAACGGCAGATGCACGCCAAGCGCTTTGCCGTGGTCGAAGGCTGGTACGTGCGTTTCTACGACCTGTTCCTGAAGTATAAGCAGGAGATCATCGACCTCTTCCAGTTCAACGACGACGTCGAAGCCGACGCCCGTCGCAAGATGACCACTGCCTCGCCCCTGCCCAGCGTGCAACTGGGTCTGCACATTCGCCGTGGCGACTACCGCAGTTTCTACGGCGGCCGTTTCTACTATAGCGATGAGCAGTACGTCGCCCTCATCCGCCGCTTTGCCGATTTGTTCCCTGGCAAAGCCATCACGGTCTATATTTGCGGCAACGACCCGCAACTGCCACGCGACTACTACCGCCAGGCCCTGCCGCAGCTCAACATCGTCTTTCCGGCGGGCAACCAGGCGCAGGACCTCTGTCTGTTCTCCCACTGTGACTACCTCATCGGTCCGCCCAGCACCTACACCCTCGTCGCAGCCCTCTATCGCGACCTGCCCCTGCTGTGGGTCGAGCAGCCCGACGCCCCCTTCACGCTCGACAGCTTCGGCCACTTCGACACGCTGTTTCGGCACATCTGGTAGGTGAGTTCTTAGGTTTTTGAGGTTTGAAGTCCCCCTCCTTGGAAGGGGTTAGGGGAGGTCACTCCACCACCGTCAGCCCTCGGTCGGCAGCCCATTGGCGGATGATGTGCTGGCTCTCGCGAATCATGTCGTCCTCGTGCTCAGGATGATGAAGAATGAGAACGAGGGGCGGCACGGGGAAGTGTGCCCACTGATGGTCGAGACGCTCACGCAGGGCGTCGCCGGTGTACTGTCCCATCTGCGTCATGCCGATGTAGGGCAGCATGTCGGCGGCGTAGAAAAGTTCGGAAGCCTGCCCACCCAGCAGCAGCGCTTGGTCGGGCGATGTGCGGTGAAGCTCAATCTCGTGGAGCAGACGTTGGTAGTCGGCAGCACGCTCGGGGGTGGTGAACACGTTGAGGCGGTGCGGCTGGATGAGCGCCGTGTCGCAGGTGCGGAGATTGTCCTCGCCGTAGCAATGGGCGGCAAACTTCGCGACGGCACAGACCGCCAGCACTGCGATGCCTGCCGCGACGCCCCGTCGCAGGGCTTTGTCTTCGCTCGGCAACAGGCGAATCGCCGTCATGGCAGGCAGCACCAGCAAGCCTGTGGTCCAGTGGAAGGCCGGTGCGATGCCCATGTCGCTGCCTAAGGGGAAGAGCAGGGCGGCGAGTGTGAGCATGAGCACGACGTTCCAGCAAGGCGAGAACCGAGGAACGCGCCGCAGGGTGTGGAGGCACAAGACGAGCGAGGCCGCCATGAGCGTGAGATGGAGGTTATTGGTGACCGCCAGTGCGGCGAAGGCTGCCAAGAGGAGTGCGGCGGTGAGGAGCTGCCAAGGCCGTTTCCAGCGACGCGAACGGCAGTATGTCCATCCCATCGCTGCGACGGCCAGCATCTGCATCAGCAGGTTGGCCAGGCTGCGAGCGTAGCTCAGGATGATGTTGCCGCCCGTGTGCGACGACTGGTCGCCGCCTACGATGCCGAAGGCTTCGGTGAGCGACTGGACGAAGTAGGGGGTGTGCCCCAGCAGAGGCATGACTATGCCCACGACGAGTGCGACGCCTGCGACGATGCCTGCGGCAAAGGTCAGTGCATCGCGCAGGGCACGGCGCCATCCGCCTTCGTGCCATCCGTTGAGCAACGGGACGAGGACGAGGGCACAGAGCGTGGCATTGACGATGCGTGCCAGCACTGCCAGACCGATCATCACGCCGGCTGCGGCGAGCAGCCACGAGGACCGGCGGTGCAGGCTCCGAACGTAGAGCGCGGTGCAGGCGGCGATGAGCAGATAGGAGAGGGTGTTGTAGTGGAACGACGTCACCATCGTCGGGAAGAGCAGACTGAGCCCTGCCGCCGCCATCACCCAGGCTTGGTCGGTCCACGGGCGCACGGTCTGTGCCAGCAGTCCGACGGCAAGGGCGATGGTCACCGCCTCGAACAGGCGCATGCCCAGCAGTCCCCACGTGCCCAGCGCTGCGTTCCATGTGCCGCCGACCAAGCCTGTGAGGTAGTACATGTGGTTATAGACCATCACGTCGGGGTGGCTGAAAAAGTGCTGGAAGTAGGTGCAGCTGAAGCCTGTGTCAATATGGTCGATGCCTTGCAGGCTGAGCAGCATACGGTAGGCCACGCCTGCCAGCAACAGAAACCCTATTTGTCTTGAGGTTTTCATGGTCAGTCGTCGATGATTTGGATGACTTTTCCGTCGATCACACGGAAGCGGCGCTCGAACTCTTCGCGGGTTCGCTTCCATCGGTTGTGGGTCCAGAGCCAGAGTTCGGGCTGACGGCGGATGTTCTGTTCGAGCATCTGGTGGTAGAGGTCGGTGGCTTCGAACTCGGCGAGCTGCTCAGGGTGGCGGGTGATGAGGCGGAACTCTGCCTCGTAGTAGCCGCGACGGGTGCGCGTGATGTCCAGATAGAACATGGCCTGACGGTTCTTGCGGGCGATGCGTTCGGTGCCGGTCATGACGGGCGTGTCGTGATTGAGAAACTGGCACCAGTGGTGAATGTTGTTCCAGTGGGGCACCTGGTCGCCGATGTAGCCGAAGACGGTGGGCTGGCCGGCCCGCTTATACTCGACGGTCTTGCGCAGAATGTCGGCCACGGGAATGCACTCGGCGCCCCATCGCTGCCGCAGCGTGAGGAACAGGCGGTCGAAGGTCGGGTTTTCGAGCACGTGGTAGAGCTGGCCGCAGTGGGCCTTGGGGCTGACCCACAAGGGTAGCGAAGTGACCCACTCCCAGTTGAACAGATGGCCCAGGTAGATGGCGCACGACTGGCCGTCGGCCACGCATTCATCGACACGCTCCGTGCCGCGGAACACCAAGTGGCGTCGCATCTGCCCTTCGGACATCGTCATCGACTTGATGGCCTCGACGAAGTAGTCGCACAGGCTGTGGTAGAATCGGCGCTCGATGTCGCGCAGTTCGGTCTCGCTCTTTTCGGGGAACGACGTGGCGAGGTTCTGCCGCACGATGTGCCGGCGATAGCCCACCAGGCGGTAGAGGAGCACGTAGATGAGGTCGCTCATCAGGTAGTGGAACCAGAAGGGGAGGAGCGACAGGAGGTACCACGTGCCCTGCAGCAGTCTATACAGAAGGTTCATAGATGGTGCGCATTTTGGCGTAGAAGTGTTCGTAGGTCATGTGGTCGAGGAAGTCGGTGCGCGCCTGACGTCCCATGGCGAGGCGTTGGTCCTTCTGCTCGACGAGGCGTTGCATGGCGAGGGCGAGGGCTTTGGCGTCGCCAGGCGGCACGAGCAGGCCGTTGCTGCCCTCGACGATGTATTCGCGTTGGCCGCCATTGTTGGTGGCGACGACGGGATGGCCCAGCGCCAGGTGCTCCTGGGCAGAGAGCGAACAGCCTTCGGCCACGATGGAGGCCAGCACGCCGAAGTCGGCAGCGGCCACGTAGGGCAGGATGGGATTGCGGAAACCTGCCAGCTGAATCTTCCCTTCCAGGTGCCGCTCGGCGATGAGCGAGCGCAGGTGGTCGGTGTATTCGTCGCTGCCTCGTCCCACCAGCACGACGCGCAGGGGACAGTCGGCGGGCAGCAGGCCGACCGCCTCGACCACGGTGTCCAGCCCCTTCTCGGGGTCGAGCCGGCCGTGGTAGATGGCGAGCACCTCGTCGGGGCGGATGCCAAATTCGCCGCGCACGTCGGCAGGCTCAATGCTTTCGGGCACGACGATGCCGTTGTGGATGACGCTGAGCTTGTGGTGGTCGATGTCGGGGTCGGTCGTGAGAAATTCGTCGAGGGCGACCTGCGAGTCGAAGACGATGCAGTCGAGTTGCCGATACAGCCAACGGTAGATCAGCGAGTTCTTTCCGCGGCGGGTCAGGTTGCGGCACATCACGAGTCGGATGTCCATGCGTCGGGCGAGCACACGGGCGTAGGCAGCCGTGAAGGCCTCCTTGAAGTTGTGTGCATGTACGATGCAGTCGGTCTGCGCTTTCAGGATGCGCGACATCTGCCACGCGCTCTTCAGGTCGAGGGCTCCGCCGAGGGGCAGGGTGTGGATGGGGACGCCGAGTTCGCGAAAGCGCTCCACGATGTCGGGCTTGGGCAGGCAGAAGAGTTCGACGTCGATGCCGTCCTGCAGCTGACGCCGCGCCAGGTCGAGCACCGTCTGTTCGCCGCCGCCCCACACTTTGTTCGAAATGATATGGAATATTTTCATGACTGATTTTGTTCAAACTGCAAAGTTAATGCTAATTTTTTTGATTATAATGATTTTATGTTGTATTTTTGCAAAAACCAAACTGCAGATTGCTTTTTCGCAATCTCCCAAACGCTTTCAGCCTATGGCCGCATACGATATAGACGAACTGCACCGCCACATCCTCACCATCCTGCTGCGGGTGGACCGCGTGTGCCGTGAGCACGACCTGCGCTACTACTGCTGGGCAGGCACGATGCTCGGTGCCGTGCGCCACGGTGGGTTCATTCCCTGGGACGACGACATGGACATCTGCATGCCACGCCCCGACTACGACCGCCTGATGCAGCACGCCGACGAATGGCTTCCACGCCCGCTCGAAGCCCTGTGCATGGAGACACACCCCAGCTATCCAGGCACGTTTGCCAAGATCATCGACGCCAGCACGACGCTCATCGAGCGGGAGCACAGCGACTATGTGGGAGGCATCTATATCGACGTGTTCCCCATCGACGGCATCCCGCAGAACCCCCTGATGCGGCGCATCGCCACGGCCCGCTACAAGGCCCTCGACAAACTGCTCTACTTCCTGCACCGCGACCCCTACAAGCACGGACACGGACCCTCGTCGTGGCCCGTTCTGCTCGTGCAGCGACTGTTCACCCACGAATGGGCACGCCGCCAGCTGCGACGCGCCTGTCTGGCCTACGACTACGACACGTCGGACGCTGTCATCGACTACGACGACGGCATGGCAGGCATCTTCCCCAAAGCGGTGCTCGGCACGCCGAAGCCCATCCGGTTCGAGGGCGAGGAGGTGATGGGCATCGCCGACGCCGACACCTACCTCAGCACGAAGTACGGCGACTACATGACGGTGCCGCCCCACGACCACCAGCGCCAGCACAATTTCTTCTATCTTGACTATCATTTGCCGTATCGTGAGTATCACGACACGCGCAGCTTCGTTCACTGAGCCCGTAGCCTGAAGACTTCAGAGTGTTAAAAAGGGACGAACGACAAGGAGGCGATAGTTGCATTTTCGTCAACTAACGCCTCCTGTTCTTGTCGTCTGAGAATCGCGTAGAAGTCAGCGACCGACCGCTCGTGCGCAAATATCGCAGCCACGACGCGTTGACTTCCGACTGTTTTTCGTTCAGTTACCGACCCATTGTCGTTTGTCCGCCGTCTGGCTGTCGGCAGAGCGCCGTCTGGGCGTCGGCAGAGCGCCGTCTGGGCGTCGGCAGACGGCGGACAAACCTATTGGCAGACGGCGCTCTGACGACCTGCAGACGGCGGACTACAGACGCTCAGACGGCGGACAACCGACAGGGTAAACGGCGCTTTGCCGACGCCCAGACGGCGGACTGCCGGCAGTTTGTCGGCGGACAAAAATGAAATAAATGGGGATCCGTGACTTGAAAATGCTTTTCGCAAAGCGGAAAACAAGGATTTTTAGTCAGAAAACTACACTTTCGGGATTTTTTTAGAAGACAACACGGGACAACGAAGGACAACAAAGGACAACATCTTCTTAATCAATGAAATAATAAAGTTGTCCCAAGTTGTCCTTCGTTGTCCCAAGTTGTCTTCTAAAATATTGCCTCTCCAAAAATTTTATCCCAATTTCTTTCGGTTTTCAGGCTTCGCCTGATTGGGCGGGCATGGGAACCCGCCCCTTCGACCATCGGTATTTCAAAATTCTGGACTTTTCACCCAAAATTTTCCGTTTTTTCCGTTTTTTTCCGTTCTTTTCGTTGTCCAAAAATTCTATTTTCACCAAATTTCTCCCACAAAATCGGGGGTCGGAACTGTTAAAAATCGTGGTTTTTTAACACTTGAAATGCGAGTGGGCACGGACTATGCCTCGCTGCCATCCTGCTGGCGGTAGCGTTGCTCCATGATTTTAGAGATGAGCACGTACTGGTACATGGCTGCCATCATGGCGCGGATGAGCCCTCGGGTGCCCATGCGGAAGCTGCCGTCGAGCACGTATTTCTTGAAGAACCGCCACTGCGGACGCCAAAGCAACGACCCGAGTCCGTAGCCCTTCTGACGTTTCTTTTCCGTCTCGTTGTCGGTGTACTGGTTCATCTTGTCAACATACTCGTGCATCGTCTCGTCCATGAGGTGGATGAGGCGTGCCTCGCGCTGGGCGTGCAGCTTCTCGACGGAGCCCTGGACGGTGGGGAAGGTGTGGACGTAGGGCGGCCAGGTGGTGCCTTCGCGACGGAAGAATCGCAGCTGGAAGTCGTAGTGGAAGTCGCGTACGAACATCCCGAGGAACATGTTCTGGCGCGGCAGGTAGAGTCCGGCGGGGCAGTCGGGCTGCTGTATCTGGCGGTAGAGCTCGTCGTGCAGCTCGGGCGTCACCAGTTCGTCGGCATCGACCACGAGCACCCACTCGCTCCGTGCGCTCTGGATGGCAAAGGTGCGGGCCGGTTCGGCGCTCTTGTGGTTCGCCTTGGGGAACGTGACGATGCGGCAGCCGTAGCGGGCAGCGATGTCGCGCGTGTCGTCGGTCGATTCCATGTCGCACACGACGACCTCGTCGAATCCCTGTACTGACTTCAGCACGCGTTCGAGGTGCTGGCGGGCATTGTAGGTGTTGATGACGACCGAAATCTGTCCCCGACCGTTGGCTCGCTCAAAGTCCTCCACCGTGTCGAGCTCCATCGACTGGAAATGCGTGGTGTCGATGGCGCGGAAGCGGTGGCCCTGCGCGATGAGTCGCTCGAAGGCAAGTTCGTAGAACACGTCGATCAGCCCCTCGCGGTCGATCATCTGCTCCAGTTCGCGGAACAGGGCGGTGCTGTAGTCGGCTGCGATGCGCTCGATGCCCACCGACTCGCCCACGGCTGCGGCGATGCTGCACGTCTTGCTGATTTCGCTGACGTAGCCCTCGTCGTCGGTAATCACCTTCACCTCCTCGTCGCCCAGCTCGTGGCGCTGGACCGCCAGTGCGGTGCCGCTCTGTGCGGCGATGTGTGCCACGAGCGCAGGGTCGCAGTAGATGTCGCTGTCCATGAGCAGGAAGTCGCGGCCGTCGGTCAGCGGACGTGTGAGCCAGAGAGAGAAGATGTTGTTGTTGTGCTCGTAGTCGGGATTGTCGATGAAGTGGATGCGGAGGGTGGGGTAGTGGTCGGTGAGGAACGTGCGTAGCATGTCGGCACGATAGCCCGTCACGACAACCAGTTCGTCGATGCCTGCGCCCTGCATGGCATCGACCGTGCGCTCGATGAGCGTCTGTCCGCCTACGCTGAGCAGACATTTCGGGCGGTCGTCTGTGAGTGGACGGAGGCGACGCGCCATGCCCGCGGCAAGGATGACTCCAATCATGGGATGAAATGAAAAACAAGGATTCGGGGGAATGGCGGGGAGGCGTGCGGCTTCCCTTTCCTCTGAATCCTTGGTGCTGGTTAATGAATAGTTTCGTTGAACACCCTGACGATGGTGTCGCACACCATCTGCGTCTGCTCACGGCGTCCGAGTGTGATGCGCAGGCACGACTCCAGACCCTTGTCGGTCATGAACTTGATCTTGTAGTCCTCGGCGGCGAGTTCCTGCTGCAGGCGCTCCTTCATCTGCAGCGGATATTTGATGAGGATGAAGTTTGCCACCGACTTATACACCTTGAAACCAGGCAGCGGGTCGAGTTGCTGGTGGTACAGACGGCGTCCCCAGTCCATCTCGTCGGCCACACGGCGGTAGTGCTCGTCGCTATCGAGGGCAGCCAGTGTGACGGCCTCGGAGAAACGGTTGTAGCCCAGGTATTTGTTGACGTAGCTGCAGAACTGGTCGTGGCCCCGTCCGATGAATCCGAAACCGACGCGCAGGCCCGGCAGGCCGTAGAACTTGGAGAGCGTGCGCGAAATGATGAGGTTGCTGTATTCGTTGACCAAGGGGGCGATGTAGTCCGTATCGTTCGAGATGAAGCTGGCGTATGCCTCGTCGATGAGCACCATCGTGTCGGCAGGAATGTGCTCCATGATGAAGCGTATCTCGCTCGGTACGAGGCCGTTGCCCGTGGGGTTGTTGGGCGAGGCGAGCAGCAGCATGCGCGGATGGATGCGGTTGGTGTACTCCACGACCTCCTCGACATCGTAGGCAAACGTGTCGTCAGTCTCGTGCAGGGGGTACATCTCGAAGTGGCCGTCGGCCTCGCTCGCTACGCGGTTGTAGTACCACCACGAAAATTCGGGGATGAGGATCGTCTTGTTGTCCCCCTTCATCAGGAAGTAGTGAATGGCGTTCTTGAGAATGTCTTCGCCGCCATAGCCGAGGATGACCTGCTCCTCGGGCACATGGTAAATCTCGCTCACCCGCACGGAAATCACGCTCTTCTTTCCCTGGTCGTAGATACGGGTGTAGAAGCAAAGGGTCTTTGGGTCGAAGTTGCGGATGGCATCGATTACCTTCTGACTCGGTTCGAAGTTGAACTCGTTTCTGTCAAGATAATTCATATTTATATAGTAATAATAGTTACGATTTGCAAAGTTAGATATTATTTTTGAGTTATGCGCTTGCAGACGCGATAAAATTGACTTTAATTTCCACCGCAGTGAAAAATATTTTTTCACTGCGGTGAAAATTCAGGCAAACTTCGCTGCACTTTTAAGTGCTTTGTAGTCAACATCTTATGCCTGCGCACACTATTTCATGAGAATCTTCCTTCCGTTCATGATGACGATGCCTCGGTATCCGTCGGGCACAGGCAGGCCGGTAATCGTCACGGGCGGTCGTGTGGCAGCAGGTTCGGCCTGTTCGTCGCTGATGTCGGTGGAGCGGAGCCAGTTCGAGTCGAGAAAAGCCATGCGCTCGTCAATCCACGTCGTGATGTAAGCCAGTTCCTGCTCCATGTCGAGGGGCAGACCAGCGATGTCGGTGTCGTGGCTCCAGCGCTGCTCCTCCCTATCGACGGCGCCGCAGCGCTTCAGACGGGCGAACACGTCGGCGTAGCGCTGCTGCAGGTTCGACGTACTGAAAATGCCCTGTCGCAGGTTGGCATATCGCTCCGCCATGCGCTGCTGGAAATGGTCGGTATTGAGACGGAGCAACTGGTGGAAAATCTTGTTGGGAACCAGCAGGGGGGTGGTCGAAGACACATAGTCGGGGTGCAGAGGATTGTCCTTGTAATTCTGACCCATCGTACAGTCCATGTCCCACATGGCCGGCGTGAGCCGACGGTCCGCCGCCTTGTCATACACCGCCCAATAGATGTTCTTGCCGCACAGGTCGAAGGCGTTGGTCAGGTTGACGAAGAGGTAGTAGTCGATCAGGACCGGCATATCGAAATAGTCGGCCACCTGCCGGTTGAACTCCGTGGCAGAGGCCGTTGCCACAAACTCGATGGCGTCGTGCAGCGTCGTGTAGTCCGACGGACAGAGGTCCTCGAGCGAGGGATATTTCACCTCCCACACGTCGTTCTTTTCGGCCGAGTTGTCATAAGCCGCAGGTACGTTCCAGAAAGTGGCATCGCCGAACGACGTCGCCTTCCACAGCGCGCCGTGAATCGTTCCGTCGGCATCGAACTTCTTGAGTTTCATCTGCTTGCGGTCGATCGGCTCGCACAGGTGATAGATGCCTTCGTAGCGGTCGTCGACGAACAGTTCGACCACCGTTCCGCGCGTAGCCGAGCGTGCTTTCGGCTCCTGGTCGGCGTAGTAGGGCCGTGGGGCAAAGTCCTGCCAGATGCCGGCGGCGACATAGTTGCGCAGGCGGAACAGATCGACCTGTCCGGCATCGAGCACCCAACTGTTGTCCTTCCGCAGGCCGAGGAGCGACACGTCGCGCTTCCCGCCCTCGTCGTCGATGACCTTTATCTTGAAATTGCGCTTGTGCCGGTCCTTTTCGTTTGTCGTGCTGCCACGGTGCTTCACCTTGATTTTCAGTTCGTCGCACACGCCGTCGCCTTCCTGCACGTGCAGTTCGGCCCCGACAAAATCGTTGCTCACGGTGTTGCCCAGCGTGCGCAGTTGCAGAATGGGCAGGAAAGTCAGTTGGAGTGTGGCATGGACAGTGCCTTCAGCAGTGGCGGCTTCGAGGTTGTACGTCTTGGTGCCGCTGATGTCGGTGAAGCGGAAAAGCCCGTCGGCCACGGTGCCGTCGATGCGCAGACTCGTCCAAGGCGAATCGGTCGGCAGTCGCACTTCAGCCTCCCACGCAGGGCTGTCCCACGCTGCCTCGTCCACGCAAAGCAGATATTTCCCCAGCGCCGCGTCGAAGCACGGAGCGACGCCGTCCACCAGGAACTGGGACAGCATGCGCATGGGGAAAAGCGCAAAAAGAAGGAAGAGAAGAAGGGCTCGTGCCATGATGGTTCAGGCTTGTGTTTGTGCGGCGTTGCTACGAAAGATAGATCGAGTGGAGTTGTCGTGCCAGCGTCGGCGGGTCGAACGTACGGCGGGCATAGGCCTGGCCTTCGACGATGGCGCGCTGACGCAGGTCGGTGTCTGTGAGCAGACGGAAGAGGCAGTCGGCAATGCTTTCGACCGATGTGGGGTCGGCCTGCAACGAGTGCGGACCGCCGGCCTCGGGTAGCGACGACACGTTCGACGTCACGACGGGACATCCGCTCAGCAGGGCTTCGACGACGGGCAGTCCGAATCCCTCGTAGAAAGAAGGATAGACGAACAGGGCGGCACACTGGTAGAGGGCTTGCAACTGGCGGTTGTCGATGATGCTGCCGGCCCAGATGAGATGCTGTTCCAGATGGTGCGCAACGACGTATTCCAGTACCTTCTGTTTGTATTCGCCGCCGTTGCCCACGACCACCAATGGCAGACGCACGTCCTGGGGCAACTGCTCCAGTGCGCGGACAATGCCGAGGAGGTTCTTGCGGCTGTTCACCGAACCGACGTACAGCAGATAGTCCTGCGGAAGTCCCTCGACAGCCTGCTCTGCCACCAGGCGCGGTTCGGCCTGCGGCGTATAGAAAAGCCGCTGGACAGGCTGATAGACGACGCTCACACGCTCCTCGGGCACGCCATAGAAGCGCAACACATCCTGCCGCGTCGATTCGCTGATGGCGATGATGTGGTCGGCATGACGGCAGGCGTAACGCCATTTGAGGTCGTAGATCTGGCGGTCGTGCCAGTGATACATGTCGGGAAAAGTGCGGAAAGCGACGTCGTGGATGGTCACGACGCTGCGCAGTCCGTGCTGTTTCAGCCCCATGGGAAGCTCGTTGCTCAGTCCGTGAAACACGGTGGCTCCGTGCTCAGCCGCCACCTTGGCCAGGGAGAAAGTGCGCCACAGCGCTCCGCAGGGCGAAAAGCTGCGGATCGGACCCTTCGGCATGACAAGCGAGCAACCCTCGTGCTGGAGATAAGGTTGGGTGACGGCGTTCTCGCGTATCTTCGGCGTGAGCAGCAGATATTCACTCTCAGGGAAAAACTCCGTGAGAATGTCGAGGGTCGTGCGGCTATGATTGCCCAGCCCCGTGAAGTTGTTAAACAGCCGCTTGGCGTCGAAGGCGATGCGCATAATCAGCAAACCATGCTGCCTGCCTTCACCTCGTGTTCGACGGTGGTGACGGCGAGGCTGCCGTCGTAGTTTTCGGCAGAAAGAATCATGCCTTGGCTGACGAGTCCGTTCTTGAACTCGCGTGGGGGCAGGTTGGCGATGAAAACAACCTGGCGGCCCTTCAGCTGTTCCGGCTCGTAGTACTGGGCAATGCCGCTGACAATGGTGCGGCGCTCCAGTCCGTCGTCGATGAGGAACTTCAGCAGTTTCTTCATCTTGGGCACACGCTCGCACTCGAGGATGGTGCCCACGCGGAGGTCGAGGCGCTGGAAGTCGTCGAACGTGACGTAGGGCTTCTGCGGCTCAGCCTTGGCGTTCGCTGCCTCGTTGGCCTTGATGGTGTCTGCCAGTTTCTGCTTTTGGAAGGCGATGGTGTCGTCTTCTATTTTGCTGAACAGGAGCGAGGGCTTGGCGAGTTGCTTGCCGGCGGGCAGCAGGTCGGTGCGTCCGAGCTGGCCCCATGCAAACTCGTCCATGCTGAGCATCTGTCGCAGGCGTGCCGACGAGAAGGGGAGGAACGGCTCGAAGGCGATGGCGAGGTTAGCCGTGAGCTGGAGCGAGATGTAGATGATGGTCTTCACGCGTTCGGGGTCGGTCTTGATGACCTTCCACGGCTCTTCGTCGGCGATGTATTTGTTGCCGATGCGGGCGAGGTTCATGGCTTCCTTCTGCGCGTCGCGGAACTTGAACTGGTCGAGCAGGCTCTCGAGGCGGGCTTTGACGTCGGAGAACTCGTCGAGTGTCTGGCGGTCGGTTTCGCTCAGTGTGCCGCATTCGGGCACGCGACCTTCGTAGTATTTCTGTGTGAGCTGGAGGGCTCGGTTGACGAAGTTGCCGTAAACGGCGACCAGTTCATTGTTGCAGCGTGCCTGGAAGTCGTCCCATGTGAAGTCGTTGTCCTTCGTCTCGGGTGCGTTGGCCGTGAGCACATAGCGCAGCTCGTCCTGGCGGTTGGGGAGTTCTTCGAGATATTCGTTGAGCCAGACGGCATAGTTCTTCGACGTGGAAATCTTGTTGCCCTCGAGGTTCAGGAATTCGTTCGACGGCACGTTGTCGGGCAGGTTGTACTGTCCGTGTGCCTTGAGCATGGAGGGGAAGACGATGCAGTGGAAGACGATGTTGTCCTTGCCGATGAAGTGGATGAGTCGGCTTTCGGGGTCCTGCCACCACTTCTGCCACGTGCCCCAGCGTTCGGGCTGGGCATCGCAGAGCTCCTTTGTGTTGGAGATGTAGCCGATGGGTGCGTCGAACCACACGTAGAGCACTTTGCCTTCGGCCCCTTCGACGGGCACGGGGATTCCCCAGGCGAGGTCGCGGGTGACGGCACGCGGCTTGAGTCCGCCGTCGAGCCACGACTTGCACTGTCCATAGACGTTGGGTCGCCACTCTTTGTGTTCGTTGAGGATCCACTGCTCGAGCCAGGGCTGGTATTGGTCGAGGGGCAGGTACCAGTGTTTGGTCTGCTTCTTGACGAGCGGGTGGCCGGTGTCGGCGTTGTAGGGGTTGATGAGTTCCTCGGGCGAGAGTGTGGCGCCGCACTTCTCACACTGGTCGCCGTAGGCGTCCTGTGCGTGGCAGCGGGGACATTCGCCGCGGATGTTGCGGTCGGTGAGGAACTGGTGTTCCTCTTCGTCGTAGTACTGTTCGCTCACCTGCTCGACGAACTTGCCTTCGTCGTAGAGTTTGCGGAAGAAGTCGGCTGCGAACTGGTGGTGTGTCTTCGATGTGGTGCGGCTATAGACGTCGAACGAGATGCCGAAGTCGGCGAACGACTGTTTGATGATGCCGTGGTAGCGGTCCACCACGTCCTGCGGTGTGCAGCCTTCCTTCTTGGCACGGATGGTGACGGGCACGCCGTGTTCGTCGCTACCGCCTACAAACAGCACTTCTTCGCCTTTCAGTCGGAGGTAGCGTGCATAGATGTCGGCCGGCACATAGACGCCTGCCAGGTGGCCGATGTGTACGGGGCCGTTGGCGTAGGGCAGTGCCGACGTGATGAGTGTTCGTTTGAAAGTTTTGTTCATATGGTTGGATTCTTATTACTCTACTTTTTCAGCTGCTCCTGCTGCGCGTCCTGCTGCTCAGCCTGCTGCGCCTGGTGATGGTCGTGTGCGCACTTGAACAGGAAGCCGGCTGCAATGATGGCGGCGATGAGTGCCAGACGTGCGTAGGCCAGTTTGTTTCCTGTCTGTTCGACGAGAGTGACCTTCTTGTGGCAGAAGGGGCAAGTGTTGACATGCTTGGGGAAGGTCTTTCCGCAATGGGCGCACACCTGGTAGTTCTCTTCGGTGTTCTGTTGTGTCTTGGTGTCCATGTCCTGTTGGTTTTGGTGCATTTGTCGTTGAGTCTGCAAATTTACGCAAAAATCCTCAATATTCCCACATTTTTTTTGCCTTTTCCTTTTTTCTGCCCGACATTCGGTCTCGGGCGGGCAGGTAGGGAGAGCATCGCATGGTGTGTTTGTCAACTTGTCGGTCTGTTAAATGCGAGTTGAAAATTTGGAGAGTTAGTTGCATTTTTGACAACTAACGTTCTGGTTGCCGACCGTCTGAGAATCGCGCAGAAATCACCGGCCGACTGCTCGTGCGGAAATATCGCAGCCACGTTTCACTATTCGCCCTTCATTTTTCACTTTTCACCTTTCACTTTTCACTCTATTGCCTTTCACTTTCCACTTGTCCGCCGACTCGTTGTCGGTAGTCGGCGGACGCAGCGTCGGCAGTCGGCGGACAAACCTGTCGGCAGACGGCGCTCTGCCGGCCGTCAGACGGCGCTCTGCCGACGCTCAGACGGCGGACAACCGACAGGGTAAACGGCGCTCTGCCGACGCCCAGACGGCGGACTGCCGACAGCCAGACGGCGGACAAAAATGAAATAAATCGGGATTCGTGACGTGAAAATGCTTTTCGCAAAGCGGAAAAAAGGGATTTTTAGTCAGAAAACTACACTTTTGGGATTTTTTTTAGAAGACAACTCGGGACAACACGGGACAACAAAGGACAACATCTTCTTAATCAATGAAATAATAAAGTTGTCCCAAGTTGTCCTTCGTTGTC
>ONOG01000042.1 GCA_900319385.1 uncultured Prevotellaceae bacterium | reverse complement strand
CATTGTGGCAGGAGCCTTCATCTCGAGCGTCTCCAGACCGTCGAACTGGCTGAGCTCGTCGTCGGTGAGAACGAACGGACGGATGGCTGCATGAGGACAAATGTATGCACACTGGTTACACTGGATACAGTTCTCCTTGTTCCAAACGGGAACGAATGCCTCGACACCACGCTTCTCGTAAGCGGCTGTGCCGACTTCCCATGAACCATCCACTGTGCCATGCTTTGTGAAGGCGCTGACAGGCAGCAGGTCGCCAGCCTGAGCGTTGATAGGACGCACAAGTTCCTTGACGAAGGCAGGAGCGTTGTCAGCCTTTTCCTCGTCGTCGGGCAAGTTGGCCCACTCGGGCTTCACGGTGAGTTGCTGATATTCACCACCACGGTCGATGGCAGCGTAGTTCTTGTCAACCACGTCCTGACCCTTGGCACCGTAAGACTTCAGGGCGGCAGCCTTCATCTTCTCAACGGCGAGTTCGACGGGAATCACGCCTGTGATACGGAAGAATGCCGACTGCAGAATAGTGTTGGTACGGTTACCCAAGCCAATCTCCTGTGCAATCTTCGTTGCGTTGATGGTATAGACAGTGATGTTGTTCTGAGCGAAATACTTCTTCACCTTGTTGGGCATGAACTTCTCCAGTTCGTCAGCATCAAAGATGGTGTTGAGCAGGAACTGACCGTTCTTCTGCAGACCGCGTGTCACGTCGTACATGTGCAGGTATGCCTGTACGTGGCAAGCTACGAAGTTAGGCGTAGTCACCAGATAGGTAGAGCGGATAGGCGTGTCGCCGAAACGCAAGTGAGAGCAGGTGAAGCCACCCGACTTCTTCGAGTCGTACGAGAAGTAGGCCTGGCAATACTTGTCAGTGTTGTCGCCGATGATCTTGACCGAGTTCTTGTTGGCACCCACGGTACCGTCGGCACCCAGTCCGTAGAACTTGGCTTGGAACATACCGGCACCGCCGAGAGCAATTTCCTCGACCTCGGGCAGCGAGGTAAACGTGACGTCGTCCACAATACCCACGGTGAAGTGGTTCTTCGGCTCTGGCATAGCAAGGTTGTTGAACACAGAGATAATCTGAGCCGGAGTCGTGTCGTGCGAACCGAGACCGTAGCGTCCGCCAACGATGACAGGACGATCCTGAACATCGTAGAAGGCATCCTTCACGTCGAGGTAGAGCGGTTCGCCGTTGGCACCAGGCTCCTTCGTACGGTCGAGCACAGCAATCTTCTTCACCGTCTTGGGCACAGCAGCGAGCAGGTGCTTCACAGAGAACGGACGATAGAGGTGGACGCTGATCATGCCGACCTTCTGACCATTCTGGTTCAGGTAGTCGATTGCTTCGCGGGCAGCATCGGTAGCCGAACCCATGAGGATGATCATGCGGTCGGCATCCTCAGCACCATAGTAGGAGAAGAGGTGGTACTCACGACCCGTAATCTTCGACAGTTCGCCGAGATACTTCTCAACAACATCGGGCACTGCATCGTAGTAGGGATTGCAGGCTTCACGATGGGTGAAGAACGTCTCAGGGTTCTCAGCCGTACCACGGGTGATAGGACGCTCAGGCGACATAGCACGGTCGCGGAAACGCTTGATGAACTCCTCCTTGACCAGCGGACGCACATCCTCCTGATCGAGCAGTTCGATCTTGTGATACTCGTGCGAGGTG
The DNA here is from genome assembly GCA_900319385.1 of uncultured Prevotellaceae bacterium. GTDB lineage: Bacteria > Bacteroidota > Bacteroidia > Bacteroidales > Bacteroidaceae > UBA3839. The sequence continues at coordinate 15,171 of ONOG01000042.1, read as the reverse complement.
CGGAAACCGTCGAAGAAGTTGACGAACGGAACGCAAGTCTCGAGCGATGCCAGGTGGGCAGCAGCAGTCATGTCCATGACCTCCTGCACCGAACCTTCGCACAGCATGGCAAAGCCTGTCTGACGGCAAGCCATCACGTCCTGATGGTCGCCGAAAATGCAGAGCGAGTGAGAAGCCAAGGTACGTGCACTCACGTCGAAGACGCAGGGAATAAGTTCACCTGCAATCTTATACATGTTCGGAATCATCAGGAGCAGACCCTGCGAGGCTGTGAAAGTTGTGGTCAGTGCACCTGCCTGCAGCGAACCGTGTACGGCACCAGCGGCACCGGCCTCCGACTGCATTTCCTGCACGCTTACGGTCTGTCCCCACAGGTTTTTACGGCCATGGGCGGCCCATTCGTCGACATGCTCCGCCATGGGCGAAGACGGCGTGATGGGGTAGATAGCAGCTACCTCAGAGAACATATAGCTCACATGAGCCGCAGCCTCGTTACCATCACAAGTGATAAATTTCTTTTCTTTACTCATTTTTTTACCTTAATAAAAGTATAAAATTAAAAATTAAAAATTTGCCTTTGAGCACACTTCGTGTGGAAATTTCACAAATTGGGTCCAAATTAAACAAATTAAATTTGCAAAATTTTTGAAAACAATTTGAATAATTTCCCGACGAAGTCGGCCTATATTATTAATAACTGACCCCTCCCAGACCCTCCCCTTTGGGAGGGCAGGGGGTGGGGGCTACTTTTTTCACTTTTCACTTTTTAATACAAGAACCCGAAGAGCCAGAGCGGAATCTGATTGCCGTCGCCAACATCGCACTGATTCACTGCAAACAGTGTCTTCGACTTGCTCTTCAGCTTAGTCGCATGCTCAATGATGCGGAACTCGTGCTGCTGGTCGATGAGGAACGAGCCGATGTTGCCGACCTTGTTCACCTTGTGGTCCTTCCACATTGTGTTGCAGAAGAAAGTCTCCTGCACGTCATGCTCGTCGAAACGCTTGGGGTAGAAACTGTACATGAGGTTGGAATTGTGCAACAGTACACGGGCAGGTTTCTTGGGAAACTCCTCGCCTCGTGCGTAAATCATGTTCACCAGCCGCGCCTCCTCCAGGTACTTGATGTAGTGCATCACCGTGGCTCGGCTCATACCCAGTTCTTGAGCCAGTTGACTCACGTTGGGCACCGTCGAGCCAGACATCGTGAGCAGGTAGAACAGCTGCTTAATCTTCGTTAGGTACTTCAGCTCAATCTGTTTAATCAGCAAGATGTCCACCTCGATCATCATGTTCATCGTCTTCAGTAGATTCTCGCTGTAGTTCTGTTTCTCGAGGAAGAACGGATAGAAGCCGTGATGCAAGTAGTCCTGGAAATAGCGGCGTGGGTCCGCCAACCTCGTAATCTCCTCCGCAATGGCGCGGTGATGTTCCAGAACGTCTTGCAGCGAGTATTTCGGAAGTCGAAGTCCAGTCTTGAGGTTTAGGAATTCGCGGAACGAGAAACCGCGCAAATTGTACGGCTTCACAATGCCGTTCAACTCGGGATTCTCCTCTTTCAGACGCATGACACTCGACCCCGTGAACACGATCTTCAGTCCAGGGTAGCGTTCGTAGCACTCCCGCAGCTGCTGGCTCCATTCCGGCTGCTTGAACACCTGGTCGATGAGCAGCACCTTGCCACCGTCGTGGTAGAACTCACCGGCAAACTCCGTGATGCCGATGTTCTGCACGTAGAAGTTGTTCATGTTGATATACAGGCACGAATGATCGTCGGGCGAGAAGTTCTCCTTGGCATACTGCAGCAGGAATGTCGTCTTGCCCACACCACGCGCACCCTTGATACCGATCATGCGGTCTCTCCAGTTGATGTCGTCCATCAGGTCGCGACGCACCGTCGATTGGAGGTGTTCAACCAGATACTTGTGCGTTCTAAAAAACGATTCCATTTCCGGAAAAAACAGTTTTGTACGTTATTGGCCGCAAAGTTACGTAAAAAAGTCCGAATTGCAAAGTCGGCTTTGCAATATTTTTTCTGTTCTTTCATTTTTTTTGCAGACAAACCTCTTCTCAATTTATAGTGTGTGCGGAGCGTCACCGCAGTGCAGTGCCAGGTTCACTGGCAGTGCACGGAAATTTTCTTGGCGCTGCACTGAGCGGTGAAACTGGCGGTGCTGTGATTTTGTTTGGCGCTGCGGCGATGTAGTACGGAGTGTGTGAGTGTACAAAATGTGATTGCCGAGGGGTAGAATTTGCGGAAAATGCGGGGAAAAGTTTGTTATGTGGCGGATTCTATGTAATTTTGTAGCGTTTTTCTCGTTTATATGATTGATGGAAACTACGAATCGCGTTCCGCAAATGGAACATCCCGAAAATAGCGTGGAGTATGCGGGCCTGCAGGTGAATGCAGGTGTGGAGCAGCCGCAGTCGGTGAACCCTTACCTGCGGCAGATGCGTAAGCGCCGACAGGTGCTGTTTACGGTCAGTGAATATGTGGAGGGGATTCTGCGTGGCGACGTGACTCGGCTGAGCCAGGCGGTGACGCTGGTGGAGAGTACGCTGCCGGAACACCAGGTGGTGGCGCAGGAGGTGATTGAGAAGTGCTTACCTTACAGTGGTAACTCGGTGCGTGTGGGCATCAGCGGTGTGCCTGGTGCGGGCAAGAGTACGAGCATCGACGCTCTGGGTGTGCACCTGCTCGACCGCATGGGTGGCAAACTGGCGGTGCTGGCTATCGATCCTTCGAGCGAAAAGACGAAGGGTAGCATCCTGGGCGACAAGACACGCATGGAGAAGCTGGCTGTCCATCCTAAGTCGTTTATCCGTCCTTCGCCGACGGCTGGCAGCTTGGGTGGTGTGGCTCGGAAAACGCGCGAGACGATTATCCTGTGTGAGGCTGCTGGATACAACCATGTGTTTGTCGAAACGGTGGGGGTGGGGCAAAGCGAGACGGCTTGCCACTCGATGGTGGACTTCTTCCTGCTGATTCAACTGGCTGGTACGGGCGACGAGTTACAGGGCATCAAACGTGGTATCATGGAGATTGCCGACGGCATCGTGATTAATAAGGCGGATGGTGACAACGTGGATCGTGCAGAGCTGGCTGCCTCTCACTTCCGCAATGCCCTCCATTTGTTTCCTCTGCCCGAGAGCGGTCTGGTGCCCGAGGTGCGTTGCTACAGTGGTTTCTACGAGTTGGGCATCGACGAGGTGCTGGACATGATAGGCCGCTATATCGACCATGTGAAGGAGACGGGTTTTTTCCAGTACCGCCGCAACGAGCAGGCGAAGTACTGGATGTATGAGAGTATCAACGAGCAGCTGCGCAACGGGTTCTACTTTAATCCGAGAATTCGCGAGTTGATCGGACCGACCGAACAGCAGGTGCTGGGCGGGCAGGTGACGTCATTCGTGGCTGCGAAGCGGCTCGTGGATGAATATTATGCTGAAATTAAGGATTAGTAATGCAAAATAAAAGACTGCTGGCGTTAGCGCTTTTCGCTTTTCACTTTTCGCTTTTCACTTCTTACGCTCAGACGGGAACTACGGCGTATGAGTTTGTGAACATCCCCATCTCGGCTCATTCGGCTGCGGTGGGTGGTAACAACGTGTCGATGGTTGAGGACGATGTGACGCTGATGTTTACGAATCCTGCGCTGCTGGCCAACGTGACGGACAAGACGTTGAACTTCAACTTCATGACTTACATGGCGAGTGGCACGAAGATGTCGGCGGCTTTTGCTAAGCAGGCTGGCGAACGCGGTACGTGGGCGGTCGGTGCTCAGGTGCTCAACTATGGTGAGATGACCGAGACGACGGCTGCGATGGAGGAACTGGGTAAGTTCAAGGCGACGGACATCGGTGTGCAGGGCGGCTACACGTATCTGCTGACTGACACCTGGTCGGGTGGTGTACAGGGTAAGGTCTTGCTGTCGAACTATGGTGAGTATAAGTCGGTGGGTCTGTGTGTTGATCTTGGTCTGAACTACTATGATGAGGAACGTGGTTTCTCGTTTGGCATCGTAGCGCAGAACTTGGGTGGTCAGGTGAAGACGCTGCATGAGGAACGTCAGAAGATGCCGTTCAACCTGGCGATGGGTATTAGCAAGGAGTTTGTCAATGCGCCTATCCGTATCTCGGTGGGTCTACAGGACTTGACGCACTGGAAGTCGGAGTATTATACGTCGGCCGGTGGCAAGGAACTGAATGGCAGCAAGCGTTTCTGGAATCATGTGAGTCTGGGTGCCGAGGTGTTTCCGTCGGCTCAGACATGGATTGGTCTGGGTTATAACTTCCGTCGCGGCTACGAGATGAAGGTGGCTGATTCGAGTCACTGGGCCGGTTTCAGTATCGGTGGCGGTATCGGAATCAAGAAGTTCAAACTGGGTGTGACGTATGGCAAGTATCATTTGGCTGCGTCGTCCATCATCGTGAATGCAAGCTATTCTTTATAATTCATTCTTTATAATTCATATTACGGTATGCGATCGCTGGCGTTAGCACTTTTCGCTTTTCACTTTTCGCTTTTCACTTCCTACGCTCAGACACCGAATGCGCGTCAGGCTCGCGAAATATTCGACAAAACATGGAACCTTGTGTTTGGTCCACAAGGGTCTACGTTGCACTACAAGGTGAATCTTATCGGACTTTACAAGGCTGAGGGTACGATTTGGATGAAAGGAAAAATGAGCCGTTATGAGTCGGAAAACAGCAAAGCCTGGAACGATGGTGTGACTTGCTACGTCGTCAAGAAGAAAGAGGTGCAGATTTATGATGCTAACGACGAGCGCAAGGATAAGTATGCCAGCAAGTTCAAGTTTGTTGCCGACAACTATAACTATAGCATTGCCGACGACAAGGATGGGTTGTTGCTCACGCTGAAGCTGAAATCGTCGAAGCTGAAGGGTGTGAACGAGTTGCGTGTGTTGATTGATCGCCACACGTTTGCACCTAAGCGGGTGCGTGTGAAAGTGAGTCTGCTGCATGCCACGGTGCATATCTCTCAGTTCCGCAGCGGAGGAATCAGCGACGATATGTTTGTTTTTCCAAAAGAGAAATACCAGCACCTGAAGGTGGAGGATAAGAGGAAATGAAGATTAAAGACCTCCTCTGACCCCTCCAAAGGAGGAGCACTCCAGGTTAAAGATAAACCCAGGAAGGTCATTAACGAATAACTGAAAGAAATTTGGATAACTTAAGATAATTTTTCGCTTTGCGAAAAATGAATTTATCCAAATTTATCACAATTTCTTTCAGTTCTTATATCAACAATGTCTATTGACCGATTGGGGGCTTTACACGTCAATCTTCTCAAATCTGGACGTCAATCATCAATAATTGTTTTCCAAAGATTGATGTCTGGATTTTTTCCGATTGACGTGTAAAAAAACGCTGGTATCTGTGATTCTTTCTGATACTCACTTGGCTGTATAGAACTCTGTGATGCGTCGGATAGCGCGATTGCAGACGGGGCAGAAGTGCTCTACTTCATTGATTTTCATGCGGCATTCCTGAGCCGGACGATAGACGCCGTGCGTCTGGTAGCCGCCCCCTTCAAAGACACCTACACGCTGTGTGGCTGCGTTGATTTGTGCCCATTCGTCGGCAGTGTGGGCATAGCGGAAGTTTGGAATGTCGGCCTTGGGCGTTGGAATGGCTGTACCTGCGGGCAGCATATCCTGCCACTTCGAGGCAAAATCGACGAGCGTGGTGAGGTTGGGTTCCCATGGCTCGGTTTCCGCATTATACATATTTGCCATGTCGTCGCCGTAATCGTATTCGTCGCCCAGTCCGCCATAAGCATGTCCGAACTCATGTACCAGCACTTGTTTGAAGGTGGAATGATCGGAGGTTGAGAGCGTAATTTGGTTGTAGATGCCGCCACCGCCGTAGGTCGATGAGTTGACCATGACGATGATGTGTTCGAAAGGTACGTCGGCAAGCTGGTCGTAGATGCGGTGAATCTCGCTTGTCATGAGGTAGCGGTCGGTGTAGAAGGTATCGTAGTGGCTGCCGGCAGGTGTACTGTTCCACTGTCCCAGTCGTGGAATGCTGGGACCACTGCCTTGTGAGGTTGCTGCCACGGCAACGACGTTAAAGCGAGCCTTCATCGAGGCAAAGGGCTCGTGGCTGAAGATGGCATCGACGGCACGTTGGCAGTCGGTGTAGAACTTGGGCAACTCTTGCTCGGTATAGCCTTCGGCGAGAATGGCGATATCGACACAGTCTGCTACGTCGCCGCTACGAAGTACGTAGTGAGGCTGTGCAGAAGGAGACCCGCCGAGCGGTCGGATGAGAATGTCTGCTGGGTCGATGCGATGAGTGAGACTGGCGGTCACACGGTTGTGGAAGTCGGTGAGTGTGACGCTGACATCGACGGGATGCTTGGGAAATGGCACGAGATAGCTCGTGGGGAAGGAGCGCTGCACGTGTTTAGCTTCGTCGGTTGCCTGCCATTCTTGGAACAGGGTAGAGAAGGTGTTGACGTAGAGCACGTCGTGTGTGACGGGGTCGCTGACTGTGATTTGTCCGTTGCCCTGAAGCAGTTTCTCTGCCATTCGGCTGCGACGTCCAGCCCACACTGGCATCGAGTAGGCTTTGTGAAAACAGATATGTTGTGCCACACTGTCGCCGGCAAAGATGTAGTCGAGGCGTAGAGTGCGGCCATCGAAATGAGTTTCAAATTCTTGGGCGTGTAGTGTGAAAAGTGTAGTCTGTAGCGTCAAGAATAGCAATAGGATGGGTTTCATGGTTTCATTTCTAATTTTTAATAGTTCGATTAACATCAGACAATTTCTCTTTCAAGAACTGCCCAGTGTAGGAGGCTGCTTCTTGCGCCACCTGCTCTGGGGTGCCGCATACGATGAGGTTGCCACCGGCTTCGCCACCTTCCGGACCGAGGTCGATGACTTGGTCGGCACACTTGATGACATCCATGTTATGCTCGATGATGAGTACAGTGTGGCCACGGCTGATGAGGGCGTCGAAGGCTTGGAGCAGACGGCGGATGTCGTGGAAGTGCAGACCGGTGGTCGGTTCGTCGAAGATGAAGAGCGTGGGTAGCGTCTTCTCCTGGCTGAGGTAATAGGCCAACTTCACACGTTGGCTCTCACCGCCGGAAAGAGTTGACGAACTCTGTCCTAACTTCAAGTAGCCGAGGCCAACATCCTGCAGGGGCTTCATCTTGGCGACGATTTTCTTCTGCTTATGTTCTGTGAAAAATTCGACAGCCTGGTTGATGGTCATGTTCAGGATGTCGTAGATGCTTTGTCCTTCGAACTTCACATCGAGGATATCCTGCTTGAAACGTTTGCCGTGGCACGATTCGCATTCCAGCACGAGGTCGTTCATGAATTGCATCTCCACTGTCACGGTGCCTTCACCCTTACATTCCTCGCAACGTCCGCCGTCGGCATTGAACGAGAAATAGGCGGGTGTATAGTTCATCTGACGCGACAATTGTTGGTCGGCCATCAGTCGACGAATTTCGTCGTAGGCACCGATGTAGGTGACGGGATTGCTGCGTGTAGAGGTGCCGATAGGGTTTTGATCGACAAATTCCACCCGCTTCACAGCATCCACATCGCCTTCGAGTGACGAAAACTGTCCTGGGCGGTCGCACACTTCGTCCATTTGACGCTTCAGCGCACGGTAGAGTATGTCGCGCACCAGCGTGCTCTTTCCACTGCCCGACACTCCCGTCACGACGGTCATCACGTTGAGCGGAAAGCGTACGTCGATGCCCTTGAGGTTGTTCTGCCGCGCTCCTTTCACTTCGATGTAGCGATTCCACGAACGGCGGCTTTCGGGGATGGCAATTATCTCGCGATGAGTCAGATAGTCCAGTGTGTGACTTGGCAACTTTGTCTTCACCTTCTTGATGTCGCCACGACGTCCTGCCCAGACCACCTCGCCGCCCAGTCGTCCTGCGTCGGGACCGACGTCGATGATGTAGTCGGCAGCGTCCATGATTTCTTCGTCGTGTTCAACGACAACAACTGTATTGCCAAGGTCGCGCAGTTGTTTCAGCACGTGAATCAGCCGCTGTGTATCACGGCTGTGCAGACCGATGCTCGGTTCATCGAGGATGTAGAGCGAGCCTACAAGGCTGCTGCCCAAGCTGGTAGCAAGGTTTATGCGCTGACTCTCACCGCCCGACAGCGAGTTGCTCAGGCGGTTGAGTGTCAAATAGTCCAGACCTACATCGACCAGGAATTGCAGGCGGCTGCGAATTTCGGTCAGTAAGCGGCGTGCCACCTCCTCGTCGGCTTTCGGCAGTCGGAGTGTGCGGAAAAACTCTTTCAGCTGGCTGACAGGCATATCCACCAATTCCATCATCGTTCGTCCACCAACCTTCACGTAACTTGCCTCTTTTCTGAGACGGCTACCGTGACACGTTGGACACGTCGTCTTGCCACGATAGCGAGCCAGCATCACGCGATACTGAATCTTGTATTGGTTCTGCCGCAGCATGTCGAAGAAGGCATCGATACAGACTTCGCCTTCGTGCCATAGCTGGTCCTTTTGCTGCTGCGTCAGTTCGTAGTAGGGGGTGAAGATTGGAAAGCCTGTTAGCTCTGCACGTCGCATGAACTCACGTTTCCATTCCCCCATCTTTTCGCCACGCCAGCACACGACGGCTCCGTCATAGACGCTGAGGCTGCGGTCGGGAATCACCAAGTCTTCGTCGATGCCGATGATGCGGCCAAAGCCTTCACACTCGGGACAGGCACCAGCAGGCGAGTTGAACGAGAAAAGTTGGTCGCTCGGTTCTTCGAACGTCATGCCGTCGGCCTCGAAACGTGTGGAGAACTTCGTGAGGTTCGACGTTCCATGCTCCCACAGCACACACTCTCCGTCGCCTTCGTACAGCGCAGTACGGGCCGAGTCCATCAGGCGGTCGATGGTGCTTTGGTCGTTATGTGACACGAGACGATCCACCACGAGATAGTCTGCCCCCTCCAGCTGTTCGAAGCGTGTAAATCCTTCCTGTTCGTAGATTTGCTTCTGCTGCTCCATCGTGCGGCCTTCGCGCAGATGGATGGGAGCCAGGAGCATCAGCCTCGTCCCTTCGTCATACTTCAACATCCGGTGCACCACATCATCCACGGAGTGTTTCTTCACTTCCTTGCCGCTGATGGGCGAGAACGTATGACCTACCCGTGCAAATAGCATACGTAGGTAGTCGTAGATTTCGGTCGAGGTGCCGACCGTTGAGCGAGGATTGCGAGCAATCACTTTCTGCTCGATGGCGATGGCAGGCGGAATGCCTTCGATGAAGTCGCAGTCGGGCTTATTCATCCGTCCAAGAAACTGACGGGCATAGGTCGAGAGGCTTTCCACATAGCGGCGCTGCCCCTCGGCATAGAGCGTGTCGAAGGCCAGCGACGACTTGCCGCTGCCCGACACACCGGTGATGACAACCAGTTGGTTGAGGGGTATATCGACGTCGATGTTTTTCAGGTTGTTGACGCGTGCCCCCCTGATTTTGATTACTTCATTCATTGCAGGACAGAGAACTGCTTCGAGACGTAAACCGTCTGTCCCTCGAATTTACATTTGTAGAAGTCGCCCTCTTCGCCCAGATATACCAGTCGTGCCCCCTTATTCAGATAGCGTGGGCTTCCGTCTTGGCGTTTCAGATACTCGTGCTTGGTGCTCGGTCCGAGGCGCAGACGCACACTGGTGCCATTGAGTACAACCATCCGTCCCTTTGTCTGTGCATTCTGAGTATTTTGAGCTTTCGGTGTGGTCTGGACGTTTTGATTTGTTTGAATATTCCGAGACTCCTGCCCATTGCTCAGATAGGCATATTGCTTCGATACATAGAGCGTGCGGTTCTGATACTCAACGATGTAGAAGTCGCCACTCTCGCCCTTGAAGGGAAGTTTAGCACCTTTGGCAAGATAGGTCGGAGCTCCTTTGCTGTCTTTGAGCCAATCGCACTTCAGGTTGGGTTCAAGGCGCAGACGCACCCCAGTTCCGTTAATCACGACTTGCTGTTCTTGAGCAGATTGAGCAAACATCGTTGTGGAAAAAAATGCTGCCACAACCGCCAGCAACCATGTTTTTGCTTTCATAACGTTGGATTTTGAATGTTTTTGAGATATATTTCCGCGAAGTTACGATAAATAATTTGAAAGAAAAAACATTTTGTCGAAAAACAGAAGTCTGCTGGATAGACTTCCGAAAAAATGTAACGGCTTTCCATGTGTTTGTCTATGGTGCAAAATGGTGGTGCGCATTAGTTTGATTTTCGGTGCACACCCAATTTCTTCGGAGTGCACTCCCGTTCTACACCGCAGTGCACTGCGAATTTTTTCAGTGTGCAGTGAAAAAAGATTCAGTGTGCACTGCTATTTTCATCGATGTGTGCAGCGGTCTGACTCAGTGTGCTGCCACGGCTGTATTTTTTCGGAAAAAGAAAGAGAATCGACAGCACGACTGCCACAGCCAGAGCCATGGGGTAGTAGAGATGGGGAATAATGCTGATGGGGTTGACGGCAGCAAGTCCAGCAGCGATGAGCATCTGTGCACCGTAGGGCAGCAGGGCCTGGGTGAAGCAGGAGGTGGTGTCAAGCAGACTTGCCGATTTGCGCGGATCGACTCCGAAACGCAGGGCGATGTCGTGTGCTATGGGGCCGGCAGTCATGATGGCCACGGTGTTGTTAGCAGTACATATATTGACAAGACAGACGAGCAGGGCGATAGTGGTTTCGGCGCCTCGCTGGGAATGGATGTGACGTGTGAGCGTGGCGATGATGAGCCGGATGCCGCCGTTGTGACGGATGACGGAAAGCAAGCCAGCCGCCAGCAGGGTCATGATGAGCAGTTCGGACATGCCTTCCATGCCGTCGGCCATGGCCTGGAACCAGCCGAAGAGGTCGTAACTGCCGTCGATGATTCCGATAATTCCGCACAACACAATGCCTACGAGCAGGACGATGAGGACGTGGATGCCACAGACGGCAAGCAGGATGACAGCGAGATAAGGGAGAACTTTCCAGAAATCAACAGCCGGAATGTCGGCAGGTGGCGTGATGTCGCGACCGACCCAGCCATACAGCATCAGGATGAGGATGGCTGCGGGTATGACAATGCGTGAATTGACGCGAAATTTGTCGCTCATCCGGCATCCTTGTGTCTGCGTGGCGACTATAGTGGTGTCGCTGATGAACGAAAGGTTGTCGCCAAAGTAAGCTCCCCCCACAACGATGCCGACGACGAAGGGTAGGCTGAGACCTGCCTCGTCGGCTATACCTACAGCCACAGGGACGAGAGCTGCGATGGTGCCGACACTGGTGCCGACGGCCAGCGAGATGAAACAAGCTGCGAGGAAGATGCCCGGCAGGAGGAACGCAGATGGAAGGCTGCGTAAGGCTAATGAAACGGTAGCATCGATGGCTCCCATCTGCTTGGCACCAGCGGCAAATGCACCTGCCAGCAAGAAAATCCACAGCATGAGCATCATGTCGGAGCTGCGTACTCCCTCGGCAAATACTTCCAATCGCTGCGACATCGTCCCTTTGGTAATGGCAACAGCGTAGATGCTGCTGATGAGGAACGCCACAGTGATGGGTACCTTGTAGAAGTCATGCGCCACAAGACTGGTAACGAGGTAAAGGCAGAGGAACAGGAGTATGGGTGAGAGTGCTTTCAACTTAACAATCGTCCGTCTTTAATTTTTAATTTTCACTTTTCACTCATAGTGTGACTCCACGTTTGAAGATGGCGATTTCCTGATAGTGTTTGCGTTCGTTCCATGTGGGGGCACCATTGCAGGTTGCGATGACTTTGTCGATGAATGAAGCGAGTGTGTCGTCCCACGTTGCATCGTTGAGCAGTACACCAGCGTCGAAGTCAATCCACGTGGGTTTGCGATGGACAAGGTCGCTGTTGGTCGAAATTTTCATTGTCGGCACGAAGGTACCGAAGGGTGTGCCGCGACCCGTGGTGAATAGCACGAGATGACAGCCTGCAGCAGCCAATGCGGTCGAGGCGACAAGGTCGTTGCCTGGCGCTGAGAGCAAGTTGAGACCGTGTGTGTTGAGGCGATTTCCATAGCCAAGCACGCCGCGAACGGCACTCGTTCCGCTCTTCTGCGTGCAACCCAGTGCTTTCTCCTCAAGTGTCGAGATGCCACCGGCCTTGTTGCCTGGCGATGGGTTTTCGCCGACAGGTTCTCCGTGCGACAGATAGTAGTCCTTGAAGTCGTTGATGAGGTCCACCGTCTGTTCAAAGAGCCGACGGTCGGCGCAGCGGTTCATCAGAATGGTTTCGGCACCGAACATCTCCGGAACTTCAGTCAGGACGGTGGTGCCGCCTTGCCCCACCAGCCAGTCGCTAAACTGGCCCAAGAGAGGATTGGCAGTGATGCCTGAGAATCCGTCGCTGCCTCCGCACTTGAGTCCGATGCGCAGTTCGCTCACAGGGATTTCCTCACGCACATCGTTCTGCATCACTTCGTGAATTTCGTCAAGCAGACGTCGTCCCTCTTCCAACTCGTTACCCTCGACCTGTTGCGTCACCATGAATCGGATACGCTGCGAGTCGTAGTCGCCGAGCAGTTCACGGAATGCATCGGGCTGGTTGTTCTCGCAACCCAATCCGACCACAAGCACACCGCCTGCGTTGGGATGGAGCACAAGGTCGCGCAGGATGCGACGTGTCGATTCGTGATCGTCACCCAGCTGTGAACAGCCGTAATTGTGCGGAAAAGCCACGACAGGGTAGGGCGATTCGGCTGCCAGCTGTTGGCAGATGCCATTGACGCATCCCACCGTTGGCACAATCCAGAGCTCGTTGCGGATGCCTACCTCACCGTTCTTGCGGCGATAGCCGAGGAATGTGTGAGTCCCTGCTCCTGATTCAGTGGGTTGGAGGGGGCCAGGAGTATAATCGTACTCCAACAGCCCGTCTAAGTTGGTCTTCAGACAACGTTCGTCAATCCACTCGCCACGTTGTTTGTCAGTAGTGAGATGACCGATGGGGTAGCCATACTTAATGATGTTCTCACTCGCGCGCGTATTATATAATAGGAACTTGTGACCGGCAGGGATGTCGTCGGTCAACGTAAAGGAAAGGTCATCCAGTGTGATGAGGTCGCCGCTCTTCAGGGGCGTGATGGCCACAGCCACGGTGTCGGCGGGATGGATGCGGAGGTAGCGTGTCATAATGGTATGTTGTTGTAAAGGTCATGCATCGACGGAAATAACCAACTGGCACCGGCTTCGAGCAACACACGGTCGGGCAGCGGTCCCGTGTTCAGCGCAATGGTCTGCACACCGGCGCCCACACCCGCCTGAATGCCGAGCGGCGCATTTTCAACGACAACGGCTTCAATGGGCTTCAACTTGCGTCCGAGATAAGATGCTGCTTTGTGCAATCCCATCACGTAGGGCTCAGGATCGGGTTTGCCATGCGTCACATCGAAGGCCGTGACCATCAGTTCCGGCAGGAAAATGCCTGGGAAATTGCGTTGCAGACGATCCAACAGCGTTCGCTGGCCGCTGCCTGTCACCACCATTGTCAGAATGTCCTTCTGTTTCAGTCGTCGCAGCACATCGAGGGTGTATGGCATGGCCGACGGATCGGGCAACGCACTGAACATCTGCGTCTTGTAGTGGTATATCTCGCGGATTTCCTCCTCCGTCGCCCGACGTCCACGTTCGCGCAGACTGACGATGTTGATGGTGTCTGCGCCAGTACGTCCCTCGTGCAGATAGGCTTCGTCTTCGGGCAGATTCATCCCGAAGTGAGCCATTGTCTGGTTCCAACTACGTGCGTGGTTCGGCATAGAATCAAACAAAACGCCGTCCATGTCGAACATGGCAACACGGACGCCGCTCCAGTCAATCGTCTTCGTTTTCATGATGCAAAGTTACGATTAAGCGAGCGAAAAACCAAACTTGTTTGAGTTTTTCCGAGCATGAGTAAGTTCGGCGATGCCAAAGTAACGATTAAGTGAGCGGAATACAAAGCGAAATACAAAGTTTTTCGGTTTTGCATTCCCGAGCGACCGCGCGAAATTGTAGCGCTGTTTGCGACGACGGGAGATTTATCTCCCCAAAGGAGTCCGTGAAGCGGCTAAGTTCGGCGAAGCCAAAGTGACGACCAACATGTTTGGACTTTGAACGTGAAGAGAAGTATAAAATAGAATGAATTATGGTCTGTGTTTGTCGTTTTTTGAGAAAAAATTACGCGGATTACACGGCGTTTCTCTGTGAAATCCGCGTAATCCGCGTTAAAGTCTTATTGATGGTGTGCTTACTGCAGTCTTTGCAGGATAGCACGACTCTCGGCTTCGTAGCCTGGTTTGTTGAGCAGTGCAAACATATTGCGTTTGTAGTCCTCTACACCAGGTTGGTTGAAGGGGTTAACGCCCAGTACGAGTCCGCTGACGCCGCAAGCTCGCTCAAAGAAATAAATGAGCTGGCCAATGTTGTATTCGTCCAAACGCTCAATCTTGATGCGGATGTTGGGGACTCCGCCATCGACGTGGGCGAGCTGGGTTCCGAGTTCTGCTTTATGGTTTACCTGGTCGATGCGCATGCCTGCGAGGAAGTTGAGTCCGTCGAGGTTTTCTTCGTCACTGGGCACGGAGAGTTCGTGGTTGGGGTGTGCGACGGAGATGACGGTTTCGAAGATGGTCCGTTCGCCATCTTGAATCCACTGTCCCATCGAGTGGAGGTCGGTGGAGAAATCGACGGCTGCGGGGAAGATGCCTTTCTTGTCTTTTCCTTCGCTCTCGCCGTAGAGCTGTTTCCACCACTCGTTGACGTAGTGGAGCTTGGGCTGGAAGTTGACGAGGATTTCGATTTTCTTTCCGCTCTGATAGAGTGCGTTGCGGATGGCTGCGTACTGTGCGACTGGGTTCTGGTCGAAGGCTACGTCGATGCCCGTGGCACGTTCCATGTCCTGTGCTCCGCGGATGAGGGCGTCGATGTCGTAGCCTGCCACTGCAATGGGCAGCAGGCCTACTGGGGTGAGTACGGAGAAGCGGCCGCCGACGTTGTCGGGGATGACGAAGGTCTGGTAGCCTTCTTTGTCGGCAGTTGTGCGTGCTGCACCGCGCTTGGCATCGGTGACGGCTACAATGACTTTGCGGGCTGTGTCTTTGCCACGTTCGTCTTCACACATCTTCTTGAGCAGACGGAAGGTAATGGCTGTCTCG
>ONOG01000037.1 GCA_900319385.1 uncultured Prevotellaceae bacterium | reverse complement strand
TGATATTCTGACTTTGTTCGGCACAGCGGCTGAGTGTTATTCGCCTTCCACCTAAGTTCACGGCGCACAGCCACCGACTATTTTGCGCACTCCGGCGGGCTTTTAATTTTCAATTCTCAATTTAAGTTCCGCACGTTGTGCTTCCTTGTATGGCTATCTTTTATACCATGAATTGCATGAATAACATGAATCAGTGTCCCCACATGGATGCTTAGAATTTATGTTTTCAACCATGAATAGTGGCAACCATGAATGGTGGATGCTTCGCATCTATGCCTCTCCGGCAGGTCATAAAGCCGCAAGGCTTCACCATTCATGGTTGCCCTCTTTGCTTTGCTGAGCATCATTTATGTTATTCATGCTATTCATGGTATAAAAAAACTACTTGCGAAACTTGAGTAAACATAGGTGCAGCGCACTGCAAGGACCGGCAAGCCGCAGAATCTGCAAGTTGGAACGGCAGTTTGTACAATTCTGCTCCGCGCTGTAGCTCTCTCTTAACGGCTGTAAATCAATAGGTTCGAAAAGGTTCAGTGGGTAAAAAAGATGTTACAAATTTGTTTTTCGGGCGGAAAAGTTTGGTTGATTCGGCGGAAAGACGTAAATTTGCACCCGAAAAGGTAAAAAGGAGGGTTCCGATGCCACGCCAGGCGTTGGGATTCTTTTCTTTTTGACGCCTTATAGTTTCACCCAACACTCAACACTAAACATTCAACAAAAGTTTATGGCATACATGTCACAAGAAGGCTATGACAAGCTCAGAGCCGAAATTAAACGACTGGAAGAAATCGAACGACCGGATGTGATTCGCCAGATTCAGGAGGCCCGCGAGAAGGGTGACCTGTCGGAGAACGCCGAATATGACGCCGCCAAGGAGGCACAAGGTAAGCTCGAAACGAAGATTGCGCAGCTGAAGGCCGAACTGGCCGACGCCAAGATTCTCGATCTGTCCAAGATGCAGACCGACGTTGTGCAGATTCTGTCCAAGGTAAAGATGAAGAACGTCAAGACCGGAATGGTCATGACATACACCCTCGTCAGCGAAGGTGAAGCCAACCTGAAGGAAGGCAAAATCTCGGTCGGCACCCCCATTGCCCAGGGACTGCTCGGCAAGCGTGTGGGCGATGTGGCTCAGATCCGCATCCCCCAGGGAAACATCGAGCTCGAAATCCTCGAAATCGGTGTCTGAACCAGCAACCGCCTGACTCAGCACAACGTTACGGCTGTCCGCGTTTTTCACACTTTTAACTTTTCATTTTTCACTTTTCACTCTTCACTTTTCACTTTCTATCATGGGTATTTTTGCCAAAATCGCTGCCGGAGAAATCCCCAGCTATAAGTGCGCCGAGAACGACGAGTTCTACGCTTTCCTCGACATCAACCCCCTGGCAAAGGGACACACACTGTGCATCCCTCGCCGCGAAGTGGACTACATCTTCGACATGGACGACGACGAACTGGCACGCTTCCAGGTGTTTGCCAAGCACGTAGCCGTAGCCCTGAAGCGCGCATGCCCCTGTGTGAAAGTCGGTCAGGCGGTGCTCGGACTCGAAGTGCCCCACGCCCACATCCACCTCGTGCCCATGCAGAGCGAGAAGGATATGCAGTTCTCCAACCCCAAACTCTCGCTCCCGAGCGAGGAAATGAAAGAAATCGCAGACAAAATCTACGCTGAATTCAAGAAATTATGACTGTCAACATCGTGAAAGTTGGCGGAGGAATCGTTGAGAAAGAAGACACGTTGGGTCAGCTTCTCAACGATTTCGCGCTTTTACAGGGACCTAAAATCCTCGTTCATGGGGGCGGAAGACTCGCCACCACGCTCGCCTCGCAGATGGGCATCGAGACTCAGATGGTAGATGGACGGCGCGTGACCGACGCCCAGATGCTCCGCATCGTCACCATGACCTACGCCGGACTGGTCAACAAACAGGTGGTTGCCCAGCTACAGGCCCGCGGCATCAACGCCCTCGGGCTCTGCGGTGCCGACTGCGACATCCTGCGCAGCCATCGACGCTCCCCCCTCCCCATCGACTACGGCTTCGTTGGCGACATCGACCGCTGCAACGCCGCCGCCCTCATCGCCCTGTTGGAGCAGGGCATCACCCCCGTCGTCGCCCCCCTCACCCACGACGGTCAGGGACAGTTGCTCAACACCAACGCCGACACCATCGCCTCGGCTGTCGCTACGGGCCTCGCCGCACAGACCGACGTGACGCTCACCTTCTGCTTCGAACTGGCGGGTGTGCTGCGCGATGCCCACGACGAATCGACCGTCATTCCCCACATCACAGCCGACAGCTTTGCCCAGCTCAAGGCCGACGGCATCGTCCAGGGAGGCATGATACCTAAACTGGAAAACGCGCTCAACGCCTGCCAGGCAGGTGTCAAGCGCGTGATCATCACCCGTGCCGACCAGCTCAGCCGGCCCGACACTGGGACTGTGGTCACTTACCAGTGAAACTCTTCCGGTACCGGATCGTAACCGCTGCCGCCCCACGGGTGGCAACGCAGAATGCGGCGCACGGCGAGGTAGAATCCTCGCAGTGCGCCGTGCTTTTTGATGGCCTCGACGGCATAGGCCGAACAAGTGGGGGTGAAGCGGCACGAGGGGGGCGTGAGCGGCGAGATGCACCGCTGATAAAAGTAGATCGGAGCCAGCAGCAGCCATCGCAAGGCCGCGCCGAGCCAGTGTAAAATCTTCTTCATGACCGGTCCAAACCTTCCTCGATTCGACGTAAAATCTTCCGCACGCTGCTGGTCACACGTTGGCTGTCGCAGCGCTCGTCGCTGATGCAGATGAAGGCCAGGTCAACATGTTTCCCTGCGTCGGTGAGCCGCTGCCACAGGGATTGTTTGTTGCGACGGTAAGCCTCGCGCACCTGACGCTTCATGCGGTTGCGGTCAACCGCCAGCTTGAAACGCTTTTTCGGCACGCTGATCAGCACCGACACCGGCACCATGTTCGGGTCGTCCTGTTCCGAAAGCCTGTATATAGCGCGAAGCGGAAATGCTGCCATCGACGCACTTCCGCCTGCAAAGAGTTGGTCTATCAGCTTTTGGCTGCATAGACGTTCCGCTTTCGTGAACGTTTCGCTCATGTATTATGATTTCTTTGTCGAAGTCTTCTTGGTGGTTGCAGCCGTCTTTTTGGCGGCAGGCTTGGCTGCAGCTGTCTTGCTGGTGCTGCTCGTTTTCTTGGCAGCGCTGCTCGTCTTCTTGGCCGTGGTCGCTGTCTTCTTCTTGGCAGCCTCCTTCTTCGGTGCGATTTCCTCCTTGCTGTGGTTCTTGATGAAGTCTTCAATCATGGCAGGCACGGAGCGCAATTCGGCTGTGGGCTTCATATCGACACGCAGACCCGCCTCTTCGGCGGCCTCGATGGTCTTCTGTCCGAGGCAGGCAATGGCGATTGTGCCCTGGTCGAAGTCCGGAAAATTCTTCACCAGAGAGTGGATTCCCTCGGGCGAGAAGAAGACAAGCATGTTGTAGTCAAACGGTTCGCCGGGCTGGAAGTCGTTGCTCACCGTGTAGTACATCACGGCTTCGTCGTGCTTGAGTCCAGCTGCGTCGAGCATATTCTTCATTTCGTCGTTGTGTGCAGACGACTGTGGCACGAAGTAGTTCTCCGTCTTGTGCTTCTCCATGATGGGAATGAGGTCGGGCACACGTCCGGTGAGGGGGAAGAATACCTTGCGCTTGCGGTATTGGACGTACTTTTGAATATACAGTGCCACCTGCTCCGACTTGCAGAAATACTTCATGTCCTCCTTGATGACGACACGCAGTTCCTTGACCAGGGCGAAGAAGTGGTCGATGGCGTGGCGCGAGGTGAAGACAATGGCGGTATGGCCTGGAATCGATACTTTCTGCTGTCGGAAATCCTTCGCCGACATTTTTTCGATTTTAATGAAGGGACGGAACACCATATCGACGCCGTATTTCTCGGCGATGTCGAAGTATGGCGATTTTTCTGTCTGTGGTTTAGGTTGCGAGATGAGGATTTTGGGTGCCATCCGTATTGCTAAATTTTTCCGTTTATTTTGTGATTAAAAATCGTTAGTGGAGTAGGGGCGAAGTCTGCGCGAAATGGTTGATCGCAAAGAGCGGTAGCAATTCGGCGGTGCAAAAGTACAAAAAAATCAGCAGAATGCCATACCTTTTTGTCTGAAAGTGCGCAATCATCTTGAAAAACAGCAATATTTCGTACAAAATGAGCATTCCGAGTAAACAATTTGATACATTGGCGAGCGAAAGGTCGGCATAAAGATAGAGAATGGCGAGTGGGAGCATGAGGGCCAGGAACACCGCAGTGAGGAAAAAATAGGAGCCGAGCCACTTGCGGCTGCGAGTGGGGTCGAAAAACACCCAGTTGACCATCGAGTAGAGCAGGGTCTTCGCTGCCAGCCAGACGAGGGTGGCGCCGCTGAGCAGGGCGCAGAGCAGCCAGGGGGCAGGTGCGTAGCGGAGCAGACGGGCCTCGGGGGCGAGGGTGTCGGCGGCGATGAGGCTCAGGCTCAGGCTTCCGATGAGCATCGGGATGACGAGGGTGGGCACTTCGCTGGCCGTGGTCTGCTGGGGAACCACCGAGAAGCGACGCTCGGACGAGAAAAAGTCCTTGATCCGAAAGGCCAGATAGTCGAGGTGGCTGCAGATGATGAGCAGTATGACGACCAGCAAGGCGATGACGCCGAATACGACCCACTGCTCCGTCGAGGCCGTCGAGACACGCAACAATCCGGCAACGTCCGCGTCGGGAAGTTGCCGGCCTTGCAGATACTCGTCCGTCTGTTGGAGGGGAGACGGCGGGAAGTGGGTGAGCAGAGAGTCGTAGTCGAGGGTCATAGGTTGAAGGCCTGGCGGATGGTATCGACGTAGTCGAGCTTTTCCCACGTGAAGAGTTCGACGTCGATGTCGCGGTCGCCGGCATAGCGGTTGTGGAAGTGCTTCGTGACGGTGCGTGGCGTGCGTCCCATGTGTCCGTAAGCGGCGGTTTCGCTGTAGATGGGGTTGCGCAGCTTGAGGCGGTTCTCGATAGCACGGGGCCGCAGGTCGAAGATTTCGTCAATCTTGCGGGCGATCTCGCCGTCGGTCATCTGCACGTGGCTGCGACCGTAGGTGTTGACATAGATGCTGACGGGCTTGGCCACACCGATGGCATAGCTCACCTGGACGAGCATTTCGTCTGCCACGCCGGCCGCCACCATGTTTTTGGCGATGTGCCGAGCGGCGTAGGCTGCCGAGCGATCCACCTTCGAGGGGTCTTTACCCGAGAAAGCACCGCCACCGTGGGCACCCTTTCCGCCGTAGGTATCGACAATGATCTTGCGGCCGGTGAGTCCCGTGTCGCCGTGCGGTCCGCCGATGACGAACTTTCCGGTGGGGTTGACGAAATACTTGATGTTCGCGTCGAAGAGGTTGCGGATGGCCTCGTTCTTGATTTCGCGCAGCACACGGGGCATGAGCACGGTGATGACATCCTGTCGGATTTGTGCCAGCATCTGCTCGTCGGCCTTGTCCTGCGAGAGTTCGAGTGTGGGCTGGATGAAGTCGTCGTGCTGCGTCGAAACGACGATGGTGTCGATGCGCTGTGGGAGTCCGTCGTCGCCGTATTCGATGGTCACCTGGCTCTTGGAGTCGGGGCGCAGGTAGGTCATCACCTTGCCTTCGCGCCGGATGTCGGCGAGCACTTCGAGGATTTTATGGCTCAGGGCGAGGGAGAGCGGCATGTAGTTGTCGGTCTCGTTGGTGGCGTAGCCGAACATCATGCCCTGGTCGCCGGCACCCTGGTCTTCGGGTCGCTCGCGTTCGACGCCTCGGTTGATGTCGGCACTCTGTTCGTGAATGGCGCTGAACAGTCCGCACGAACTGGCATCGAACTGCAGTTCGGCGCGGGTGTAGCCGATTCGTTTGATGGTTTCGCGAGCCACTTCCTGCAGATCGACGTAGGCTTCGCTCTTCACTTCGCCTGCCACGACGACCTGTCCGGTGGTGACAAGCGTCTCACAAGCCACCTTCGAGTCGCGGTCGTAGGCCAGCAGGTTGTCCAGCACGGCGTCGCTGATCTGGTCGGCGACTTTGTCGGGATGGCCCTCGCTGACGGATTCGGATGTGAATAAGTATCCCATATTCTTTTGTTTGGTGTGAAATGAAATGGAAAATGTCAAATGTCAAAGCGCAGTGAGGCTACTTGACATTTGACATTTGACACCTTCCGATGTGTTCATTTTAGCATTTTTTACCGTGGTTGCAAGCAGCCCAAATCTGTCCACGTTTCTTGATTTCGGCTGCAAAGGTACGGCTTTTTATTCAGACGGCAAAAGGAAAATTCCTATTTTTTTGTCTGTGCCTGTCCGTTCGGCGGTCTGGCAGGCCGTGCCGCTGCGTCAGGCTTTGACCAGTGTGCCGATGGGTTCTCCGTCGATCACGCGGCGCAGGTTGCCGACGACGTCCATATTAAATACGTATATGGGCAGGCCGTTCTCGCGACACATGACGGTGGCCGAGAGGTCCATGACGCGCAGCTGGCGGTCGAGCACCTCGTCGTAGGTGATTTCGTCGAACTTCGTGGCGGTCGGGTCTTTCTCGGGGTCAGCCGTATAGACGCCATCGACGCGGGTGCCCTTCAGCATGACGTCGGCTTCGATTTCGATGCCGCGCAGCGACGAACCGGTGTCGGTGGTGAAGTAGGGGCTGCCTGTGCCGCACGACATGATGACCACTTCGCCCTGTTCCAGGGCTTCGATGGCGCGCCATTTGGTGTAGAACTCGCCGATGGGTTCCATGCGGATGGCGGTTAGCACGCGGTTCTTGCAGCCGATGGCGGTGAGTGCGCTGGAGAGTGCGAGCGAGTTGATGACGGTGGCCAACATGCCCATCTGGTCGCCCTTCACGCGGTCGAAGCCCTTGCCGGCTCCCTGCAGCCCGCGGAAGATGTTTCCGCCGCCGATGACGATGCCGATCTGTACGCCCAGGTCGTGGATTTCTTTCACCTGACGGGCGTAGTCGTTCAGGCGCTCAGGGTCGATGCCGTGTCCTTGTTTGCCCTGCAGGCTTTCGCCGCTGAGCTTGAGTAGTATGCGATTGAATCTTGCCATAATGTTCAGTTGAGGTTGAGGATGAGTTCGACGGGACAGTGGTCGCTGCCGAAGATTTCGTTGTGGATGTTTGCCTCGGCGATTTGTGGTTGCAGGCGTGTGGAGGTGACGAAGTAGTCGATGCGCCAGCCGGCGTTCCGTTCGCGAGCTTTCATCCGGTAGCTCCACCAGGAATAGACGTCGGTGGTGTCGGGGTGCAGATAGCGGAAGGTGTCGGTGAATCCGGCGGCGAGCAGGTCGGAGAACTTCTGGCGTTCCTGGTCGGTGAATCCGGCGTTCATGTGGTTCGTCTTCGGGTTCTTGAGGTCAATCTCCTGGTGTGCTACGTTCATGTCGCCGCACACGACGACGGGTTTCTGGGCGTCGAGTCGTTGGAGATAGCTGCGGAAGTCGTCTTCCCACGTCATGCGGTAGTCGAGTCGGCGCAGTCCGTCCTGCGAGTTGGGGGTATAGACACAGACGAGGAAGAACTCGGGCATCTCGAGTGTGATGACGCGTCCTTCGTGGTCGTGCTGGTCGATGCCGATGCCATAGCTGACGCTCAGCGGGGTGCGGCGTGTGAAGATGGCAGTGCCGGAGTAGCCCTTCTTGTCGGCGTAGTTCCAGAACGACTGGTAGCCGTCGAACTGCACATCCAGCTGTCCTGCCTGCATCTTTGTTTCCTGCAGGCAGAAGAAGTCGGCGTCGAGCTCGCGGAAGGTGTCGGCAAACCCTTTCGCGTAAACGGCCCGCAGGCCGTTTACGTTCCAGGATATCATCTTTATCATATCACTTGACGTATGATGCCCAGTCGGTCAGTCGCATGTCGCCTTCGCGCAGGAAGGTGTCGTGCATGGCCAGGGCGGCTGAGAGTTTGTGGCACGACTGTCCCTTGTCGGCTATCTTGAGGTAGTCCCACAGCAGCTGCTTGTAGTCGGGGTGGGCACAGTTCTCGATGATGGCGTGGGCACGCTCGATGGGCGACTTGCCACGCAGGTCGGCCACACCCTGCTCGGTGACGATGACGTTGACGTCGTGCTCCGTGTGATCGACGTGGCTGCAGAAGGGGACGATGGCGCTGATCATGCCGCCTTTCGCCACGCTGGAGCAGGTGAAGATGGACAGGAAGGCGTTGCGCTCGAAGTCGCCGCTGCCGCCGATGCCGTTCATCATCTTCGTGCCGCAGATCTGGGTGGAGTTGGCGTGGCCGTAGATGTCAACCTCGATGGCGGTGTTGATGGCAATCACGCCCAGGCGACGGATGACTTCGGGGCTGTTCGAGATTTCCGAAGGACGGATGACGAGCTTGTCCTTGAAGAAGTCGATGTCGTCGTAGATGCCTTTCAGATATTCGTTGGTGACGCTGAGCGAGCAGGTCGATGCGCTCTTCACGCGACCGGCGCGCATCAGATCGACGACGGCGTCCTGCAGCACTTCGGTATAGACGTTGAAGGCAGGGATTTCCTCGTTCTGTCCGAGGGCACCGAGAATGGCGTTGGCGGTCGAGCCGACACCGCTCTGGAAGGGGAGGAACGAGGCAGGGATGATGCCGCGACGCACTTCGCCGAGCAGGAAGTCGGCTACGCGCTCACCGATTTTGTCGGTCACGGGGTCGGCATCCTTGAACGAACGTGCTTCGTCGGGGATGTTGCACTCGACGACTCCGACCACCTTGGCGGGATCGAGCTGCAGGTAGGTCGTGCCGATGCGGTCGTTGGGGTGTACGATGGGGATGGGCTGGCGCTGAGGCGGGTCCTTCGGTTCATAGACATCGTGGATGCCGATCGACTTGGACGAGTGGAAGGCATTGAGTTCGAGGATGATGCCCTTCTGCGCCAGGCGTGCAGCCGTGGGAGCGATACCGCCGGCAGCGGTGAGGTAAACCTTGCCGTCGGGTTCGATGGCACAGACTTCGAGGATGGCCCAATCGACTTGTCCGAGGAATCCGTAGCGCAGTTCCTGTGCCATCTGGCTGAGGTGGATGTCGTTGTAGGCAATCTCGCCGGCGTTCACCTTCTTGCGGAAGATGCTGTTGGTGGTGTAGGGGGCACGATAGCGGATGGCACCTTCTTCCGAGAGGCATCCGTCGCACGATGCACCGGTCGATGCACCGGTGAACAGCCCTACCTGGAACGGCCGTCCGGCTTCGTGTTCAGCATGGGCAATCTTTGCGAGTTCGGCCGTCGTGGCCTTTGGAGTACCTGCGGGCGTAAATCCGCTGAGGGCGATGTTGTCGCCGTGCTTGATGAGAGCCGCAGCTTCGGCGGCTGTGATACGTGTGAATGACATTTATGTGTAGTTAAATTAAAGATGTAAGCAGAAAAAATCGGGGGTGAAAGGTTCTGAAAACTCTTTCAGGGTGCAAAGTTAGCAATAGTTTTTCAGAATTCCGCACAAATTAGTCTTTTTTGTGCGGAATCAGCGTGTTAACATCACGTTTCAGCCGTCGGAGGGGTGGGTTCGGGTGCGCGGACCGAAGTGTTAAACAAAACACGGATTTTAACATTTCCGACCCCCTATTTTGTGGGAGAAATTTGGGGAAAATAGGTTTTTGAACAACGAAAAACACGAAAACGAACAACGAAAAACACGAAAAAAAACGAAAAAATACAAAAAATTTTGGTGGAAAGTCCAGAAAATCGGAATGCCGATTGTCGTAGGGGCGGGTTTCCATGCCCGCCCGATCAGGCGAAGCCTGAAAACGCACCCACTTCGGTTGACGGCTGCGCCGTCGCGGGCGGGCATGGGAACCCGCCCCTACCGTGATGTCCGTCTGTCCGCCGTCTGGCTGTCGGCAGTCCGCCGTCTGGGCGTCGGCAGAGCGCCGTTTACCCTGTCGTTTGTCCGCCGTCTGAGCGTCGTCAGTCCGCGGTCTGCTGGCCGTCAGAGCGCCGTCTGCCGATAGGTTTGTCCGCCGTCCGCCGACGCTGCGTCCGCCGACTGCCGACAACGAGTCGGCGGACAAGTGGAAAGTGAAAGGCAATAGAGTGAAAAGTGAAAGGTGAAAAGTGAAAAATGAAGGGCGAATAGTGAAACGTGGTTGCGAAATTTCCAGCCGAGCGGTCGGCCGCTGACTTCTGCGCGATTCTCAGACGACAAAAACCGGAGGCGTTAGTTGACGAAAATGCAACTATCTCCTCCTTGCGGGCAGACCTCTTTTAACATTTCGCCGCAGCTCCGCGCCCTGCCAGGGAGCACGGACGTCGCCGACAGCATCACCACAAAAATCACGTCGAAATTGCGTACCCCCATGCAATTTTTCGTCTGTTTTCCTTGCATTTAATGCCGAAAATGACTATCTTTGCCCATAGCTAACTGAAAAAGCAATACTGACACTTAAATCAACGACACCATGACAAGACGAATCATTACCTCGCTCCTGCTCCTCTTCTGCCTGAGCATGAGCCTCGCCGCGCAAAGCCTGCAAGGCAGCTGGCGCACCTATTTCGACGACCCCGACAACCCCAACGGCGCGTTCATGTACCTGACGTTCGACAACAACAGCGGCGCACAGTGGAAGATGACCATGCGCATGGAGGATGTCGAGGTGGGGCAGATGGACTTCTCGTTCCACATCAAAGCCACTTATACCCACGCCGACAAGCAGCTCGTCATCCGCTTCGACACGAAGTCCGTGCGCCTGCAAATCGACCGTGTGGCGTGGTCGGGCGAACTGGCACGCGAGTTTTTCGGCAATCCCGAACTCGAAGGACAGGTCAAGCAGCTGATGATGAACGAACTGGAAAAGCAGAAAGACGAATTTGCCAAGAGCTTCCCCACGGAGTGGAACTGCACCATCGTGGACCTGACGGACAACACCCTCATGTTCAACGACGGCACCAAGACCACCACCTGGTCGCGCTTCCGCGAATAGCGGTCGGCCTGCCAAACTGTCGCAAACTGTCAGTCGTGAGGCTGACAACTTGTTCCCAACTGCCTCGCGCGCGTACTATTTTGAGATGTATGCTGCGCGGGGCAGTGTGTTTGTGGGCGCTTGGCACAGAGTTTGCACACAATCTGTCGGAATTTATTCATTCACAAAAAAACCAATACATTATGAACATCCAACCATTAGCAGACCGCGTGCTCATTCTCCCCGCACCGGCCGAAGAAAAGACAGTCGGCGGCATCATCATCCCCGACACAGCCAAAGAGAAACCCCTGCAGGGCGAAGTCGTTGCCGCAGGTAAGGGTACGAAAGACGAGGAAATGGTGCTCAAGGTGGGCGACCGCGTCCTCTACGGCAAGTATGCCGGCACAGAACTCGAGTACGAAGGCACCAAATACCTCATCATGCGCCAGAGCGATGTGCTCGCAGTGCTCGGATAAGGTTCTCCAGTTCCTGTTGTTTTAACTTTTAACTTTTAATTTTTAACTTTACAATCATGGCTAAAGATATTAAATTCAATATTGAAGCCCGCGAACAACTGAAGCAGGGCGTTGATGAGTTGGCAAATGCCGTCAAGGTAACACTCGGTCCGAAGGGACGCAACGTCATCATCGAAAAGAAGTTTGGTGCACCCCAGATCACGAAGGACGGTGTCACCGTGGCAAAGGAAATAGAACTGGCTGAGCCGTTCCAGAACACTGGTGCCCAGCTCGTCAAGAGTGTGGCATCGAAGACTGGCGACGACGCCGGTGACGGTACGACCACAGCCACCGTGCTGGCACAGAGCATCTGCTCGACAGGCCTGAAGAACGTGGCTGCCGGTGCCAACCCCATGGACCTGAAGCGCGGTATCGACAAGGCCGTGGCAAAGGTCGTGGAGCACATCAAGGCTCAGAGCGAAGAAGTGGGTACCGACTACGACAAGATTGAGCAGGTCGCCACGGTCAGCGCTAACAACGATCCCGAGATCGGTAAGCTGATTGCCGACGCCATGCGCAAGGTTTCGAAGGACGGCGTCATCACCATCGAGGAAGCCAAGGGACGCGAAACCACCATCGGCGTGGTCGAAGGTATGCAGTTCGACCGCGGCTATCTCTCGCCCTATTTCGTGACCAACACCGAGAAGATGGAGTGCGAGATGGAGTCGCCCCTCATCCTCATCTACGATAAGAAGATTTCTAACCTCAAGGAATTCCTCCCCATCCTCGAACCCGCAGTCCAGACTGGACGTCCGCTGCTCGTCATTGCCGAAGACCTTGACAGCGAAGCCCTCACCACACTCGTGGTCAACCGCCTGCGTTCGCAGCTCAAGATCTGCGCCGTCAAGGCACCTGGTTTCGGCGACCGTCGTAAGGCTATGCTCGAGGATATCGCCGTGCTCACAGGCGGCGTCGTCATCAGCGAGGAGAAGGGCCTGAAACTGGAACAGGCCACGGTCGAGATGCTCGGCAGCGCTGAGAAAGTCACCATCACGAAGGACAACACCACCATCGTCGGCGGTAAGGGTCAGAAAGACCTCATTCAGGACCGTGTCAACCAGATCAAGAACGAAATCCAGAACACGACGTCCAGCTACGACAAGGAGAAGCTGCAGGAGCGTCTGGCCAAGCTTTCGGGCGGTGTAGCCGTGCTCTACGTCGGTGCCGCCAGCGAAGTCGAGATGAAGGAAAAGAAAGACCGCGTGGATGATGCACTCTGTGCCACACGTGCCGCCATCGAAGAAGGTATCGTGCCTGGCGGCGGCGTAGCCTACATCCGTGCCATCGAAAGTCTGGAAGGCATGAAGGGCGACAACGCTGACGAAACCACCGGTATCAAGATTATCGAGCGCGCCATCGAAGAGCCCCTGCGCCAGATTGTCGAGAACGCAGGACTCGAAGGCAGCGTCGTCGTACAGAAAGTGCGCGAGGGCAAGGGCGACTTTGGCTACAACGCACGTAAGGATCAGTACGAGAACCTGCGCGAGAGTGGCATCATCGACCCTGCCAAAGTGACACGCGTCGCCCTGGAGAACGCAGCCAGCATCGCCGGCATGTTCCTCACCACCGAGTGCGTCATTGTCGATAAGAAGGAAGACAAGCCCGAAATGCCGATGGGCAACCCAGGCATGGGCGGCATGATGTAAATCACGGAATAGTTCATCATCAAGGATTTTAAGGGTTCGAAAGGATTTTCAATGTGCATACATAAAGTCCTTTTACATCCTTGAAATCCTTGATTTATTTCATACCTATGAGACAGATTGAAGACATCCAGCAGGAGATCATAGAGGAGTTCCAGGACTACGACGACTGGATGGACCGCTACCAGCTGCTCATCGACCTGGGGCAGGAACAGGCTCCGCTCGACGAACGCTACAAGACTGAGAGCAACCTCATCGACGGCTGTCAGAGCCGTGTGTGGCTGCAGGCCGACCTCACACCCGAAGGCACGATTCATTTTCAGGCCGAGAGCGACGCACTCATTGTCAAGGGCATCGTCGCCCTGCTCATCCGTGTGCTTGACAATCAGACGCCGGCCGACATCCTCGCCGCCGACCTCCACTTCATCGAAGACATAGGCTTGCGTGAACACCTCAGTCCGACGCGCTCAAACGGTCTGCTGGCCATGCTGAAGCAGATGAAACTCTACGCTGTGGCATTCAAAGCCAAAGGAAATGCCTGACCGTGCCAAAACTCTCAGAAGATACCACCAGTACCTGAAGTTGGAGAAGGGTTTCTCCGACAATACCTGCGACGCCTATCAGCGGGATGTGGAGAAGTGGCTGTCGTTTGCCGCGGACGGGGGGATTGACCTCTTCAGTCCGGCACTGACCGACTTCCATTCGTTTTCGGCAGCACTGATGGATGTGGGCATCCAGGCCACATCCCTCTCGCGCATCCTGGCCGGTGTCCACAGCTTCTATCTCTTCCTCACGATGACCGACCAGATAGAGCAAGACCCGATGGAGTTGCTCGAGTTCCCGAAGAAACCGCAGCACCTGCCCGACGTGCTCACCGTCGAGGAGGTGGACCGCCTCGAAGCCGCCATCGACCTGTCGAACCCCTGGGGCCATCGCAACAAAGCCATCATCGAGGTGCTCTTCAGTTGCGGGCTGCGCGTGTCGGAGCTTTGCAACCTCAAGTTGCAGGACCTCTACCTCGACGAGGGCTTTATCCGTGTCGAGGGAAAGGGATCGAAGCAGCGGCTGGTGCCCATCAACGACAGCGCCATCAAGGAACTGAAACTGTGGTTCCTCGACCGTGCCGGCATCGAGCCCAAGCATGGCTGCGAGGACTATGTGTTTCTCTCTAATTTTAAGAAGAATATGTCGCGCATCACGGTATTCCACATCCTGAAGGAACTGGTGGAACAGGCCGGCATACAGAAGACTGTATCGCCACACACGCTGCGCCATTCATTTGCCACAGCCCTGCTCGAGGGCGGTGCCAACCTGCGTGCCATCCAGGCCATGCTGGGCCACGAGAGCATCGCCACCACGCAGATCTATCTGCACACCGACACACGCCGCTTGCGCGAAGAGATACTTGAACATCATCCGCGCGAAATCTACATGCGTTCGCGCCGCAAAGGGTAGTGACCGCGAAGCCACTCAAATTTCTCAGGTTCCGACTTTAGATGTCGGGAGTCGATGCACGGGTCGTAAAGACGCAGCGCATCGGCTTTTTTTGTGTCTTCCGCCGAAGGCTCACCGTAACAGAAGTCTGGCGGCAGGGCAGGGGGCGTGACGTCGAGCGTGAAGGGCACACCCAGGTAGTCGGCCACGGCCTGGAGCGACATGCGCGTGGCGTTCGCCTTGCCGTCGGCACTGTAGCCTGCGATGTGCGGCGTGGCGATGTCGGCACGCCTGAGCAGCTCACGGTTGATGTCCGGCTCGCCCTCCCAGGTATCGACCACGACGGCCGACACCAGCCCACGGTCCATCGCGCGGAGCAGGGCTGCCTCGTCGATCACACCGCCGCGGGCGGCATTGATGACGACGGGTCGCCGTCGGAGCGACTGGAAAAAGCGGTCGTCCGCCATGTACCACGTCGCCAGCTCGCCCTCGCGCTGCAGCGGCGTGTGGAACGTGATGAGGTCCATGTCGCTCCAGTCCGTCTCGGCGAAGGTCGGGGTGCAGAAGCGTGGCGGGTCGCACAGCGTGACGCGCATGCCAGCCGCGTGCAGGTCGTCGGCCACGAGGCTGCCCACGTGTCCCACGCCGACGATGCCGGCCCGCATCCCTTCGTGCAGGCGGTCGAGGCTGAGCAGGCTGTTGTGCACATATTGGCACACGCTCGCGGCGTTGCAGCCAGGGCAGTTCGTCCAGCGGATGCCGGCGCTTTCGAGCCACGCCGTGTCCAGGTGGTCGTAGCCGATGGTGGCAGTCACCACGAGCCCCACCTGCGAGCCGCTGAGCAGCCGTTCATCGACCCGCGTGCGTGTGCGTACTACTAATATATGTGCATCGCGCACATCGTCCGGACCGATGTCGCTGCCCCGTACGTAGCAGACCTCATCCACCAGCTCTTCGATCAGCCCGCGGATATAGGGTATTTTGTCGTCAACGATTGCTTTCATCGCTGCAAAGTTAACGGAAATCAGGAGGATGGCAAAATGCAGAGCAAACTTTTTGTGTTAAAATATTTCCATATAAAAAATGAAAAGCGTAACTTTGCACATCGCACTATGTGCAATGACAGAGTTTTGACTAACTATTTCCTATTTATTAACTAAACAACAGCAAAGCTTATGAAGAGAATTACATCTCTCGTTCTCATGGCGCTCGTAGCGCTGTGCGGAACATCTGCATGGGCTCAGTCGCCGGATGACTACACGGTCATCGAGGACCTTTCGACGACTAAGCTGCAGAACGCAAACTTCTCGCAAGGCACACCCGTTGACATCCTTGTGCGCACCTATGCCAAGGACCTCGCCGACAATGGTGCCGGATCCGACGGTGTTGAGCGCTATGGTCAGCAGCCCGTACAGGGTTGGACCGCCGGACGCCCCACCGACAACATCAAGAACGACCCCAGCAGTTTAGTGGGTGGCGACGCCTGCGCAGCCGGCCTGTTCCCCTACATGCCCGAGAACTACGAGGGCGACGAGACACGTCCCGGACTCGGCGGTGCCTTCTATCCTCCCTTCCAGAGCAGCGAGGTGACAGGCAACTGCCTCGGCCTCACAGCCGTCTGGAACGCCAGCACCGTGCAGTACACCCAGGACGTGACCCTGCCCGCAGGTGCCTACATGATGGTGGTTAAGTACATCAACGTCGGTGCTGGAACTGGCATTCAGAAGAACCTCACCGGCTTCATCGTCAGCGACACTGAGCAGTACATGATGACCAAGACCACGTTCGACGTAGGCATGGTTGAAGATGTTGCCAGCGGTACGGTCAGCTACAACTGGAGCGAAGACTTCATCGTCTTCCAGCTCAGTGAAGAGAAGACAGGTAAGATCAGCCTCGGCTTCGCATCGAACAACGTCGGCTCGGCCGGGACCGTTCACCTGTTCGTCGACCAGGTACGCCTCTGCAAGATCGACCCCAACGACCTGGTTCGTGACGAAATCAACGCCAAGAAGGTAGAGCTGCTCCAACTCATCGAGATCGGTACGGCCTACGGTGTTGACACCAGCGCCTCGCAGGCCGTCTTTAACAACCCCAGCGCCACGCTGGCACAGGTCGAAGCAGCCATCGAGAACCAGAAGGCCATCAACGCCAGCGGCACCACCGACTTCTCGGAATACTTCATCCAGAACCCCCACTTCACCATGGACGACGCTGTAAATAGCGAAGTATATACTTATGCCAAGGATATGGATGGACAGGCAGGTGGCTCAGGCACTGGTGGCTGGGGTATCGCCGAAGGCGGTGCAAGCCGCTACGGTTCACAGCCCATCACGGGGTGGATCACCTATAACGAGACCGACAACATTTGGCGTACGGGTACTGGCGGTGCTACCAACGGCCGTGCTTCCGGTATCTTCAACATCGGCGGCAGCGAGTTCCTCGGCGGTGCAGCCTATCTGCCCCCGACGACCATGTCTGACGGTTCGTCCGAAGGTAAGGTGCTCGGTATGGTCACCTGCTGGACCAACACGGTTCAGTACACCCAGTATGTGACCATCCCTGCCGGTAAGTACATCCTCTCCGTCAGCTACTACAACACGGGCGGCACAGTCGCTATCAACAAGAACCTCATCGGCTTCGTCGCCGACGACGGTACAGAATACCTCTGCACGAATACGACCTTCCCCGTAGGACGTTGGAGCACTGAGGAGAAAGAGTTCGAACTGAGCGAGGAGACCAGCGGATACTTCTCGATGGGTTATAAATCTGCCGACAAGGGTTCGGGCGACATGCCTCACTTCTTCATCGACGGTATCTCCCTCGTTTACATCGGCACAGGCGTCAACGTATCGCTCGAAGCCCTGAAGGCTGCCGTGCGCACCGCCAGAAACACGATGACAGCCAACCAGTTCTCGAAGAATCTCACCGCACAGCTCAACGGACTGATCTACAATGCTCAGACGCTGATCGATGAAAACAGCACGAACAACGAACTCAACCAGAATTACACCGAGGCCATCAACAGCCTCATGCCTGTCATCCAGGAGAACATCAAGGCCTACGCAGCCCTCGACAACTTCGCCTATGGCACCGACGGCGCCCTCACGAAGGCTTGGGATACCTACGCTTCTGCCACCACCTATCCCAACGTCAATACCTTCCTCGAGGAGGTGACCGAAAATGCTGAGAACGCTCTGAACTACTACGACCTCTCGACCACAGAGATCAACACCCTCATCAACGGCTTCGACGCCGGCCTCAAGGAGAACCTGCAGGCCGACTGGGACGCTCTGAAGGCTTCGGGCACCGTGCTCGACGAGCCGATGAACATCAGCGCCCTCTTCACCACCCTCGGCGTGACGTACAGCACCAGCGCAGTCGGTGGCGACGGCAAGGCAGCCAACGTTCCCGACAAGCAGTGGAACTACGGTTCGGCTACCAACTTCAAGACCCAGTACGGCACGATGGAAGTGTGGAACCAAAGCCCCATGACGGTCAGCCAGACCATGACCGAGATGCCGGCAGGCACCTACACCATCGCCACACGCGGCTTCTACCGCACCGCCGACAACGCCACCAACATGTCCACCTACAGTTCTGCCGACGAGCGCGCCTTCGTCTTCGCAGGCAGCGAGTCCAAGCGCACAGCCCTGGCTAACCAGGCCAACATCACGCGTTCCGACGCAGCCGACAACTGGGCACTCGTGGGCGACGTCTATGTCCCCAACGGTCAGGCATCGGCCTACAGCGTTTTCACCGACCCCACCTGGGATCCGACGACCTACGCCAGCGCCAAGACCGTGCTGACCGAAACCGGTGACCTCACCTTCGGTATCACCACCGAACAGATGGACCCCAACTGCTGGGTTGTCTGGAACACCTTCGAGCTGTACTACAACAACTCGTCGGCCGCTGACGTCAACGACGAAATCGCAGCCCTCACCGAGGAAATCGGCAACATGATCTCCGAGCCGCCCTACGACGTCCTCGGCGAAGTTTCTACTTACCTCGACAAAGCCTACACTAAAGGCGACGCTGCCATCGGCAGCGGCGACAAGGAAGTCATCACCTCGCTCCGCAACACCATTGCCCAGGCCAAGGCCGACAAGGCGAAGTACGAAGCCCTGCTCAGCGAGGCTGACATCTATCAGGGATTCTACGACCAGTATGCCTACACGTCGAGCAATAACGGCATTCAAGACCTGATTAACCAAATCAAGAGCGGCGACGGCTACGCTACCATGGCTGAGGTTGACGACGCCAACGTCAACCTTGCTTATTCTTGGTATAACCATGTAAGATTACAGGACACCTCGGCTGCCAGCGAGACGACGCCCGTCGATATGACAGGCCTGTTCCGCAATGCCGACCTCGAGCTGCAGAACTTCAAGTACTGGAAAAAGACAGATGACATCGGCACCAACGTGGGCTACCAGGCCAACACCACCTATCCCAACGCTGAGGGCGAGACCGTCATCGAGCACTTCCTCGAGGCATGGCGCGCCGGCGAAGCACTGAGCGACGGAGAGCTTAAGAACACTACCGGTTATGGCTCCCTGCCTAATGGCTACTACACCCTCGAGTGCGATGCCTTCGTACGCTTCCAGGACGGTCTGCCTGAGGGCGAGACCCTGAAGGGCGTCTATCTCTTTGCATCGGTCGGTGCCGGGACCAAATTCCGTACCCCCATCACGGGTAACAACGAGAACGTGGCTCAGCACTTCAGCGTGACCTTCAAGTACGGGGGAACTGCTGAAATCAACGGTGGTATCCTCGTCGAGGGCACAAACGCCAACTGGTTTGTCGCCGACAACTTCAAGCTCAGCTACCTCGGCACCGCCGTACCTTCGGCCATCGAAGCGACCGCAGCCGACGCACAGGGTGTAGCCGTCAAGAGCATCTACTCGCTCACCGGTGCACGCCAGGCCACGCTGCAGAAGGGCATCAACATCGTTGTTGACCAGAACGGCAAGGCACGCAAGGTATTCGTGAAGTAATGTAGGGGCGGGTTCTTTCTGCGAAAGCGCTTCGCGATTACCCATGCCCGCCCGATGCATCGTTCGGGCTCGATGCCCGAACAATGCAAACCCCATGTAAAAAGGGTTGGGACGTCGAGTCCCAACCCTTTTTTCGGGCGGGCATGGGAACCCGCCCCTACGAACGCCCACACCCCGTTGCAACACGCAGTGTCCCTACGCCGCGCCCCAAACTCCGCCACGGCGCACCTCCGACTCGGCTGCTGCGCCGACTAAACTCAAAATACCATTGATATTTTTGAAAATCTCAATGGAATTTGTAAGAATATCATTGGAATTTGTAGAAATATCAATGATATTTTGAGTTTATACCGTGGAGGACATGAGTTTATACCATGAATGACATGAATGTAAACCGTGGATGTGATAATTTTATACCATGAATGTGATGATTTTATACCATGAATGGCATGAATGTAAACCGTGGATGTGATATTTTTATACCATGAATGACATGAATAACATGAATCAAAGCCCCTTCGTGGATGCG
>ONOG01000009.1 GCA_900319385.1 uncultured Prevotellaceae bacterium | reverse complement strand
TTTTTTAGAAGACAACTCGGGACAACACGGGACAACAAAGGACAACATCTTCTTAATCAATGAAATAATAAAGTTGTCCCAAGTTGTCCTTCGTTGTCCAATGTTGTCTTCAAAAATGTTGCCTCTCCAAAGAATTTATCCCAATTTCTTTCAGTTTTCAGGCTCCGCCTGATCGGGCGGGCATGGGAACCCGCCCCTACGACACTCGGCATTTCAAAAATCTGGACTTTTCACCCAAAAATTTTCGTTTCTTTCGTTTTCTTCCGTTTTTTTCGTTGTCTTGTTTTTCGTAAAGTTCGCATCTTTTCGTCTTTTTCGATGTTCAAAAATCTATTTCGCCCAAATTTCTCCCACAAAAAAGGCACTTGAATTGTTAAAATCCTTGATTTGTTAAAGCCATGTCCCAAGCATTCATTAACATTTCTCAAAGTCTTTAGTCACGGATGACGCAGATTTCGCGGAAAAAAAGTACGCTCGATTCCACTCCGATGCGACCTTTCAGTTTTTTTCTTCGTTGGATGATGATTTTTCTTGGTCCGACAAACGTGAATCTCGGGGAATTTCTCTATATTTGCAGAGTCGTTTATCAATTTATCAATCTTCAATTTTCAACGATAAGCATGGCTTCAACACTCAAAGCTCTCAATGCCCGCACGGCGCCGAAGGCTCAGGCACCGGAACGCATCATCCAGTTTGGCGAAGGAAACTTCTTGCGCTGTTTTATCGACTGGATTATCCAGCACATGAACGACCACACGGACTTCAACAGCTCGGTGGTCGTCGTGCAACCCATCGAACGGGGCATGGTCGATTGGCTTAACGGCCAGGACGGTCTGTATCATGTCAACTTGCAGGGACGGCTCAACGGAAAGGCGGTCAACTCGCTCGAACGTATCTCGTGCATCAGTCGCGCACTGAACCCCTATACGCAGAACGCTGCTTTCATGGCACTGGCCGACCAGCCCGACATCCGTTTCGTCATCTCGAACACAACCGAGGCAGGCATCGCCTTCGACCCTGCTTGCCGCTTGACCGACGCGCCTGCCAGCAGTTATCCTGGCAAGCTGACGCAGTTGCTCTTCCGTCGTTACCAGACATTCAAGGGTGACAAAACCAAAGGTCTGATCATCATGCCCTGCGAACTCATCTTCCTCAACGGACACCGTCTGAAGGAGTGTATCTTGCAGTACATAGAACTATGGAAGGATGAGTTCGGCGGTGAATACCAGCGCTTTAAGGCGTGGTTCTTGAAGTATTGCTACGTCTGCGCTACCTTGGTCGATCGCATCGTTCCTGGATTTCCCCGCAAGGAGATTGCAGAGATTCAGAAGAAGATTTCCTATGCCGACAACCTGGTCGTGCAGGGCGAGGCATTCCACCTTTGGGTGATTGAGAAGCCCGAGAACATGTCCATCGCACAGCTGCGACGCGAGTTCCCAGCCGAGAAAGCAGGACTGCACGTGCTGATTGCTCCGAGCGAGAAACCCTATCACGAACGCAAGGTGACGCTGCTCAACGGACCGCACACCGTCCTTTCGCCTGTGGCCTACCTCTCGGGAATCAACATCGTGCGCGACGCCTGCAACCACCCCGTGGTCGGGAAATATATACACAAGGTGCAGTTCGACGAGCTGATGCAGACGCTCAATCTGCCGATGGATGAATTGAAGAAGTTTGCCGCCGACGTGCTGGAACGCTTCAACAATCCCTACGTCGATCACCAAGTGACCAGCATCATGCTTAATTCTTTCCCCAAGTACGAAACGCGCGACCTGCCTGGCGTGAAAGTCTATCTGGAACGTACGGGTTCGTTGCCCACGGGTCTTGTCTTCGGTCTGGCTGCCATCATCACCTATTATAAAGGTGGCACGCGTGCCGACGGTGCACCCATCGAGCCGAACGATGCTCCCGAGATCATCGCCTTGCTGAAAGAACTTTGGGCCACGGGCGACACGCAGCGTGTGGCTGAGGGTGTGCTCGCTGCCGAATTTATCTGGCACGAAAACCTCAACCAGACCGTACCAGGCCTCACAGCCATGGTCAAGAAGTTCCTCGACCTGATTCAGCAGAAAGGAATGCTGGAGGCCGTGAAAAGCCTTGGTCTCTAAAGCAAGCCTCCCCCCGGCCCCCTCCGAGAGAGGGGGAGGGATATAGTGCAAAAAAGAACGCCCTGCAATATTCAACCGCTTGAAGCGAAAGAATATTGCAGGGCGATGTGGTATGTACTACCAAACTCCCCCTCTCTCGGAGGGGGCCGGGGAGAGGCTCTCAGAAGGGGAACCACACGAAGGCTGCGGCATCCCACAAGGCGTGGGACAGCACGATGGCTGGAAAATGCTGAGGCATCAGACGATAGAGTCCGCCCCAGGCGATGCCGCACACCATGGCCGCCATGATGAGCATGAAGTTGCCCGAAGGCAGATGAACAGCGGTATAGATGGCTGTCGTGACCAGAAAGCCTGTGTTGGGACTCCAGCGCGCCGAAAGTGTGCGTTGCACGTAGCCGCGCCAAAAGAGTTCTTCGGCCGGACCAATAATAAATAGTAGGAGCAGGGCAATCAACCACGGTTGGTTGCCCGTTTTCATGTCGTAAATGAGGTTCACCTGTGGACGTGCGAAGTCGAACAGCCACTGCGACGCCTTGTCGCCGACGAAGAAGACGACCCATAGGACGATGGCAATCAGAATGCCGAGAAGAGCCCAGCAGACCCAACAGACCCACCCCCGACCCCTCCCTTGTAGGGAGGGGTGTAGAATGTGCCTGCCGGATGGTGTAACAGCATCCCTCCCTACAAGGGAGGGGTCGGGGGTGGGTCTGTTGAGGTAACTCAAAGCAATCAGCACGCAGGCGCTGGCTGTCATCGCCCACCAGAAGTTGAGCAGCGGTGCGGTCCACGGCGAAAACATCACAAACCATAGCACGGCAGCTATGGCAATGGAAAGGGTCAGACGTTTCATGTCTCAGTTCGTTTTCGTTGAACGTGAAGCGTGAAGTGTGAAGCGTGAAGTGAAGACTGATGCCATCGCTTCACTTTTCATTTTTCACTTTTCACTTTTCACTTTTCACTTTTCACTTTTTAAGAGAGGACGAGGCCGATGATGAGTGTGAGGCTGAAAGCCATCTGCAGCTGGGCGGTGCCTTCGTCAAGCCGCGCGATGGCAGCAATGCCGTCCGTCTTGTAACGCATCATCGTGCGGGCGTTGCGGATTGCCAACGGAAGCGAAATGAAGGCGGTCAGCGTCCACCACGATGTCACGCCAAAAGCAGCGAGCCCCAGCATCCATACGTAGGGAAACAGCACTTCGAAACAGTAGATATAGGCAGCCACACTGCGGCCGGTGAGCATGGAGAAGGTGCGGATGCCGGCACGGCGGTCGGTCTCAATGTCGCGCGTGTTGTTGACGTGGAGGATGGCAATGGTGATGAGGCCCACCGGCACAGCCAGCCACAGCACAGCCCAGTGAATCGTGCCGCTGGCGATGAACGACGTGCCCAGCATGGGCAGCACCGAGTAGCAGAGTGCGATGACGACGTCGCCCAGCGCGTTGTACTTGAGGGGAGGGTAGAGCAGGGACAGTCCGATGCCCATCAGTCCGATGTAGAGGAGCGGAAGGCCTGTGAGGCACACCATCACGATGCCCATCGCGACGGCCAGCACTTGCAGCGTGAGCGACAGCCGCATCACCTCCTTCGGCGTGAACTGGCCGCTTGTCAGGATTTTCACACCGTAGGTGTCGTCGCAGTCCACCCCACGCTTGTAGTCGTAGTAGTCGCTCCACACGTTGCCGGCGGCATGGACGAGGATAATGTTGACCAAGGCAGCAACACCGAGCCACCAGTTCATGGGAATGTCTTTAGCCAAAAGCCAGAACAAGGTCACCAGCACCGGCATGGAGCTGGCAGGGAACGACCACGGACGTGTGGCCAGAATCCATTCTTTCAGCGAGTGATGTTTCATGTTTTTTTTGCTTGAGATTGTGAGTGTCGCTAAGAGCACCTTTGGAAGCTCGGATGTCTTGCCCGCATCAATTGCGGACGGGGACGTCCGCGCTCCCAGTGATAACAATAAAAGGAAGCCTTCAGGGCTTCCTTTTCTGCGGTGCGTACGAGACTCGAACTCGTGACCCCATGCGTGACAGGCATGTATTCTAACCTACTGAACTAACGCACCGTTTTTGCTTTCCAGAAACTGTCGTTCCCGTTTTGCGAGTGCAAAGGTACGGCTTTTTTCTGAACCAGCAAATAATTTCGGAAAAAAAATGAAAAAAACTTTTTATTTTTCCGTCAAAGCCCCATTTTCCATGGTTTGGTAGGCGGAAAACAGGCTTACGACAGGAGATCGGGGCGCAGTCGTCGGGTGCGTTCCATCGCTTGTTGCAGCTCCCATTCGCGTATTTTTTTAGGGTCGCCACACAAGAGAACCTCGGGCACATCGCCGAAACCAGGGTAGGAGGCAGGGCGTGTGTAGATGGGCGGGGCGAGGATGCCATCCTGGAAACAGTCGTCGAGCGCTGCCTGTGAGTCGCCGATGGCTCCGGGAATGACGCGCACGATGGCATCGGTCATCATCGCAGCCACCAGTTCGCCGCCGCTCAGCACGAAGTCGCCTATCGACACCTCGCGCGTAATCAGTTTGTCGCGTACGCGCTGGTCGATACCTTTGTAATGGCCGCAGAGGATGATGATGTTGCGCAGTCCGCTGAGTTCGTTGGCCATGGGCTGGGTGAACTGCTCGCCGTCGGGCGTGGTGAAGATGATTTCGTCGTACTCTTCGCCCCGCTCTTCCTTCAGTTGCTGTTGCAGGGCCGCGATGCAGTCGGCGATGGGCTGTATCTGCATGATCATCCCACTGCCGCCGCCGAAGGGGTAGTCATCGACGCGGCGGTGCTTGTCCTTGGTATAGTCGCGCAGGTTGTGCACATGTATCTCCACCAGTCCTTTCTGCTGGGCACGTCCCAGGATGCTCTCGGTGAGGAACCCCCCGAACAGCTCGGGCAGCACAGTGATAATGTCTATTCTCATCTTTTTGGTATACTTTTGTGCAAATTTAGTGAGAATAATTGAGAATCTGAGCCTAAAACATTAAATTTGCACCGAAAAAACCTCAAAACCGTATTCTGTATGGAAGAAAAGTCGTCTGTGACACCCTCGGAAGAGCCTGGCCGCAAGGTGAGCATCAACCTTGTCAGTGCCAACATCTTCAGTCTCGTCCTCCTGCTGGTTGTGGCCATCGCCTCGGCCATCCCGTTCCATCTGCTCTGGCCCGATGCACCGGTGCGCACCTTGGGCAGCTTGTCGCTGCTCGGTATGCTGGGCTTTCTGCTGGTTTTCCTGGCAGGTGTCTTCGTCCATGAGCTGATTCACGGCCTCACGTGGGCCTACTTCGCGCCCAGCGGTTGGAAGAGCATCAGTTTCGGAGTCATCTGGAAGATGCTCACACCCTACTGCCATTGCAACGAACCCCTGCGCCGCCGCCCCTACCTCTGGGGTGCACTGATGCCCTGTGTCGTACTGGGCATTTTGCCGTTGTTGCTGGCGATGTGCACGGGTTACGGCCTGCTGCTCGTCTTCGGAATCCTCTTCACGGCGGCTGCTGCGGGCGACCTCTGGATGGCCTGGCTGCTGCTGAAGGAACGGCCCGACTGTCTCGTGCTCGACCATCCCTCGGAAGCCGGTTTCTATGTGATAGAATAATGAGTGCACTCCCAGTCATTGCGGACGAGACGTCCGCGTTCCCTATATGAAAATGAGATACGCAATTATCGGAACCGGAGCCGTCGGAGGCTATTTCGGAGGACGACTGGCCCACGACGGCCATGACGTCCACTTTCTGCTGCACAGCGACTACGACCACGTCCTGCGGCACGGTCTGCAGGTGTTTTCCTGCAATGGCGATTTCCATCTGCAGCACCCGAATGCCTACAGTTCGACAGCCGACATGCCGCAGGCCGACGTCGTGCTCGTCGCTCTGAAGTCTGTGAACGAGGCCTTGCTCAAGACCCTCCTGCCGCCTCTGCTCAAGCCCGACACCCTCGTCGTGCTTATTCAGAACGGCATCGGTCTCGAGCAGGACGTTCAGCAGTGGTTTCCCAAACTGCACCTCGCCGCCGGCATTGCCTTCATCTACTCGTCGAAGACCCAAGCCGGCGTCGTCAGCCATGTCGGCTACGGCCGCCTGAACATCGCCGACTATAGCTGTCCCGACCCTCAGCGCATCGTCCAGCTGGTGGCCGACCTCAATGCTGCCGGTGTCGAGGCGCATCGGGTGGAATATGCCGAGGCCCGTTGGAAGAAATCCGTCTGGAATATGCCCTTTAACGGATTGACGGTTGTCTTAAATACGCAGACCGACAAGTTGCTGCAAAATTCAGTTACCGAACATCTTATCCGTGAGATGATGCAGGAGGTGATTGGTGCGGCACAGCATCTCGGTGTCCAGCGTATCGACCCTTCGTATGCTGAGCAGATGCTGGAAATGACCAAGGCGATGGTGCCTTATTCGCCGAGCATGAAACTCGACTACGACTTCCATCGTCCGATGGAAATACACTACCTCTACACGCGCCCCATCCAGCTTGCCGCCGAAGCAGGCTTCCCCATGCCGCGGCTGCAGATGCTGGAGCAGCAACTGAAGTTTTTGGAGGCTTCAACTGCTCTTTCTTTGTAATTGGTGTCCGGTGAAAATTATTGTTTTCACCGGACACCCATATTTTTTCGGACAAACACACAAAAAAAGAGGCTGTGCAGGCACAGTCTCTTTTTTTTCAGTATATATAAGTACTGGGAGCTTTGGCTTAGTATTCACCCCATGCCTTCACGGGGATGTCGTCGAGCGAGAGATTGCAGAAGGCATCGATGAAGGTGGAAGCCAGACGTGGATTGGTGATGAGCGGAATGTTGAGGTCGATGGCTGCACGACGAATCTTGTAGCCGTTGGTCAGCTCGTGGCTGGTCAGGTTCTTCGGAATGTTGACCACCATGTCGATCTTGTGCTGGTGGAGCAGGTCGAGCGCCTGGGGCTGCTGTCCTTCGTCCGACGGCCAGTGAACCATCGTGTTCGGTATGCCATTGTCGGAGAGATACTTTGCCGTTCCGCCCGTAGCATAGATTTCGTAGCCGTGATTGACGAGTGTGTGGGCGGCATCGAGCATCTCGGCCTTCTGCTTGGCTGTACCCGTGGAGAGGAGGACCGTCTTCTTCGGTATGCGATGGCCCACACTGAGCATCGAGAGCAGGAGGGCAGAACGTGTGTCATCGCCCAGACAGCCCACTTCGCCAGTCGATGACATATCGACGCCGAGCACGGGGTCGGCCTTTTGCAGACGGTTGAACGAGAACTGCGAGGCCTTGATTCCGACGTAGTCGAGGTCGAAGAGGTTCTCGGCAGGACGTTCGACGGGCAGTCCCAGCATCACCCGTGTGGCCAGTTCGATGAGGTTAAGCTTGAGCACCTTGCTGACGAAGGGGAACGAACGCGAGGCGCGCAGGTTGCACTCGATCACGCGCAGGTGGTTCTGCTCGGCAAGGAACTGGATGTTGAAGGGACCGCTGATGTTGAGTTCCTTGGCAATCTTGCGCGACACTTTCTTGATCTGGCGCACGGTCTCGATGTAGATTTTCTGCGGCGGGAACTGGATGGTGGCGTCACCTGAGTGTACGCCGGCATACTCGATATGCTCGGAGATGGCGTAGGCGATGATGTCACCGTTCTGTGCCACGGCATCCATCTCGATTTCCTTGTTGTTCTCGTGGAACTTCGAAACGACGACGGGGTGTTTCTTCGACACATTGGCTGCGAGCTGGAGGAAGCGTGTGAGCTCATCCTCGTTGGAGCAGACGTTCATGGCTGCACCACTGAGCACGTAGCTGGGGCGTACGAGCACGGGGAAACCGACTTTCTGGATGAAGGCATGGATGTCGTCCATCGACGTGAGGGCTGCCCATGCAGGCTGATCGACGCCGATGCGGTCGCAGAGCGAGGAGAACTTGTCGCGGTCTTCGGCGTTGTCGATGCTCGTGGCCGACGTGCCGAGGATGGGCACTTGCTCGGCATCCAGACGCATGGCGAGGTTGTTGGGAATCTGGCCGCCCGTCGAGACGATGACGCCGTGAGGCTGTTCGAGTTCGACGATGTCCATGACGCGCTCGAAGGTGAGTTCGTCGAAGTAGAGGCGGTCGCACATGTCGTAGTCGGTCGATACCGTCTCGGGATTGTAGTTAATCATGACGGAGCGGTAGCCCTGCTCGCGGATGGTATTGAGGGCCTGCACGCCGCACCAGTCGAACTCGACGCTCGAACCGATGCGGTAAGCTCCCGAACCGAGCACGATGACGGACTTCTTGTTGATGGCTGCCCAGTCGTTGATGACGGAGAAGGCGCTCTGGTGTTGCTGATGCTGCGTGAAGTCGATGTCGTGGGCGCAGCCTGCATAGGTGAGATAGAGGTAGTTGGTCTGGGCGGGATACTCGGCCGCAAGGGTGTCGATTTGCTTGACGTATGGCACAATGCCCATCTGTTTGCGGTACTGACGCACTTGGCGCAGGGCTTGGTCGGAGTCGCCGAGCTGTGCCTCAAGTCCAATGGCGCGGGCAATCTGGAAGTCGGTGAAGCCCTCGACCTTGGCGCGGCGCATGAGTTCTTCGCCAACGGCATCGAGTGAGCCAGCCTGTTGCAGTGCGACATAGGTGCGGCGGATGTTCTGCAGCTTTTGCAGGAACCAACGGTCAATCTTCGTGAGCTGATGAATCTGGTCGATGGTGTAGCCTTGAGCAAGTGCCTTCTCGATGATGAGCACACGCTTGTCGGTCGGTGCCTTGAGCGAGGCATCGATGTCGTCGATTTCCAGTTCCTTGTTGCCTACGAAGCCGTGGAGACCCTGACCAATCATGCGGAGGCCTTTCTGGATGGATTCCTCGAAGGTGCGGCCGATGGCCATGACTTCGCCGACGGACTTCATGCTGCTGCCCAGCTCGCGATCCACACCGCGGAACTTGCCGAGGTCCCAACGCGGAATCTTGCAGACGACATAGTCGAGCGCCGGTTCGAAGAAGGCCGAGGTGGTCTTGGTGACAGAGTTCTTCAGTTCGAACAGTCCGTAGCCTAGTCCGAGTTTGGCAGCCACGAAGGCCAGGGGATAGCCAGTGGCTTTCGATGCCAGTGCTGAGGAGCGTGACAGTCGGGCGTTGACCTCAATCACGCGATAGTCCTCGCTTTGGGGGTCGAAAGCATATTGCACGTTGCACTCGCCGACGATGCCGATATGGCGGATGATGCGAATAGCCAGTGAACGTAGTTTGTGGTATTCAGAGTTGGTGAGGGTCTGCGAGGGAGCGATGACGATGCTTTCGCCGGTGTGAATGCCG
Organism: uncultured Prevotellaceae bacterium; assembly: GCA_900319385.1. GTDB lineage: Bacteria > Bacteroidota > Bacteroidia > Bacteroidales > Bacteroidaceae > UBA3839. The sequence continues at coordinate 73,098 of ONOG01000009.1, read as the reverse complement.
AGCGGGTCGAAGTTTTCCATGTTGCAGACGGTGATGCAGTTGTCGTAGCGGTCGCGCACCACCTCGTATTCGATTTCCTTCCATCCCTTGAGACTCTTTTCGACGAGCACCTGCGGCGAGAACGAGAATGCCTTCTCGGCAATCTTGTTCAGTTCGTCCTCGTTGTCGCAGAAACCGCTACCCAGTCCGCCCAGAGCATAGGCGGCACGGATGATGACAGGATAGCCCAGTCGGGATGCGGCGGCACGGGCGGCCTCGATGTTGTCGCAGGCTTCGCTCTTGATGGTCTTCACACCGATCTCGTCGAGGCGACGAACAAAGAGTTCGCGGTCCTCTGTGTCGATGATGGCCTGCACGGGGGTGCCGAGCACCTGCACACCGTAGCGTTCAAGCACGCCGTTTTCGTAGAGCTGGACGCCGCAGTTCAGGGCTGTCTGTCCGCCAAAGGCGAGGAGGATGCCCTGCGGACGTTCCTTCTCGATGACGCGTTCGACGAAGTAGGGTGTGACGGGAAGGAAATAGATTTGGTCGGCCACGCCTTCACTGGTCTGCACTGTGGCGATGTTGGGATTGATGAGAATGGTCTGGATGCCTTCTTCGCGCAGAGCTTTGAGGGCTTGTGAACCAGAATAGTCGAACTCACCGGCCTCGCCGATCTTCAATGCCCCCGAACCGAGCAGGAGGACTTTCTTGATATTGGGGTCAATCATTGACTATGAACAATTAAAAATCAGTCATTATTAGAGGAGAGAAACGAAGTCGTCGAAGAGGAACTCCGTATCGACAGGGCCGGATGCGGCTTCGGGGTGGAACTGTACGGAGAACCAGGGGCGTGACTTGTGGCGGATGCCTTCGTTCGATCCGTCGTTCATGTTGACGAAGAGCGGTTCCCACTCCTGGCCAAGGGTCGAACTATCGACGGCATAACCGTGGTTTTGGCTGGTGATGAAGCAGCGGTTGGTGCCGACTTGCTGCACGGGTTGGTTGTGCGAGCGGTGACCATACTTTAATTTATAGATGGAGGCTCCGCCGGCCTTGGCCAGCAGTTGGTTGCCCATACAGATGCCGAAGATGGGGCGTTCGGGGTGTTTCTGCATGGCTAGCTGGATATGGGCCACCGTGTCGGCGGCCGTATCGGGGTCGCCAGGACCATTGGCGAGGAACAGTCCGTCGTAGTCCATGTCGGTGAAATCGTAGTTCCAGGGCACGCGCACCACCTCGACACCTCGGCGCAGGAGACAGCGGATGATGTTCTGCTTGACGCCACAATCGACGAGCAGTACACGCTTGGCAGCTCCCTCGTTGTAGCGGAGGATGCCTTGGCAGGAGACTTTTTCGATGAAGTTCACGCCCTCGTATTCAGCCGTGGGTATGTTGTCGGGTTCGTCGTCGAACAGGATTTTTCCCATCATCACGCCGTGTTCGCGCAGCACTTTTGTCAGTTCACGGGTGTCGATGCCCGTGATGCCAGGCACCATTTCGCGTTGGAGCCAGTCGGCCAGGCTCTCGACAGCATTCCAATGGCTGTACTCAGTGCTGTAGTCGCTGACGATGATGGCCGAAGCATGAATGCGCTCGCTCTCCATGAAGGTGGCGAGCTGATTGTCTTCGATGGTGAAGGGAGGCACACCGTAGTTTCCGACCAGAGGGTAGGTGAGCACCATGAGCTGTCCGGCATAGGAAGGGTCAGTGAGCGACTCGGGATAGCCTGTCATGGCTGTGTTGAACACCACTTCGCCTGCCACGGGACGTTCGTAGCCGAACGAATAGCCGTGGAACTGAGTGCCATCGTCGAGAAGAAGGGTTACTTTTCGCATTGTATATGGAATTGTGGGGTTGGAATTCATTCTTGGACTTACTTATTCTGTTGCTCTTCGTACCAGTCGATGTAGGCTTGGTTGACGAGGCGGACACCGCCTGGGGTGGGGTAGTCGCCTGAGAAATACCAGTCGCCAGGTTGATTGGGACAAGCTTCGTGCAGCCCTTCGAGGCTTTGGAACACCAGTTCGACTTCGCTCTGGATGCCACGGGCTCGGAGCATACGCACCATCTGGGCAGAGATCTGCTCGGGAGTGAACGGACGGTAGATGTCCTTCACATGGTTCACCATCTCAGATGCGTAGTGGTTGGCGGCGTGCAGGTCGTTCTCCAACAGTTTGTTGTAGTGAACGATCTGAGCCTTGCAGCGGTTATAGACATCGGTCAGGATGCTCTCCTGCTGCGAGAGGTAGAGCAGTTTGACCGCAGCACGGAAGGCGATGAACTCCGACATCGAGGCCATGTCGATGCCGTAGTAATCAGGATAGCGCACTTGCGGCGAGGAAGAAACAATCACAATCTTCTTCGGGTGCAGACGGTCGAGGATGCGGATGATGCTTTCGCGCAGTGTGGTGCCTCGCACAATGCTGTCGTCGATGATGACCAGATAATCAACTCCTGGCTGAATCGAGCCGTAGGTGATGTCATAGACGTGGGCAGCCAGGTCGTTGCGCGACTTGCTCTCGGTGATGAACGTGCGGAGCTTGATGTCCTTCCATGCCACTTTTTCAGCACGGATTCTTGTCGAGAGAATGCGGCGCAGCTCTTCGTCCGAGGGTTGATGGTCCAGCTGCTGAATAGCCTCGACCTTCAACTGGTTCAGGTAGTCCTCGAAGCTTTGCAGCATTCCGTAGAACGCTACTTCGGCTGTGTTGGGGATGAACGAGAAGACGGTGTGCTCGATGTCGCCGCCGATGGCACGGAGTATGGGTTCGCGCAGTTGATAGCCCAGCGCCTTTCGTTCGTTGTAAATGCTGCTGTCGCTGCCACGGCTGAAGTAGATGCGTTCGAACACACAGGCACGGTTGTCTATCTGTGGAATGATTTGCGAAAAACGCACGTCGCCCCGTTTCGACGAGATGACAGCCTGTCCTGCTCCAAGTTCGTGTACCTGCTCGGTTTCCAGCCCGAAAGCTGTCTGAATGACGGGACGCTCCGATGCCACCACCAGGATTTCGTCGTCGTAGTAGTAGAACGCCGGACGTATGCCGTTGGGATCGCGCATCACAAATGTCTCGCCGCTGCCCGTCTGTCCGCACACCACATAGCCGCCGTCCCATGAGGGCATGGTGGTCTGCAGCACGTTCTCCATCTGAATGTTGTCTTCGATGTACGCCGTGATGTTGCTGCCCGTCAGTCCCTTCTTCTTTGCTTCGTCGAAGAGGCGTTCTGACTCGCGGTCCAGACGGTGGCCCATCTGCTCGAGCATGATATAGGTGTCGCTGTAGATGCGGGGATGGTGACCCTTGCGTGTGATGTCGGCAAACACTTCGTTCACGTTCGTCATGTTGAAGTTGCCGCACAGGCACAGGTTCTTCGCACGCCAGTTGTTGCGGCGCAAGAATGGGTGGACGTAGGTTAGCCCGCTCTTGCCCGTGGTCGAATAGCGAAGGTGTCCCATATACATCTCACCTGCAAACGGCAAGTTCTTCTTGGCAAACGATACGTCGCTGATCTGCTTGGCTGTGCCCTGTTGCTTGAACGCGTCCTGCACTGTGGCAAAGATTTCCGTGATGGCTCCGCTTCCGAGGGCTTTCTCACGGAACATATATTCCTCACCGGCGTCGGCCTGCAATTTTACACAACTGATACCGGCACCTTCCTGTCCGCGGTTGTGCTGTTTCTCCATCATCAGATAGAGCTTGTTCAGTCCGTACTGCCAGGTACCATACTTCTCTTGATAGTATTCGAGCGGCTTGCGCAGACGGATGACGGCGATGCCACATTCGTGTTTAAGGGGTTCCATTATTCAATTATCAAAGTTCAAACTTCAAATTAAGAATTATTCAACAGTAACCGACTTAGCCAGGTTGCGTGGTTGATCAACGTTCTTTCCTTTCTGCACGGCGATGTGGTAGGCGAGCAGCTGGAGAGGGATGGTCGAGAGCAGGGGCTCCAGGCATTCGATGGTCTGAGGCAGTTCGACAAATTCGTCGGCCAGTGCCTTTACCTTCTCGTCGCCTTCGGTCACGATGGCAATGACGCGTCCGTTGCGAGCCTTGATTTCCTGGATATTGCTCATCAGTTTGTCGTACAGAGGATTTTGCGTAGCCACCACCACGACAGGCATCTCGTCGTCAATCAGTGCGATGGGGCCGTGCTTCATCTCGGCAGCAGGATAACCCTCGGCGTGGATGTAGCTGATTTCTTTCAGCTTGAGAGCACCTTCTAGCGCCACGGGATAGTTGTAGCCGCGACCCAGATAGAGGAAGTTGCGGGCGTAGGTGAAGACACGTGAGATGTCGCGTACATGGTCGTTCTGTTCCAGCACCTTTTCCATCTTCTGCGGAATGCTGTCCAGTTCGCGCACCAGATTGACATAGTCTGTGTTGTTGATCGTGCCGCGTGCCTTGCCCAGTGCCAGAGCCAGCATGGTCAACACAGTGACCTGACCCGTGAAGGCCTTGGTCGAAGCCACACCGATTTCGGGACCCACGTGGATGTAGCAGCCCGTGTTCGTGGCACGAGGAATGCTCGACCCGATGGCGTTGCAGATGCCGAAGATGAAGGCACCACGCTCCTTCGCCAGTTGGATGGCGGCCAGCGTGTCGGCAGTCTCGCCCGACTGGCTGATGGCAATGACCACGTCGCGCGAGTCGATCACCGGATTGCTGTAGCGGAACTCCGATGCATATTCCACCTCGACAGGAATCTGGCAGATGCTTTCCAGCAGTTGTTTGCCAATCAAACTGGCGTGCCAGCTCGTTCCACAAGCCACGATGATGTATCGGCGGGCATTGATGAGTTCCTTGCGATAGTCGATCACAGCCGACAGCACGACATTGTTCGCCTCGACATTCACACGGCCACGCATGCAGTCCCGCAACGACTTCGGCTGTTCGAAGATTTCCTTCAGCATGAAGTGGGGATAGCCACCCTTCTCAATCTGTCCGAGATCCAGGTCCACCGTCTTCACGTCGTGCTCAATCTTTTCGTTGTCGAAGTTGACAAACTCAGCCTCCTTGGCTCCGCGGCGCAGCACGGCGATGTCGTTGTCATCGAGATAGACCACCTTGTCCGTGTATTCGATGATGGGCGAAGCGTCTGAACCGAGGAAAAACTCATCGTCGCCGATGCCCACCACGAGCGGACTGCTCTTTCGGGCAGCAATGATTTGGTTGGGTTCGTTGCGGTCGAGAATGGCGATGGCATAGGCACCAATCACCTGGCGCAGGGCCAGACGTACAGCCGTCAGCAGGTCAGTCTTCAGGTGTTGCTGGATGTAGTCGATGAGCTGCACCAGCACCTCGGTGTCGGTGCTACTCTTGAATGCGACACCATGACGCTGCAGAGCCTCCTTCAGTACGGTATAGTTTTCGATAATGCCATTATGAATCAGAGCCAGATTGCCCGAGCACGAGATGTGTGGATGTGCATTCGTCGCGTTCGGTTCGCCGTGAGTCGCCCAGCGCGTGTGGGCAATCCCCACGGTGCCAGTCACATCCTTGTCCTCAACGTATGCTTCGAGGTCGGCCACCTTGCCCTTTGTCTTGTAGACCTCCAAGCCCTTAGTCTCTGTAATCAGTGCCACGCCGGCACTGTCGTAGCCACGGTATTCCAAGCGTTTCAGACCCTTAATCAGTACGGGGTACGCCTGGCGTCGGCCAATGTATCCTACAATTCCGCACATACTTTTATTACTTTTATTTTGTGTTTATAAGCGAAAACTCTGCCACCTCAACAAACGTTGTCGAGAGAGCAGAGTTTGAAAGTATTCATATTGAATAAGATATTACTGAATGATTCCGAGTTCCTTGAAGCTGTCACGCAGAGCACTGACACAGGTGTCAACCTGCTCCTTCGTATGTGTTGCCATTAGCGCCACACGAACCAACGTGTCTTGCGGGGCACAGGCGGGGGGGATGACCGGATTGATGAAGATGCCGCGGTCGAAGGCCAGACGCGTCACCTCGAATGTCTTGGCAGCGTCGCGAACGTAGAGAGGTATAATCGGACTCTCCGTCTCGCCGATTTCGAAGCCAGCCTCCTTGAACTGCTTCAGCGCATAGTTCGTAATCTTCCACAAGTTCTCCTGACGTTCAGGCTCCTCCTGAATGATGTGCAGAGCCGTCAGCGCAGCAGCCGTGGCTGCAGGCGTGTTCGATGCCGAGAAGATGTACGTACGCGAGTTGTGGCGCAACCAGTTGATTGTGTCGCTGTCGGCAGCTACGAAACCGCCGATGCTCGCCAGGCTCTTCGAGAACGTACCCATGATCAAGTCAACATCGTCCGTCACACCGAAGTGGTCACACGTACCGCGTCCGTTGCGGCCGAACACACCCAGTCCGTGAGCCTCGTCCACCATGACCGAAGCGTTGTACTTCTTCTTCAGTTCAATGATTTCAGGCAGCTTTGCCAAGTCACCCTCCATCGAGAACAGGCCGTCGGTCACAATCAGCTTGATGGCATCCTCACGGCAGCGCTTCAGTTCGCGCTCCAGGTCGTCCATGTCGTTGTGCTTGTAGTGGAAGAACGTGCTGACACTCAGTCGGCGACCGTCTACAATCGAAGCATGGTCGCGGTCGTCGCCAAGGATATAGTCGTTGCGACCCGTCAGACAACTCACCACACCACTGTTTACGGTGAAGCCCGTCGAATAGACCAAAGCCTCGTCCTTTCCGACAAACTCTGCCAGTTCGTGCTCCAGCTGGATATGCAGGTCGAGCGTTCCGTTCAGGAAGCGGGAACCCGCGCAGCCCGTGCCGTATTTCTTCGTCGCATTGATGGCAGCTTCGATGATGCGTTTGTCATAGGTAAGACCCATGTACGAATTGGAGCCGAACATGAGCACCTTCTTGCCATCCATCGTCACCTCAGTGTCCTGATGGCTGTCAATTTCGCGGAAATAAGGATAGATGCCCGCAGCCATATACTTCTGCGGCTCTCTATACTTACTCATTTTTTCTTGTAATAAACCCATAGTCAAACTTTAACCGCACGCCTGCGCCCTGCATTCCATCTCTTTCTTCCTAATTATTATATATAGGAGCAACAGCACCGGCGTATCGTTGTTTCATTGCCATCCTCAGTGCGTTTTCCGTTGTCCCGACGGACAGAGGCAAACACCTCTCAAATCCCGTCATGGCGTGAAAACGTTGGAGGCCATTCAAATCTATTTGTTTCCAAACAGCGTGCAAAGTTACGAATAAGTGAGCGAAATACAAAATGAAAGTCAAAAAACTTTTACTTTTGTTGCCCGCAGATTGTATTCCCTGCAAAAATGCAGGGCTGTCATTGACCACAACGACAGCCTGTCGCTGAGCCTGTACGAGGCTGTAGGATGAGGGCAGTCGTTGTCATTGTCTCTCAAAAGAAACAAGCGTGAGGACGGGTGTCCTCACGCTCTTGCATAGGGTGGATGGGTGCGGATGCTACTTCACGAAGATGCGGTACTGCTTCACGCTGCCTGGTGCTCCTCGCTCGGCGCGGGGCAGGTATTCGAAGCCAGTGACGGTCTGCTCGGCGCCGAGGTCGATGACGAGCAGGTGGGGGAAGGTGGCTCCGCGGATGGTCTGCCAGTAGGTCGATTCCTGCAGGTCGAAGACTTTGTCGCCAGTGTGGTTGCCGTTCTCGTTCTCCGAGTCGGCGTATTTCGTGGTCCAGGGTTCGCGGCTCAGGCGCTGGCCGTCGGCTCCGAGGGCGTAGATCTCGGCGATGGCGGTGACGTCGCGGCCGTCGTGGGTGGAGAGGGCTTCGAGGCAGAGCAGACGTCCGCGCTGGGGTGCTGTGAACGTGACTTTCTGCCATCCGTTGCCTGCGGCGAAGCTGCCGGTGGCAGCAGGTGTGTCGGAGTTGAGGTCGGGCTTGTCGCCGATGTTGTTGTGCTTGTTCGACTTCTCCAGCTGCAGTTTGTTGAGTTCGGGTTCAGCCTGTCCCCAGACCACACGTTCACGGGGACCGACTACGTCGAGGACGATGACCTCGTTCTTTCCCTTCTTCAGCCAGCAGCCAGGCACGTAGAGTGTCTGCTGAGGACCGATGCTCCAGATGCGGCCCATAGCGTGGCCGTTGACATAGACCTGTCCCTTGCCCCAAGTCTCGAAGTTGAGGAACGTGTCGCCCACCTTCGAGAGGTTGAAGTAGCCGCGGTAGTAGCCACGTCCGAAGCAGAGGTCTTCGCTTTCCCAGGCATAGCGCATGGTGCGGCCGATGCGTCCCACGCTGATAGATTCACGGGTGACAGGTCTCTGCTGTTGTTCCTCAAATGCCTTTACAGCCACCTCGTAGTCATCTGGTATGCGCAGACACTCCCACTTGGATGGGGTAAAGACAACCTCTGTCTTGTCAACGCCGCCGAGATGAGAATGCAGTTCGGCGGTGATGGTGGGCTTGCTAACGAGGCCCTTGAAGTCTTTGATGGCTCGTCCGAAGTTGATGCGGCCCATACCCTCAACGAGAATCTGCAGTTCCTGTCCCTGCTTGATGGCGGGCAGGGTGAGAGTCTTCTCGTTCTTCACACGGTCAATTTTACCGATGTACTTGCCGTCGATGAACACTTGTGCGAAGTCGTGAGCGTCGAGGGTGAGGGTGCAGGTGTATTCGTCGGTCGTATGGACACCTTCCACCTTCACGTCGTCAATCTGGGGCAGACGGGTAGAGTAGAGCACCATGCCCCAACCCATGTCGAGTTCTTCGAAGGTCTTGGGTGCCCCTTCTGAGCGGGAAATGTAACTATTTTTAGCGGCATACTCCCAGTCGAAGCCGTTATAGAGCGGTGCAAATTCCGTCAGTTCAAACTTCGGCACGGTGATGATGGGCATGGGAGCCTTCGGCACAGCGGGCAGCTTCTTGCCGTCGTTATACTTCTGCATCATCTTGCGCAGTTCCCAGAACTTCGGGGTGGCGAGTCCATACTCGTTGATCGGGGCGTCGTAGTCATAGCTGGTGACGTCGGGCGCAAAGCCAGGAGAGTTGGCACCAGCCCAGTGGCCGAACGACGTGCCTCCGTGTGTCATGTAGAGGGAGAAAGAGATGCCTTTCGAGAGCATTTCGTCCATGCCTTCGACCATGTCTTTGGCGGGACGTGTCTCATGGCGGGCACCCCACTTGTCGAACCAGCCCGACCAGAACTCGGAGCACATCTTCGGGGCATTGGGACGCAACTCGCCGAGGCGGCGGAACTGGTCGTTGATGTTGGCACCGGTGCCGAAGTTCATCGTCCAGACAAGGTCGTCGAGCCCGTTCTTCTCGAAGTTACTCGACCAGTCGCACTGGAACAGTGCCAGTTCCTTGCCGTAGATGCCGCGCAGGCAGTCGCGAATCTCGCTGACGTAGGGCTTGTCCTCGCCGTACGAGCCGTATTCGTTCTCCACCTGCACCATGATGATGGGACCGCCGTTCTGGATGGTCAGCGGAGCCAGTTGCTCGCCGACTTTCTCCTCAAATATCTTCACACGTTCCATGAAGTAGGGATCACGTTCGCGCAGGCGAATGTCCTTCTTCTTGAGCAGCCACCAGGGCAGTCCGCCCATTTCCCACTCGGCGCAGACATAAGGCCCTGGGCGTACGATGACGTACATGCCGTTCTTCTGTGCCAGACGGCAGAATGCAGCGACGTCGCTGTTGCCTGTGAAGTCGAATTCACCCTCGCGCTGTTCGTGTATGTTCCAGAAGATGTAGATACATACGGCATTCATTCCGAGGGCTTTGCACATCTTTATTCGATGTTCCCAATAGGGACGGGGGATGCGGGGATAGTGTACTTCGGCTGCCTTCACGACAAAGGGTTTTCCGTTGAGCAGGAAGGTGCCGTTTCCAGTTTCGAACGTGCCTTTCTGTGCAAAAGCAGGCAGGAAGCACACGCTTAACAATACGATTGCAATATACTTTTTCATGATGGGATAGGTGATAATGATTCAGTTGTCGTATGTAACCACTCCCCGCCCTACAAGGGAGGGGACTGGGGGAGGGTCTGTTTATTTTTTCACCGGTATGTCGTCGATGCGCTGCTGGTGACGTCCGCCTTCGAAGTCGGTGGCGAGGTATTCGTCCATGATGCGGCGTGCCATATCGTTGTCGATGAAGCGGCCAGGCATGACGAGCACGTTGGCGTCGTTGTGCTGGCGGATGAGGTGGGCGATTTCGGGAATCCAAGCCAGGCCGGCACGGATGCCCTGGTGTTTGTTGAGCGTCATGGAGATGCCTTCGCCCGAGCCACACATGGCAATGCCTGGATATACTTCGCCGCGTTCGATGCCCTCAGCCAGCAGATGGCCGTAGGTGGCGTAGTTGCACGACTCCTCGGTGAAGGTACCATAGTCCTTGTAGGGGATTCCTTTCTCGTCGAGATACTGTTTCACAAATTGCTTGAGCGGAAAGGCGGCGTGGTCGCTGGCCAGTCCGATGGTCTTGATGTTCATGAGTTTTTGAATTTTTGAGTATTTGAGTTTTTAAGTTCTGGCATGGAGTTCCAAAATTCAACATACTGTTGTGCCACTTTCATGTAGTCGTGGTGGCGGCGGACGTAGTCGATGCTTTGGCGTTTCAGTTCGGGCAGACGCTCGGGGTGCAGGACCAGTTGCTCCAGTTTGGCGAACACGTCCTCTTCGTCGGGCAGGACGTTGATGATGGGACGCAGCACTTTCTCGTCCAGGATGTCGTAGTTTTCGGGTTCACCGCCTCCGACGACGACCAGTCCCTGTGCCATGGCCTGCAGGGCATTCATGGCAGGTGTGTAGCTGTAGAGTTGGTCGAGCAGCACGTCGCAGCCCTGCATCATCCGTTTATATTCTTCGAACGGCACCGACTCGGCTTTGACAATCTCACACAGGGAGGGATATTTTGCCTTGACGCGTTCCAACGCCCGCAGCATGATGTCCGTACCTTTATAGACCGACCGTCCCCGCTGGATGCCGATGAAGAAGCGGACAGACTCTCCTCCAGTCCCCTCCTTGGACATGACCTGGGGGGAGGCTTGGGACTCAATGGGCATCGGGATAAACCGTGTCTTCCCTGGGAACCACTGCTGATAGACGGCAAAATACTCGTAGAGTCCGGCTGGGATGCCGTCGCAGTCGAGTGCAATCTGTTGGCAGAGGCGTCCTTTTCCTCCGTTGAGCCACTCGTCGATGAATGGGCGGTTCTGCGGTTCGTCGGCACGGCTGCGGCTGCCGATGTTGAAGTCCGAGTAGCGGAAGGTCGTGCAGTCGAGACAGGTCTTCACCCAGTAGTAGTCCATGCCGAACGCCCCCATGAACAGTTTCCCGTTATGTTTCCTTATATAACGATAAAAGGGCATAATCTTTTCTGGCTTGAGGTCGAGCATCAGCGGGTTGATGAGTTGCACGACGTCGTAGCCGCGCAGCCGTGGCATCAGCCGGATGCAGTCCCACAGGTAGCGCAGCGTATCGACGATGCCGCTCGATCGGCGTCGCAGCGAGATGTCTCGCCGGTAGCCTTTCCAGTAGTCGCCGTCGCTCACCACCGTGACTTCGTGCCCCAGCCTGCGCAAGCCTTCAGCCAGCGTCCAGTGCACATTGCTGTAGTCGCCCAAAAGCAGAATTTTCATTCGCCATTCCTATTCGCCTGCGAAATTACGCATACTTTTGCAAAAAAACAAACCTGCTTCCGTTTTTTTGAGTTTTAAGTTTTTGAGTTTTTGAGTTCGTTAGTTTTTGAGTTCGTCAGTTTTTAAGTTTTTGGGTTGTTGAGTTCTGAGTGGACATGACGTCCGCCATCATAAACTCAAAAACCGATAAACTAAAAAACTTACAAACTCAAAACATTCGCGTCATTCGCGTCATTCGTGGTTAAGCTTAGCAGTTGTCATTCGCGTCATTCGTGTCATTCGTGGTTTTTCTCCTTTGCATCGAGATGGTAGGTGAAGGTCAGTGCGGCGTAGTGGTGACGATTGTCGGTCCATATCGTCGTCTGATGGCTTGCCGATTGCGAACTCCAGTAGTTGTCCTTCGCATTCAGGATGTCGTCGAAGTCGAGTGTCAGACGGGCTTTGCCGCGAAGAAACTTCCATGCGACCGAAGCATTCCAGACGAGCAGGTTGCGGTTCATGGCATCGATGGTGTAGCCGTGGTACATCTGCTCGGTCAGTTGGGTGCTGACGACGAACTGCCCCAGGCGCAACTCTGCCGAGGCACCAAACTTGTTCTCCCACAGCGTCGTGTTCTGCTCGGGACTGGCGGAGAACCGGTGGCGGCTGGCGTCGATTTCGGCAAACAGCGATGCCTTCGTCTTGCCGTTGTCGAACGAGAATGTGAGACGTTCGGTGGGATGGAACACCGACTGAGTGGAAAGCCTCCCCTCGTCCCCCTCCGAGAGAGGAGACGTTTCGCCATTCGCGACGAGCAGTGCGTGGCGGCGTTCGAGCGAGAGGCTGAACGAGTTTTTCAGTCGCAGCAGCGACCCGAAACTTTGGTCGTAGTTGAGGCGGAACGAAAGCGACCGGCTGCCATGCACATTCACCGGACGACTGGTGTAGATGCCGCGCAGTGAGTTGTAGCGCAGGGCGGTGCGCTCTTCGCGGTCGTTCCATCGGTAGCTGACCGAGCTGCTGATCGTGAGCTGCTGTTTGGCCAACATGCTGCTGTGGTTGAAAGCCAGCTGGTGGGCGTGGCTGTCCTTCAGCGACGGGTTGCCTTCGGTAATGAAGAGCGGATTCGTCGTGTCGCGGTAGGCGAGGGTTTGGAACAGGGTGGGCTGCTGGGTGGAAAACTCGTAGCCGATGTCCATCTGTGTGGCCTTGCTGACCTTCCATCGGGCGGTGAACGACGGGCTGAGCAGCGGTCGGCGACGCACGGCAGTGGTGTCGAGCCAGCCGCGCTCGTAGTCTTGACGTTCGTCGATCCAGCGTGCCGACAGCTTCGGCATCAGCTGCAGGGCGCGGACATTGAGGGTTGACGACAGGTGAAGGCCGTGCGTCAGCAGGTGTATTCGGTTGCGGTAGCTGTTGGATGCGTCGGGTGTGCCGTCCGTCTCAAAGTCCTGGTGAGTGCGCTGCCGTTCGAAGTTCAGCCAGTAGGAGAGTTTCACGAGCCATTGCTTCGTCAGCCAGCGTTCGTAGTGGACCTCACCCTGGAGTTTGAACGAGCGGGAGGGGAAGTAGGCATGCTGTGTCATCAGTGACGGGGTTTCTGAGGACGAGGCATGGGTCGTCCTGCGCTGGGTGTAGCTTTCGCTGCCGGCATCGGCAAAGTTCATTTCGGCGCTGGCTCCGAGTGCGCCGTCTTTCACGTAGTGTTCCCACGACGCGATGGCGCGGAGGGTGGTGCTGTGGCCCGTGGTTTCCGAGAGGCTCTGCTGCAACAAGGTAGCAGCGTATGGGGAAGGAGAGGAGCCTTTCACTTCGCCGTGCTCTTCGGTGCTGTGCTCACGGTCGCGGCGACGTGTGTGCTCGGCCTGCAGTTCGAAGGTGAAGGTGTTGAGCGTGTCCTTGCGCCAGAGCCATTCGCTGTCGAAGTATGGGTTGAGCTGATGGGTGCGTGTGTGCTCGGCCGATGCCTGCTGTGTGGTGGCAGCATGGGGCAGGAAGTTCAGCGTCTCCGTGGTCGTTGTGCGCCACTGGTCGTCGTGTGCGATGCCGCCACTGACGTTGTATTTGCTCAGCAAGTCCTTCTTGCCGGCCTGTCGGGTCCAGCGGTGTTCGTAGCCCGCTGCGGTGCCCTGTTCCTGTCCGTTGCCGCCCGACCAAATGCTGGTGCTGCCGTTCATCTGGCGGCGACGCCTCGTGTTGGTGTTGTTGGCGTTGGCAAAAATCAGCACGGGGTCGGTCTTCGACAAGCGGCTGAGCGTCAGTTCCGTCAGGTAGTGGCGCGGTGTCTGTACGCTGGCCGAGGCGTCGCCATACCAGCGGTCCAGAAATCCAGGCTTGATGCTGAGGTCCAGCACCATGTCCTCCCTGCCGTCGTCGCGCCCCGTCCGCTCGCTCAGTTCCGAGGCTTTGTTGTATGCCTTGATGTCCTGCACGGCGCGGGCAGGCAGCCCGCCGACCATTGCGTCGCCGCCGAACAGACCCTCGCCGTCCATGGTCAGCCGGATGGGCTTGCCGTTCCAGCGCAACCTGCCGTCGGCGTCGGCCTCGACGCCAGGCAGCATGCGCAGCAGTTCGTCGAGACGGGCGTTCTCGTCGAGGTGGAAGGCTTCGGGATGGAAGACGATGGTGTCGCCACGCATCGTGAACCGTCGGGCTCGTCCTTCGACCTTGACCATCTTCAGCATTTCGGGCAACATCCTCAGGGCGATGTCGCCGAGGTCGATGGTGTCTGTCTGTTCGTCGCCGAAGCTCATCACACGCTGCCTTCGGGTTTCGTAGCCGAGCAACTTCACCTCCATCTCCCACGCGCCGCGACGGGCATGAAACTGCACCCGTCCCAGCGAGTCGCTGGGCAGGGTTGTGTCGATGGCGGCGTTGGAGAGGCGGAGGCTGAACCGCACGTTGGCATAGGGTAGGTACTCGCCGGTTTCGCTATCGACGATCCGGCCACGGATGATGTCGGCTCGGGTGAGGGCTGCGCTGCCGACAAGGCACAGCAAGAGCAGGACACGAAGTGGTCCGTGCCGCAGAATGAACTTGGTCATGGTGTGAAAGAAAGAGAATTGGTGTGCGGAAGAAACTCAAAATATCATTGAAATTTCTGAAAATATCAATGGAATTTGTAGAAATATCAATGAGATTTCTAAAAATATCAATGATATTTTGAGTTTACTCTACGCTTGAAGTGAATTGAGTTGGGAGAATGCTTGAGTTTCCTCTGCGCCGAGGGTGAGTTTTGAGTCAGAACTGCAGGACGATTTGGTCGAGTGTGACCGTGGAGTCGGTGCAGCCGAAGCCTTCGCGCTTGAGCTTCTGCTTGCGGTGCTGCACCGCACTGACGGTGATGAGATAGATGGCTGCGAGGGCCTGGTTCGACAGTCGCAGGCGGGTCAGCATGCACAGTCGGAAGTCCTCTTCCGAGAATTCGGGATGGGCAGCCCGCAGCCGGCTGACAAAGTCGTCGTCGGCCGTGTTGAGCGTCATCTCGATTTCGCGCCAGTTGCGGGCGTTGATCACGGTGCGCCGGCCCTCGGTGGGTTGCAGCCGCTCCAGTATTTCGCTCTTGTCGATGATGTGGCCCCGCAGCGTGGCAATCATCGTGTCCTTCTGCCGGAGCTGCGTGGCCAGTTGCTCGGCTTCGAGGCGGTGGCGGGTTTCTTCAGCCTCGCGACGCTGCTGCCAGCGGTTGCGCCACAGCCAGAACCCCAGTGTGAGCACGGCGACGGCGAGGACGAGAATCAGGATGAGGGCCGTGAGCAGGCGGCTCTGCAGCTGTGCTGCCTTCATCACGTAGCCGGCGGAGAGGTGGGTGTTGGTGTCGCTGATGAGTTGCTGCTCTGTATGCTGCCAGTCCCATTCGAAGTCCTGCGTCTCGAAGTCGTGACCTTGCCAGTCGCCCGACATGGCCGTCTGGCGGGCCTCTTCGTACATATCGATGGGAACACCTGCGTTGCAGGTATATACGACGCCCTTTCCCGGACTACCGTGGGCAGATGCCTCATAACGCGGCCCTACCTTGAATTTCTCGTAAGGCAGGCTCCAGATGCTGTCGAGACACTGGAAAATGGCCTGATAGTCAGCATCGGAAATATGTCCTTTCCGTACCCCCTCGGCAGCCATCTGGCAGGCGCGGACAAGCGTTGGAAAGCTCCGCAGGTCGTAGGGCGACTTTTGCAGGGTGATACGACCGTAGTCGTTGAGCAGCGTAAGAAGCCACTGAGGCTGGTCGGGACGCTGACGAAGGTGTTCGAAGGCGCGACGGAAACACCAGTGCTGCTCGGTGTATTGGTGGAGATGGGCGTGCTGAAAATCCTGCCCGAAGCAGAGGTAGGCACGACAAGCTGCCTCATGGTCGCCGACACGGTCGAGACAATGCGTGGCCAGATGGAAGAGTTTGTCGGTAGGCAGCTCGGCATCGTCGTGTTGGAAGTGATGATGTAGGGCGTAGCAGATGCGTCCGAAGCGTCCCAGGGCTTCAGGGTCGTCGCCTGTGCCGCCCAGACTCTGTTCATTATAATATCGGTACGCGCGCATGAGAAGAGAATCGTTCATCCACGCGCCGTGGCTCTTCACGAACTCGTCGTAGGAGGAAGCGTAAGTCGTGGAGCGGCGAAACTCCCACACGGCGCTGTCGGCGATGAGGCAGGGGAGCGAATCGAGGGTGGCGCGTTGCCAGCGTTCTTCGAGAATGAGTGCACGCACGAGGGTGTGCAAGGCCGTCTGCCCCTCGTCGAGCGAGGCGGTATCGACCTGGTTGATCAGCAGTTCGGCACTGTCGGGGTGGGCGAGTGCGAGGCGTTCGGCCTGCTCCAGCAGACGCGTCTGGCGGCTCTCGCAGGCAGCGAGGGTGACGGCTGTGAGCAGGATGAACCATGTTCTGATGGTCTTCATGTGGCAGTGAGTTTTGATTTCTGCTGCAAAGTTACGGCCTTTTCGGTGCAGGTGCAAAAAAAATGGTGGAAAACGTCGTTTCCACCATTCTTCGTTGTGTTTCAATTTGTTAGGCACTGATTTTCCACCCGATTTCCATCCTGAGGAGTGGAAAACGAAGAGGGCTGTCTTAGCGGATGAGCAACTTTCGGCCGCTGCGGGTGATATAGATGCCTGGAGGCAGGACATGGGAGTCCACGCGACGACCCTGCAGGTCGTAAAATCTTTCATTCTATAACCTATAGCCACTTATTCCTGCGGAACCACCACAAGGCTGCAAAGGTGCTCAGCACACTCAGCACGATGGCGATGACGAAACCCCAGCGCCAATTTTCCATACCGTTGATGAGGTTCATGCCGAAGAGCGAGGCGATGAGCGTGGGGAACATAATGATCATGTTGAGCGACGTGAGCAGACGCATCACGCGGTTCATGTTGTTGTTGATGACGTTGGCGTAGGTGTCCATCGTCGAATCGAGAATGTTGGAGTAGATGCTCGTCGTTTCTCGCGCCTGCTGCATCTCGATGTTCACGTCCTCAATGAGTTCGGCGTCAAGTTCATCGACTGGCAGGCGGAACTTCAGTTTGGAGAGCAGGTTTTCGTTGCCTCGGATGGAGGTGGCGAAGTAGGTGAGTGAGTCTTGCAGGCGAGAGAGGTTGACGAGGTCCTGGTTGTCGATATGCTCGTTGAGGTTTCGCTTTGCCTTCTCGATGAGTCCACTCACTTGCTTGAGGTACTTCAGATACCAGACCGAGGCGGAGAGGAAGAGGCGGAACACGAGGTCGGCGGCATCCGAGAAGCCCTCGGCTCGCCGCTGCTGGTGGTTCACGAAGTCGATCATCATGCGGGCCTCCTGGTCGCAGATGGTGACGATGACGTCGCCCTTGAGCACAACGCCGAGGGGGATGGTGGTGTAGGGGGCTCGTGAACTGATGCTCTTGAGGTGTGGTATGCGGAGGATGATCATGAGCCATCCTTCGTCCATGTCGTAGCGGGCCCGCTCGTCGGCATCGGCAACGTCGGTAATAAAATAGTCGGGCATGTGGAGCTGGTCGGTGAGAAAACGGATGTCGTCCTCAACAGGGCAGGTCACCTGCACCCAGCATCCAGGCTGCCACTCCTCGAGTGGCGCAATTCCATTCTTGGTGTTCCAGTATGAACGCATAGTAGATTCTCTTTCTGTGTTAGAAGTCTTTACTGCTGATGGATAGTCACATGAAAATTTGCGGCAAAGGCTTCTTCGCTGTGAGAACCTCAGGCCGCCGTCTGTTTATCGCCCAAAGGGCTTGTCGCCGGATAGTCGTCCATGGAATATAAAAATTAAGAATTAAAAGTTAAAAACTAAAAATTAAAGCTTCAAACTTCAAAGCGGATGCAAAGGTACGCACTTTTTGTGGAAAAAGCGTGCACGAAGTTTGATTTTTTTATGTTTTCAGATCTATTTTTCACTTTTCACTTTTCACTTTTCATGCGTCCGCACAGCTGTGCATAGTCGCACCATTGGCAGGGGTTGTCGTCCTTAGCCTGCGTAAATGGGATGTCGGGATCGAACATTTGCCGGATGACGTCCGTGAGCAGATTGTGGTAGTCCTCCTTGCATTGTGAGGCAAAGTCGGTGACGAAGATTTGATTATTATTCTTCTTCGAACCGAGCGTGACGACGCTGTCCTTCAAATTCGGTGTGGCTTTGCTACGGGCCAGCTTGACATACATCAGAGAGGGGGCCACGGGGTGGTCGGGATGGAGGGTGGTGTAGATGTCGGCATAATAGAATGCCTGGAGGATGTGGTGCGAGCGCTTGTTGCTTTCCTCTGCGAACAGTGCGGCGACATCGTTAGAGTTCTGTTCCTTGTTACTGGTCTTGTAGTCGACGATGCGCAGCTGTCGCTGGCCGTCGAGGGTGACGAGGTCGATGCGGTCGATGGTGCCGCCCAGCAGGATGTCGGCAGGTTGAGGAACAGAAGAATCGAGGGGTTGTTGCAGTGGCAGTTCGACGTGCTGCTCCGTGCCGAGCACTTGCATGGGGCAAAGTTGAGCGTCGAAACGGAGCTGGTCGGCAACGTAGCGCACGAGGACTTCGCGGTTGAGTATCTGTTCGCCGTTGTAGTTGGGCTGATGGTGCTTCTCGCTGTCGGGCCGTTTGAAAAATTCAACGTTGAAGGCTTCATCGACGAGCTTTCGGATTTGCTCCGTGTCTTCGGCCATGGCGTACAGTTCGTGCGTCAGGATTTCGCGTCCGAGACCGAGGCGGTGCTTGTAGATGTGCTCCATGCAGTAGTGGAAGATGGTGCCGAAGAGGTCGTTCCCTACCTCCTCGGTGATTTCGTCGTCTGAATAGAGACGGCCGATGTAGTGAAGATAGAACTGCAGGGGACAGTCGAGATAGGAGTTCAGTGCCGAGGGTGAGAGGATGCTGGGCGAGGAGAAGCGAGTGTGCATTCGTTCCAGCAGTTCCGGTGTTTTGGCGACTTCATACTTGATGGGGGTCTGTGGCGTGTATTCGGCTGTGATGAGGTGTTGTTGGATGTGGGCGAAACGCGGGTCGGTGAGCAGCTGCATCATGAAGCGCGACATTTCGCCTTTGGCTGTGCCTTCGGTCGAATTGTTGTAGTAGAGCCAGATGTTTTCGGCGCGTTGGAGCAGACGGTAGAAGTAGTAGGCTGCGAGGCTGGTCTTTCGCTCGATGGTGGTCATGCCGTAGGCTTCGCGCAGGTTGTAGGGAATGAACGACGTGGGATTGGTCTGCTGCGGCAGGTTGCCTTCGCCGACCGAGAGCATGAGCACGTTGCGGAAGTCGAGGTTGCGCGTTTCGAGGATACCCATCACCTGCAGGCCGACAGCCGGTTCGCCATGGAAGGGAATTGTCTTGGCTTTGATGATTTGCAGGATGAGCCGCTGAAGGGTGATGGGCATGATGTTGAGCAATCCTTGTTCGTGGATGCGCTGGAGACGGCTGAGCAGGGTGTAGGCGTCGAACACGCTTTCCGTGCCGAGCGGCTCGTCCTTCATGTTACGCCCAATCTGCTCGACAAGGCTGAGCAGCCACGTGAGCAGTTCGCCGACGTTCTGGCAGGGTGTGAAGACGGTCTGGAGGTAGTCGTGGACTGCCAGTTGCTGATGGGTGGGGTAGAAGATATGAGCTGTGCGCAGGTGGCTGAGCAGTGTGGTGCCTGCTTCGCCTGTCATCAGCAGGGTGTAGGGATGTTTGAGTACGGCTGCAACGTAGCTGTAGCGCCAGACGGATGCCTCGGCTGAACGTCCCTTTTGCGCCAGTCCGTGTAGCTGAAGGTCGAGCAGGGTGAGGAGCAGGCTGCTGATGGGGGTGCCCGCCAGTGGGAAACCCATCGTGATGTTCACCTCCGTGCCCTGTGGAATGGCGTGGAGCATGGGTTGGAGCATTGCTTCGTTGCAGAGGACGACGGCGGTGTCGGTTGGAGCGTGAAGCGATGAATGTGAAGTGCCCAGTGCAGCGTCCGCTTCACGTTTGAGTTCTTGCAGCAGACTGCCGGCGTGGCGGGTCTGTGCATTTTCGGTAGGCGAGGCGATGAAGTGGATTTGCTTGGGACGGGTGAAGTTGTCGTAGATATCGGGTTCGGGCAGGTCGTTGCCGAAGTCGCGGATGTTCTGCTCGATGAAGCGGCCGGCTTCGAAGGGGGTGGTTGAGGGAGCTTTAGGGTTGACGTACAGCTGGTCGTAGTCCCAGTAGAAGAGAGTTTCGGCTTCCTGTCGCAACTGTCGGAACAGGCTGCGTTCCGTTTCGTTCAGCACGTTGAAGCCGACGAAACAGAACACCGACGAACCAGAGGCGGCTGCCGACACGGAGTGACTCTCGATCACTTCCCTCTTCATCATTCCTTCGTAGGCAATGCCCTGTTCGAGGAGCATGGCACGAAAACGTTGGTAGGTGGGTAGCAGGAGTTTCCAGATGCTGAAGAAACGCTCCTGCAGTTCGGTCGATTCGTGGAAGTTGGGGAAAAACTGTTGGATAGCCTCAATTTGCTCCTCGCTCAGGTAGTCGATTCGTGTGAGGTCGTCGAGGTCCGAGATGTTGGTGAACAGTTGGCTGGCATCGACTCTGTTGTTGTCGATGTCCTGAAAGTCGGACAGCATCAGTTCGCCCCACGACCAGAACTGGTCGAGCGTCTCGTCTGTCTGGCCGCCCGTTGTCTGCTGATAGGCTTGGAAGAGCATACAGACGAGCTGGATGGGGTCGGCCACGGTGAGCTGCGAGAACGACTGAAACAATTCGCTGATGGTGACGTAGCGCGGTGCCCACAACGGTCGGTCGGACAGGTCGGCCAGGTGTTGGTTGAAGAACAGGCTGGCACGTTTGTTCGGAAACACTATGGTCACGCGTTCGAAATGGCCGTCGAAGCGGCGGTAGATATCTCCTGCAACGATTTGGAGGAATGTCTGCATTATAATTGTGTACTTAAAATCGTAAAGTTAACGAGTTAACAAGTTGACAAGTTGACGAGTTGTTTGGTGAAACTTCAAACTTCAAATTTCAAACTTCAAACTTCAAAGTATAATTAACCTTGGAAACATTCATCCGACGGGCACGATGTTGCCGTGGCGGATGTACCAAACGTAGCCACACACCTCGGGATAGCCCATTTCGCGGAGTTTATCGACATAGAAAGCCACCTGTTCCTGATGCTGGGGATGTGGGCGACCAGTCTTGTAATCGACGACGATGGTGCGTTGACCGTCGGTCACGACGCGGTCGGGACGTCGCTGCTGCACGATGCCGTCGGCGTCGCGGTAGAGAATCGTCGATTCGTTGATGACCTGCCAATGCGGGTCGAACCAAGCGGATGCCTCGGGATGGCTCAGTGCCTTCTGCGCCATCTGCTCCACCTGCCGGCGGATGAGCAGGTTGCTGAAATAGCCTTCGAAGTCCATTCGCTGCAAGGCTGAGGGCAAGTCGTCGGACGTGCGCAGCATGGAGAGCAGCTGATGGAACAGGACACCCTCGCTGACGTAGCGGCGCTGTGCATTGACCTCCTCATCGTCATCGCCCTGGGCAAACTCTGTGGCACGGTTCGACTGGCGGAACGTCGCTTCGACGTGCTGGGTGACGAAGTGCGTAGGTTCGGGTTTGGGATGGACGGTGAGCACGTTGGGCGGGTCGGCAGCAGCGGACAGGCCGCCATCTTTTGTGGGTTCCGTCAAGAGGGATTCCTTGCTTGGCACAACGTCTCCCCAGCTGAAACTCTTTCCATCGCCTTCGTCGGTCATCAGCAGGCGGGGCAGACTGACGTCGAGCACATAGTTGGCCTGCTCGTTGGAACTGTCCGACTTGTCCGACCTGTCTTTGGGCGTAGAATACCGATCGGCCAGGATGATGAGGTTGTCCTTGGCACGTGTGAATGCCACGTACATGAGGTTGAGGTTATCGACATAGGTCTTCAGTTTTTCCTCTTTGTAGTCTTCCGTAAAGTAAGAGTCGCGGCTCTGACCATTCATGTCGATGGGCAGGAGGTCGATGTGGTTGAAGGGGGCAGTGGTGGGCTGGCACCACATGAGCGGATTGTGTCCTCTCACGACGAAGCGCCAGTCGCAGGGCATGATGACGCTGCCGAACTCCAAACCCTTGGACTTGTGAATGCTGAGAATGCGGATGCCCTCGATTTCGCCTATGGGAATGGTGACACCGCTCAACTTTTCGTCCCAATATTGGAGGAAGCGTTCGAGGTCGGAAGGACGGTCGGCGAGGTACAGCATCAGCTGGTCGAAGAAACTGAAAAGGTAAGAGTCCTGACCTGCAATTTCCTGAAGCGAGAACATATCATATATCTGTTCAGTCAGTTCGTAGAGCGGCACCATGGGCAGTGAGTCCTCTGCTTGGACAAAGGCTTCGGGCAGCCGTTGACGCAGTTGCACCTCGTCGAGCAGGAAGAGCGAGTCGGTATCCTCCGCAGCAGCCCTGCATCCGTCAGGCATTTTAACTTTTAACTTTTCACTATTCACTTTTGACTTTTCACTTTTCACTTTTAACTCGTACTGCTGTACGAGCATCGCGAGCAGGAAACGGTTCTGAGGATCGTCGATCAGTCGCAGGCAGAGGATGATGAAGTTGACGGCTGGCGAACTGTCGAGGCGGAACGCCTCGTCGCTGACGATGCTGATGTCGGGCATCTGTTCGGCAAAAGTGGCGCAGATGTCGGGAATCTCATTCCTCGTTCGTACGAGGATGCAGATGTCGCGCGGCTGCACACCATGTTCGCGCAGCGTCCGTACATTCTCGACAATGCGTTGAAGCATGGGGTCGACGGGTGCTTCGCCCTCGTCAGGTTTGTCGATGAACTCTACGTGCACGTAACCTTTGCCCTCGTTTTCGGGGCGATGGTGCTGCTCTACATCTTGGTAGGCATCAGCAATGAGGGTCGTCGCCGCACCCGTGTTCTGCCTGTAGAGATCCTGCAGGGCGAGGGCGGCATTGCTGAAAAACTCGTTGTTGAAACGGACGACCCGTTCGCTGCTTCGGAAGTTGTCCTTCATCGCCCTGCTTTCGACGAGCGGTCCGAATAGTTCGTCATGCTCGATGCCGTTCAGGATTTCCCAGTCGCCGTTTCGCCAGCGGTAGATGCTTTGCTTCACGTCGCCCACGATGAGGCAGCGGCTGCTCGTAGCCATACTGTTGAGCAGCAGCGGAACGAAAATCCGCCATTGCAGGGCCGACGTGTCCTGAAACTCGTCAATCATGATGTGAGTGAAACGTACACCCGCCTTTTCGTAGATGAATGGAATATCTTGTCCCTTGATGAGCCGCCAAAGGATGTAAGCCGTGTCGGCCAGCAGGAAACGGTTCTCCTCGGTGTTCAGTTGACGCACCTTCGCGTCAATCGTATTGATGAGCATGAGCTGGCCGATGTGCGTACGAGTGCACTCGATGGTGTTGAGCCGGTAGCGCAGGTCAACCACCTGTCGGAGCAAGGGCAGCAGGACGCCCTCGGCCACAGGCTCCACCTCGGGATGCTTCGGTGAAGGCCATGCCGAGGCAGATTCCAGGAAACTGCGGATGGAGGTGGAAATATTTGGCAAGCCGTTCTCGGCAGCCGTCTTTTCGAAGAACGGATAGATGCCGCTGTTGCCGCGACCACCTCTCAGCCAGCTGGCGTCTATGCCTTCGCGGCTGCACACAGCGAGGAATTCCCGTCCCAACTGTTGCAACTGCTGCAGCGTGGCTGTTTTGCAACGGTAGATTTCAATCTTGAACTGCTCCACATCCTCACGCGTGGTGATACGCCCCTGGTGCTTGTTGGTGAGGAACTTCTCGTTGAAGATGTTCATACCGAATTCTATCACCTCCCTGGTCATGTTCCAGTTCTTGCCGTCGTCCATCTTCTCCTCCACCAGCCGGAGCACCGACTGTAGCAGTTCCTTGTCGTCGGCCAGCGAGTTGAACAGTTCTTTCACGGCCTCCTCCAGCACCTCCCCGTTGTTCAGATCGACGCGCAAGTTGTTCGTCAGCCGCAACTCGTGAGCCAGTTGCCGCATGATGCCCTGGAAAAAGCTGTCGATCGTCTCGATGCGGAAACGGCTGTAGTCGTGCATCATCAGCGACAGAGCCACGCCCGCACGTCGCCGCAACTCCTCGTCGCTCAGGTTCAGGCTGCCGATGCGCTCGTCCGCCTGGATAGCCTTGAGATAGCCGTCGCTCGAACGCAAGTCGTGCCCGATGCCGTACAGCTGGCTGAGGATGCGCAGTTTCATCTCCGCCGTCGCCTTATTGGTGAAAGTCACAGCCAGGATGTTGCCATACGACTTGGGGTTCTCGATCAGCAGTTTGATATATTCGACCGCCAGTCGGAACGTCTTTCCGCTGCCAGCCGAAGCCTTGTAAATCATTAGGGGCCGTGAAGCCATACCAGAGTTCGTCATGATGAGCCGAGTGTAATCCTGTAAAGAGATTTGCAAATATACAAATTGTTTTCCACACCGCCGTCATCGTTCCGCCTTTTTTTTGATGGAAAAGAGAACAGTTTCGCAGCCCACCTCGCCCCGCGCACGGATTTCCCATCAGAGGGTCATCAGAATTCTATGATAGATGCACGATCATCCCTGAAACCGAACTGTTTTTGTGCCGTCCGGACGCGACCCCTGCTTGCCAGGCGAAGGGGGCGTTCGGCGAAATGGGCAGAAGTAAACTTGTTTGTGCTTTGCCGTGGCGGGCAAACGAGGGGTGTTAACCGAACTTTTGCCGCTTTCTTTTGGGTTGAAGAACTTTTTTTGATAACTTTGCATGTCGGTTCTGAATTTTTAATTTTTAATTTTTCACTTTTAATTTTTCACTTTTAATTTTTCACTTTTAATTTTTCACTTTTAATTTTTCACTTTTCACTTTTTTTCTATGCAACCATTAGCAGAAAGAATGCGTCCGCAGACTTTGGACGACTACATCGGGCAGCAGCACCTCGTGGGCGAGGGGGCTGTGATTCGGCGCATGATTGAGCAGCGCCGCGTCGCTTCGTTCATCCTGTGGGGGCCGCCCGGGGTGGGGAAGACGACGCTGGCAAACATCATTGCCCGCACGCTGGAGGTGCCCTTCTTCACGCTGTCGGCGGTGACGAGCGGGGTGAAGGAGGTGCGCGAGGTGATCGAACGGGCGAAGATGCAGGCTGGTCTCTTTGCCAAGAACGGCAATCCGATTCTTTTCATCGACGAAATACACCGTTTCTCGAAGTCGCAGCAGGACTCGCTGCTGGGCGCCGTGGAGCATGGCACGATTACGCTCATCGGAGCGACGACGGAGAATCCTTCGTTCGAGGTCATCCGTCCGCTGCTCAGCCGTTGCCAGGTCTATGTGCTCAACTCGCTCGGGAAGGACGACCTGCTGCACCTGCTCGACCGTGCGATTGCTCAGGATGTTGAACTGAAAAAGAAGCATATCCGCATTGCCGAGTACGGGGCTCTGCTCCGTCAGAGCGGTGGCGATGCCCGCAAGCTGCTCAACATCCTCGAACTGGTGACCTCTTCGCCCGACCCCAGTCAAGAACATGGGGACGGGACGGAAGAATATGTGATTACCGACAAGTGGGTGGAAGACTGCCTGAGTCACCCCTCATCGGGAGGGAACGGGGGTGGTTTTCTGGCGTACGACAAGGATGGCGAGATGCACTACGACATCATCTCGGCTTTCATCAAGAGTATGCGCGGCAGCGACCCCGACGCTGCCCTCTACTATCTGGCTCGTATGATTGAGGCTGGCGAGGATCCCGTGTTCATCGCCCGTCGCATCGTCATCTGTGCGGCAGAGGATGTGGGGCTGGCGAATCCCAACGCCCTGCTCCTGGCCAACGCCTGCTTCGACACGGTGCAGAAAATCGGTATGCCCGAGGGACGGATTCCCCTGGCTGAGGCGGCTGTCTATGTGGCGACCTCTCCCAAGAGCAACTCGGCCTATATGGGCATCGACGCGGCTCTGGCCTACGTGCGGCAGACGGGCGACTTGCCTGTGCCGCTCCACTTGCGCAATGCACCGACGTCGCTGATGAAGGACCTCGGCTATAGCGACGGCTACAGGTATGCCCACGACTATCCCGACCACTTCGTCCAGCAGCAGTTCCTGCCCGACGATGCTCAGGACGCCCGCTTCTGGCATCCTCAGCCCCATACCCCTGCCGAGGCACGCCTGTGGGAACGCATGAAGCAGTGCTGGGGCGAGCGGTTTGGCCCCACTTCCTAAGCCCCTCCAGACCCCTCCCCATACCCACCCCAAGGGAAGGGGTCAGTTAATTTTTAATTTTTAACAGAACTTTCGGAAGTCAAGGATAACCACGAATTTCTCGAATGACACGAATTATCCCTACTTTTTGGGCCTATACAAGTGGAAAAATTCGAGTAATTGCAATAAAAAATGACACGAATTAGCATACACAAAGAAAGGATTATTCGTGTCATTCGAGAAATTCGTGGTTTTTGATTCATCCGAAACTTTAATTTTTAATTTTTTTATTTTTATTTTAAAGAAATGTCTTTTCCATGTTTCCTTTGCCGCCCTATCGTTGCGGCCTTCACAGCTGCCTTCGTCTTGTGTTTCCCTGCTTCTGCCCAGATGCTGCACGATCTCGATGCAAAGTACGCCACCGAACTCGTCGAGCAGGGCACTGCGGCGCCCGACTTCACTCTCCGCACCCCGAATGGCAAGAAGCTGACGCTTAGCAAACTCTCGAAAGGACACTACACCGTGCTCGACTTCTGGGCCTCGTGGTGTCCCGATTGCCGTCGCGACCTTCCCAACTTGCAGCGCATGTACGAACGCTTTGCGCCCAGCGGCGTCGAGTTCGTCGGCGTGTCGTTCGATACCGACAAAGACGCTTGGCTACGTGCCATCGACAAGTATGGTATCCGCTACACTCAGTTGGGCGATCTCAAGCCGATGCGCGAATCTCAGGTGGCTGCCGACTACGGTGTCAAGTGGATTCCGTCGATGGTGCTGCTCGATCCCGACGGCAAAGTTGTTCTCTCGACCGTCCTCAGCGACAAACTGGAAAAGACGCTCTACGAACGGATTCTCGATACATTTGAGCTGCGTTCGGTTCGGGAGAATGTGAACATTGACGGGCATCATGGCCGTCTTTCGGCTCTCATCCAACGCCCCGACTTGCAGCCTGGCCAGCAGTGTCCGATGGTCATTCTCTGCCACGGATTCGGAGGCAGCAAGGAAGTACTGATGTTCGACCTCATCGCTGATTCGCTTTGCCGCCACGGCATCGCCAGCATCCGTTTCGACTTCAACGGACACGGACAGAGCGAGGGTGAGTTTCAGCAAATGACGGTCCCCAATGAAATAGCCGATGCTCACAGGGTTTATGAATACGTACGCGACCTGCGCTACGTCAGCCGCATCGGCATTGTGGGTCACTCGATGGGAGGTGTCGTCAGTTCGATGCTCGCAGGTCAACTGAGCGAGGAGGCTGGGGAAGGGGAGGCATCGCCGCTGAGCTGTGTCGTGCTGTTGGCACCAGCCGCCACGCTGCGCGACGACTGCATCCGTGGCACCATCTTCGGCCAGTCGTTCGACCCGCTCAACCCGCCAGAGTCCCTTCCGCTGTTTGGCGGTCGTCTGTGCTTAGGCCAAGAGTATCTCAAGACTGCCTTCCGTCTGCCCATCTACGAAACCGCAGCCCACTACCACGGTCCTGCTGCCATCATCCACGGCACCGCCGACCGCATCGCTCCCTACACCTACGGTCTGCGCTACCATCAGCTATGGGAGGGTTCAGAATACTACGAACTCGATGGTCAGGACCATGGTTTCACGCAGAACCTCTACCACGCCATGCGTCTGGCTTCCGACTTCCTCGTTCGGACGCTGAAGTGACACGGACTCATGTCTTAACCAAGAGGCCTCTTCCACGGTATAGTAGGGAAGAGGCCTCTTGTGTGTCTTGAGATGATTTACCATAGGTATTATCCATCGAATCGTTGTCAGGGCTGAAAGCGGTTGACGGCACAGACCACTTGTTCGACCTCGGCATCGGTCAACGCTGGGTGGCAGGGCAGGCTCAGCTCTTCGGCTGCGAGCCGCTCGGTGACGGGTAGTGACAGCTCTGGCCACAGCCCTGCATAGCACTGTTGGCGGTGGGGAGGGATGGGGTAGTGAATCTGTGTCTCGATGCCCTGTTCGCGTAGATATGCCTGCAGACGGTCGCGATGAGGTGAGAAGAGGGGGAAGATGTGCCACACGCAGTCGCGGTCGCTTTGGGGCAGACGGAGGTGGGGATTCTGAATGTGTGCGTAGTAATGGGCTGCTATTTGGCGACGACGCTCGTTGTGGGCATCGAGCTGGGGCAGTTTGGCGAGCAGGATGGCAGCTTGCACTTCGTCGATGCGGCTGTTGCGGCCTTGATAGGGGAATACGTACTTGCGGCTGCTTCCGTAGTTGCCGAGCGAGCGTACCATGGCAGCCAGGTCGTCGTCGTTGGTTGTGACGGCTCCGGCATCGCCCATCGCTCCGAGGTTTTTGGTGGGGTAGAAGCTATGGCCGGCTGCGTCGCCGAGGCTGCCTGTGCGTAGGGTCGTGCCGTCGGGCAGGGTGTAGTGGCAGCCGTGTGCCTGGGCATTGTCTTCGATGAGCAGCAGATGGTTTCGGCGGCAGAGATCGGCTATCAGTTCGGTCATGGCGCACCGTCCGTACAGATGGACGAGCATGATGGCACGGGTGCGGGGCGTGATGGATTGCTGCAGCAGGTGGTCGTCAATCTGGAGCGTGTCGGGGTCGGGTTCGACGAGGACAGGGGTGAGACGGTTCTCGGTCACTGCCAGAATGGTGGCGATATAGGTGTTGGCAGGGACGATGACTTCGTCGCCGGGGTGGAGGCGTCCCAATTCGATGTAGGCCCGAAGGATGAGCGTGAGTGCATCGAGTCCGTTTCCGCATCCGATGCAGTGACGTGTACCGATGTACTGTGCGTAGGCCTGTTCGAAGCGTTTCGTCTGTTCACCTTGCAGGTACCACCCGCTCTGCAGTACGTTGCCGGCAGCCTGCTGCCATCCGTCAGTCTGTTCATTCAGACGCTGGAGGTCAAAGTATTTAATCATCGTCAGCGCATTTTTCATTTTTAAATGTTCAGTTCGTAAGTGTCGTAGCACACCCCACGACCGCCGAAACCTTCTTTCTGGAAGATGAGGCCTTCGTTGAGATAATGCCCCTGGCGTTCGGTCGAGATGCCAAAGTCAAGGTAGCGGTGTTGCATAGGTTGGCTCATTTCTGAAGTCTGGTAGCTTACTCGTAGCTTTTCTGTCAGTGTTGCAATGAGCAGGTCAAGGGCTCCACACTGGCGTCCTTCCTCGGTGGTGGTGATGTATTGCAGATGGGCTACAGGGCCGCAATGCAGTATCCATACGCCTGCCAGGAGTTTGGCATCGGGATTCTTTGTTACATAGAGCTGGATGTGGTTGGGGAAACGGGCCATGAGCAACTGCATCTCGTGCATGGAATGCACGGGCCGAACGCCGTGATGCTGTAGGAGCGACGTGTTGAGTGCGTCCCAAAACTGCTGGAGGTCTTCGGTGCTGGTGGCGGCGGTGACGCTGAGCTGGTGGCGCAGTGCTTTGTTCACCAGTCGGTGGCGCAACTGCTGCATGGGCAGTGGTGCATCGAGCGAAATGGTAGTCGATATAGAGCGAGCCGTCAATCGTGCATCGTGGCGGAAGAGGGCGTAGAGTGGTTCGTCGGCAGGGTAACGGTTGTAGATGTAGGGAACTGGTTTATAGACGATGGTCTTGGCCCCCAGTTGATGACGATAGTGGGTACAAGCCAGATCGAACATCTGCATGACATCGGTCGTTGTGCAGCCAGGGAGTAATATCAGACCTCCGTAGGTTAGACCTTGATGGCTATAGACCGTCTGTTCGCTGCTACACCAGTTAGCGGGCAACGCTCCGACAATAGTTTTTCGCTTGTCGTCAAGAAAGACGACGGAGCAGTCGGTGAAGCGGTCGGCATGGTAGTCCATGAAACGGCGATCGAAGAGAAACGTTCCGTTCTTCGACTTCTCGACGAGTGTATTCCACTGCGTCTCCATCTCGCTACTGTAACTGAGGATTCTCACTGGTGCATCAATTTATACGTCTCGTAGTCATTCACATATCCCTCGGGGTCGTACAAGTCGGAAGCTACGACCACGCATACCGTGCCAGGCTGGAATGCGCTCAGTTCGCACCAGGTGCCAGGTCCGATGTAGATGCCCGTGTCGGGGCGATCCATGTGGAAGGTGCAGCGGTGCTTTCCCGTGTCAACCGTCATGTCGAAACTGCCCTGCACGGCAAACACCACCTCGGCACAGGTTTCATGGCTGTGTCCGCCACGACGGGCTTCGGCGGGTACGTCGAAAATCCAGAACACCCGCTTCGGCTCAAACGGCAGGTGGCGCCACTCGGCAAAGCAGAGCGACCCCCGTGAGTCGTCGCAGCGCGGCACCGTCACCAGCCCGTAGCCCTGTTGCAGTATTTCTTCCATCTTGTGCATATTCATCGTTTCAGATTACAAAAGTACGCCTAAATAACGAAAAAACGAAGTGCGTCCGTATTTTTTTGGCAAAAAATTGTGATTTGGTGCAAAAAAATCTCTATATTTGCCCATACTAATCTGTTTTAATTATTTAATATTAATCGTTAATTTTAATTTACCATGGCAAATTACAAGATTATCGACGTTCAGGGCATTGGCGAAGTCTATGCCGAGAAGCTTCTGGCAGCAGGTGTGAAGGACACTGACACCCTGCTCGAAAAGTGTGCAAAACCCGCTGGCCGCAAGGCACTGGCCGAGGCAACAGGTATCAGTCCGAAACTGATTCTCACCTGGACCAACCATGCCGACCTCTACCGCATTCAGGGCGTAGGTCCACAGTTTGCCGAACTGCTCGAGGCAGCCGGCGTTGACACCGTCAAGGAACTCAAGCACCGCGTTCCCGCCAATCTGCAGGCCAAGCTTGAGGAGGTGAATGCCGCCAAGAACCTCACCAACCGTGTTCCCGCCCTCAAGGAAGTCGAGAAGATGGTCGATCAGGCGAAGGAACTGCCAGCCGTGATGGAATACTAATCGCGCGATTCATTTTCCACCTTCACACAGAGTGCTCGACACATCGATGCCGAGCACTCTTTGTGTTTATGAGATGGAAACGGTGTTAGGTCAGGAGTATCGTCGTGGTGACGACGATGACCACCATGAGGGCGATGAGTACAATATAAAACAAGGCAGCCAGAAGAGTGTAGGCGGCAGACCGAAGTAGGCTGTGGCCGGTGAGCTGCGAGAAGGCAAGGGGCAGGGTGAGGTAGGGCATGGTCTGGATCCTCTCGTCCAACTGCAAAAACTCCAACGGAATGATGTAGAGCGAAATCATGTTGTAGAGATAGACGAGCGAGACGATCAGTTCGCTGTAGCGCATGCCGCCTTCGAAGTTGGGAGCATGGCGGAACAGGAGATAAAGGAAGCCGGAAACGAACAGCAGGACGGTGAGGACAAAGAAGTTGGGGTAATCGTACTGGAAGCCTGCGATTCTGATAAACGACTGTGTGATGATGTGCTTGGCGATGAGTTGTCCACGTGATTGCTCGCTGTCCAGCCGGTTCAGCTCGGCTACGAGTTCTTGCTCTTCGGCACGTCGCTGCTCGATTCGCTCGTAGCGTTGCTCGATGTCGCTATGTCCAGCGATGTTCAGCCCGTTATCGACAAGAAAGCCGAGCGTGGTGACGAGGAAGAACATCTTGAAGGGAGGGAAATAGGCATGTTGGCGGCCTTGCAGATAGTCGCGCATCATGTAGCCAGGGCGCAGGAAAAGGTGGCCGATGGCGCGGAACATGCTGCGGTTGCCCAGTCCCCAGATGTCGAGAAATCCGAGAAAGGCGTTGCGGAAACTGTAGCGACCGATGCGCCACCACTGACCGCAGCGGGGACAGAAGTTGCCGGTGTAGTGCGTCTGACAGGTGGGGCAGTCGTGCTCCTCGTCGGAGAGGGGGGCTACCTGATAGGGCGTCTTCTGCCAGAGGCGGAACTTCTGCCAGAGTTCATGCCGGTGTTGCCAATGCTCACGCAGTTTTTTCAGAAACATCACTCGTCTGATTCGCATCATGGAAGTTGCACTACAGCACCTTCGTTGATGTTGTTGGGGTCGCGGAAATTGTTGGCACGGATGATGGCTCGGACGGAGTCCTTCGTCCCGTAGTATTGGAGGGAGATTTTGGTGAGCGACTCGCCGCGGCGCACCGTGTGTGTTTTGGGGCGTTGGGGCTTGGAGGCTTCCTGCTGCTTGGGCTTTTCAGACGGTTGCTGCGGTTTGGATGCAGACTGCGGATGCTCGGCAGTCGGCTGTGGCTGGTCGGCTGGCGAAGGAGTCGCGGCCGGTGTGTCTGCCTTGGAGGGTGTAGGCTGTGTGGATGGCTCTCCCTTGGCGGGTTGAGGCGTACCGGCTGGCTGAGTTTCGGGGGTCAGGGCTTCGACGGTGACTGGAACTTCTTCTTTCGATTCGTCGTTCAGCCACTGGAAGGGCAGTTGCGGATTGACGGCGATGAAGTAGCAGGCACCGCCGACGAGCAGAAGAATGAGTAGGATGAGGGGTATGCGCCACCAGGGTGTACGTTTTTCCTCTTCCTCTTCGTCCTCTCTTTCGACCTCGTCGTCAGGTTCCTGAGTCTGATCTGTTTGAACGGGTATGTCGGCAACAGGAGCGGATGTGCTGCTGACGGTCAGTTCTGTGTCTTCTTGAACTGATGCAGCGTCTTCTGCTGGAGTGTCGATGGGCGAGGCATTGTTCTCAGCCAGCTGTGTGATGCGGTTGGTTTCGACATTCTGGATGAGCTGCTCGATGTGCTTCACTTCGGCTGCTGCCTGCTCGGCTTTTTGCTGGGCAAGGACACGTCCCTGCTCGGCTTCGAGGAGCTGGAGCTGCACTTGGTCGTAGCGGGTCTGTGCGGCTGTAGCTTGATGGTCGGCTTCCTGCTGCTGGAGCAGTGCCACGGTGAGCTGGTCGTGCAGTTCCTCGAGGCTTTCGGGTGTAGAGATGAGCACGTCGATACCCGAGAATGTGTCGGCAGGTGTTTCGCTGACGGGGACGGAGGGGTCAATGGCCTCGTCCTGTTTTTCTGTATCTGAACTTTCGGCTTGGGTTGTGGAAGCAATGTCTTGTGAGCCGTCTTGTGTATCGCTTTCGCCTTGCTCGTCGCCAAGGGGTTCGGCCGTATCTTCCTCTCGGTCTTCATTGAGGACGGAGAAAAAATCTTGCACCTCGGGCACAGCGACGCCTGCTGCTTCGGGCTGCTCAGTTGTGGGTTCGTCGGTGTCAGGGGTTTCCGTCTGGTCCGTTTCCGTCTGGACCGTTTCAATGTCGTCAGCATCTGAGTTGTCAGCCTGACTGTCGGCTGTGTTCGACATACGCTCGGTGATGCTTTCTTCGGCTGTGAACGAGAGTTTCTTGAAACTGGGAATGACAATGCGTTCGCCAGTGCTGACACTGACGCTTTCACGGGGTTCCACCTCGACGATGCGGAAGGTGCCGAGGCCACGTACCTTGACGATGCCGTCGGTCTGCAGTCCCTCGATGATGGTTTCGGTGAGGGCTCGCATGAACGAGTCGGTCACACGTTTTGGGAACGTCTGCTGGACGGCCAGGATATCAGAGATGTTGAGTGCGGTGATACGTTCGTTCATGGTTCGGTAGCATTAAGTTTTTCCTTGAAAGTGTTGCTGGGACGGAATCCCAGTGTCTGACGGGCAGGGATGGTCTTGAATTCCTTGGTGGTGGGGTTGTACATCTTGCGTTCGGGCTTTTCCTTCTGTTCGAAGGTGCCGAAGCCAGAGAAGACGACGGTGTTGCCTTGAGCCACCTGCTGGATGATGAGGTCGGAGCAGGCTGCTTGCAGCTCGGCGATTTCGATGCTGCTGAGGCTGGTCTTTTCCATCATGAGCTTGGTAAATTCCTTATGAGTCATGGCTATGAATGAACAATGAACAATAAACAATTACAAATTAAAAATTAAAACCTGCCTGTCTGGACTCCCCCTTCCCAGGGAGTGGGGGTGAGGCTATTGGGGATTTTTTATGCCGTACAAGTCAAACTCGTCTGCCTCGGTAATGCGGATGTCATAGAAACAACCGCGACGCAGAGTGCCTTGGTTGAGGGGGATGAGCACTTCGGGATCGACTTCGGGACTGTCGAATTCGGTGCGTCCGACATAGTAGTCGCCTTCGCGCCGGTCGATGACGACGCGCAGGGTCTGCCCCACCTTGGCTGCCTGTACTTCGGCCGAAATCTTTTGCTGCAGCCGCATGAGTCGAGAGAGACGCTCTTGTTTCACTTCGTCGGGAATTTCATCCTTCAGATGCTTGGCTGCCCAAGTGCCGTCTTCCTCGCAGTAGGCAAATGCACCCATACGCTCGAATCGTGCCCAACGCACAAATGCCAACAGTTCGTCGAACGCGGCGTCGTCCTCGCCAGGAAATCCCACCATGAGCGTCGTGCGCAGATGGATGCCTGGCACTTCGCGGCGGATGCGTTCGATGAAGGCGTAGGTCTCGTCGCTGGTGATGTGGCGCCTCATGTTCTGCAGCACGGTGGTGTTGATGTGCTGGAGGGCAATGTCGAGATAGCGGCACACGTTCTTCTTGCGGCGCATGACATCGAGCAGTGCCCAGGGGAAATACGTGGGGTAGGCGTAGTGGAGTCGTATCCACTTCACACCCCGTACGTCGGCCATGCGTTCCACGAGTTCTGCTATCTTCTGCTCACCGTAGAGGTCGATGCCGTAGTATGTCAGTTCTTGTGCAATCACCTGAAATTCACGCACGCCCTGACCGACGAGCCATTCGACTTCGGCGATGATGTCTTCCATCGGTCGCGACTGGTGTCGGCCGGTGATGATGGGGATGGCGCAGTAGGCACAGTGGCGGTCGCAACCCTCAGAAATCTTCAGATAGGCATAGTGGCGTGGGGTGGTGAGGTGGCGTTGACAAGTTGACGAGTTGACGAGTTGACGAGTTGACGAGTTATTACTTTTCTTCTCCGTTGTACTTTGTACTTTGTACTTTGTACTTATGTTCAGTTCCTCCACCAGTCCTGTCCAGTCGAACTTGCCGAAAAACTTGTCCACTTCGGGCAGTTCCTTGCCCAGTTCCTTGAGATAACGCTGGCTGAGGCAACCCATGACGTAGAGCCGTCGGAGGCTGCCTTCCTGCTTTCGTTGGCAGAACTGCAGGATCATGTTGATGCTCTCTTCCTTGGCGTCACCGATGAACCCGCAAGTGTTCACCACGGCAATTTCGGCGCGAGGCTCCTCGGGGTCGTGCTCCACATGGTAGCCTTGCTGCTCGAGCATCGCCATCAACCGCTCAGAATCAACCAGATTTTTCGAGCAGCCCATCGTCACGATGTCTATCGCGTTCTTTCTCATTCTCCGAACAATGAATCTACAAATTCACGGCGGTTGAAGGGCTGTAAGTCCTCCATGCCTTCGCCCAGTCCGATATATTTCACAGGAATCTTAAATTCGTTCGAGATGCCGATCACCACGCCACCCTTTGCCGTTCCGTCCAGTTTCGTGATGGCCATGGCTGTCACCTCGGTAGCTTTGGTGAATTGGCGAGCCTGCTCAAAGGCATTCTGGCCAGTGCTGCCGTCGAGCACCAGCAGCACTTCGTCGGCTCCTGTCGGCACTACTTTCGCGATGACATTACGGATCTTTGTCAGTTCGTTCATCAGCCCCACCTTGTTATGCAGTCGTCCGGCTGTGTCGATGATGACCACGTCGGCTCCCGTAGCCACAGCACTTTGTACAGTGTCGAAAGCCACCGAGGCGGGGTCGCTGCCCATCTGCTGTTTCACCACGGGCACGCCGACGCGTTCGCCCCAGATGCATAACTGCTCGACAGCTGCTGCACGGAAGGTGTCGGCTGCACCGAGCACCACTTTCAGACCTTGCTGCTTGAACTGCCAGGCCAGTTTTCCGATTGTGGTTGTCTTGCCCACACCATTCACGCCGACGACCAAGATGACGTAGGGCCGATGGTCCTGCGGCACTTCGAATCCGTCGGTGTCGTCGGTATGGTTTTCGGTAAGCAGACCTGCGATTTCGTCGCGCAGGATATGATTCAGTTCGCTGGTACCCACATATTTGTCGCGAGCCACACGTTCCTCGATGCGGCGAATCACTTCGAGCGTGGTGTCCACGCCGACATCCGAGGTGATGAGCACCTCCTCAAGATTGTCCAGCACGTCGTCGTCCACCTTCGACTTTCCGGCGATGGCACGAGTCAGTTTCCCAAAAACACTCTCTTTCGTTTTCGCCAGACCTTCGTCCAGCGTCTCTTTCTTCTTCTTACTGAATATGTTGAAAAATCCCATACAAAGACCTATGAATTCGTTGAATGCTTAAACGTGAAACGTGAAACGTGAAGCGTGAAGTGTGAAGTGAAGACTGATGACATCGCTTCACGACAGCGTAGCGTTCACTTCACGCTTCACGTTAATCACTTCACGCCTCACGTTCAACGAAAAAGTTACCGGATAACAATCTTCGCCGTCTTTCCACCGGCACGGACCACATAGACACCAGGAGCCTGAGTGGCACCGGCTGCCGCACGTGCTCCACCCGTGGTGAAGAGCTGGAAGTCGGGATGGCCCTTCACATACACGATGCGGTTGATGACGCGCACGTCGAGTTCGTCGCCGCTGTACGTTCCTTCGATCACACGGCCGATGGCAGTAGGCGTCGGGTCGTCGTTGGCAGCAGATGCAGGCGTGGGGTTGCTGTGGATAGCCATCCAACCCACCTCGTCGGCAGTACCCGACGAAACCTTGTTGATGCCCTTTGTCACGCTCTCATCCACCACGCGGCGCACTTTGAAGCCCGTTGCATAGGTCACGGGCACTTCGTCCTCGTCAACCCCCGTCTCGGTGATCAGACCACGGGTGCGCAGCACGACAGGAGTGGGCAGGTTGTTCGTCTGGTTGTCGCAGAAGACGACGGGGTCGATCAGGCGGAGCACTTCGGTGTAGGGCTCACCAGCCTCGTCGGTCAGCGTTGCCTGGAACTGCTGCTCGGAGGCTGTCGTTCCGACCACAGTGTTTTGTCCCATACCGGCAGCGAGGTAAACCTGGTTCTCCTCATCAACGCATGCGTCGCCAGGTGTGGCTGCGATGTAGGCGAGCGTCTGGTTGACGTTCGGCACGATGTGAGCGCCGCTACTGTTGACGAGCGCATCTTCGTACATCACGGCAGCGCTGAAGCCCGTGTTCGTGATGTTCCATACCTTGTGCATGATGGCTCTTGAGTTTGACGTTGCTGCATTGATGGTAGCCACCACGATGGGGGTGACACCTTCGGGGAAGGGTTCGTTGAACACGACCTCGACCGTCTCGTCTTTGATCTTGGCCGAACCCACTTCCACTTTCATGTTGCCGAACGTATAGTTGCCGAAGGGGATGGCCATGAACGGAATCTTCTCCTTGCTCTTATAGACGGCCGCACTGGTCGATTCGCCCTTGTTGTTCGTCTGCAAAGCCCAGGGAAGTCCGATGTACGAGAACTGGTCGCGCTTGATCGAAGTCGTCTTGAAGTACGGCGTGGTCACCGTGCTGCACGACACACCATCGATGGTTATCGAGCTGTTGTTGAAGGTCTGCAGACCGACAAACACAGCCGGCTTCGCCTCGAACGGCTCCTTGAACGTGACGCTGACAGCCTCGTCGAGGTTCGCCACATTGAGCGTCGTGTATTGCAGGGTGGGGCAGCCCATCGTGCTGCCGCCGATGTTGATCGTGGCTTCACCCGTCCGGCGTTCCGTGCCGTCGCTATCGACATTGCGCACACGGTAGGTAATGAGGCCGCTCAGGTCGCCAAGGTCGTCCTGACAGCTCATGGTGATAGAACCTGGCATCGGGATTTCCTTGATCACCGTCCACGAACTTTCACCCTCGGCACGACGCTCCACGTAGGCCACATCGGTCTGCTTGCCGTTGCGGTGAGTCCAGATCAGAGTTGCCGTGTTCGACGACTGGTAGTAGTTCACCTTCAGGTCGGTCGGAGCACAGTAGGTCCAGCCCATCGTATATTCGTTGATGGGGTCGTAGGCCGAGTTGGACATCAGGTCTCTATACCAATAGAAAGTCTTGGTTAAAATGGTTTCAGTAGAAATTACATTTCCTTGGCTGTCCCTCGTTACTTTGTCGAAGACAAGGGCACGGCAGTCCTCTACCCAGTTGTAGAAAGCATAACGCTCGACGTGGGTGTTGTTTTCGAGTGCTGTGACAATGCTTCGTATGTTGTTCAACTCAATGGTTTGGTTTGCATCTGAGCCGCTGTGATCGCTGCTTTCCCATGCTGTCCAGTTGGCACCATAGTTGAACTCGGTAATCCAGATGGGACGGTGGTACTTGTTATAGGTTTCATTCATCTGCCAAGTGTAACTGCTGGCGGGGTCGTGCCAGTAGCAGTGGTCGGCGATGAAGTCGATACGGCAGTTGTACTGTTCGGCCAGATTCATGAATGTAGAAAGCCAACTGCCTCGTGCGTCGCCCGACATGGCAGGTGAACCGACGCGCAGACCACCTGTGTAGGCTTGGTTCTGCCACGTACCGCTTGCTCCGAACAAGCGAGATTCGATGTCGGCAACAGGGATATATTGTTCGCGATCGTCACCCTGATTGTCAGGCTCGTTGTTACCCAGCACGGTGTTACAAGTGTTCAGGCCGTTGATGCCGTCCCACGAGGGCCAGCCTTCGTGGTGGTGCTGCGGGATATGCTCGACATAGTCGTCGTGCCAACCGTCGCCGTTCCAACCGTACATCCATGTGGTGTTCAGTTCGCGGTGGCGGTTTCCCGGGCTGCCGGCCGTACCCTTCTTCGTCACGTTACGCCAGGGGAACACACGGATGAAACCCTCCTTGCCGGCGATGTACTTGCCATACGTCACCTTCGTCAGGTCGATCTCCAGATCGCTGTCCTGGGCGATGAACACCTTGCTCCATCCCGAACCGTTGGAGTTGCAGGCCAGCGTGGCCATGTAGCCGCGCTTGAGTCGGAACGAACGGATGTTGTTCACCCAGTCGCCGCTCGTATATTTAGTATAAGGGATGAAGTCGTTCCACTCCGTGCCTGCGAAACCGCCCTCGCTATAGGCCGTCAGCGGCTGGAACGTCAGTTCGGTGTGTGGATAGACGATAGTGCCGTTCTTGTGGATTTCAATCCAGCAGTTCGTCCCGTGTTTCGCCGCTTCGCCGTTGATGGTGATGTGGCTCAGCACCGCCGACTTCTTCACGTTGGCCGGTCGCACGGCCTCGAAGATGACGACGGCGTCGGGATTGATCAGATTGACACTGCCCGCCGTGGCGAAGGGCGTGGTGCCCGTGATGGTGAAATCGACGGCCTGTTCGAGAACGACGCCATCGCTTACTTGTTCCACCTTCTGAACCGAGTTCTGGGCCCAGAGCAGGGGGGTGCCGGCTGCCGAGAGCAGCAGCGAACACAGGAGTTTAGAGTACTTGTTCATTTTATTTTTAATTAGTCAGTTATCGTAGCGGAGAATGTATATGTCCACATCCCACCAAATATCCTGCAATATTACGACAAAAATCTCGACTTCCGAAGAAAAAAGGCGAAAAGCATCCTTTTGTTAATATTTTTTAACGTAAATTTGGCAAAACTTTGTCTTTTGTTGGCAGTGAGTTCATCCGTACATCCGACCCGTCGAAAGCGCAGCTCATCGTCGGACAGTGTACCGACAATACTCAAAATAGCATTGAAATTCCTGAAAATATCAATGGAATTTGTAGAAATATCAATGGAATTACTGAAAATATCGGTGATATTTTGACTTTGGTCGGCGCAGCAGCCGAGTTGGAGGTGCGCTGTGGCCGAGTTGGGGGTGCGGCGTGGCCGCGTTTGAGGTGCGTCGTGAACGTGTTTGTAGGGCACACCAACGGAGTTGGATGCGAACGGTGGCTGGGTTTGAGGTGCAGGGGGCCGACACGACAAGCCCCGGAGGGGCGACTTTCGCCACGCACCGCACGTGTCATCATGGTCGCGTACCTACGACACGCAACCCCTGCGCCCGACACATTATCACTCATCTTATTCGTGCATTCATGGTAAAAAAACAACTCGTGGAACTTGGTTTTTGCTTTTTGAGTTTGGGCTTTTTGGGTTTTAATTCTTAATTTTTTCAATTTTCAATTTTCAACTTTCAATTATATGTTGTATCTTTGCAGAAATTTTGCGTGGAAGAGCGCAAATCATCAATCTGTTAATTCTCACGATTCATGGTTTTTACAGCCGAACAAATTGCTGCATACACGGGTGGAACGGTGGAAGGGAATCCCAAGACTGAGGTGACGACCTTCGCCAAGATTGAGGAAGGTGTGCCTGGTGCCATCTCCTTTCTGGCCAACCTGAAGTATGAGCATTTTTTGTATGAAACGAAGTCGAGCGTCGTGCTCGTCGCACGCGACTTTCAGCCTTCGCAGCCCGTCGAGGCTACGTTGGTGAGGGTCGATAATCCCTACGAGACGGTCGCCAAGCTGCTGCAGCTGTACGAAAGTATGCAACAGCGGCAGGAGGGTGTCTCGTCGCTCGCGTTTATAGACCCGACGGCTCGTGTGGGCGAGGGTTGCTATGTGGGCCCGTTCGTCAGCATCGAAGCCGGTGCGGTGGTGGGCGACCATGTCGTGCTCCACCCTCATGTGTCGATTGGTCGCAATGCCCAGGTGGGCAACGATACGGAGATCTACTCGAATGCGGTGATCTATCACGACTGCAGGGTGGGGCAGCGCTGCATCCTGCATGCCGGATGTGTGGTCGGTGCCGATGGCTTCGGCTTTGCGCCTACGGCTGAGGGGTATGAGAAAATCCCGCAGATCGGTATCGTCGTGATTGAAGACGACGTCGAGGTGGGTGCCAACACGTGCATCGACCGCTCGACCATGGGACAGACGACGGTGCATCGCGGCGTCAAGCTGGACAATCTGGTGCAGATTGCTCACAACGTTGAGGTGGGCAGCCACACGGTGATGTCGTCGCAGGTCGGCGTGGCCGGCAGTGCGAAGGTGGGCGAGTGGTGCATGTTCGGAGGCCAGGTCGGCATTGCCGGACACATCACCATCGGCGACCATACGAATGTGGGTGCCCAGGCCGGTGTGCCAGGCGGCAACTTGGCCAGCCGTGGCGGTGCCACGCTGATGGGCTATCCTGCCATCGAACACCGCCAGTGGGCTCGCCAGTCGGCTGCATTGAAGATGTTGCCCGACCTGGTGAAGGAGGTATCTGAGCTTAAAAAGGAAATTGAAGAACTAAAAAAATAATGCAAAAGCAAATCACTCTGAAGGAGCAATTCACGGTGCAGGGAAAGGGTCTGCACACAGGGCAGTTTATCACTGCCACGTTCATGCCTGCTCCCGAGAATCATGGTTATAAAATCCAACGGACGGACCTCGAGGGGCAGCCCGTCATCGAATGTCTGGCCGAGAACGTCAGCGATACGCAGCGCGGCACCGTGCTGCAGAAGGACGGCGTGAAGGTGAGCACCATCGAACATGCGATGGCTGCGCTCTATGCCTCGCGCATCGACAACTGTCTCATCCAGCTCGACGGACCTGAAATGCCGATCCTCGACGGCTCGGCCCTGATGTTCATTCAGGAGATTCAGCGCGTCGGTACGGTCGAACAAGCGGCGAACAAGGACTACTACGTCGTGAAACATAAGCTCGAGGTGAAGGGTGAGCATGGCGAACACCTGCTCCTGCTGCCCGACGAAGAGTTCTGCGTCGATGCGATGATTTCGTTTGAATCGAAAATACTGGCTTCGCAGTTTGCCTCGCTGGAACGCTACAGCGACTTCCCCGCCGAGATAGCCTCGGCCCGAACGTTCGTCTTTGTCCGCGAAATCGAACCGCTGCTCGACATGAACCTCATCAAGGGCGGCGACCTGGACAACGCTATCGTCATCTACGAGAACGAGTTGCCGCAGGAGCGCTACGATGCCCTGGCCGACAAAATCGGCATTCCGCATCGCGACGCCACTCAGCTTGGCTACATCCAGAACCGTCCGCTCACATGGCCGAACGAGGCTGCGCGCCACAAGTTGCTCGACATCGTGGGCGACCTTGCGCTGGTGGGCAAACCCATCCGCGGACGTGTCATCGCGACAAAGCCTGGACATACTATCAATAATAAGTTCGCGCGCGAGATTCGTCGTGACATCCGCAAGCACGAGGTTCAGTGTCCTGACTACGACCCCAACCAGGAGCCGGTGATGGACGTGAACCGCATCCGTCAGTTGCTCCCGCACCGCTACCCGATGCAGTTGGTCGATAAGATTATCACCATCGACGAGAACTATATCGTGGGTGTGAAGAATGTGACCAGCAACGAGCCCTTCTTCACCGGTCACTTCCCGCAGGAACCGGTCATGCCTGGCGTATTGCTCGTCGAGGCCATGGCCCAGGCAGGCGGCCTGCTCGTGCTCAACACGCTGGAGGAGCCGGAACGCTGGTCCACCTACTTCATGAAGATTGACAATGTGAAGTTCCGCAAGAAAGTGGTGCCTGGCGACACGCTCATCTTCAAGGTGAAGCTGCTGGCACCGGTGCGCCGCGGCATCTCGTCGATGAAAGGTCTGATCTTCGTCGGCGACACGCTGGTGGCCGAGGCAGAGTTCACGGCACAAATCATCAAGAACAAGTAACGTTGAACATTTTCGTCGAACGAAGTTTCTTTTTTGGATGACTTCAAACGTTAAAGTAAAGTCTTTCAACGTTCAACGAAAACAATAAAGTAATTATGGCAAAAATCAGTCCCCTCGCTTTCATCGACCCCGAAGCAAAGATTGGTGAAAACTGCGAAATCGGTCCGTTCTGCTTCATCGACAAGAACGTGGAAATCGGCGACAACAACGTGCTCATGAACAGTGTCACGCTGCTCAGCGGTACCCGCATGGGCAACGAGAACACCCTGTTCCCTGGTGCCGTCATTGGCGCGATTCCCCAGGACTTGAAGTTCAAAGGTGAGGAATCGACCGTCGAGATTGGCAATGGCAACCGCATCCGTGAGAATGTAACCATTCACCGTGGTACGGCATCGAAGGGAAAAACCGTGGTCGGGTCGAACAACCTCATCATGGAGAATGCCCACATCGCCCACGACTGTGAGTTTGGCAACGGCATCATCATGGGCAACTCGACCAAGTTGGCAGGCGAAGTCATCGTCGATGACAACGCCATCATCTCGGCTGTCGTGCTGGTGCATCAGTTCTGCCACATTGCCGGCTATACGATGGTGCAAGGTGGTTGCCGCACCAGTCAGGACATTCCCCCGTTCGTCATCGCTGCCCGCGAACCGATTGCCTACGCCGGACTAAACATCGTCGGTCTGCGCCGCCGTCGTTTCGACCCCGAGGTGATTCGCCACATCCACGATGCCTACCGACTCATCTACAACTCGAACCTCACCGTCAAGGAGGCTATTGAGCAAATCACCTATAGCATCCCGATGGGCAAGGAGATTCAGTACATCGTCGATTTCGTGAGCAAGTCGCAGCGCGGCATCATCCGATGATAAAAGTGAAAAGTTAAAAGTGAAAAGTTAAAAGTAATCATGATTTACCGATTCATTCTTATCAGTGACGAAGTCGATGACTTCATGCGCGAAATCCAGATAGATGCCGATGCCACGTTCCTCGACTTCCACAAGGTGATTCTCGAAACGTGCGGCTACAGCGACGACCAGATGACCTCGTTCTCCGTCTGTGAGAACGGCTGGGAACGTGCTCAGGAAATCACACTCGAGGATATGTCCACTTCGGCCGACGAAGACAGCTACATCATGGCCAAGACGCGCCTCTCCGACTTTCTCGAAGAGGAGAAGCAGCACCTGCTCTACACCTTCGACCCGCTGGGTGGCCGTGTCTTCTTCATTGAACTCTCGGAAATCATTACCGGCAAGTCGCTCAAGTCACCGAAGGTAACGCGCAGCTTGGGCGAGGCTCCCCAGCAGCAACTCGACTTCGACGAACTCTTTGCCCGCAACCCTGTCGTCACCAACGGCGATGCTGACATTATGGATGACGACTCGATGTTCGGCGATGGCATCAGCGACGAGGACATCGACCTGGAGGGCCTTGACATCAGCGACGGGGAACCCTACTGAATTGAAAATTGAAAATTAATAATTATTAATTCAAATGCCTACCGGTTTGGATTCTCCTCCTTTGGAGGGGTTGAGGGAGGTCGGAGGGGAGGGAGTGGTTCCTTCTGTTCCTACATTGATCGTACTCCTCGGCCCTACAGCCGTGGGAAAGACAGCGCTTAGCCTCATGTTGGCTAAGCGTTTGTCGTGTCCGATTATCTCAGCCGATTCCCGTCAAATCTATCGCGGCATCCCGATTGGTACGGCAGCACCCACCGAGGAGGAACTGGCCGAGGTGAGGCATTACTTCGTCCATACGCTCGACCTCGACCAATACTACAGTGCTGCTCAGTACGAAGCCGATGTGCTTCGGTTGCTGGAGGAGCAGTTTCCGCTTCATCCCGTCATGCTGATGAGTGGCGGCAGCATGATGTATATCGATGCGGTGTGCAATGGAATCGACGACATACCCACCATCGAACCCGATGTGCGCAGTCATGTCCGTCAGCGACTGACCGACGAAGGACTCGACGCACTGCTTGCCGAACTGCGGCTGCTCGACCCTGCATATTATGCCGTTGTGGATT
This sequence comes from uncultured Prevotellaceae bacterium, assembly GCA_900319385.1. GTDB lineage: Bacteria > Bacteroidota > Bacteroidia > Bacteroidales > Bacteroidaceae > UBA3839. The sequence goes on along the minus strand of ONOG01000009.1, from coordinate 28,439 downwards.
TGAAGAACACGCAGCGTATTGTCCATGCGCTCGAAGTGTGCTACCAGACAGGCTGCACGTTCACCTCCTTCCGGACAGGACAGAAGAAGCAGCGGCCCTTCCGCATTGTCAAGGTCGGACTCAGCCGCAGCCGTGCCCACCTTTTCGAACGTATCAACCTGCGGGTTGACCAAATGATGGCCGATGGTCTGATGGACGAAGTGCGCCGAGTCTATCCCCTGCGCCATCTCAATGCCCTCAACACCGTGGGTTACAAGGAACTCTTTCGTGTGCTTGACGGCGAGTGGCCCCTCGACATAGCCGTCGAACGTATCAAGAAGAACACCCGTGTCTATGCCAAGAAGCAAATGACTTGGTTTCAGCGCGACCCTTCCATCCACTGGCTCGACCTTGATGAGATGACAGCCGACGAAGCTGAGCAGCAGATTCTAAAATTATAGATACTCAAAACAGGGTAAATTGCGGTCGTGAGAGGTGAAATCGCTATCGTGAGTTTGTCGGGGCATGGAAAAATACGTAACTTTGCAAACAGAAAATAAAACTATCTGTTTGGAGTTGAGTGTTCATCGCTTCATGCTTCACACTCAGCGAAGCGGTCGCTTCACGTTCAACACTCAACTCTAAACACTAAACACTACGACGAATGAATACGAAGAAAGTGTATTGGGAGGATTTGGGCGTGAAGCTGCAAATGTCGATCTTTGCGCCCGAAAATAGTGTAGATGAGATGCACGTGATGCTGCATGTGGAACCTCGTGGCGAGGAGTTCGGCGGGCAGATTGCCCGCGTCTATGCCGCAGAAGAGCGGATGATGGAACTGGACGAACTGCGGGGTGCCAGCGCCGTACTGAAACGCTACTTTCTGAGCGATGCAACGAACCAACGTCCGCTGATGAAGGAGGAACCCGACTGTGCCTACTCGTTCATCCAGCAGCCACCGCTCGACGGATCGAAGGTGGGTGTGTGGATTTATCTGCAGCGCGGCACGAAAGTGGAGAATGTGAACGGTATGGTCGTGAGCAGCCACAACGGCTACAAACACCTGTGGAAGATGGGTATGCACGAGCATAAGGGCGATTCGGCATGGCAGACCGAAAGCCTGCTCATCGACTACGAAGAGGCACTGCAGCAGCATGGTGCCACGCTCGCTCAGAACTGCATCCGCACGTGGTTCTTCGTGCGCGACGTGGATACGCAGTACGGCGGCATGGTGCGTGCACGACGAGAGAATTTCGAGGAGCAGGGTCTGACCAGCCAGACACACTTTATCGCCTCGACGGGTATTGGCGGACTGCCAGCCGACACGCGTGCACTGATACAGCTGGGCACGTATGCGCTGACGGGATTCAAACCCGAACAGCAGCGTTACCTCTATGCACCTACACACCTGAATCCGACCTACGAATATGGCGTGACGTTCGAACGTGGCACATGTATGGAGTACGGCGACCGTGCTCATGTGTTCATCAGCGGAACGGCCTCGATCAATAATAAAGGTGAGGTTGTGCACGTGGGTGACATCGTGAAGCAGACGGAACGGATGTGGGAGAATGTGGAGACCTTGCTGAAGGAAGCCGACACGACATTCGACGACGTGATGCAAATCATAGTCTATCTGCGCGACCTGGCCGACTATGACGTGGTGAGCCGAAAGTTTGCAGAACGTTTCCCCGACATTCCTTACATCATCACGCTCGCACCCGTCTGCCGTCCCACATGGCTGATTGAGATGGAATGTATGGCTGTGCAGCAACGCAGCAATCCCGCGTATGAGAATTTCTAATCATATCCCCTTTCTTCTCTTAGCATTGGTAGCCGTTGTGATTGCAGCGGCTACATTCGTTGAAGACAAGTTGGGTACTCCCTTTGTGTCGAGCCACATCTATGGTGCCTGGTGGTTCCGCCTATTGTGGATGGCCTTGGCGGTGACAGGAATTGTGCAGATGTGGCGTCGGCGCCTCTTCTGGCGTTTCAGCGTATGTCTGCTCCATGTGGCATTCCTCATCATCCTGATGGGTGCGCTGACAACGGCCCTGACCAGCAAGCAAGGCATGCTGCACCTGCGCCAGCACCAACCAACGACGGAGTACATGCTTCGTGAGGGCAGGGCAGACGCCTTGCCCTTCACCATCGAACTCGACACCTTCATCATCGACTATTACCCTGGCACGGAGGCTCATAGTGGATACACGAGCAGGGTGAAGATTGAAAGTGATCAGTTAAAAGTGAAAAGTGATCAGTTAAAAGCTGAGAGTGAAAACATCAGCATGAACCACATCCTGCAGCGCGATGGCTACAGACTCTACCAGCAGTCGTTCGATGAAGACCTGCAAGGCTCGTGGCTCATGGTGACCTACGATCCGTGGGGAACAGGCATCACCTACGTGGGGTACCTGCTGCTGGCGCTCAGCGCCATCCTGCTGTTGCTGAACAAACGGGAGACCTTCTGCCAGTTGCTGCGGCACCCTGCTCTCAAGCGGGGATTAACCTGCCTGCTACTTCTCTTTACCCTCCACGGACAAGCAGCGCTGCCTGTCGTCAAGGTCGATCAGGCAGATGCCCTGAAACGCGAGCAGGTGGTCTATGGTGACCGTGTCGTGCCGTTCAACACCGTAGCCATCGACTTCGTACAGAAGTTGTGCGGTCGTAAGAGTTTTCACGGACTGACGGCCGAGCAGGTTGTCGTGTCGTGGCAGCTCCATCCCGAGTCGTGGCGCGAGGTCCCCATCCTCCGCGTCAAGGCGAAACACCGCGTGCTGATGGCAAAATTGGGATTGCAGGGCGACTACATCCGTGTGGCCGACCTCTACGACCGCGACGGAACCTACCGGCTGCAATCGCTATACATGAAGGAATACGGCTCACACAGCGCGATGGAGAAAGCCATTCAGGACATCGACGAACGTCTGGGCGTGGTGATGATGCTGGAGCGGGGCACCTTGTTCAAACCGCTGCCCAAGGACGGAAGTGTCGCACCGCTGCCAGACTCGAAAGTCAGTGCAGAACTGCTCTACAATGCCGTTCCCTTCACGAAAATCCTCTTCATGGCGAACCTCACAGTGGGCTTCCTGCTATTCTTCGTCATGCTCTGGCAAATGTTGAAGGGACAAGCTACGGCAAACAGACTGCAAACTGGCATCGTCCGAGTGTCCTTCCTCCTGCTCCTGTGTGCCTTCCTCTTCCATCTATTCGGCTATGCGCTCCGTTGGTACATCTCCGGCACCATCCCCCTCACCAACGGCTACGAAACTATGCAGTTCGTGGCACTCGTCACCATGCTGCTGGCGTTGCTGCTATCACTTTTCACCTTTTACTTTTCACTTTCCACTTTTCACTTTTCACTTTTAATCCTCACCGGCGGCTTTCTCATCAGTGGTTTCACCCTGCTCGTCAGCTATCTCGGACAGATGAATCCGCGTATCACCGCCCTGATGCCCGTGTTGCAGTCGCCCTGGCTTTCGAGCCACGTGTCGCTCATCATGATTTCCTATTCCCTCTTCGCCTTTATCACGCTCAATGCCGTCGTGGCCCTGATTCTGACAGCCAGACGGAGGCAGGGAGTGGAGTCACTGACCGTGCTGTCCCGTCTGCTGCTCTATCCGGCGGTGATGTGTCTGGCCGTCGGCATCTTCCTCGGAGCCGTATGGGCGAACGTGTCGTGGGGCAACTACTGGAGCTGGGACCCGAAGGAGGTGTGGGCCCTCGTTACGATGATTGTCTATGGCATCGCTTTCCACCGCCAGTCACTCTCCTGGCTGCGACGTCCAATTCCCTTCCACCTCTATATGATCTTCTGTTTCCTCACTGTCCTGATGACCTACTTCGGAGTCAACTACCTGTTGGGCGGAATGCATTCGTATGGCGGGTAAACAGAAACAAAATTGAGAACTGATCTTCTGAAAGGGGACTTCCAGACAAAAGAAAGGGGACATGACCGTTTGGGTCATGTCCCTTTCATCTTGCAGTTGTCGCAGAGCGGACAGTTGTTGCAGGCGGTGTGACACTCTGGACATTTTCCTTCGCCATTGCTCCCCCCGCAACTGCAGGAGCCACCCCTCCCGCGGATGCGCCGAATGAGTCTCCAGACGGCATATCCCACGGCGAGGGCAATCACGATATATGTGAGGATGGCCTGCATGAAAGTGAAAGATTATTAAATCAGTTCGATGCTGCGCTGGACGAAGCGGTTGAGAGCTTCGCCGCGAAGCAGTCCGTTCTGCAGCAGGGCGAGGTCGATGAGTTGGTGTACGACCTTGTTGTCCTTGGCATAGTCGGCGATGAGTGCCGTTTTCTTTTGACGCTGATCCTCGATGTCTTTTTCGGTCTTGCTGAGGTCGTCCTTACGCTCTTGCGGAATTTCGTCCCACTTCAGGTCCTTGTTCTGCTGGTTGATGCTGTCGCGACGGGCTGTCAGTCCTGCAATCTCGGCGTCGATAGGTTTCACTGCCTCGCTCACGGCCTTTTCGCTCTCGTCGAGCACGGTGCGGACGAGTTTGTGGTCGCTGTTGAGTACGACGTTCATCATGTCGGGCATTTCGCCGTAGAAGGACATGCCAGGCTGGATGCGAGCCATGTCTTTCATTCGGCGCATGTATTCGCTCTGGGTGATGATGACGGGTGCGGCGGTTTCGCCCATCGGCTGTGCTTCGACGTGGAATTCTGTCTTCTCCATCTTCGGCATCTGAGTCTGGAACACTTGCTGGAGCAGGTCGCGTTTGTCGGCTTCGAGTTCGTCGTGCTTCTCGTCTTTCTTGGGAATCAGGCGGTCGATGGTGTCGCTGTCAACGCGGACGAAGCGTGTCTTCTCCATCTTCTCCTCGAACTTGCCGCACATCGCCGTGTCGAGTTCGCCGTCCATCAGCAGCACGTTGTAGCCTTTAGCCTGGGCTGCCTGGATGTAGCTGTACTGGTCGTCGCGGTTCTGGGCATAAAGGTAGATGAGGTTGCCGTCCTTGTCGGTCTGCTGTCCTTCGGTGAGGGTCTTGTACTCGTCGTAGGTGTAGAACTTTCCTTCCGTGTCTTTGAGCAGGGCAAAGGTCTTGGCCTTGTCGTAGAAGTCGGGCTCGGAGAGCATGCCGTAGTGGATGAATATCTTGATATCATCCCACTTCTGCTCGAAGTCCTTGCGATCGTTCTTGAAGAGTGAGGCGAGGCGGTCGCTTACTTTCTTCGAGATATAGGTTGAAATCTTCTTGACGTTGGAGTCGCTCTGGAGATACGAACGGCTGACGTTGAGCGGAATGTCGGGCGAGTCGATGACGCCGTGGAGCAGGGTGAGGAAGTCGGGTACGATGCCTTCGACCGAATCGGTAACGAACACCTGGTTGCAGTAGAGCTGAATCTTGTTCTTCTGGAGGTCGAAGTTGGACTTTACCTTCGGGAAATAGAGTATGCCCGTGAGGTTGAACGGATAATCGACGTTGAGGTGTATCCAGAACAGCGGCTCGTCGCTCATGGGATAGAGTTCGCGGTAGAACTTCTTATAGTCCTCGTCCTTCAGTTCGCTCGGCTTGCGTGTCCAGAGCGGGGTGGTGTCGTTGATGACGTTGTCCTCGTCGGTCTCCACCTGCTTGCCGTCTTTCCATTCTTTCTTCTTGCCAAAGGCGACTGCGATGGGCAGGAAGTGGCAATACTTACGGAGCAGTTCCTCCACCTTCGGCTCTTCGAGAAACTCCTTGCAGTCGTCGTCGAGGTGCATGATGATGTCGGTGCCACGGCTGTCGCGATCAGCATCTTCAATGGTGAATTCTGGGCTGCCGTCGCAGGTCCAGCGTACGGCTTTGGCACCTTCCTGCCACGACTTGGTGACGATTTCCACCTTGTTGCTGACCATGAACGAGGAATAGAATCCCAGTCCGAAGTGGCCGATGATGGCGTTGGCGTCGTCCTTGTATTTGTCGAGAAAGTCGTTGGCTCCGGAGAAGGCTATCTGGTTGATGTACTTGTCGATTTCCTCGGCTGTCATACCGATGCCGCGGTCGCTGACGGTCAGCGTTCCTGCTTTTTTATCGACACTCACACGGACGGTGAGGTCGCCTGCTTCCTCTTTCAGCTCACCCTTCGAGGCGAGTGTGCGCAACTTCTGCGTTGCATCGACGGCGTTCGAAACGATTTCGCGCAGGAATATCTCATGGTCGGAGTAGAGAAACTTTTTGATGACGGGGAAGATGTTCTCTGTCGTAACCCCGATGTTACCTTTCTGCATAATATTGAATGTTTTAGTGTTTCAGAGTTTTCCGTTGTTAAATTTGCAAACTACATGCCATAAAACGAAACTCTGCCACAATGTCACCTATGGCTGCCATTTTTATTCCCCTCTGCTGCACATCATAGTTTCTTCTTTTGCAGCCAAAAGTTAAAATCTCAGTGTGATTTGCATCTCCAATTCGACCGATTGTTTTTCGTCGATTCCGCCTATTTTCTCTTCACCACCTTGTCTTTTCTTTGAATGACACACTTCTTTAATTCATGGAACATTGGATTATGTAATTAAGCGTTTTTTCTATGATACAGAAAAAAAGAATAATACTGTAAATTATCTTTCAAAAATAAATCGTAAATTTGCAGTCGAGTACTGACCGACCGTCGTAAACGACGCATGACCACTTCCGTGGCTTGAATCCTGAGCGCAGGATGGCGGTATGAACTTTATTGGTTAATAATAACGGCAATAGCTGGTTATCGATAGTATCTGGGAACGTAGGAAATTCGCAAGATATAGTATAATGGTAACGGTACAGCTTGTTGCTCGCGCGATAGCGTGGGCTCAAGGCTTATCTCCATTATACGGGCACTTCCTACGGCCTCCAGATGCGGATTAAGCAAGGGGTTCGCGCTTTTTCTGTGTCTGGATGAGAGGTTGTAGGATGTGTCCGTAACTATCATTCGATAAGCCATGCGACGGCCATAAACTATGATAGTTGTTTATGGACAATCACGTCGAGACGAGACGATTTTCTTTGGAGAGTCGTCGATATATCGGTTGTAAAACCAAATTGGTAGATTGGATATTCGCTCTCATCACCGAGCAAACTCATGACGTCCATTCTTTCTGCGACATCTTTGCAGGTACAGGTGTGATAGCTCATAGGGCTTTGCAGATGTACGAGCGAGTGGTGGTGAATGATTTTCTCTACTCCAATAATATCATGTATCGTGCTTTCTTTGCTCCAACGGAATGGAGCAATGAAAGGGTACAATCTATCATCGAAGAGTTTAATTCCATCAAGCCCAACAAGGTTCGTGAAAACTATTTCTCAAAGAACTTTGGCGGGAAGTATTTCTATAACGATACAGCAAAAATTGTTGGCTATATCCGCGAAAAGCTAACGAGGATGCGCCCTAATTTGACAGAAAAAGAATATGCTGTTCTTTTGGCTTCTCTCATATATAGCATTGACCGTCATGCCAATACGATGGGCCACTTCGATGCCTATCATCACAAGGCGCCTACAGCTCATCAGTTCATGATGCGGATGATCGATGTAGAGTCATACAATGGTGTAGAGATTCATCGGGAAGATGCGAACCATCTGGCCCGCTCTGTTGATGTTGATTTGACCTATTTCGATCCTCCTTATAATTCTCGTCAGTACAGCCGCTTCTACCATGTTTATGAGAATCTAGTGCAATGGAAAAAGCCCCAGCTGTATGGTATAGCTCTGAAACCCAAGGAGGAAAACATGAGTGACTATTGTCGTAATGCGGCATTCTCAGCTTTCACAGACTTAGTAAGCCACATTAAGAGTCGCTATTTAGTGGTATCGTACAACAATACCTATCACTCCAAGAGTACATCGTCGGAGAATAAGATTAAGCTGGAGCAACTTGAAGAGGTATTGAACAAATGTGGACACACTCAAGTGTTCAATCATGAGTTCAAAGCCTTCAATTCCGGCAAGACCGAGTTTGACGACCATCGCGAGTATTTATTCATAACCGAAGTTGATGATGAAAAACGGAATCGCTCGTTCCCCGCTGTTCTACGTAGGTGATAAGTATAAGTTGGTTCGCGAAATTCGTACTCACTTCCCCACCCATATAAACCGATTGATAGAGCCGTTTGTAGGTGGAGGCTCTGTAATGATGAATGTTAGAGCGGAAAGCTATCTGCTCAACGACATTGACAGCTATGTGATAGCTCTGCATCGGATGTTGCAAGGATATATTGGGCGTGAGGGGGAGTTTATGGAGGAGCTGTATGCCATTATAGACCTATATGGTCTTTCAATCTCGTTACGTAGTGATGTGGTGCCGAAAGCTTTGAAATCGGCTTATCCCAAGACTTACTATGCTCGCTATAACAAGATGGGATATTTGCGTATGAAAGCTGACTTCATCGCAGGGGGGCAGCAGGACATGTTGCGGCTTTATCTGCTGCTTATCTACGGATTCAACCATATGCTGCGCTTCAATGGCAAGGGACAGTTTAATCTGCCTGTTGGTAATGTAGACTTCAATCATAATGTTCATGATGCGTTGACAGACTATTTTCGTTTGCTAAGTCAGAAGCAGGTCGAATGGCATAATGAAGACTATTTGCTCTTTCTTAGTGGTATCGAGTTTCAAGAGGGTGACTTAGTGTATCTCGACCCTCCCTATCTGATTTCATTCAGTGAGTATAACAAACTTTGGAACGCAGATATGGAGCGCGCCTTGTTGTCATTGCTTAACCACCTGAATGAACGTGGAGTCAAATTCGCCATTTCTAATGTCATCCATTATCGTGGACGTACTAATACGCTCTTTTTGGAATGGTCTGAACAGTATCACACCCATTCCATCAAGAGCAATTACATCAGTTTTAACGACAATAGCATAAAACAGTTCAGCGAGGTGCTGGTAACCAATTATTAAAGCTTATGTCGAGAAGAAGTGAACTCAAATATAAGCCGTTGCTTTACACTACAACGATGCGCAACCCCGGACGGCTAAAGTATATGCTCTATGTGCTGAATAAGTTTGAGGGTAGGATTCTTGACGATAATCTTGCAACAAAGATTTGTGGTGAGACGATTCGTTATGGTTTGTATCGTCCAATGAAGAAACTGTCTTCCGTTCAGCAAAAATGGCAGACGTCTGACCAAGGCGAATTCAGCGAACAATTGCTTACGGATCAGGAGGTCGAACTCATGATGCGTAATAATCCGCAGAGTCACAAAGAGGCAGGGTTTGCTAAAGGCTGGCCTTCGCGTTTTGCTACAATCTTCGACCTGACGAAGGAACTTGGGCTGGCGTGGTTCACACCTTGTGAACCGATAGTTATTTCCTCCTTGGCACATCATCTTCTGAAATCCATACAAGTAGATATTAATGAGGCAGAAAACTTTGTCAGTTACGAGGTGGTTCATCCCGAATACGAACAACAGGTGTTTTTACAAGCCTTTTCAAAATCTCAACGCATGAATCCCTTTGTCCGTGTCCTCAACGATAACGTACCGCTGATACTTCTGTTGCAGACTATTCGCAAGTTGAACGCAGACCCCGCACAAAACGGATGTGGCATACTGAGAAGAGAATTACCTCTGCTGATATTCTGGAGAGACAACGATGCTGATGCTCTGTACAGACGTATAGTCGAATTGCGTAGAGAGCATAGTTTTGATGCCAGCGATGAAGTTATCATAGACATCTGTATAGATGAAATAATGGGAGGCAGTTTCAAGGAATTCAAGCCGAAGTCTATCATGGATGAATACCCTGATGAATTTATCAGGAAGATGCGTATGACTGGACTTTTCTCGCTTCGTGGAGGCGGACGTTTCATCGACATCAACAAGAATGAAAATGCCACTGTTGATTATGTGTTGGAGCACTATTCGTCCTATAGTCATTTTGAAGACGAACGTGAGTATTTTGACTATATGGCCGAGCTTGATAGCAACCTCATACAACTAAGTGCACAGCCCGCTGCCGTCAGCAATAGCGAAAAGATGCTTGACGAGTGGCTTGCCGTCTATAGTTGGGAGATTATTAAAAATGAACTATCAAACCTTTCTGCTCGCAGGAACAGTTCCGATAATGTCTTAAAACTTCTCAATGCCCCTTCTCGTCTTGAATTTCTTACAGCACTTGCTATCAAGTCGCGAATGCCTGCCGTGAGAGTCGTTCCCAATTACTGTTGCGATGATACTGGATTGCCAACCTCAACAGCAGGTGGTAACAAGGGCGACATTGAGTGCTATGAGCTGCAGAACGGAGTGCTGGTTGAGGTGACGATGGCAACAGGGCGTACACAAACCATGATGGAGGTATGGCCGATTGAGCGCCACTTAGATGATTTTCAACGTGACCGTCAAGCACAATGCATTTTTGTGGCTCCATCCATTTTTTCAGATAGTCAACGGCAGATAGAGTTCGTGGCGTTTCAGTCGCATGGGAAGAAGAAAATCAGGGCATTTGCCATTGATGAATTGATTCAATATCTGGAGCAGACGAATCACTTGTATGACAACTCGCTCTTCTCGATAGACGAATCCCTGCCATTGGCAGCCTTTGCCAACAACTTGATGCAAGTTTTCCAAGGCATCTCTGTTCTGAAGCTTCAGAAGGCTTGTATGGAAAATTTTGGCGAGACATACCCCAACATGAAGCCAAGCGACTGGTACCGTGTAGTCAGGGACTATGTTGAACGTCGCACCCGACGCTACGACCTGCGTGACAACGAGGAAGTCACCTGGTCGAGGGCCGCTGAAGGTGAATTTTGAACCTGCGACGATAATGTTTTTAGTATCATGTGAAGTTTTACTATTTTTTTTCGTAACTTCGCAGCCGTTTTGGGCGATGTTGCCCATGCTAAAGTATTATTTTATGTTCAAAAAACAAATGAAAATGAAGGCGGAGGTCATCCGCTGGCACCAGTTCAGCCGCAGAGGCGATGCTGTGTTCCGTTCGCTCGGACGCGAAATCGTCATCTCTACGCTGTCGGTAGCCACGCTCCTGACAGCCACGCCGCAAACCGCTCAGGCGCAGACAACAGCACCGAGAGACGGAGGTAGCGAGCGCGAGGTCGAGGTAGGAGAGGTGACCGTGACCGCTAGCCGTGTGCCCATGCCGATGGAGCAGACGGCACGCATCGTGAGCGTCATGACTCGCGATCAATTGAAGGATTGCCCTGCGCAATCGGTGAATGACCTGTTGAAGCACTGCGCCAGCGTCGATGTCCGGCAGCGCGGAGGCTTCGGTATTCAAACGGACATCAGTATCAACGGCGGCACACACGACCAGATCGTGATTCTTCTCAACGGTGTGAATATTTCTTCGCCACACACCGGGCACCTTGCCGCCGACCTCCCCATCAGCATAGACGATATTGAGCGCATCGAGATCCTCGAGGGTGCAGCCAGCCGTGTCTATGGGACGAGTGCGTTCAGCGGAGCCATCAACATCGTGACGAGAGGCCTCACCCCAACGACCTCCCAAGGAGGTAGAACTCCAATCAGAGGGGCAGTGGGTGTGAACGGTGGCTCGTTTGGCACATGGGGTGTCAACGGGAGCATCGGACATGCCAAGATTGGAACACTCTCGGCTGGCTATGAGCAGAGCGACGGTGGCACGGCAAACAGCGACTTCAAGAAAATGCGTGCCTACTATCAGGGCGGTGCAGACCTGAAGGACGTTGACCTCAACTGGCAACTCGGTATGTCGCGCATGGATTACGGTGCCAATACGTTCTATTCCGGTAAATACCCCAACCAGTATGAGGAAGGAAGACGCTATATGGGCAGTGTGTCCCTGAAGACCAAGGGACGCGTGAAACTCATGCCGACAGCCTACTTCAACCGTGCTCTCGATCATTACCAACTCATTCGTGGCACTTCGACCGCCGAGAATTTCCACATGACTGACGTCTATGGTCTGACGGTGAATGCTCAAACCACATGGAAACTCGGAACGACTGCCCTCGGTGCAGACCTGCGCAACGAAGGCATCCTCTCCACAGCCCTCGGACGTCCGCTGGCTGAGGACCAGTACGTCAGCATACCTGGTCACGACGGCTACTATAAGAAGCGCGATAACCGTACCAACGTCAGCTACTTCCTCGAACATGACGTGTTGCTCGACCGTTGGACTTTCTCCTTCGGCCTGATGGCCAATATGAACACAGGCCTTGACTATCGTTATCGCCTCTATCCTGGAATCGACGTGTCCTTCCGTCCCAGTCAGCAATGGAAACTTTATGCATCGTGGAATATGGCACAACGTATGCCCACCTTCACCGATCTCTATTATAAATCGCCCACGCAGGAAGGCAACACTGGATTGAAACCGGAACGCACCAGTGAGTTCACTCTGGGGACAGGGCTGCGGCTGCAAGGTCTGAAGGCAGATGTACGCTTGTTCCACCGCCACAACAGTGCGATGATCGACTGGGTGATGACGCCCGACGATGTCGTAAACGACTTCACCACCTATCACGCCACGAATTTCCGCCTCGACAACATGGGATTCACCGTGGGTGCACACCTTCTGTTTGCTGAATTGATGGGTAGGGAAAGCATACTGCGCACCTTCAGCGCCAACTATTCCTACCTGCACCAAAAGCGCTACGACGACCACGAAATCGTCGCCTCCAGTTATGCGCTCGACTACCTGCGACACAAACTCGTGCTGCGTCTCGATGCCCAACTCTGCAAACGCCTCAGCGCCACGCTCTCGTACCGCTGGCAGCAGCGCATGGGAAGTTACATGAAGTATGAGGCAGGGAAATCCACGGCACAGTCCTATGCCCCCTACGGCTTGCTCGACCTGCGACTCAGTTATACTGGCCGCCACTTCGATGCCTATGTCGAGGGCAACAACCTCACCTCCCACCGCTACTACGACCTCGGCAATGTGCTCCAGCCAGGCTTCTGGCTGATGACAGGCGCCAAGTGGAAGTTCTGAGGCATGAATGCTGATTAAGATAAAGTTGTCCTGAGTTGTATCGATTGTCTTCAAGACAAAGGGATATATCCCGCCAATGCGACTCAGGACAACTTCCTTCTAACCTAAAACACCGCCAAAATTTTATATTGTTAACTCAAAAGTCAGGGTAACAACCGTTTTTTACGGTACCGAGTTTGAGTGTTAAAAAAGCAAGGATTTTAACAGTTTCGACCCCCAATTTTGTGGGAGAATTTTGGAGGAAATAGAATTTTTGGGACAACGAAAAGAACGGAAAAAAACGAAAAAAGCGGAAAATTTTGGGTGAAAAGTCCAGAAAACTGGAATGCCGATTGCCGTAGGGGCGGGTTCCCATGCCCGCCCGATCTGGCGAAGCCTGAAAACTAAAAGATATGGGATAAATTCTTTGGAGAGGCAATATTTTAGAAGACAACTCGGGACAACGAAGGACAACAAAGGACAACATCTTCTTAATCAATGAAATAATAAAGTTGTCCCAAGTTGTCCTTCGTTGTCCCATGTTGTCTTCTAAAAAAATCCCCGAAATGGAGTTCCCTGACTAAAAATCCATTTTTCCCGCTTTGCGAAAAGCATTTTCACGTCACAGATTCCACTTTATTTCATTTTTGTCCGCCGACGGACCGTCGGCAAAGCGCCGTTTAGTCTGTCGGTTGTCCGCCGTCTGAGCGTCGGCAGTCCGCGGTCTGCGGGTCGTCAGAGTGCCGTCTGCCGATAGGTTTGTCCGCCGACTGCCGACGCTGCGTCCGCCGACTGCCGACAACGAGACGGCGTACAAACGAAAAATGAAGGGTGAAAAGTGAAAAATGGGTCGGAAATCAACGCGTCGTAGCTGCGTTATTTCTGTGCAGAGGCTTGGTCGATGATTTTTTCGCGATTCTCAGGCATCGGCGACGAAGCGGCGTAGTTGTCGAAACTGCAACTAAGTGGGTGGGGACGGGGTGGTGATTTTAACATTTGGGAATGTCCTGATCTCTGTTCGGCAAAATGTTGTTCGGCAACCTTCGGCTGGAAATTTCTGGGAACGCGAACGTCCCAGTCCACTTGGTACGGGCGTGACGCCCGCGCTCCGACTTGAGTCAAACTGTATATTTTCCCCCCACCACGATGACGTGGATTAAAGGATTCTCGGTCGAAAAGTGGAACGTGAAATATTGAGGCTTTGAATTAAAGACGGATTCAGTGGCTTACGCAGCGATTCCGATGCGACAAAAAAATCTTTGCGGATGCAAATAATCCTTTTAAATTGATAATCCTGTCATCCTTTAATCATAGTAAAATACTCCCGAAACTTAAATTTATAATTATAAATAGTTCTTTTTTTGCGAAAAAGACGTAAATTTGCAGTAAATTATTGTATGTTATGCTTCGACGCTTCCTATACCTTATTATATATTTAGCAGCCACCGTGCTGATGCCGACCGCAGTGTGGGCACAGACATTCACTGTCGTACTCGATGCCGGACATGGCGGAAAGGACGCCGGTGCCGTGGGCTCGAGCAATAAGAACCGCGAGAAAGACATCGCCCTCGCCATCACCAAGGAAGTGGGACGGCTGTTGGAGCAGAACCAAAAGGATGTGAAGGTCATCTATACGCGAAAGACAGATGTGTTCATCGAGTTGGGACGACGTGCCCAGATTGCCAACAAAGCCAAGGCCAACCTCTTCGTATCCATTCACGTCAATTCGCTACCAAAGGATGCCAATCGCTCGACCACCGGAGTGCAGTCATACACCCTCAGCCTTAAAACGGTAGGAACGAACCTCGAAGTCGAGAAACGCGAGAACTCCGTCATTGCCCTCGAAGGCGATGCCGCCAAACAATACGACTATTTCCCCTCGGCCGAGAGCGACATCATGTTTGAACTGATGCAGGATCACGACATGAAGGAGAGTGTGGAGTTCGCTCAGATGGCCCAACAAGCTATGGTGGGCATTGGACGTCGCGACATGGGTGTGCGCCAAGCCAATTTGGCCGTCCTGCGTCTCACCTACATGCCCAGCGTGCTCCTGGAAGTGGGCTTCATCTCGTCGAAGACGGAAGAGCAGTATCTCATGTCCAATGAAGGGCGCAATGCCCTGGCACAGGCAATCTATAGTGCCATCGTAAAGTACAAGAAGCAAAACTCGTAACCCCATGAAATTCTTTACCAAGGAAGTGAAAATTGCGCTGGTCACCGTGGTGGCCATCCTGATTGTTTATTTCGGCATCATGTTTCTGAAGAATGTCAAGCTGTCGAGTGCCAAAAACATCTTCTACGTCGAGATGTCCGACGTAAACGGACTTTCACCTCAGGCCGAAGTGCTGGCCAACGGCATGAATGTCGGGCTGGTGAAGTCGCTCACCTTCGATGCCCAGCGCCAGATGGTCATCGTGGCTGTTGACTTGAACGAAGGCTATCAACTGCCCAAAGGTTCGACCGCAACCCTTCAGAAGGATATGCTCGGAGCACCTAAGATGAAGCTTATGCTCGGAGGCGACCCTGGGCAGATGCTTGCTGCCGGCGACACCATCCCAGGCGTTCCCATGGCCGACCTCATGTCGTCGGCTGCTGACGTAGTGCCCAGCATTACGGCGCTCGTCCCGGTACTTGACTCCATTCTGGTAGCCTTAAACGACCTTGTCCGCGACCCCTCCATTGCTGCTTCATTGCGCAACGTGGAGTATGCTACGAACAACTTGCGCACCACGACCGACCAACTGAATCGCCTGCTCGATCGTGACATGCCTCGTCTGATGGCCCGAGTCGATGCAGTGGGAGGTAATCTGGAGGAAACGACCGATCGGCTGAGTCGGGTCGATTTCGAAGGTATAGCTGAAAATGCCAATGGGGCAGTGGGGGAATTGCGACTCTTTACCAACCGCCTCAATGAACCGAACTCTACATTGGGCAAGTTGATGAACGACGCCAGCGTTTACAATCACCTCGACTCCACCATGCTGAATGCAAGTCGTCTGCTCGAAGACCTGCGTCAGCACCCCAAGCGCTACGTCCATTTCTCCATTTTTGGCAAGAAAGAGAAACCTGCCGAGCCGAAGCAATGATATTGCATAAATTGGTAAACGTTTGATAATGCAGTCTTTATGAGGCTGCATTTCTGTTTTTAATAAAGCCGTACTGTGCTCTTTTGATTACCATGCCGCAGTAGGCTGAACTTTTCACTGCGGTTGAAGTGTATTTCCACTGCGGTCAAAATAGTTTTTTACTGCGGTGTGAATAAATTCTCACGGCGGTGTAAATGATTTCTTATGTGCATCTGGGTTTTGGTGTGTTTTCGTTGTACAAAATGATAGCTTTGGAATCGATGAATCAGTCTTGCCTTTTTCTAATTTATACTCTGTAGTTGTGCGCCCGTCAGAATCCTTTTCTTCTGTAGCAATGCCTACTAATAGGAGATGTTTATTACAAATATGTAACAATGGAAACGCGCATTCTATTTTGAGGTTGTCAAAATAGAACGTCTTTTCGGTACGATTGTTTCACATTAAGTTTTAAGGAACGTTTTTTCAGTAACTTGGTGTGAAATGTTTCACAGGCCGCAAGGGGAAAATGATAGCCTTTCATCGTTTCAAACTCTTGAAAATCAGTGGAGACAAAGACGCCTAAAATTTACCGCTCTTGAGCAAAGTTTTTTATTACAATGGACTGAATAATAGTATTTTATGCTGTGTCTGGCTGCGGTTTTGAGGGTGCGCGGGTTTTGATAAACGAATTTTATTTCCTAATTTTGCATCACTTTTCGCCTAACTACGAAACCAGCTACTCTAAAATGTGATAGGAAGTAGAATGATGTGCGGAAGCTAAATGAGAAAGAGATTGAATTCATGATGGAAATGACTCCGAAACAGATGTGGGACCAGTGCCGCGAGATGATTCGCGCCAATGTTTCCCCCGAGCAGTACGACGCGCTGTTTGCATATACCGAGTTTAGCCGGTATGCAGACGGTCAGTTGGTGCTGTCGGTTCCGAGTCAGTTTGTCTACGACATGTTGGAACGTGAGGATTATGCCCCGCTCATTGTGTCGGTCATCCATCGTGTGTTTGGTCCACAGACATCGCTGGGCTACAAGATTCCGGTTGTAAAGCGTCCGAAAGCAGAAGTCTTGGTGTCGGCTTCGCAGCAGCCAGCCGTTCAGAACGGACAGCCGAGTGTCACGGCCAACGTGTCGCCCGACGCCCTGACCGCACCAGCTGTAGCAGACCTTGACTCTCAGCTTCACAAAGGTTATTTCTTCGAAAACTATCTCGAAGGCGAAAGCAACCGCCTGGCTCGTTCGGTGGGTGAGGCTGTGGCAAAGAATCCAGCCAAGACATTCAACCCCCTGTTTGTCTATGGTCCGTCGGGCTGTGGCAAGACCCACCTGGTGAATGCCATCGGATGGCGCGTCAAGCAGTTGCATCCCGAGCTCCGTGTCCTCTACCTGTCAGCTCATCTGTTCACGGTTCAATATACTGATGCCGTGCGGCAGAACAAGACGAACGACCTCATCGCCTTCTATCAGCAGATTGACGTGCTGATCATCGACGACGTGCAGGAACTGAGCGGAAAACTGAAGACACAGAATACCTTCTTCCATATCTTCAACCACCTTCAGCTCAACAACAAGCAAATCATCCTCACTGCCGATCGTCCGCCTATCAAGATCGAAGGACTGGAAGACCGTCTGCTCACCCGCTTTAAGTGGGGTTTGCAGGCCGAGATTGAGAAGCCGACCAAGGCGCTGCGCAAGGCTATCCTGCTCAGCAAGGTAAAGCACGATGGGTTGAATATTCCGGAGAAGGTGGTAGAGTACATCGCCCAGCATGTTGATGAGAGCGTCCGCGACCTTGAAGGCATCCTCACCTCGCTCATGGCTTACAGTGTGGTGTACGACTGCGAAATCTCCATGCAGCTCGTCAACAAGATGATGCCGCGATTCATATCCAATGTGCAGGAAGAAGCGCCCAAGACGATTGATTCCATCAAGGCCAAAGTCTGCCAGCACTTCAACATCGGAGTCGATGTCATCGACAGCCGTCAGCGCACCCAGCGCATCTCCTACATCCGTCAAGTGGCAATCTATCTGGCCAACAAGCACACCGACCTCTCGACCGTACAGATTGGCCGCAACGTGGGAGGACGAAATCATGCCACCGTCATGCACTCGATCAGCCAAGTGAAGAACCTCCTCGACATCGACCCCGAAGTGCGTCGCGACATCAACGAAATCGAGGCAATTCTCTGACAAACGATAAACCTGTCACAAAAAAGAACTCATTTGAAGAGTTCTTTTTTTGTTTTTACAAAGTTTTTCCATACCTTTGCGGCTGACGAAACAACAACGATTGGCTTATGGAAAAGAAAATCAGCTTTAGGAAAACGGTCGTATCGGCCATGTTTATAGCCCTTCTGAGCATACTGCCCAGCACAAACCTGCACGCTCAGCAAATCACTGCAGCCGACGGAACAGTAATTGTCGGAACCCGAGTATTTACCATGCTCATACCCAACTATGACCGTATGGCACCGAACGACTACACAGTGATGGTTCGCAAGGAACCCACGGCGAAATCGGCTAAAGTGATGGAAATCCACTTTCTCGAAGGACTCAGCAACGCTGTCCTGCTTGCTGATGCGACCGCTAAATGGGTGAATGTAGGCGGCTACAAGAAGCAGGGCTATTCCAATTCTTACTATCTGCAAAACCACACCTGGTACAACGGTGGCGGACAGACCCTGCTCGTCGCCGACGGCCTCGTTCCTGTCTATGTCGAGTCGATGGCCGATCCTGAAGACGTTGACCAGTACAGCAACCCCCTCTGCTACATTCAGCGAGGCACCGTCATCGCCGATGTCTTTGAGGAAACCGACCACGACTACGTCCTCAAGACTGTCCACACCGACTTGCTCATCCCCAAGACGTCGCCTGTCAAGAAGGTGGCACAATAACGATGAAATCAATGCCATCCTGATGGGCATCCTCTTATAAAAAAGAACGCACGCGTGCGTTCTTTTTTTGTGCTTTTATCAAAAAACATATGATTTTCTTTTGCAGTTTTTTCGAAAGTCTTTATCTTTGCGGTTGGATTGAAGGTGATGTCTCATTCATCTTCCGACAATCCAGACATATTTAGGAAGCGCGTACGCTTTATTTCCTGCTTGAGAACCTGAACAATTCACAAATTAGGAAACCTTTGTACGAAACTATTCGTGCGTTAGAAAAAGGACGTTACTCGCTCCTCCTTCGATTGTATATTGACAGCCCACACTGTACGTGTATATACGTCGAAGGTGTGAGCTGTATCTTTACTATTCTTTTCGCACGGGTAAGTTCAGGACCTTCAAGCAGAGAATGGGCATCAGGCTCACACCTTTCTTTTTATGCCTATACTCTTATTGCTCATTTAATAGCATTCTGAGAGCCTGAGGATGCCTATTTAGCAATCATGGAACAAATAAAAATTATTGTTGAAGTTTTGACCTGCTTGGTGGCTTGCATTGCTTTTTGTCTTGCATGGAAAGAGTATATGAGCCGAAAACGTACGGAGTATCACAAATTATTCTCACAACTGAATAGGAGATATGAGAAAAATGAATCCATGCAAGCCGTGGTAAAATACTTGCGTGACAAGGAGCCTGAAGGCGATTATATTTCTTTGTATCAGCTTGAAGTCTTTCTTCGTTTTTTTGAGGAATTAGGGCTATACATGGAAACCAATTCTCTTAAAACTAAGGATGTTGATAATTTCTTTGGTTATTATCTACGGCAGTTATATACCACTGCCAAAGGTAAAGAACTGTTGCAACGTTTGGGAGCAGAAGAAGAAAAAAAATTAACATTATTACAGGTGGTAAAACAAAAACTTAACATTCATTAATATCAAAACGATTATGAAAAAGTTATTAACATTGGCAACGATGTATATGTGTTCGTTGCTCTCATTTGCGCAGTTTAGTGGTTCAGGTTCGGGTACGGAAAATGATCCTTATCTTATTTTCAATCCGATTCAATTGAATCAGATGAGAAACTTTTTGAACACAGAACGTATTTATTTTCGTTTGATGGCTGATATAGACTTGTCTGATTATCTTGAAGATGAAAATCCTGAAAATGGGTGGCAGCCGATAGGTACAAGCTCCGTTCCATTTAAAGGTGTATTGGATGGAAATGGGAAACGAATATCAGGACTAATAATAAAATCCTCAGATAATTGTGTTGGTTTGTTTGGCAATGTTAAGAATGCAACTATTAATAATCTGAATTTAAAAGGAGTTATTCAAGGACATAATTATGTTGGTGGTTTTTGTGGCTATGCAACTAATCTGTCTTCTAATAATTGCGAATTCGAGGGAGATATTATTGGAAATTCATATATCGGTGGGTTAGCTGGTAAATTGTCTGCTACGTCTGATTCGCGCCATACATATACGATTAAAGATTTTAATTATTTGAGTGGAAGTGTAAATACTGAAGGTGATTATATCGGTGGTGTATGTGGATATGTGGAGCATTCTGGTACAGGTCGTTTAATGTTTGATAGTTGTTGTGTTCAAGCCGATATATATGGAAAGGACAATGTCGGGGGTATCTGTGGTAAGTCATCTTATGTTCAGAATTTCCAATATTCATCTTATATAGGAAAAATCACAGCAAATTCATTTGTAGGAGGATGTGTTGGATATCTAGACGACTCGAAAATAGATGATAGTTATGTACAAAGTGATATAATTGCTTCTGGCGACTATGTCGGAGGATTGTGCGGAAGTGCACAAGGATATACCCATAGTTATATAATAAACAGTTATAGTGAAGCAAATATTTCCGGATGTGAAAAGGTTGGTGGTTTGGTAGGATATCAGAGAAACTGTTCTGTCTCAAAATCCTATAGTATGGGCTTTGTTTCTGGAGTTGAAAATGTGGGAGGAATTGTAGGAGAAGCATATGATAATGCTTCAGTTAAAAGTTCTTTTGCGGTTAATACATACGTTAAGGCTACGGGTAATAACGCCGGTCGTATTGTAGGTTTCACGAGTGGAGATTATAAATATTATGTGGGTGCAAAGGGAACCTCAGAGGAAAACAAATCTTATAATAAGACTATTGTGATATGTAATGGTTCATCAAAAACAGATTTCGATGATCTACAAGACGGCACAAATATAAGTCTTAATTCTCTGAAATATAAGGCAACATATGTAGGTGTTGGATGGGATTTTACAGACCATTGGGAATTGTTAGAAACAGAAAGTTTACCCTATATGAAACGACAGTCTGCACCTCCAATCATCAACTCTAAACTTATATCAGGTTCGACTGAAGTCAAAGGGAAATGCGTTGAAGGTAGTAAGGTAACATTGAATGTGGACGGAACGCAATACCAACAGATTGTTACTGGAAATGCTTTTACGTTTTCAGTGCCACCCCTTAAAGTAGGATGTGAGGTTCGTTGTTTTGTGCAGTCTGATGGTAAAGAAAAGTCTTATTATGTCAGCGATGTAGTCGCGCATCCAGGTTCTGGTACAGAAGAAGATCCCTATCAGATTTATACAGCATCAGATTTATCTTATGTTTGGAACAAAGGTTTTTATAAATTAATGAATGATATAGACCTGACAGATTATATAATGAATAATAGTTCATCTGAAGGATGGGTTCCGATAGGAAGAACTGGTGCCGAGAATAATATACACTTTGATGGGAATAATCACACAGTGAGTGGATTGTGGTGTAATACTACTTATGACAACACAGGTCTTTTTTCGTATTTAGTTGATGGTTCCATTAAGAATCTTATTGTAGAAACGGCAAAAGACAAACAAGTGAAAGGTGGTAGTAATACAGGCATTCTGATAGGTAAGATGTTGAATGGGACTATTGAAAATTGTATTGTTAGAGGATGTGTTGCTGACGGAACGCCTGTTGGTGGGCTAGTGGGCCTGATGGACGGTGGTTCTATCTCTAAATGTCGTTCAGCGGTTTCTATTAATACAACACAGGGAACCACTTATGTTGGTGGATTAGTTGGTGAAATGACCGCAGGCACCATTGCAGAATGTGTTACAATCGGTACGTTGAATGCAACTGGTACAGAATCGTATGCTGGAGGTCTTGTTGGTAAAAATTCCGCTGCTGTTTCCAATTGTTACAGCACGATGACCATCAATTCTTCATATAATGCAGCAGGTTTGATTGCTTATAATTATGGATCTGTTGAGAAATGTTATGCTACGGGCAATCTGAAGAGTAATAATTATGCTGCAGGTATCATAGGCTATAATGATGGTGCTAATGCAATAATAAAAAACTGCATCGCCTTGAATGAATATATTGAAGTGATATACGAATCACAACAGTCTCAACAAGGAGGAGGCTATGGACAACGTATTGTTGGCGGGCTAAAGAATAATGCATCTGCACCTGAGATGAATAACTATGCATTAAATACAACCCAACTGTCTGTTAATAATGTTCCTCAAAGAATTTATGACGATTTAATGAATGGAGTTGCAAAGACAAAAACCGAATTAACTCAACAATCTACGTATACATCATTAGGATGGAGCTTTGATGAAGTTTGGGGAATGACAGATAGTGCGGATTATCCTTTGTTGAAGTGGGTAATAGAATTAAACGGACAAGAAGAGCCGGACTTCATCCCTGGCGATGCCAACGGCGATGGCAAGGTGAATGGTACCGACATCGTAGTGATTGCCAACATGTTACTCGGACGTAAGGACAAGAATGGGGCAGCCGATGCCAACCAGGACGGCAAGGTGAACGGCACGGACATCGTGGTCGTTGCCAACATCGTCCTCGGACGCTCTTCTGCTCCTTTCCGCAAGGCTCCGGTCGTGACGGCCAGCGGCTCGGCGACGCTCTCCATCGAGCCGTTTGACATCACGGCTGGCAGCGAGGCGACGATGACGATTGACCTGAACAATCCTGACGACGTACTGACACTTGTCCAGTTCGACCTCACGCTTCCGGAGGGACTGAGCATCAAGACCGTGGGCGGTGACTACGACATCGACATGGCCGGCCGCACGTCATGGCGCAAGCACTCGCTCGATGCCAACCTCAACGACGGCTACTACACGTTCTTGCTCAAGTCGGACAGCAACACCCCGATTGACGGAACAAGCGGCGGCATCATCACCGTCACACTCGTGGCTGACGCGTCGTTCGACAGCGGCAAGATTGTGATTGACAACACCGTGCTGACAACGCCAGATGAAGTGGAAATCAATCCTGCATGCTATGAGTATGAAATAACTGTTCCGACAGCCCTGCCGACATTGAAGATAGATAGGACTCAACCACACTTTATCTACAATTTACAGGGACAACGCCTGTCAGTTCTACAGAAGGGCATTAATATCATTGACGGAAAGAAGGTGATGGTCAAGTGACAAATATATGTTGACCGAGTGAAAGCCTTGCATCTGAGTGGGTGCAAGGCTTTTTTGTTTATCATCTCCAGATTTTTGCTGTCAAAATTAGGGTGTGTCTTAGGATGAAAAATGCACTGCGGTTCGTAATGCAGCCGTCCACAGTTAGCTCCTGTACGGACTGTGGACGGCTGCGCGATGTCTTCGAGGAAACCGACCACGACTATGTCCTCAAGACCGTCCACACCGACTTGCTCATCCCCAAGACGTCGCCTGTCAAGAAGGTGGCACGATAAGTGTAAAGAGTGAAAAAAAGAATCCCCATGCGCATCATTGCGCATGGGGATTCTTTTATTAAGTCTTTACTTGCACGTATTGGCTTCGAGGCGGATGTGGTGGGTTTGTCCCGAGGAATCAGTGAAGTCGAGTTCGTGATGGGGTAGGGTAAAGAGGTTGTATTCTTCCTCCCAAGTGTAGTCGGTAACGGGGCGGCCATTGACGGCGGTGATGATGTCGCCGAGGTGAAGACCTGCCTGTGCTGCATGGCCGTCGTGATGGAGTTTGCTGACTTTCCAACCTTGCCCAATGTCGGTGCGGTTGCGGAAACCATAATCATAAAGGGATTGGCGGAACGCAGGCTCTTCGGGTGCAAAACGGTACAGGTAGAGGAGGTTTTGTTGGGTGTCGATGATGATGTTGTATTCCGACCAAACGCGGTTGCCGATGGTGCCGAGATAGGGACGGTCGCCAAAGGCTCCTTCTCCATCGGAGATGTATTCGACGGTGAGGTCGTGCAACGTGTCGTTGCCCATCTTGAGGGCATCGGCTTTCATTTCGACGACGCATTCCTGCTGCTTGTCACCGACACCGTATTGTGTGTAATCGACTTTCTGTTGAGAAATGGGCAACTGTTCCAATTGGTATTCTGCGGCGGTCTTGGCAGTCATCGTGACGGACGAACTGCCGCCAGTGTCCATCAGATACCATCCGGTAATTGTCTTTTCTCCGATGTGGAGCGTGGCTTGCACCAGGATGCGGTGGTTCTCATAGCGGATGGGCAGTGTCATGTATCCTTCCACATTGGGTTTGCCTTGCTTGTGTTGGCGGAGAAAATGGTGTTGGAAGTTGATTTCAAACGGGAAGTCGTTCACGTTCTTGATTCCCCAAAGTCCGTCGGCATGGCAATTGACAATGTCGCGTAAGCGGATGATGGGCACGATGTTGTAGTGGTCGGAGAGGTTACCGATTTGGATGTCGGCACCGTCGGTGATGACACGAACCAGTGTGCGACCCGCTCCACCACCCATGCTGGCTTTCATCAGTTTTTGCGGTTGCCAGTTGGAATGTGCAAGGAAAACGCTGTCGATGCACAGCATCTGACTGCCTCCTGTGTCGTAGAGCACATGGCACGGGAGCGTCCCGTTGATGGTGGCGGGCACGTAGATGTGGCCACGATAGACGAAAGGGATGCTGTCTTGCTGGGCGAAGGCTGTTGTGCCATATAATAAACAAGAAAGCAGGAGGCAGAGCAGGGTTTTCATGCTTGTTCAGTCAGTTCCTTGATGAGGGGCAGCACGACTTTCTTCAGCACTTTCTCGTTCAGCCGATGTTCGCCTTCGAAGCGGATGGCGTGGGGATAGTGCTTGTGGAAAAGGTCGTAGGTCTTGACCATCGGGTCGTTGATGCCGAAGAGTCCGTAGCAGTGTTCCTTGTCCCACGGCGTGATGTCCTTGAACTGCTGACGCTCCATCTGGTTGTGGTGCTGGATGATGTCGCGGGTGATGCGGAAGGTCTTCTGGTTGTCCTTGCGGCCGTTGAAGAACTTGTGTTCACCCGTCTTCAGCACGCCGCTCATGGTGGACATGTTGAGGGCAGGGTTGATGCAGATGCGGACGAATCCTCGCATCTGCTGGGCATACATACCGCCCATCGACGTACCGACGACGATGTCGGGCTGCTCATCCTGGCAGAGTTGCTTGAGGTAGGGCAGGGCCTCGACAGGGTCGACGGGAATGTCGGGGGCGATGATTTCATCGTCGGGGAGCATACGTCGCAGCAGTTCGACGGTGCCGCTGGCTCCGGACGAACCGAAGCCGTGGAAATAGATGAGTTTCATTTCTGCTCTAATTTGTGGAATGCACTGATGAGGATGGAGCCGAGAATGCCAGCCGAGAGTGAGCCGAGCAGGACGGCAATCTTGCCCGTGGCACGCAGGTGTTCGGTCACTTCGTGGGGTACGTCGCCGAACGACAGGGTATCGACAAAGATGCTCATCGTGAATCCGATACCACCGAGGCAGGCTACGGCAAAGAGCATCTTCCACGAGGCCTTCGAGGGCATTTCGCCGAACTTACCCTTGATGGCGAGCCACGATGCGAGGGTGATGCCGATGGGTTTTCCGAGCAGCAGTCCGAAGAATACGCCCATGCCTACACTGCCCACGTAGTCGTCCCACTGGAAGATGTTGAAGTAGCTCAGGTCGGGTATCTCCACACCGGCATTGGCGAGGGCGAAGATGGGCATGATAACAAAGTTGACCCACGGCGACAGCGCATGTTCCAGCCGATAGCTCATGCCCATCGAGCCGAGCGAGATGGTGCTGATGCGGCGCAGGCAGTGACGCTGGATGGCATTGGGGAAAGGCATTCCTTCCACTTCATCGCCCGTCTCCTCGTAGCGGCCCATGCGCTCATGGTATTCTCGGTCGCGGCGTTTGAGGTAGGCGTAGCTGTAACGTGGCGCCATCGGGATGAGGAAGGCCATGACGACGCCCGACATCGTGGAGTGGATGCCGCTGTAATAGAATAGGAACCAGATGGCGATGGCTGGCACGAGATAGTAGATCATGCGCTTCTCGCCCAAGAGGTTCATCACAATCACGCCTGCCACCAGCAAGAGGGCGATGGACAGCAGCAGCATGTTGATGGTTCCGCCGTAGAAGAAGGCTACGACGAGGATGGCACCCAGGTCGTCGGCAATGGCCAACGCAGTGAGGAAGACCTTCAGCGACACTGGCACACGGTTGCCGAGTATCGACATGATGCCGACGGCAAATGCAATGTCGGTTGCCGTCGGGATTCCCCAACCACTCTCTCCGTGCGTGCTGTGGTTGAACAGCGTGTAGATGATGGCTGGCACTGCCATACCGCCTAAGGCTGCGATGACCGGCATCATGGCCTTCTTCATCGACGACAGTTCGCCGCACACCACTTCACGCTTGATTTCCAGGCCGACGGTGAAGAAGAATACAACCATCAGAATGTCGTTGATGAAGCGCTCGACGGTCATCCCGTGAGGGAATATCCAGTCGATGACGCGTTGTCCCGTTTCGGGGTCGGTGGGACTCTGAATCGACATCGAGAGTTGAGTTTCCAGAAAACCGCGATACCATTCTGCCGTCCAAGGTAGGTTGGCCAGCAACATGGCGATGATGACGCATACAATCAGTATGCCGCCCGAAGCCCAGGGCTGCTCCATGAAGGCCTTGCTGTCCTTCGTCATCAGGTGCATGCTCTTGTTCCAGGCAAAAGTTGGAATCAGTTTCATTTTAGTTCTGTTTTTTTCTTGATTTTTCGTTTCAGAAAAACATTAGATTTCATCCTTCGTTTTGATTTCATCCGCTTACTCCTTGCTTGATATAGCTCAAACAAGTTTGGCTTTGCTCATTTGGCAGGACGAAAACGTTCTCTTTCTCTTCGGGGTACAACAAACAACCACGGAACTTCTCTAAAAAAACGAAAATACCCCGTTCTTTCTGGTCCATTCCGTACGTTTTCGTTGTTTCTCTTTCCTTTCAAACCGCGAAGTTACGCAAAAAAAATCAAACTTTCACCTCTTTTTTCTTCGCAAATACAAAATTGGCGTCAAAAAATGCATTTTTCGATGGTAAACGTTGCTGCATGTGTTGGATTTCATCCTTCGTTTCCTCGCCAAGGGCGGTTAAGCACACACCGTAAAGGAGGACTAAAAGAGATGCATGTAAATAATCAACAAGTGGTGTCAAGGTGGGGCGCTGCCAACTGATAGCTGTTCGCTAAATTGGAATTTATATGATTCTATCTGTCTTTTAATAGATATTCATATAAAAAAGGAAATGCTTCATCGGGATTTTTTCCTTGATGAGGATTGTTGCCATATTCCAATCCAACTGCGATATAAGATTCTATTCCTCTTTTTTCCTTCTTGGTCAGTTGGTTTCCCAAAGAAGATATAATTGTCTCTTCACCAAGGCGGTCTATGAGTTTCACAAGGACATCTCCATGATCATAACCAGCTGCTCCTGCGCCGCTGAAATCCAATAGCATTATTTTTTTGATGTCTTCTTGATTACCATCAATAGCTTTCTTGAGCAACTTGCAATAACTGATACCATAATAGTCGTCGGTTGCAATCCTTAACTCTTCTTCAACGTAAATGCCATCAACATCTTTACCGCTAAAATAAATCATATCGTTAGTCCAAAGATAAACTCCGATGCTTCCGAGGATTAGGATTGCCACAATAATCAAAAGAACAAGAAACTTTTTTTTCATAATGTCATGCATTTCGTATTTTCAGACTATAATCATATCAATAAATTCCGATTTATCTGTCTTTTATCTCTATCCTTTTTATCACTTTGGCAGGTACACCCCCAACTATCGTATTGGGCTCAACGTCTTTTGTCACTACTGCACCAGCAGCTACAACTGCTCCATCACCAATAGTCACGCCTGCAAGGACGGTAGCATTGGCTCCAATCCAGACATTCTTGCCAATATGGATGGGAGCATACGACATACTCTGACGTTTAGCTGGGTCAAGGTCGTGGTTGATGGTTGCCAGCACGACGTTGTGACCAATGAGTGCGCCCTCGTCAATGGTGATGCCACCTTGGTCTTGGAACTTACAACCCATGTTGATGAAGACCCGCTCGCCAACGATAGTGTTCTTGCCGCAGTCGGTATGGAACGGCGGGAACAGGCCTACTGTCTTGGGCACTTCACGTCCCCAAAGCTGTTCCAGCAAATCGTGCAGCTGCTCTGGAGTATGATACTTTCCGTTAATCTCAGCCGTTATCTGCAAAGCCTCCTGCGACAGCTGATGGAACATCATGTGGACATCACCACCGCCAACGACGGGTTTGCCCGATGCCATGTAATCACGAAATTCTTGTATTGTCATT
>ONOG01000036.1 GCA_900319385.1 uncultured Prevotellaceae bacterium | reverse complement strand
AAACACAGCTTTCGCCATGCTATTCGTGGGGACATAGCCTACGATATATCCTTCGACCCACACGCTGAGGAGAGAAGTGTAGTGGTCACCCATTGACAGTTCCCTATAGACGTATTTACCCTCCAGCAGATGATTAACTGGAATGGGGTTCTCCTCGCTGCCATACACGTCCTGATACTCGTCAAGGCTATTAAAGGTTACATCCTCGTCGCTGGGTGGCGACGGATCCACGGGGTCGTCATCATCGGGGTCAATCGGTGTGTCGGACGGAGTGTCCGGGTCGGGATCATCAGGTTCATCGCCCAGATAAAAGTACCAGTCGTTTGCATTCTTAACACCTATGGTTCCCAGATAATTAGATATTTCTCCTTTAACAAGCACTGTAAAGCCAAGATTGTCGGGATTGAGCGCCAGGTTGAGTGCGTTGCGCACCTCTTTCAGCGCCTTCGTGCTGCCGGAGAGTTGCACGGGCAGGCAGCGTTGGTAATCGGTCTCGTCTGCGGTCGGTGCCAGTACGATGTTCGATTCGATCAAGCCTGCTGTCCCGAAGACCGTGCGCTTCATCGTGGTGCCATCGACAGCCCCGACGATGACCCCTTCGACCCAACACTTCTGCACCTTGGCGAGTGCTCCCTCCTCCATGATGCTGCGATAGACACAACCTCCGGGCAGGAGGTCGGCACAAGGGATGGGCTGCTCGGTGGAGCCGTAGTGGGTGAGGTAGTCATCGAGCGACTCGTAGCCGTGGAAATCGATCGGACCTTCAGGCTGTTCGTCAGTGACGCCTGTCCCTTCGCCGTCGGTCGTCTCGGGTATCGTGATTTTCCGACAACTGGTCACGAGCAGCAAGAGTGTGAGAAATAGAAAAATGTAATGTCGACGTTCCATATTCAGTCGTTTTACGACGCAAAGAAACGAAAAAAATCTATAAAAATCGACTCTCTCACGAAAAAAATGCCCTGCAGCAGTGGAAAGGCCAAAAATTTGCCGTATCTTTGCAGTTGGAAACCGCCGCAAGGTGGTCGGTTTGAGAAACTTTTTTAGTTTAATTCAAAACAATATTATGGTTAATTACAAAGATCTTGGTCTTGTGAACACACGCGATATGTTCGCAAGAGCCGTCAAGGGTGGCTACGCTATCCCTGCCTTCAACTTCAACACGATGGAACAGATGCAGGCCATCATCATGGCTGCTGTCGAGACAAAGTCGCCTGTCATCATGCAGGTGTCGAAGGGTGCACGCAACTATGCTAACGCCACCATTCTGCGCTTCATGGCCGAAGGTGCTGTTGCCTATGCTAAGGAACTCGGCTGCGAGCATCCCGAAATCGTGCTGCACCTGGACCACGGCGACAGCTTCGAAATCTGTAAGGACTGCATCGACATGGGCTTCTCGAGCGTTATGTTCGACGGCAGCGCACTGCCTTACGAGGAGAACATCGCCATCACGAAGAAGGTGGTTGAGTATGCTCACAAGTACGACGTGACCGTTGAAGCTGAGCTCGGCGTGCTCGCCGGTGTTGAGGACGACGTTGCTGCTGCCGAGAGCCACTACACCAAGCCCGAAGAGGTGATCGACTTCACCAGCCGCAGCGGCTGCGACTCGCTCGCCATCTCGGTTGGTACAAGCCACGGCGCTTACAAGTTCACACCCGAGCAGTGCACACGCGACCCGAAGACAGGTCTGCTCGTTCCTCCCCCACTCGCCTTCGACGTGCTCGAGGAGATTGAGAAGAAGCTGCCTGGATTCCCCATCGTGCTCCACGGTTCTTCGTCTGTTCCACAGGAAGAAGTTGCCACCATCAACAAGTATGGCGGCAAGCTGCCCGATGCCATCGGTATTCCTGAAGAGCAGCTGCGCAAGGCTGCCAAGTCGGCTGTCTGCAAGATTAACATCGACAGCGACTCGCGTCTGGCCATGACGGCTGCCATCCGCAAGCACCTGGCCGAGAATCCTTCGCACTTCGACCCGCGCCAGTACCTCAAGCCTGCCCGCGAGAACATGAAGAAGATGTACATCCACAAGATTGTGAATGTGCTCGGCTCGGACGGAAAGCTCGCTCAGTGCTAAGCCATAGCTCGACATCGACAATTTAAGAAGGGGCACCCTGCATCCAACACCTTGCAGGGTGCCCTTTGTTTGTGCTATCCACGGTGGTCAGCCATGCACAAAATATACTATTTTGACCCGTGCCGTGTCAATTTTTAATCTTTAATTTTTAATTATTAATTATTTGTCGTACCTTTGCAGCCACTTTGGTGCAACAAGGTCGGTCCGGTAGCTCAGTTGGATAGAGCAACAGCCTTCTAAGCTGTGGGTCTTGGGTTCGAATCCCAACCGGATCACAAATCTTTTTTTGTAAAGCATGAAAATCATACATACGGTTCGCGACTTGAAGGCAACACTTGCCGACTTCCGTGCCCAGGGTAAGAGCGTCGGACTTGTGCCGACGATGGGTGCATTGCACGAGGGACATGCTTCGCTCGTGCGTCGCAGCGTGAAGGAAAACGACGTGACGGTGGTGAGCATCTTTGTCAACCCCACCCAGTTTAACGACAAGCAGGACTTGGCCAAATATCCGCGCACGCTGGAAGCCGACTGTGCCTTGCTCGAAGGCATCGGCGCAACGATAGCCTTCGCTCCGAGCGTCGAAGAAGTCTATCCCGAACCCGACACCCGCACGTTCTCCTATCCCCCCACCGACACCGTGATGGAGGGAGGTTTCCGTCCTGGACACTTCAACGGCGTGTGCCAGGTGGTGAGCAAACTGTTCATGATGGTCGAGCCCGACCGCGCCTACTTCGGCGAGAAGGACTTCCAGCAGATTGCAGTCATTCGCCGCATGGTGGACGACCTGCAGTTCAAGCTTCAGGTGATTCCCTGCCCCATCGTGCGTGAAGAGAGCGGACTGGCACTGAGCAGCCGCAACACCCTGCTTTCGGCTGAGGAGAAGGAACTGGCCGTGAACATCTCGCGCGTTCTCTTCATCAGCCGTCACTATGCCAAGAGCCACACACTGGCCGAGACCAAGGCGTGGGTGGTAGAAACGCTCAACGCCCTCGACGGACTCGAAGTGCAATACTACGAAATCGTGGACGGACGTTCGCTGGAGAGCCTCACGTCGTGGGACAACAGCAACGACATCGTGGGCTGCATCACCGTGTTCTGCGGCCACCTGCCCGTACGTCTGATTGACAACGTTAGATACAAATAAGAGAGAAGCTATGTTAGTAGAAGTAATGAAATCGAAGTTGCACTGCGCACATGTGACCGAGGCCAACCTCAACTACATGGGCAGCATCACGATTGATGAGGACTTGATGGACGCTGCCGACCTCATCGCCGGCGAGAAAGTGCAGATTGTTGACAACAACAACGGCGAACGCTTCGAGACATACATCATCAAGGGTGAGCGCGGATCGGGCAGCATCTGCCTGAACGGTGCGGCTGCCCGTAAGGTGCAGGTGGGCGACACGGTCATCATCATTGCCTACGCTCTCATGGACTTCGAGGAGGCCAAGACCTTCCAGCCCAAAGTCGTGTTCCCCGACGAGAACAACAGGGCGGAATAAAGGCTCCTACAGGACCCACCCCCTGCCCCTCCAGACCCACCCCCTACCCCTCCCTTGCAGGGAGGGGAGTATATACAAAATCCCCTGCAAGCATTAAGTGTTTGCAGGGGGTTATTTTTTTATTTAAGTTTCGGAAGAAATGAAATGTAGCGCAGCAAAGCCCCATCGGGGCATCGACGGTTTACAACTTCCGAAAGTTGAATTTTTAATTGTACGTGCTGCAGACGTAGCGCGGCATCCTAAACTGGGAGCGTGGGCGTTCTGTGTTCGGCGGCTGTGCCGTCAATTTTTGGACTGTGTTCGGACAGAACTCAAAATCTCAGTGTGATTTGTGAAAATCTCGTTGAGATTTTCACAAATTCCATTGGAATTTCTACAAATCTCAATGAGATTTCGAGTTTTCTCCGTGCAACAGATGACTTTCCTGTGCGGCGCCGGTGGATTTGAAATGCGGATGCGCTGTGTTTCTGTGGCCGTTGATATCAAAAAAAAGGGCTGTGTCGGGGTGTTGACACAGCCTTGTGGTGAAGAACGTTGCGTAGCCTACCCGTTCATGATGGCGAAGTAATCGACAATGCCGATGAGGTGTTGCTGGTCATCGACTACGAGCAGCGAGTGAATCTTGTGGCGACGGAACATCTGCTGAATCTGGGCGAGCTTGGCCTCGGAGTTAATCGTCTTGGGATGGAGGGTCATGACGTCCTCCACCTTGACCGAGAGGAAGTTCTGACGGCGGTTGACCACGGCTCGACGGATGTCGCCGTCGGTGATGATGCCCTGCACACGCTCTTCGTCGTCGAGCACGATACCCAACCCGAGTTTGCCGCTGCTGATATCGACGAGAGCATCGACGAGTAGCATGTCGCGCGGAATGATGGGAAAGTTCTCGGTGTACATCACGTCCTTGACACGGGTGACGAGCTTGCGGCCGATGCTGCCTCCAGGATGGAACGAGGCGAAGTCGGCTGCCTTGAAGTGGCGCAACTCCATGAGGGCAATGGCCAGTGCGTCGCCCATCGCCATCTGGGCTGTGGTCGATGAGGTGGGCGCCAGGTTGAGCGGACAGGCCTCTTTCTCGACACGCACGGGGATGTGCACGTCGCTATGGCGTGCCAGCAGCGAGTCGCTGTGACCCGTCATCGAGACGATGGGGATGTGACGCTGCTCGAGGGCTGCGACGATGCGCAGCAGTTCGTCGGTGTTGCCGCTGTTGGAGAGCATCAGCACGACGTCGTCGGGAACGATCATGCCCATGTCGCCGTGCATGGCGTCGAGCGCGCTGATATAGACCGAGGGGGTGCCCGTGCTGGCGAGGGTGGCGGCGACTTTGGCACCGACGTGTCCGCTCTTGCCCACACCGGTCACGACGACGTGACCCTTACAACGGAAGATAAGTTCGACGGCTCGGTCGAAGTTTTCGTCAATTTGCGGAATCATGTCGAGGAGTGCCTGGGCCTCGTCGCGGAAACAGTTTTCAGCTAATGTACGTATGTTGGTCACGAATGAGAAAATTAAAAGTTAAAAATTAAAATTAAAAATTGGCCTACCGGTTGGTGACTTTTCATCAATGGGCAATGGTCAACAGCCAACGCCGCACGTTCCAAGCCTTCACGCTCCACATTCCCCGCACAGCGAGGCAACGACGCTTTCGAGCTGGCTGAGCGGCAGCATGTTGGGACCGTCGCTCAGTCCGTGATCGGGGTCGGGATGCACCTCGAAGAAATAGCCGTCGGCTCCGAAGGCTTTGGCTGCCAAGGCCATGGCGGGAATGAACTCGCGGTTGCCACCCGTCTTGCCACCTGCCGCACCTGGACGCTGCACGGAGTGGGTGCAGTCCATGATGACGGTGTCGGTCCAGCGGTGCATGTCGGCGATATTACGGAAATCGACCACAAGGTTGTTGTAGCCATAGATGTTGCCGCGCTCGGTGAGCCAGACGTTCGGATTGCCGCTCTCGCGCACTTTCTGCACGGGAAACTCCATGTCGAGTCCGCTGAGGAACTGTGCTTTCTTCACGTTGACCGTGCGTCCGGTCTGTGCCGCAGCCACGAGCAGGTCGGTCTGGCGGCAGAGAAAGGCGGGTATCTGGAGCACATCGACCACCTCGCCGGCAGCCTGTGCCTGATAACTTTCGTGAATGTCGGTGAGCAGCCGCAGGCCGTGTTTCGCCTTGACGTCGGCGAGCATACGCAGACCGCGCTCCAGGCCTGGGCCACGGAACGAATGGAGCGACGTACGGTTGGCCTTGTCGAACGACGCCTTGAAGATGATGTCGATGCCGAACTTGCGGTTCAGCCGCACCAGTTCACTGGCCACGGTGTCGAGCACATCGGTCGATTCGATGACGCAGGGGCCTGCAATGAATATGGGTTTCTGATTCATCGTCTGTCGTTAGTCGGTAATATGAGAATAGGTGAGCACAAAGTCGGGGAAGACTTTGTAGTCGATATTGAGGACTTGCTCGTCGTCGGTCTTGGTTTCCTGAAGTTGGAAACGACCTTCGTCGGCGGTAAGTTCGAAGGGCATCACCCGCAGGTGCTTGAGAAAATCGACGTTGTTGCGGTTCAGAATCTTGAAGGCGGTTTCCTTGGCCGACCAGTGGAGGAGGAGCTTCACCTGAGTGTCGGCCTCTTCGTCGTCGCGAATGAACTTATGGCGCACGCGCTCTGCCTTCGCACCCATCTGCTCGACGTCGATTCCGACTTCGCCTTGTTCGGCCAGAGCCACAGCCACGTAGCCACGGGTGTGGGAAATGCTGATGTCCAGATGCTCGTACTCAGGCAGATAGGGCGCACCGTTGTCGTGATAGAGGATGGGCACCTGGCGGTCGAGCATGTCGTAGAGCAGCACGCGCACGGCAGTCCACTCAAGAATGCGGCCCTCGCTGTGGAAGCGTGCATAGGCCTCATCCCTGACGAGGTCTTCGTCGGGCAGGAGCGTGAGGAGTTCATCGACGGACTCGGTGACGTGCCAGATGGCAATGCGACAGCCGTCCTGTGTTTTGTCAAAATATAGCATCAGAAGGGAACTTCGTCGTTATTTTCCTGGGGCGACACAGCTGCAGGCGTGGAGGGCTGCACGGGCTGGGGCTGTGGAGCGGCTGCGGGTTGCTGCCCTGCAACTGCCTGTGCCTGACCACCCTGTGGGCGTGGAGTGAGCATCTCCATGTTCTCGGCCATAATCTCCACCACGCGGCGCTGCACACCCTGTTTGTCGATGTAGGTGCGCGACTGTATCTTTCCCTCCACCAAGAGCTTGTCGCCCTTGTGGACATACTTTTCTACGGTTTCGGCTTGTTTACGCCAGAAGATCACTTCGTGCCACTCCGTGCGTTCGGGCACCTGCGTGCCGTTCTGCAGCGTGTAGGCGCGTTCGCTCGTGGCGAGGCGTACGGATGCGACACAAACACCGCCATCAAGGTAGCGAACGGTCGGGTCTTGGCCGACATTGCCGATAAGAATGACTTTGTTCATTGTGTAGATTTATAAGGTTACGGTTTTGTTCAAGAGATAGAAGTCGAGCAGGGTCATGGCGGCCATTGCTTCGACGATAGGCACTGCACGAGGCACGACGCAGGGGTCGTGGCGGCCGCGCATGTCGAGCATAGCGTCCTGGCCGTCAAGATCGACCGTGGGCTGCTGGCGCAGCAAGGTGGCGACGGGCTTGAAGGCAATGCGCATCACGATGTCCTGTCCGTTCGAGATGCCGCCCTGTATGCCGCCGCTGTGGTTGGATCGCAGGCCGATATGGTCGCCTGCGTTGTAGAAGATGTCGTTGACTTCGCTGCCGCGACGGGCACAGATGTCGAATCCGTCGCCCAGCTCAAATCCTTTCACGGCATTGATGCTGAGCATCGCACTGCCGAGCGCACTGTGAAGTTTGCTGAAGGCTGGTTCGCCCAATCCCACGGGGCAACCCTCGACGATGCAGGTGACCACACCGCCAATGGTGTCGCCCTCGGCTTTCACGTCCAGGATTTGCTGTTCCATGGCCTTCGCCGTGGCGGGGTCTGGACAGCGGACAGGATTGGTTTCAATCAAGGAAAAGTCGAACTGACGATAGTCGCGACCGAGGCTGATGCTGCCCACCTGCGAGGTGTAGGCGATGACGTTGATGCCGAGTTGGCGCAGGGCCAGTTTGGCAAAAGCACCTCCGACGACGCGGCTGATGGTTTCGCGGGCTGACGAACGTCCGCCACCGCGATGGTCGCGCAGACCGTATTTCTGCGTATAGGTATAGTCGGCATGAGAGGGACGGAAGAGTCGGCGCAGATTGTCATAGTCCTGCGAGTGTTGGTTGTCGTTTCGCACGACGAAACCGATGGGACAGCCCGTAGTCTTTCCCTCGAACACGCCGGACAGCACTTCCACATGGTCTGCCTCCTGACGTGCCGTGGTGATGCGGCTCTGGCCAGGCCGACGACGGTCGAGCTCGTGCTGCACGAAATCCATATCAACGGCGACACCGGCCGGCATTCCGTCAATCACGCCGCCGACGGCTTCGCCATGGCTTTCGCCAAAGGTGGTGAGCGTCAGGATATTTCCGAACACATTTCTCATGACTCAAGAGTTCAGAGGTCAATGGCAGTGACCGCAGCCGCAGTGGTCGTGCTTGCCATGTCCATGACCATGACCGCCACAGTCGTCGCAGCCACAATCGCAGCCGCACGTGTCGTGGGCCATCATGTTGACCATGCCGGTGATTTCGTCGGCGGTAGCCTCACGCTTCTCGACCACAACGCCGCGGAAGTGCAGGTCCTGTCCGGCACGCGGATGGTTGAGGTCGATGGTGACGGCGTCGGGCTTCACCTCGATCACTGTAGCACTGAAAGGCTGTCCGTCGGTGTCCTGCAGGGGAATGATGTTTCCTTCGTAGATGTTCTCGGCGTCGAACTTCCCGTCAACCGTGAAAACATCCTTCGGGACGTCGAAGATGCGCGCATCGTCCACGTCGCCATAGGCTTTCTCCTTCGGTATGACGATATTAAACTCGTCGCCAGCCTGCAGCGGTTCCATCGCCTCTTCGAATGCGGGAAGCACACAGCCGAGGTGTGTGATGAAGCGGAAGGGCTTGTCCTTCGTGCACATCTCGACGAGCAGTTCTTCGTCCTCCCCTTCTTCTCTCACATAGAGACGGTAGGCCACCGTCATGTAGTCGTTCTGTACTGCCATAATGCGTGTAGTGTTTAATTTATTGGCAAAGATAGTGCAATTTTCCGACTTTTTCCACTAACTTTGCCACAAAAATATGAAAACAATGAAAATTCGCACAGTTCACACCCTGTTTGTGCTCTCGCTACTCACTCTCTGTGCCTGCAACGAGGGAAAGAAAACGAACCAGGGACAGCAGGGTGAGCCACAGTCGGAAAATAGAACGGAAGAGGCTGAAACTGAAACGAAAACCACCATCGAGGTCGGCAAAGAGTTTCAGCAAGTGAACAACATTTCGTCGCTCGACATCGAGTGGCGCGAAGGGCCGTGCAGTGTTACATTCGTCGGGAATCCGCTGCTCGCCAACCATTTTGATTTTCAGTTCGACGACGCCGGACTCACTATTCTCCAAAAGACTGAGGACACGCAACTGCCAGCACGGCTCGTCATCACCTCCCCCACCCTCACGATTCTGTCCAACTACAACGAAGCCGCCATCCACCTCTGCGGCATCCTCACGGCTCAGCAACTCACCCTCGGGAATCAGGGAGGGGGATCCATCGAGGCCGACACCATCCGCTGCGAACAATTCAAGTACAGTTCGGCGGCTGCCTCCACGGCTAAGTTCGCCCTCATCGATGCCGACGACGCCCTCATCCTGGCCGATGGTACAGGTACGACCGACCTCAACCTCGATGTTCGTCACCTCAACCTGCAGGCGTGGGGCACGCAGACCATCACCCTCGACGGCCATGCCGACACACGCGAAATCAGCGTGAGCCGCACCAACATGGTCAACAACCGCTTGCAATGACAGAGCATGACCAACATCGTTCTGTCATCTCTTATTAGAATTATTTTAGGTATGAACAAGAAAAAAATGCAGCCTTCGCAGGCTGCATTTTTTGTATGCACAAGGTTTGTCAATCAGCTAAACCTGAGCGATGGACAGGGCATCAGAGGCAGCGGAGCACCTCGACGAGGTGGCGCCAAACCATGTCCACAGTCTTGATTTCGAGACGCTCGTCGGGCGAGTGGACACCGCGCAACGTCGGACCGAAGCTCACCATGTCGAGACCAGGATACTTCTCGCTGAACAAGCCGCATTCGAGGCCTGCATGGATGGCACGCACGAGGGGCTCCTTGCCGAACAGACGCTTGTAGGCATCGACCGTCACTTCGAGCAGGTGCGACTGCGGATTGGGTTTCCAGCCTGGGTAGCCTTCGCCAATCTCGACCTCAGCGCCAGCCAGGCGGAACGTTGCAGCGATGGTGCGACACATGTTGTCGCGCGCACTGATCGTGGTGCTTCGCTGGCTGGTGACGATGCGGATGGTGTCGTCCAGAGTGCGGATGCTGGCAAGGTTCGAGCTGGTCTCGACAAGCCAGGTGATGTCTTGATTCATCTCCAGAATACCATTGTGCAGAGCCTCGAGCGCAAAGACGAGATTGCGGGCTACGGGTTGGCAGATGGCATCTGTGCAGCCTTCGACCGACTCCATCGTGAACTCCATCGTGGGTTCCTCAACATGGAATTCGGCCTGAACGTCGGCTGCAAACAGATTGAAATCGACACGCACTGCCTCCTTGTCCTTCATGGGCACAGCAACGACAGCCTCGGCATCGCGCGGAATGGCATTGTGCAGATTTCCGCCCTTGATGGTGACGAGACGTGCGTCGTACTTCTCCCATACTATATATAGGAAACGCGCGAGGACTTTGTTGGCATTGGCACGCCGTTTGTTGATGTCGTCGCCCGAATGACCACCCGTCAGCTTATCGACCGCGATGCGCAGGGGTACATAGCCTGCAGGAATGGCCTCACGCTCGTAGTGGAACGTAGCCGTCGTACCGGCACCTCCGGCGCAGCCGACAAAGATTTCGCCCTCATCCTCCGAGTCGAGATTGATGAGATACTTGCCGTGCATGAAGCCTGGCTCGATCTCGAACGCACCGGTCAGACCCGTCTCTTCGTCGCGCGTGAAGAGGCACTCCAGCGGTCCGTGCTCGACCGTCGGGTCGGCGAGCACCGCCAGTGCCAGGGCATCGCCGATGCCGCAGTCGGCACCCAGCGTCGTACCCCGCGCCTTCATCCACTCACCATCGACGTAGCTCTCGATGGGTTGTGTCATGAAGTCGAAGTCGATCGACGAAATCTTCTCGCACACCATGTCCATGTGACCTTGAAGGACAACACACGGGTGGTCTTCATAGCCAGCGGTGGCAGGCTTCGAAATCAGAACGTTGCCAGCCTTGTCAACCTGGCAGGGAAGTCCGTGCTGCTGAGCAAACTGCTGCAGCCACTCAATCATCTTTTCCTCGTGCTTCGACGGACGAGGGACGCCGTTGATTTGTTTGAAGATGTCAAACACAGCTTTCGGTGTTAATTCAGCCATATCTCTCTGTTTAAGTTAAATAATATGAAAATTCGCTATGGTGAGTCCTAATTCTTATTTTTTAATTTTTAATTTTTAATTATATATCGTACCTTTGCACGACAAAACAACGTGCAAATATAACCATTTATGCTGAAACTTCTGCTACTCTCAGCCATAATTCTTGCTTTTTGCGTCGCATTCATGGCCCTGACCATTCTCGTAAAGAAGAACGGACGCTTCCCAAACACCCACGTGTCGGGCAACAAAGCCATGCGCGAACGGGGCATCGGCTGCGTGCAGAGTCAGGACTTCGCCGCACGTCACCGCCGTCCAGCCGTAAGCGAGCGGTAAGTTCCCTGTAAACGCCGCACGTTGAGTCTTGAACGTTTTTTCATTAAAACCCCAAAACTAAAAAAAACAAAAACTTAAAAACTTAAAACTCCAAACTAAAGTTCTAATATGAAGAAAATTTTCTACACCATCGCAGTTGCAGCCCTCTTCGCTGCATGCAACCAGCAGCAGGAAACAACACCTGCCGCCAAGACAGAGGCTCCTGCCAAGGAAGCCGCCTCACTGAAGATTGCCTACGTCATCATCGACACGCTCACCAACCAGTATGAGCTCTACAAGGACGCCAGCGACAACTTCCAGAAAAAGCAGGCCAATGCCGAAGCCACCATCAACCAGAAGGGACGCAACTTCGCACAGCAGGTGCAGGAATTCCAGAAGAAAGCCCAGAGCAATCAATACACCGAGGAGCAGTTCAACAAGGAACAGGCTCGTCTGGCCAAGCTCCAGCAGGACATCGAAGACCTGCAAGCACGCCTCAGCAACTCCCTTCAGGAAGATTACCAGAAGGAGCTGCAAGCCCTCACCGACACCATCAAATCCTTCATGGCTACCTATGCCAAGGAGAAAGGTTACGACTTCATCCTCTGTAAGTCCAGCGGCATCGACAACGTCCTCTACGCCGACGAAGCCTACGACGTGACCGAGGAAGTCGTCGCCGCCCTCAACAAGCGCTACGCAAAGGACAAGAAGTCAGGCGACAAGAAGGAAGAACCGAAGAAAGAAGAGGAAAAGAAATAACGTCTCTGCCAAATACTTATTCATAAAACGGAGCGCGATACCCAGTCATGGATATCGCGCTCCTTGTTTTACCACGTACAGTCCCCTACGTCACTCCACATACAGCACCAGTCCTTTGAGGTATTCGCCTTCGGGGTGGTAGATGTTGACGGGATGGTCGGCGGGCTGATGGAGCTGGTGCAGGATGCGGACACGGCGACCGGCCTGGGCTGCGGCGGTGAAGACGGCGGCGCGGAACTGATCCTTATTGACGGCCTGCGAGCAGCTGAAAGTGAAGAGGATGCCGCCGGCGGGAAGTTTCTGGAAGGCACGATAGTTGATGCGCGTGTAGCCCTTCAGGGCGTTGCGCAGGGCGTCCTTGTGCTTGGCGAAGGCCGGTGGGTCGAGGATGATGAGGTCGTAGGCACCGTCCTGCATGTTGTCGAGAAACTTGAAGGCATCTTCGGCAAAGGCTTCGTGGCGGGTGTCGGCGGGGAAATTCAGCTCGACGTTGGCACGGGTGAGGTCGATCGCCTTTTGCGAGGAATCGACGCTGTGGACGAGGGTGGCTCCGCCGCGCAGTGCATAGAAGGAGAAGCCGCCTGTGTAGCAGAACATGTTGAGAACACGACGCCCACGGGCATACTTTTCGAGCAGTGCGCGGTTGTCGCGCTGGTCGATGAAGAAGCCTGTCTTCTGGCCGCGCAGCCAATCGACATGGAATCGCAGGCCGTTTTCCTCGGCGACGTCGTCGGCACTGCCGCCGAGCAGGAAGCCGTTGCCGCCGTCCACCTCGGCAGCGTGTGCCAGAGTGGTTTCGGACTTGTAGAAAATGTTGTCGATGGCATTGCCGAGCACCTGCTTCAGTGCGGCGGCAATCATCTGCCGCTGGCGGTGCATGCCGACGCTGTGTGCCTGCATGACAGCCGTGCGGTTATAGACATCGACGACGAGGCCTGGCAGGTTGTCGCCTTCGCCGTGCACCAGACGGTACGACGTTCCCTCAAGCCTGAGTGCGCGGCGCATGTCATAGGCAGCTCTGATTCGCTTTTCGTAGAACTGCTGATTGATTTCTTCCTGTTCGAACGAGAGCACTCGCACCATGATACTGCCGATCTGGTAGTGGCCGACAGCGATGAACTCGTTGTCGAAGCCGCGATGGTCGGCACGCGGCGTGCTGGTCAGCACTTCGACCACTTCGCCGTCGTCGATTTCGTCGGAGAAATGGTGGATGGCCCCCGAGAAGATCCAGGGGTGATAGCGGCGGAGCGATTCGTCTTTGCCGTATTTGAGGAACACTTGTTTCAACATCTTAAGTACAATTTACAGAGTACAAAGTACAACGAAAGTGAAAAGTGAAAAGGGAAAAGTTTAAAGTAACAACTTGTCAACTCGTCAACTCGTCAACTTGTCAACTTGAGTACGCGGTAGTCGCCTGTCTGGAGCAGGCGTTGGATTTCTTCGTGCAGGAGGACACAGCTCCAGGCATCGGTAGCGGCATAACGTTGCTGTGCCTCGGTCAGCACGTCGGCCTCCCAGTTGGTGAGCTGCTGAGTCTTCGAGATGCGGCCGCCCAGCAGGTTGGCGTAGAGCTTCTGCAGGCTCATGTCCTGCACGCCGAGCATCTGCACCTCCTTTTGCAGTTCGATGAAGGTGCCTTGCCGGAACTCGCGGCGATGTTGCAGCTGCATCATGTCGTCCTTGAGCGAGAGTCCCACCTTCACGACGCGATTGTCCTCAAGCAGAGTCTTGACCGAGTCGCAGAGGCCGATGCGGTTGAGACGGAAGAGGAAGGCTGTGTCGTGCGTCGCTACTTGGAGCAGGGCCACCTTGTGCATCTGTCCACGGCGGAACGACGGACGCGTCTCGGTGTCGAAGCCCAGGATGGGTTGCCGCAACAGGTAATCGACAGCACGGTCGGCTTCGCGCTCGGACAGCACCACGAAGATGCGTCCACCGAAGAGAACCTTCGGCAGCGCGGCGATATCGGCCTTGTCAAACTTCTCCTTAATCAGCTTCATCGTCTAAATCCTCTTCACCGTATCGTACATCGTGCAGGGCACGCATCACGTTCACACAGCGCTGTCCCCAGTAGTGCTCGAAGTTGTCCTTCACCTCGGCCAGCGCCTCACGCATCGTAGGTTCATGCTCCTCGCGATAGTTGAGGGCAAAATTCTTCAGGTCCTGGTAGATGTCGGCGAGATTCTCGCTCACCGTCGCCAGGATGGGTGTGTCGCTGTACTTCATGTCCTCCACAAACACGTCGAGAAAGTCGTCCCTCTTGCCCATCAGGGCTGCGATGTTCCCCCGCACGATGTCATAATTCTCCTCGGTCACAAAGTCCCGCAGCTCGACCTCCTCGCTCATCTCGAAACCTGGCAGCAACGTACCCTTCAGATAGAGCAGCGGAAGCAGCCGGAGCATGGTATCGACAAACTCGCGGGGCTGCTTCTGCTCTGCACTCTCGAGATAGGCGCAGAACTGCACAGCCACGGTCACGAACTCCAGCACGTCGTGCTGATAGACCGCCGACACGGTTTCTTCCTTTTTCTTCATCACAAACAATATTTTTGCAAAGATACGACAAATCGCTGACATTTCGGGGGTGCCGATGCAAAATTCTGACTGACGCACAGCAAAAACCAGCTTTGCACCGACTGAACCCGCCCTTTGCACACACCAAACTCACCCCCTGCGCCCACCCAACTCAGCCACTGCCCACATCAAACTCCGTTTGTGCGTACCAAAAACTCAAAATATCACTGATATTTTCAAAAATACCACTGAGATTTTTACAAATTCCATTGATATTCCTACAAATTTCAATGATATTTTGAGTTTTCTCGGCACCGCCGCCGAGTCGGGTGGGCGCAGTGGCTGAGTCGTGTGTGAGCAGTGGCTGAGTCGTGAGTGCAGGGTGAACGGGTTTGACGCGCGCATCGGCAGAGTGGACGAGGCGGAAAAAA
This sequence comes from uncultured Prevotellaceae bacterium, assembly GCA_900319385.1. Taxonomy (GTDB): domain Bacteria; phylum Bacteroidota; class Bacteroidia; order Bacteroidales; family Bacteroidaceae; genus UBA3839. The sequence goes on along the minus strand of ONOG01000036.1, from coordinate 7,191 downwards.
AGATTCCCGTCAGCGCTGCTGAAATGAAAAATACGCCTTTCTGCCAAATTATTCACACAAATGTTTGCCGTTCAGCAAAAAGTTTGTAACTTTGCAATGTTCAACCAAGTATATCCCAAACAAGGCCTCAGCCTTGTCAACGAGAAACAATACCTATTTTTATTATTAACCCTTCAAAACAAAATTCAAAACTATGATGAAGCGAATGAAACTGAACAACGTGCTGGTAGTGCTCGTGGCTGCCGGCATGATGGCACTGCTGTCGTCGGGTTCCTGCGGCGGCGACGATTCACCAGTCACACCTAGCGGAGCCGGTGGCGACGGTACGGGTGGCGGCTCTGGCCACGTTGACCCTGTTGTAAACCCCGATGCCGATGACCCCAGTGCACGTGCCCTAACCGTGAGCATCGACGAGAGCGGACTGACCTACGAAGACCTTACAATCCATCTTTCGACCACTGACTACCACTTCACCAAGGTTCCGTTCGGAACGGTGAAGGTATCGATCGAAGACCTTCCGGTCAGCCTGGCTGAGCTGAAGAAGCTGAAACTGCCCGCAGGCATGACCGACATCCATCAGAGTCCGTACCTCCAGCCCATCCTGCTCGTGGCTGCCATCAACCAGATGGACAACAACAAGACGATGGCACGCGCCATGCTCGACTATGTGGCCAAGGGTTGCCAGAGCGAGAACCGCGACGCCAAGCTGGTACACTTCCCCTCCACCACCCCCGTCACCGAATATTACAAGAGCGACTGGAACCAGCTGAACCAGTACATAAGCTGGAAGAAAGTCCGCTCGTATCTCGAAGGCGCGCTCTACGGCAACAACTTCACGCCAGTCGAAAAGCCCTACGTGATGACGATGACCCTGACCGACTACAGCTACACGGCCGACCCCGACTACGTACAGCTCTGGGTGAAATCCACCCAAAAGTCGTCGCCTAACGAGATCGGCGTGTGGAAGTACGACTCCAACAGCGACGGCGAGTTCGATTACTTCTTCTGCACGACCTATCTGGGCCTCATCCACAGCCTGGGCGAGTACAAGACAGAATAAGCCCAATCGCACTTTCGCACAGACGCACGCGGATGACACGGAACAGCTTTCCGTGCCATCCGCGTCGTCTTTGTAGGAATAAAAAAACAGCAAAAACTTGCTAAGCCCGCGAATTTGCAGTAAATTTGCAGTCTGTATGGGTTCAATGCCCGAATGATTCACCCACTTAAAATCAGTCATATCATGTTCAGCAAACAGACATACGTCGAGCGCCGCGCCGAACTGAAGCGGCTCATGGGGAGCGGACTGCTCCTGCTGCTCGGCAACAACGATGCGCCGGCCAACTATCCGGCCAATGCCTACAAGTTCCGTCAGGACAGCTCGTTCCTCTACTACACAGGCCTGCAGCGCGACGGCCTCGCACTGCTCATCGACATCGACAACAACCGCGAAATCCTCGTCGGCGACGACATCGACATCGACGACATCATCTGGACAGGCTACGTGCCCTCGGTCAGCGAACTGGCCGCCAGCGTGGGCATCGGCGAGAGTGCCGCGATGAAGGAACTGGCTACCTATATAAATAACGCGCGCGCGAAGGGACAGGCTGTCCACTACCTGCCGCCCTACCGTCATGACCACATGATTCAGCTCAGCGACCTGCTGGGCATCCATCCGCTCGCCACTCGCGACCAGGCCAGCGTGCCCTTCATCAAAGCCGTCGTCGCCATGCGCTCGATCAAGACCGACGAAGAAATCGCCGAAATCGAACGCGCCATGGACATCGGCTACGAAATGCACACCACGGCCATGCGTGCCTGCCGTCCGGGCGTGACCGAACAGCACATCGCAGGACTGCTCGAAGGCATCGCCCACGGGCGCGGCTGCAAGGTGTCGTTCCAGACCATCCTGTCGATGCATGGCGAGATCCAGCACGGCTATCCCTCAATGCGTCCGCTCGAAGCGGGCCGGCTGATGCTGTGCGATGCAGGCGCCGAGACCAACGACAACTACTGTAGCGACAACACCCGTGTGACGCCCATCAGCGGCAAGTTCACCCAACGTCAGCGCGACATCTACGACACCGTGGTTGCCTGCCACGACCTCGTGCTCGAAAAAGCCAAGCCTGGCCTGAAGTGGATGGACATGCACCTCGACGTGTGCCGCCTCATGACCGACCGCCTGAAGGACATCGGACTGATGAAGGGCAACACCGACGACGCCGTCGAAGCCGGTGCACACGCCATGTTCCTGCCCCACGGACTGGGCCACATGATGGGTATGGACGTGCACGACATGGAAGGACTCGGACAAGTCTATGTCGGATTCGACGACGAAGTGCGCCCCTCCACCCAGTTCGGCACCAACTGCCTGCGCTGCGGCCGCCGCATACAGCCAGGCTTTGTGCTGACCGACGAGCCTGGCATCTACTTCATCCCGCACCTCATCGACCTGTGGCGCGGACAGGGTCTGCACCGTGATTTCATCAACTACGACCTGCTCGAAACCTACAAGGACTTCGGCGGCATCCGTCTGGAGGACGACATCCTCATCACACCCACCGGCAACCGCATGCTCGGCAAGCGCGTCATCCCCTACAAGGCTGAGGACGTCGAGGCTTTCATCGCCGGATAAGTGGAAATGAAAAGTGAAAAATTAAATATTAAAAATTAAAAATTAAAATGCCTGCCGGCTGAAACTTCAAAGTTCAAAGTTCAAAATTCAAAATTGGAAAACTCATAAACTTAAAACCCATAAACTTCAGAATGAAAAAAATCACACTCCTGGCTGCCGCCCTCTGCATCTCGGCCGCAGCCTTCGCCCAAGAGAAAGAGGGCTTCCAGTTCACCACCGTGAAGGAAAACCCCATCACCAGCATCAAGAATCAGAACCGCTCGGGCACATGCTGGGCGTATTCGAGCCTCGCCTTCTTCGAGTCGGAACTCCTGCGCAAAGGTAAGGGAGAATTTGACCTCTGCGAGACTTACCTCGTACACAAGACCTACGAGGACCGCGCCAAGGCCAGCGTCCGCATGCACGGCGACGTCTCGTTCTCGCAGGGCGGATCGTTCTACGACGCAGTCTATTGCATGAAGAACTACGGCATGATGCCCGAGACAGCCATGCCTGCCACCGGTTCGCTCTATGGCGACACACTCAACAACTTCACCGAGTTTTTCCAAGTGCTCGAACCGATGGTCAACGGCATTGCCAAGGGTCAGCAGAAGAAACTCTCGCCCGCATGGTTCAAGGGCATCAACGCCGTGCTCGACACCTACCTCGGCGAAGTGCCTGAAACGTTTACCCACAACGGCAAGACCTACACCCCGCAGAGCTACATGGCCTCGCTCGGTCTCGACATGAACGACTACGTTTCGCTGACCTCGTTCACGCACCATCCCTTCTACGAACCCTTCATCATCGAAGTGCAGGACAACTGGCGCTGGGCTGGTTCGTACAACCTTCCGATCGGCGAACTGATGCAGGTGATGGACAACGCCGTGCGTCAGGGCTACACCTTTGCCTGGGGTGCCGACGTGAGCGAGCAGGGATTCACCCGCGACGGCATCTGTGTGATGCCCGACGTAGAGAAGACTCCCGACCTCACCGGCAGCGACATGGCACACTGGCTCGGACTCAACGCCGCTCAGCGTCGCCTAGAAAGCACGCAGCGCCCGATGCCCGAAGTGACCGTTACACAAGAAATGCGTCAGGAAGCCTACGACAACTGGGAGACAACCGACGACCACGGTATGCTCATCTACGGCCTGGCCACCGACCAGAACGGAAAGGAATACTTCATGGTGAAGAACTCTTGGGGCGAAAGCGGCAAGTACAAAGGCATCTGGTATGCCTCGAAAGCCTTCGTCGCCTACAAGACCATGAACATCCTCGTCCACAAGGACGCTGTGCCGAAGGATATCAAGAAGAAACTCGGACTGAAATAATCTTTGGTTCCCAAACAACAAAAACAACAAACGCTTTATGGCTACCATCGTACTACAAGTACCCGACGAATCCCTCGTGAGCAAGGTGAAGCAAGCATGCAAGATGCTCATGGGCGTAGTTTCCGTGAAAGTGCAGAAGCCTGTGCCAGTAAAGAAAGAATACGATATTACTAAGACCGCAGGCTACCGCGAGGCAATGGACGACATTGAACACGGACGTGTCTGTCATGCAAACAGCGTGGACGACATGTTCAAACAGATACTTGGCGATGTACCAAATTGATTATACCAAACGTTTTGAGAAAGACTTGAAACGCTGCCAAAAGCGCGGTTTGGACCTTCGGCTGATACAGAAAGTCATTACACTTCTCGCAAGCTCAGGCACCCTACCAGCACAGTATCGTCCACACCGTCTGTCTGGCAACAGGCAAGGACAATGGGAATGTCATATTCAGTCCAACTGGCTGATGACATGGGAACAGAACGACACAAAACTAACCCTACTGTTCCTTCAGACGGGCACCCACTCTGATCTGTTCTGAGTATCATCACAACCTATCTTCAAAACAGCGAGGGCGCTCATTCCGACTGTGAATGAGCGCCCTCGCCATGCAACAAAAGTGCAGAACAATAGGCTGAAGATTATTTCTTGAACTGCAACCCTTCGACGTGCGAACCGACATACATCGGAACGTAGTCGGCTGTGCTGTACCAGCCTGGCTTTCCTGGCATTCCGTCATAGATGGCTCGCCCGTTAATCTTAAGTCCTTCAAACGTCACACCCTTCACCTTGTGCTGGGCATCGTAGCCTGCGATGACGGAGAAGGACGGCAGTGTCTTTCCATAGTAGCGGACGTTGCGGAACAGGACGTTCTCGATGCCAGCGCCGGCAGCCGTGCAGTATTTCGAGTTCCACCCCACCCTGACGTGCAGCAGGCTGCCTTGCAGAATCTGCTCCACACGGATGTTGTCGAACGTGACGTCCTTCACGTAGTTGCCGTCGCCGCAGTTGATGGTCATGCAACCCTGGTACTCCACCTGCGGCTCGCTCTGACAAAGGATGTCGATGTTCTCATAGCGCAGGTTCACAAGGCTGTCGCCCACGGCCGGATTGCCGTGCAGCCCGATCATGATGGGGTGTGCCACATCGGCCCAAAGCGTGGAGTTACGCATCAGCACATTGCGCACCGACCCCATGTAGCCCTTGCGTGTGGCATAGCAGGTGGTGCAGTCGTCGCTGTTGCGACAGAACACACGGTCGTAGGTGACGTTGCTCGAGGCAAACACATTCAGCCCGTCGCCCCACTGAGGATGGGAGATGCTACGCACGTCGTGCAGCGTCACGCCATCGCTGTTGCCAATGGGACAGGTGTTCAACACCAAACCATCGACAAGGACATTGCGCGAACGGCGCACATGACAACCTTCGTAGCCATCGGAAGGACGGGCTATGCCACGCCCCACGATGCTCACATTCTCGGCATCGTCGATGGCAAACGTCCCCGTGAAGTAACTGCCTGGAGCCAGATAAACGGTCGTGTTTGAGGGTACGGAGATGGTTTTGTCTGTGTAAAATCCAGGGGCATAGTAGAGAAACTTTCGCCCTTGTCGCTTCGCTTCACGCTCGGTTTGTTCCTTCGTCTGCGGGGGACGCGAAGTGAACACATGCAGATTGTCGGTGAGCGAACCGTCGAGTTCGAGGACGAGGTTTTCGGGTTGGAAGAGCAGGAACTGCACCGTCGAGTCGTTCTGCACATTGGCAATCGTACCGCGATAGTCGGGGCGCAGGCGGGCTGTCTTGAATTTCTTGTGTTTCGACACGACCCGTACAAACACGTCGCCCGTAAAGTCGAACACGCAGTAAGACACTTTCGAGATGCTGTGCCCTGTGCTTCCCACGCCAGGCGTCGGTGCATTGACCAGAGCCTGATAGCTGTCGATGCGTGTCCAATCCTTGGCACCGCGCGGCTGGACAAAGACTTCGTAGTCGTGCATGAGCGGAGCACCGGCAGGAGCAGGATAGGTGAACAGCTGATGAAGTTTCTTTTCCTCTTTCACACCCTTCACCGTGAAGCTGTCAGCCTCAGGATTGCGCTGGATTTCTCCACGCCGCTCTGCCTTCTGCTGCAAGTCGAGCACTTTCTTCGTGTAGGGCATCTTCAGTCCCTTGCGGTCCACATAGTGACGGTAAGGCAGGTCGTAGATGCAACGAATGCGTCCACGCGCCATGGCACCAGGTTCGGTCCAGTCGCAATAGAGACCGGTGTAGTCGTTCCAGGTGGCGAAGGGTACGTCGTAGCCAAGGTTATATCGGGCGGTGTATTCGATGCCGTGCATCAGACGGTTGTCCATCGCGCCCCACAGGTCATCGCCCTGTTCCCAAGCCATCTCGCAGGTTTCGCAGAGGGCACCAAGGCCGAGCTGAGCGTGTGCCTGGTCGCGCCCCGTCTCCTGACACTGACCGCTCGCGGCCACATAGCCAGGCAACGAACCGTTGTCGCGGGCATTCAGGAAATAGTCCTTGGAGGCTGCATAGAGTGTTGAATCCTGCAAAAAGATACCACAGGCCATGCGCAGACGGTTGACGATGGCGCCCCAGTTGCCATTGGCATAGGGGCTGTCAGCCTCGAACTTGTCCATCACGGGGAGCATGGCACGCCGCACCATCGCAGTCCACTGCGGCGTCTGATAGGCACGCAACTGCGTCATGGCACGCACCAGCCAGTAGGCTTGGATGCAGCACAGCGGAGCGTCGTGTCCGTCGAAGCGTTGCAGGGTGGCGGCATAGGCATTGATGATGCGCAGCGCCTCGTCAGTCTGTCCGTTCTGAGCCGACTGCCAAGCCTGCCACATATCGCGCTCACTGCCACCCTTCGTGCGGGCAAACTGACCGTCGCGAGCCACTACCTCGTAGGGACCCGCCATCCGATAACCGCCAGGCTGTGCAGACAGCTGCAGGGTAGAGAGGATACAAAACAAGAACGAAGTGACGAACAGCCACCGGCCTGTACTCCAATAATAGTATTTCATCTGTGTTCTCTGTTTAGAGTTTAGTGTTTAGAGTTTAGTGTACTGAATGTTTAGTGTTTAGTGTTTAGCGCGCTATCTGACTCACCAGTACACTAAACACTAAACACTATACACTATTATTGCTGTCCGCTAAAAGTTGAAAATCGATAAATTATGTGTCCGCAGTGCCGATAAATAGGTATTGTGGACACAATTTTCAAAAAGTAAGCCCCC
>ONOG01000005.1 GCA_900319385.1 uncultured Prevotellaceae bacterium | reverse complement strand
CCCGCCCGATCAGGCGAAGCCTGAAAACTGAAAGAAATTGGGATAAAATTTTTGGAGAGGCAGTATTTTAGAAGACAACACGGGACAACGAAGGACAACAAAGGACAACATTTTTCTCAAAAATGAAATCATAAAGTTGTCCCGAGTTGTCCTTTGTTGTCCCGAGTTGTCTTCTAAAAAAATCCCGAAAGTGGAGTTTTCTGACTAAAAATTCCTTTTTTCCGCTTTGCGAAAAGCATTTTCACGTCACAGATTCCGATTTATTTCATTTTTGTCCGCCGACTGGCTGTCGGCAGTCCGCCGAGTGAGCGTCGGTAAAGCGCCGTCTATTCTGTCGTTTGTCCGCCGACGGAGCGTCGTCAGTCCGCGGTCTGCGGGTCGTCAGAGCGCCGTCTGTCGACAGGTTTGTCCGCCGTCTGCCGACGCTCCGTCGGCGGACAAAAGAAAAGTGAAAGGTGAAAAGTGAAAAATGAAGGGTGAAAAGTGATAAATGGGTCGGAAGTTAACGCGTCGTAGTTGCGAAATTTCTGACCGAGCGGTCGGTCGGTGAGTTTTACGCGATTCTCAGCGAACGGACGACCGAGGTCTTAGTTGACGAAAATGCAACTAAGTGGTCGGGAAGTGGTGAGAAATGTTAAATCGGGGCGAGGGGGCTGAATGGGGAACAAAAAATAAGGTACGCGTATGCGTGCGCGTACCTTATTATAGTCATTGGATGGATGAATGATGGTTAGTGGGTGGAGGAGGTCGGGTGGAGGAGCAGCCCGACATCGGTGATGCCTGGCAGGAGTGGGTCGCGCATGCGGTGGGTGATGAGGATGCGGTGGCGATGGTCGGGGGTTAGGGGGAGTGTGCCGAGGCTGTGGTCGATGCGGATGCGGGGAAGTGATGAACCTAAGGGCTGGTTTTCCTTGTCGAAGAGGTCGATATCGACGGTCTGCCGGTGGAGGGTCCGTATGCGCTGGACGACGTAGCTAAGGGTGTCGGCCTGCAGGGTGTGTCCCTGCGTATCGACCTGTCGATGGATGGTGAATCGCCGGCGCAGGGGCTGTAGCTCTTGCACGGTGAGGCTGAGCTGCAGGCGCCGGTAGGGGTAGCTGTCGAGCAGGCGGAGGGAGAGGCTGGCGTCGGCTTGGTCGGCAGCCGCGGCTGGGAAGTCGAAACTGAGGGTGTCGCTCGCCAGCCAGCCGCGTGCATCGACACTGCGGTAGGTGTAGGGGTGGTCCGCAGTGTGGTCACGAAAAACTGTCTTCTCGCAGGATGTGAGAAGACAGACTGTCGCACCGATGAGCGCGGCGAGGGTGAGCACGCGGCGTGGGGTCATGGCGTCAGGCTTGTGGATTGTTTTTCTGACGATTAGACTGTCCTTGCCTTCCGTTGTTGGCACGTCCTTCGCGATTGCCGCCGTTGCGTTTCTTCTTCTTGCGTGCACGGTCGAAGCGCGTGATGTTGTCCTGGTCGAGCAGGTCGGTCGAGACGGGAGCCGTGGGGTTGCCATCCTCGGTGAGGGCGGCGGGCTTCTGGCCTTCGCGGTTCATCTGAATGATTTCGAAGGCGCGTCGGGCAGAGATGGTCGCTTCGTTGACGAGGGCGTGCTTGTCGGTGGAGTAGGTGATGGTGTGCGCCAGGATGTCGGCCTTGAAGTAGAAGTAGTCGGCATCGAGGGTCTGGAGCACGATTTCGCGTGAGGGCAGACGCTTGAGCGACTCGACGTACTGATCGACTTCGTAGTTGAGGCAGCACTTGAGTTTGGCGCACTGTCCGGCGAGTTTCTGCGGGTTGAGGGAGATGTCCTGAAAGCGCGCGGCCGAGGTGGAGACGCTGTTGAAGTTGGACATCCACGTGGCGCAGCACAGTTCACGGCCACAGGGGCCGATGCCGCCGATACGCCCTGCTTCCTGGCGTGCACCGATTTGTTTCATCTCGACACGGATGTGGAAGCGTTCGGCGAGCACCTTGATGAGCTGTCGGAAGTCCACACGCTCGTCGGCGATGTAGTAGAAGATGGCCTTGTTAGCGTCGCCCTGATACTCCACGTCGCCGATTTTCATCTTCAGTCCGAGGTCCTTGGCAATCTGGCGGCTCTCGATCATGGTCTCGTGTTCCAGCGCCTTGGCCTCGCGATACTTATCCATATCGACGTTGCGGGCTTTGCGGTAGATGCGTTTGAGCTCGTAGTCGGGCTTGAGGTTGGCCTTCTTGATTTGCAGGGGCACGAGGCGTCCGGTCATGGTGACGGTGCCGATGTCGTGCCCGGGGCTTGCCTCGACTGCCACGATGTCGCCCTTGTGCAGGTCGAGGTTGTTGGCGTTGAGGTAGTATCCCTTGCGGGGTGCCTTGAAGGTGACTTCGACGACGGGACAGGCGTTCTGGTTGTCGGGCAGGTCGGCGAGCCAGTCGTAGGCATTGAGCTTGTCGGTGTGGAGCGTGCAGCCGCGTGCCGAGAGGCGGCAGCAGCCACCGCAGCAAGTGTATTGGAGTTCTGACATATTGAGTTAAAAGTGAAAAGTTAAAAGTGAAAAACTATAAGCTAAAAGTGAATTGACCCAACCCCAACCCTCCCCGAGGGGAGGGGGCTGGTTCTTCTATCGGTTCTTAATGAGTACGATCATCTTGAGGGCGAAGTCGAAGAAAACGATCTTTGCGTTGGCGTTCTGTTCGATGTCGCGCTGGGCGAGCTGCAGCTCTGTCATGATGCCGATGACGTTGCGTTCGTTGATGAAGGGGGCGAAACGCACGGCAAAGTCCGACTCGGCGGTGGACATATAGTTGAGTTCGTCTCGGTGGAAGTTATACATAAAGTTCTCACGCACCATGTGCTGGCAGTATTGCAGCATCGCTTTCTGCCGTTCACGTCCCATGGCGGCGACCTGTTCGCTCCATTGCTTCATTTCCTTCACGCGTCGGGCGTAGCTGAGGCGCATGAGCGAGACGAAGAGTTCGAAGTATTCGGCTGAGTCGTCCTGGTCGGTGATGGCACGCAGGGCGGCTGTCATGTTGCCTTCGGCGGTGTGTGCAATGCGTTTGGCTTCGGCGGGCTGAATGCCGTAACGCTCGACGAGGGTCTGCTGGATGAGGTCCTGCGGCAGGGCCGGCACTTCGATGATTTGTGTGCGCGAGCGAATGGTCTGCAGCACGAGGTCGGGACGTTCGCTCACGAGCAGGAATACAGTCTGTGCAGGCGGTTCCTCCAGCAGTTTGAGCATTTTGTTGGCACAGGCCTCGTGCATCTTCTCCGGCAGCCAGACAATGCACACCTTGTAGCCGCCCTGGCTGGATTTCAGGGCGAGCTTCTGCGCGATGTTGTCGCTTTCCTCGACGTATATCATCAGCTGCTGGGTGGTGGCGCCGCTGGCTTGCATCCATTCTGCATAGCCCATGTAGGGATTTTGGAGCAACAGTTCGCGCCACTCCTGACCGAAGTCGTCGCTCACCCAGGCTTTGCCGCTCTGTTTCTTATAGACTGGATAGATGAAGTGGAGGTCGGGGTGCTGCAACTTCTCGGCCATGAGGCACGACGGACAATGCCCGCAGGCGCGGTCAGGAGCTTCGGCAGGCGCGGCGGCTGGCTCGTCGCCGAACAGTCCGCCACCGCCGAACATGTCGGGCGCAGCCGACTGACCCGTGCGAGAGGAGCAGAGCAGGTATTGCGCAAAGGCCACAGCCAGGGGCAAGGCACCGCAGCCCTCCTTGCCGCAAAGCATGAGTGCGTGGGGCACACGTTCCTGCTGCACGTCGTCGATGAGGCGGTGCTTCAGGGCGTCTTGTCCTATGATGTCAGAAAAGTTCATGGGTCGTCTCTAATAGATAGCTTCAGCAATTTGTCGGATGCTCTCGACAGCCGACACCGTATAGAAATGTATACTGGGAACACCGGCGGCGATGAGTTCGCGGCACTGCGCAATGCCCCATTCCACACCCAGCTGCTGCATTTCGGCGTCTGTATGGCACTTCTCCGCTTCGCGCGACAATGCTTCGGGCAGATCGACGTGGAAGGTCTTGGGCACGACGCTGAACTGTGAGAGCTTGGCCAGCGGCTTGATGCCAGGAATGATGGGAATGGTGATGCCCAAAGTACGGGCGCGTTCGACGAAGGAGAAATATTTTCGGTTGTCGAAGAACAGCTGCGTGATGGCATACGACGCGCCCATCTGCTGCTTACGAAGCAGAATCTGAAGGTCAAACTCGAGGTTCGGAGCTTCCTCATGCTTCTCAGGATAGCATGCCACGCCGTAGCTGAACGGCACTCCAGGCTGGCGGATGGGGCTTCCGTCGGCGAAATGTCCGGCGTTGAACTCGTTCACCTGCTCAATCAACTCCGTCGTATGGCTATAGCCACCGGGCACGGGGGTGAACACCTTCTCGTCGGGAGCCTTGTCGCCCCGAAGGAGAAGCACGTCGTGGAGGCCGAGGAACTGCAGGTCGAGCAACATATACTCGATGTCCTCCTGTGTGGCACCGCTGCACACGACGTGGGGAACCACCTTGATGTCGTACTTCTGACGGATGGCTGACGCGACAGCCACCGTGCCTGGTCGGCGACGGATGCGCTGGCGATCGAAGCTGCCGTCGGGCCGTTCGGTATAGACATATTCCGACCGGTGGGTCGTGATGTTGATATATTTCGGCCCAAACTCCTTCAGTGTGTCAATGGTGCGGAACAGTGCGGCTGTGCCGTTGCCCTTCAGCGGTGGCAACACTTCGAACGAGAAATCCGTGCGAGTCTGGTCGGTGTGGATGAGTTCTGAGACAGTCATACGATGATGGTGGGTCGTGCAAATTTATGATTAGTCTATATAAAAGATACTGTGTGCAGGTCGGAAAAAAGCCTTTTGGGAACTTCTACCGCAGTGGATAGTGGTATTCGGTGTCGCTGGCGAAGGTCGGGACGATGAGGACCACACTGTCGCAAGTCGCTGCGTAGGGATAGGTGGGCAGGCTGAGATAGCGCTTCTGTGTGAAGGCCTCGGCATCTGCCTCGGGGCGTTGGTGAAGCAGACGCACGCGAACCGTGGTCTTTCCTTTCTCGTCGCTCACTCTTCCCTCCTCGCTGAAGGCGAAGGTATGCTTCTCGGCACCGAGGGTAAGGTAGCTGAACAGCATGTTGACATAGCGGTCCGAACGCCACGCACTGATGACGCTGATGGGGTCCTGCGGCAGTTCCTCAAACTCGCTGGCGGGCTTGGGCAGCGGTGCGATGACCGTTTCGATGGAGTAGATGCGCGCTGTGTTGTCGGTTCCCTTTTCGTAGCTGCACAGGCAACGGTAGGTCGTGTCGGGGCGGTCGGCCTTGATCTGCTGGTTCGGGGTGGTGTAGGTGATGCCTGCATCGGTCCGAATCGACGTGAGCAACTGTTCGCTGTTGACATTGGCTTCGACTAAATCCGTCAGCACCGAAGGGTAGCTGTAGTCGTCGGCGTCGTCCTTGTCGCAACTGCTGACGAGCAGACACAGCATGGCGATGAGCAGATGCTTAGAGCGCAGCTTCATGGTTGAACACTGGGTTGGCATACATCGTCAGGATGCAGCGTCGCAGGAAGTCGACGTCGGGGTGGGGCAGGGTGACCATCGCCAGTCGTTGCTCGACATAGGCCTCGAAGCGGGCCTTCTCCTCGGGCGTGTAGTGAGAGGAGTGGGGAGCTGCGGCAGAGTCGCCGCAGGTAGGACACTGGGCAACGGGACCCTGTCCGGCGGCGAGCAGGAGGTCGGCAGCCACGTAGTTGCCTGCGTAGAGGTGATAGTGGCGGTGGATTTCCTGGTCGATGTGTTCGGCGACGGCGCGGAAGTAGTCAGCCTTCGGCATGTCGGAGGGTAGCGTGTCGAGCCACTCGTTGATGCAGGGGGCGGCATGGTAGTGTATCTTCCCCTTCCAGCCGAAGATGCCGGTGCGCATGTTGTCGAGGTCGTCCTGCTGGCTTTTCTTAAACCCTTCGACGTCGCGCTTGTTCTGCATCTCCTGCGCCTTGAGGTAGTCGCAGGGGTCGTATTCGTAGGAGATGGCGAGCGGCACGATGTTCAGCTGGCGCAGGTCGCCGCCCATTGCCATCATCTTGAGCACGCTGTCCTGCGTACGGTCGTTGCTGTCCTTGGCACGGCCTTCGCGCTGTGCGATCCAGATGTTCTCGTGCTTCTCGTTGATGCAGAAGTGCATGTACTTCGACATGTGTGCCGAGGCGAGCAACATCTGGCGCATGGTGAGGGCGCGCTGGACGATGAACGACTTGTTCACACGTACCAGGTCCTTGATCCAAGGCCGGATGAGCAGGTTGTCGCCGATGGCAATCTCGACGGTGTTGTAGCCGTTGTCGTGCAGCACGTAGGACAGGAGTGCCGAGTCGAGCACGATGTCGCGGTGATTGCTGACGAAGGTGTGGTTCAGCTGGCGTTCGCAGTCGATGGGCTGGAAGTTGGCTGTCAGGCTCGTGGCGGCCTTGCTGAGCAGTTGCTGCAGCATGGGATAGACCATCGTGAGCTGAAAGTCGAGGTTGGTTGGACAGCTGCGCATACGTGCAGCCAGGGCGTCCTGCGGAATACCAGGGAACACGTAGTCCAGGGCTGCGAGGAACTCGGGGTCCTGGAGCAAGCGGTCATAGACGGCAGGGAGTTCCTCGGGCAGGAACGGGCGGATGTCGTCGAAGTCGTGGATGGTCATAGTTTATCTTCTATAATGTGGGTCAGTATGTCGCGCATCTCCAGTCCGGCGGCACGTGCCTGCTGGGGGATGAACGAGGTGGCGGTCATGCCTGGCGTGGCGTTGATTTCGAGCAGGTTGATGATGTCCTTGCCTCCGTCGTGTGTGATGATGTAATCGACGCGCATGATGCCTTCGCCGCCCAGAATGCCGTAGATGGCACGGGTGAGTTCCTGTACGCGGCGCGTGGTGTCGTCCGACAGGCGTGCCGGTGTGATTTCCTCCACCTGGCCGTTGTACTTGGCGTCGTAGTCGAAGAACTCGTTGTGGGTGACAACTTCGGTGATGGGCAGTACGACGATGCCTGTAGCCTTGCTCTTATAGACACCGTTGGCGAGTTCGGTGCCGTCGAGGAAGGACTCGATGAGCACGTCGTTGCACTCGGTACGGGCTTTTTCGATGGCGGGCAGGATGTCGGCCTCGGTCTTACATTTCGTCACGCCGAAACTGCTGCCGGCTCCATTGGGCTTGACGAAACAGGGCAGGCCCACACGCTCGACCACGTCCTTGGCACTGACGCTGTCGTCGCGGACGAGCATACTTTCGGCCACGCGCACGCCGAAGCCTTTGAGGTATTGATTGCAGACGAATTTGTTGAACGTCATCGCTGCCACGAGCAGGCTGCACGAGGAGTAGGGCAGGCCGATGAGGTCGAAGTAGCCCTGCAACGGGCCGTTCTCGCCAGGGTTGCCGTGAATGGTGATGTAGGCGTAGTCGGGACGGAGCGTCTGCCCTTCTTCGTTCTCGAAAGTGAAGTGGTTCAGATCGACGGGCGTGGTGCGTCCGTCGCTCAGATGTGCTTTCCAGTCGCCCGGAAGCATTTCGATGATGTAGCCTGTGTAGCGCTCGGGGTCGAGCCATGAGAGGATGCCGGCCGCCGAGCGCATGGAGACTCCGTGCTCACTGCTGCCGCCGCCGGCGACGATTGCGATTGTCTTTTTCATTGTCTGTATGGGTGTTTAGTCTAAATTGCTGGTATAGTTGCGCCACTTTTGGATCAGCTGCTCCATGTCGGCAGGCAGCGGACACTGGAAGTCCATTTCGCGGCCCGTCGTGGGGTGCTGGAAACCGAGGGTGCGTGCGTGCAACGCTTGGCGAGGGCACAGTCGGAAGCAGTTTTCGACAAACTGCCGGTACTTGGCCGAGGTCGTGCCGCGCAGGATCTGGTCGCCTCCGTAGCGCTCGTCGTTGAAGAGTATGTGCCCGATGTGGCGCATGTGGGCACGGATCTGGTGGGTGCGTCCCGTCTCGAGCCGGCACTGCACGAGGGTGGTGAAGGCAAAGCGCTCGAGCACGTGGTAGTGGGTGACGGCCGGTTTGCCGATATCGCTGTCGGGCGGGAACACCGCCATCTGCATACGGTCCTTGGGGTGTCGGCCGATGTTGCCTTCGATGCGGCCGTCGTCGTGGTCGAACGTTCCCCAGACGAGGGCGTTGTATTCGCGCCTCGTGGTTTTGTTGAAGAACTGTCGGCCCAGGCTGGTCTTGGCTTCCGGTGTCTTGGCCACGACGAGCAGGCCGGAGGTGTCCTTGTCGATGCGGTGGACGAGTCCGATTTCGGGATTGTTGACATCGTAGCGCGGGTCCTCGCGGAAGTGCCAGGCGAGGGCGTTGAGCAGGGTGCCTGTCCAGTTGCCGACGCCAGGGTGGACGACGAGTCCCGCGGGTTTGTTCACCACGAGCAGCTGGTCGTCTTCGAAGACGATGTCGAGCGGAATCGCCTCGGGCTCGATGGTGTTTTCGTAGAACGGGCGGTCGAGCATCACCTGCACCACGTCGCCGGGCTTCACCTTGTAGCTACGTTTGACGGGGCGATTGTCCACCAGGATGAAGCCCGCGTCGGCAGCACGCTGCACGCGGTTGCGGCTCACGTTGCTCAGGTGCTCGATCAGGAACTTATCGACCCGCATGGCCGACTGTCCCTTGTCGGCTTCGATGCGGTGGTGCTCGTAGAGTCCTGAAAGTTCGTCAGAGCCTTCCTCCTCGCCAACTATATCCTGTGTATATTCGCTTTCCATCATAAATCTTTCAGGGAGGGGCAGGGGGTGGGTCTACAGTTCAATATCAAATCCACCGTCGCTCACGATGCCGAAGGTATCGACTTCGAGGGTGTCCTCGACGAATCCGCTGCCGGCCACGAGGGTCAGCGCACGGTCCACCGACACCATGTCGCCGCCATACACGTTGTGCGTGCCCTGTTTGATGCCGATGACCAGGTCCTCGGGTTCGTCCTGCACGTACTGTGTGGGGGCGAGGTGGAAGCCGAGCTGCTTGAGCTGGGTCTCCGCCACGCGCACGGTGACGTTGCGGATGAGGTCGGGCATACGCACGGGGGCTTTGCCGCGGCGGTTGATGGTGAGATAGACGATGCGTCCGCTCTTCACCTCGCTGCCTGCCTTGGGCACTTGCTGCAGCACGGTGCCTGGCGGGAAGTCCTTCACGTAGTCCGAGTCGCTCACCACGGCGACGAGGTGGCTGTCGTCGAGCATATCCTCAGCGTTGTAGCCAGGCATGCCGACCACGTTGGGCACCTCGATCTTCTCGGCGTGGTGGGTATAGACGCCCAGTGCGTAGAGCACACCCACGGGGATGGCTACGAGCACGGCGATGGCCAGCAGCACGTTGAACCAGAAGATGAGGCCTTTCTTGCCTGTGAAATATTGCTTCATATATACGTTTCTAACTTTTTCAGCCTCCCCCGACTCCTCCCAAGGAGAGAGGAGCCCAGGTCGGCAGGCCTTTAATTTTTAATTATTAATTTTTAATTTTGAATTTTCAATTCTTCAACTCCTCCCTGAGGGTGTCCACGCCAGGGAATCCGATGTGCTTAGCCTTCACATTGCCATCCTTATCGACGACGACGTAGGTCGGGATGCCCTGGCTCTCAAACTGCTGGAGCAGGGTGGTCCACTGCTCCTCGGTCACGTAGTAGTGGTCGCCGTGAATGTCGGCAATCATGTTCTTCCACAGACCTTCGGGGCTCGTGGGACTGCTGACATAGACGAAGGCCACCTTGCCGGCCAGTTCTTCCTTCAGCGGTTTGATGGTATCCATGGCACGACGGCAGGGTCCGCACCACGTTGCCCAGAAATCGACCAGCACGGGCTTACCCTTGAACGGCTCGACGATGGCTTTGAAGACGTCCTCACCCTTCAGTTCGGGTTCGATGGCCAGCACGCGGTAGCCGCCTTTCTTGGCATTTTCGGCCAAACGTGTCTCCAGTTCAGCGTTCTTTTCGAGCAGGCAGGCGTAGAACTGCGGGCAAGTGGTCTGCAGCTCAGCCTTCTGCGCCTCGCTGAAGGGTTCGAAGTTGCTGAGCTGGGCAGCGGCACTGCGAGCCTTGACGATGGGCTGGCTGTTCAGCGATTCCAGGGCAGGCTTGAACGCTTCGCATTCGTCGGCGAGCAACTGCACGACCGAGGGCACGGCGTTGTTCATCAGCGTGTAGGGCAGCACGGGGTTCTGGTCGAGGTGCATGTCGAGCAGGTTGTTGTAGTAGTCGGCAGGCAGCTGAATCTGTGCCAGGTCCTTCTGACCGCTGAGCGAGGCAAAGGCACGCTTGGCCTGGAAGATGTGCATCTCCACCTGCCAGTCGGCCTTCATCAGGTCCTTGCACGTGCGGCTGGCCTTGCCCTTTTCGAGGTCGGCCACGGCATTGTCGTAGATCGACGTGAGCAGTTGCTTGTACTCAGCCGCCGACTTGCCCCGAGCCTGCTGGATGGCAGGCTGGAAAAGGCCGCGCGGATTGGGCATGGCGCTCAGTTCGCTGTTGATGCCGGCGTAGCGGCCCTCGAAGCTATACACCTCGTCGGCGTTGGCCTTGGCCTGCAGTTTCTGGAGGTCAACCTCGACGACATTTTTCTCGCCAGGACCGGCGAAGAAGGTGATGCGGCTCTCGCCCACGCTGAGCACGCAGCGCGCAGGGCACCACATCCGTGCCTCGCCGCGGAACGTGCCGTCCTGCATGACGGTGAGGTCGGTGACGACCTCGTCCATCGTCACGGCGTCCTGGAACACCCAGCGCATGGCGGGCACGGCCTTGACGTCGGTCGCACCGACGAGGCGTCCCTCGACGACAGCCGTCTCGAGTTTGTAATCAATGGGTCCGAAGGTGCCGTCCTGCGCCTTCAGCGGGCGTTTGGGCTTCTTCTGCGCAGCAGCGGCAGCGTTCGTGTCTTGTGAGTGCGGAGCGACGGTCGTGGCTCCGGCAGCAGCCATCGTCATGACGGCGCACAGCGTAAGAATTGTTCGTTTCATATCGCTTGTTTTGTTGAATGATTCGTTGCGTGTGGCGTTCGGAACGCCATATTCCGTGCAAAGTTACGAAGAATATTTCAAATATCAGCTACGCGCGGGCGCGAAAATCACGTGGCACGGCGAATTTGCGCTTTTCCCCGTGTCGTCCGTGGTCGGGTGCCGGCGATTGATGACGGGATTTCGGACGATTGACGTGTGGATAAAGTTTACCTGTCGCTTTCTTTAGGTTTTTTTGCGGATGATCCTGTTTTAACATTTCAGGCACTTCCGATGGAGTTAGTTGCATTTTCGTCAACTAAGACCGTCGTCGTTTGCTCGCTGAGAATCGCACGGAAGTCAGCGACCGACCGCTCGGCCGCAAATATCGCCTCTATTTTTCACTTTTCGCCTTTCACTTTTCACCTTTCACTTTTCTTTTGTCGGCCGTCTGACTGTCGGTAGTCGGCCGTCTGAGCGTCGGCAGACGGCGGACAAAACTGTCGGCAAACGGCGCTCTGACGACCCGCAGACCGCGGACTGACGACGCTCCGTCGGCGGACAACCGACAGGGTAAACGGCGCTCTGCCGATGCCCAGACGGCGGACTACCGACAGCCAGTCGGCGGACAAAAATGAAATAAATCGGAATCTGTGACGTGAAAATGCTTTTCGCAAAGCGGAAAACAAGGATTTTTAGTCAGGAAACTACACTTTTGGGGATTTTTTTAGAAGACAACTCGGGACAACGAAGGACAACTTGGGACAACTTTATCATTTCATTATTAAGAAAATGTTGTCTTTTGTTGTCCTTTGTTGTCCCGTGTTGTCTTCTAAAATACTGCCTCTCCAAAGAATTTATCCCAATTTCTTTCAGTTTTCAGGCTTCGCCTGATCGGGCGGGCATGGGAACCCGCCCCTACGGCAATGGGCATCCCTGATTTCCGGATGTTTTACTAAAATTATCCGTATGTTTTACCAAAATTTTTCGTATGTTTTCGTTTTTTTTTTCGCGTTTTTCGCTGTTCAAAAACCTATTTCCCTCAAATTTCTCCCACAAAAAAGCCCTCTGAAATGTTAAAAAACCGTCGTTTGTTAACATTTGAACGCCTCTGGCCGTTCAGTAAAAAAAACTCCAAATTAGGGTAATTCGTGTCTGTGACCCCTCACAGGGCTGTCGCCCAAAACAAAAAGGAGCACACCACGCGTCGGTGGAATGTGCTCCTTATTGTTCGTGTAGTCCGTCTGGCGGACGTGTAGCTTACTTGCCGTGATGCTCGCTGCTGACAGAAAGCTTGGCGCGACCCTTCTTGCGACGTGCAGAGAGCACGCGGCGGCCGTTCTTGGTCTGCATACGCAGACGGAAACCGTGCTTGTTGATGCGCTTACGGTTGTGGGGCTGGAATGTACGTTTCATTGCTCTTTATTGTTTTTAGTGATTATGATTTTTCTGCTCTTTTTGGCGGTAAACACAGACACTTATACGGCTCAAAATGCTGTGTTCTGAGCCCCAAAAATGTCGTTAAACCTTCAAATCGGCGTGCAAAATTAGTGATTTTCGGGAAATTGACCAAGAAAAATCACGTTTTTGCATTACTTTTTTTGTCATTTTATGGAAAAAGCGTAATTTTGCAGCCGATTTAAGTGAAACAAAAGTCAAAATTAGAATCAGTTTTTAGGTTTTTAAGTTTTTGAGTTTTTAAGTTGCCGCATCAACGTTGGTATGATGATGATTGGCCTGCTTGACAACCACAACTTACGAACTTAAAAACTTAAAAACTCAAAAACTCTAAACAATTATGTTAGCAGGAGACATCAAGAAAAATGTGTGCCTTCGTATCGACGGCAGAATCTATGTAGTAATCGACTTCCTTCACGTGAAGCCTGGCAAGGGTAACACCGTGATGCGCACCAAGCTGCGCGACGTGCAGGACGGACGCGTGCTCGAACGCACCTGGATTGTCAGCGCCAAGCTGGAGGACGTGCAGGTGGATCACCGCCAGTTCCAGTATCTGTATAAGGAAGGTGAGGACCTCGTGTTCATGAACAACGAAACCTTCGAACAGGTGAACATCCCCGCCAATGTCATCGACGGCGTTGACTTCCTCAAGGAAGGGGAGAACGTGATGGCTACCATCGACGCTGCCACCGAAACCATCCTCACCGTCGAAATCCCCGTGAAGGTCGTGCTCAAGGTGACTTACACCGAGCCTGGCCTGAAAGGCGACACCGCTACCAACGCCACCAAGCCTGCCACTGTCGAAACTGGTGCAGAAATCCGCGTGCCCCTCTTCATCAACGAAGGCGACATGATCGAGATCGACACTCGCGACGGCTCGTACGTGACACGTAAATAAAATAAAAGAATAGCGGCCCCTACAGACCCTCCCCCCAGCCCCTCCCTGCGAGGGAGGGGAGTAGAATGTGCCCTCAGGAGGGTGTAACTACTCCCTTCCCTCGCAGGGAGGGGCTGGGGGGAGGGTCTGTAGGGTTTAGTATATGTTGAAGCGACTCGACATATTTATCCTGAAGAACTTCTTCACGTTGTTCCTCGGAACCTTCGTCATCAGCCTGTTTGTGGTGATGATGCAGTTTCTGTGGAAATACATCGACGACCTCGTGGGCAAGGGCCTTGGCATCGATGTCATTGCGCAGTTCTTCTTCTATGCCGCCGAGACGCTCGTTCCGATGGCCCTGCCGCTGGCCATCCTGCTCGCCGCGCTGATTTCGTTCGGCAACTTGGGCGAGCGCCTGGAACTGCTGGCCATCAAGGCGGCAGGCATTTCGCTGTGGCGTACGCTGCGGCCGCTGGCCCTGCTCATGGTGCTGCTCACCGGATGGTCGTTCTATTTCCAGGACATCGTGGCGCCTGCCGCGCAGCACAAACTCATGCAGCTGCTCTACTCCATGCGCCAGAAGTCGCCCGAACTCGACATCCCCGAGGGAGTGTTCTACGACGGAGTGGAAGGCATGAACCTCTTTGTTCAGAAGAAGAATAAGGAGACGGGTGTGCTCTACGGCGTCATCATCTACAACATGCGCGACGGCGTGAACAACGCCCACATCATCCTTGCCGACAGCGGTAAGCTGGAGACGAGTGCCGACAAGCAGCACCTGCTGTTGCACCTGTGGCAGGGCGAACAGTTCGAGAACCTGAACTCCAACGCCCTGGCGACGAAGGAGGTGCCTTACCGCCGCGAGTCGTTTGTGCAGAAGCACTTCATCATCGACTTCAACCAAAACTTCGAGATGTCGGATGCCGACTTCTCCAACTCTGAGCGTACGAAGGACATTGTCCACCTGCAAACCAGCATCGACTCGCTCACGCAGGTGGTCGATAGCGTGTCGCGTAGTTTCTCAACCGACATGCAGCATGGAACGCTCTTTGTTCCCAACTCCGCCAACAACCCAGGCGAAGCCTACGAACTGGCCGACGACAACACGGTTGTCAAGAAACCCAAAGCCACTGCGCCCCCCAAGGAAATCGACATCGACTCCGTCTTTGCCCACATGACCCCCAGTCATCAGATTGCCGCGATGCAACGGGCACAGAACAAAGCCACGCTCGCCGCCATCGACATGCAGTACAGGGCCGACGTCATGGAGTCGTATGCCAAGGAACTGCGTCTGCACCGCATTCAGATCTGGCAGAAGATTACCCTCGCCCTGGCCTGCCTCGTCTTTTTCTTCATCGGTGCACCGCTGGGCGCCATCATCCGCAAGGGTGGACTCGGTATGCCGGTCGTCGTGGCTGTCATTATCTTTATCTTCTACTATATTGTCAACTCGCTCGGCTACAACTTGGCCTACGGAGGCACCATCCCGCCGTGGCTGGGCATGTGGTTCAGCACCGCCGTGCTGGCGCCGCTGGGTGTGTTCCTGACTGTGAAGTCGAACAACGACAGCGTGGTGTTCAACATCGACGCCTACACAAACTTCTTCCGCCGTCTGTGGGGCATCCGCACCAAGCGCCACATCGTCCGTAAGGAGGTCATCATCAACGACCCGCAGTATGCCCAGATGGCTACCATGCTGCAGCAAGTCGCTGATCAGGCCCGCGAGTATCGCAATACGCACAACCTGCGTCGTTTCCCCCACTACGTCAATGTGTTCTTCCGTGTCAAGCGTGACGAACAGATTGAGCAGATCAGTCAGCAGCTGGAATACTGCGTTGACTCGCTTTCCAACAGTAAGGACCGCCACATCCTGCGCGAGCTGAACGCCTTCCCAGTGCTCGACCCCCACGCCCACACCGCTCCCTTCCACGACATGCGCTGGAACCGTGTGGCCGGCATCCTCTTCCCCATCGGCATCATCCTCGTGTTCCGCATGGCACGCTTCCGCAACCGCCTGCGACGCGACCTTCGTCAGATTGTGACGACTGCCGAAAAGATTTCCGAAATGTGTAAAAAAATGGATTGAAGCCACGCGCTTCGAACTTCAAACACCGAAATATATACATGGATAAAGTAAAGTTTGCATCGATAGAGTCCGCCATCGAGGACTTTAAGCAGGGTAAGTTTGTCATCGTTGTTGACGATGAAGACCGTGAGAACGAGGGCGACTTCATCACGCCCGCCGAGATGATCACGCCCGAGAAGGTGAACTTCATGCTTCGCGAGGGTCGCGGCGTGCTCTGCACACCCATCACCATCAGCCGTGCCCGCGAGCTGGAGCTGTCGCATCAGGTGGAGGAAAACACCTCGATGCTCGGCACGCCCTTCACCGTCACCGTCGATTTGCTCGAAGGCTGCACCACAGGCGTTTCGGCTCACGACCGTGCCGCCACCATCCGTGCCCTCGCCGATCCCAACCGCAAGCCGACAGACTTTGGCCGTCCTGGACACATCAATCCGCTCTATGCCCAGGACAACGGTGTGCTCCGCCGCGCCGGACACACCGAGGCTGCCATCGACCTTGCACGCCTGGCAGGCCTCCGTCCTGCAGCTGCTCTGATCGAGATTCTCAATCCTGACGGGACGATGGCGCGTATGCCCGAGCTGAAAGCCAAGGCCGAGGAGTTCGGACTGAAAATTATCCAAATCCGCGACCTCATCGCCTACCGTCTGGAGCGTGAGTCACTGGTCGAACGCGGCGTCGAGGCCGACCTGCCCACCGACCATGGTCATTTCCGCATCATTCCGTTCCGCCAGAAGAGCAACGGACTTGAGCACGTCGCCCTCATCAAGGGCGCATGGACGAAGGACGAACCCGTGCTCGTCCGTATGCACTCGTCCTGCGTCACCGGCGACATCTTCGGTTCGCAGCGCTGCGACTGCGGCGAACAGCTGCACCGCTCGATGGAACTCATCGAGAAGGAGGGCAAGGGACTTATCGTCTATCTTATTCAAGAAGGGCGTGGCATTGGCCTGATGAACAAGATTGCTGCCTACAAGTTGCAGGAACAGGGCCTCGACACGGTCGATGCCAACATCCATCTGGGTTTCGATCCCGACCTGCGCGACTACGGCGTTGGTGCTCAGATTCTGCGCGACCTTGGTGTGGGCAAAATACGTCTCATCACCAACAACCCCGTCAAGCGTGTCGGTCTCGAAGGCTACGGACTTGAAATCGTGGAGAACGTGCCCATCGAAATCAAGCCCAACCAATACAACGAGCGCTACCTGCACACCAAAAAGGAGCGCATGGGGCACCTCCTTCACTTTAGCAAGTGAGCGGAACCCAGACCCACCCCCTCCGGACTCAACCCCAACCTCCGGACCCCACCCATACCCTCACTAAGGGGAGGGGTCAGTTAATGTTTCACTTTTCACTTTTCACTTTTCACTTTTCACTTTTCACTTTTCACTTTTCACTTTTAACTTTTTTATATGGACAATTACATTCGAGACTACAACACCACGCAGGGCGAAGCCAGCATGACGACAGTCTTCGCATCGCTCATGCGAAAAGTGTATCTGTGGATGGCCAGTGCGCTGGCTGTCAGTGGTCTGTCGGCCTATTACGTGGCAACAACCCCCTCCCTCATCCAAGCCGTCTATGGCAACAGCTGGATGATGTGGGTGCTCATCATTGCCGAACTTGCCCTCGTCATCGGCCTCACCGCTGCCATCCGCAAGATCTCCTTCATCACGGCTGCGCTGATGTTCGTCATCTATTCCGTCGTCAACGGCGTAGTGCTCTCCAGCCTGTTCCTCGCCTACACGATGACTTCGCTCGCCACGACCTTCTTCGTCACAGCCGGCACCTTCGGCGTGATGGCCGTCATCGGTAGTGTGACCAAGAAAGACCTGACGAAGATAGGCAGCTATGCGCTGATGGGTCTTATCGGCATCATCATCGCCTCGGTCGTCAATATCTTTGTGGGCAACGGCATCGCCGACATCGTCATCTCCGTCATCGGCATCCTCATCTTCGTCGGCCTGACCGCCTACGATGCGCAGAAAATCAAGCAGATGATGCTCGAAGCCGACGACGTGAACGACGAGACACAGAAGCTCGCCGTCGTCGGAGCCCTGTCGCTCTACCTCGATTTCGTCAACCTTTTCCTCTATCTGCTGCGCTTCTTCGGACGCAGTCGCAATTAAATACCCTATGGAACAACTCAGTGAAAGATTACAGCGTCTGGCACCTTCCGCCACGCTGGCCATGTCGCAGAAGAGCAGTGAGCTCAAGGCGCAAGGCATCGACGTCATCAACATGAGCGTCGGCGAACCCGACTTCAACACGCCCGACCACATCAAGCAGGCTGCCATCCGTGCCGTCAAGGACAACTGGTCGCGCTACAGTCCCGTGCCGGGCTATCCGTCCCTGAAGCAGGCCATCGTCGATAAACTGCGTCGCGAGAACGGCCTCGACTACCAGCCCTCGCAGATTCTCGTCAGCAACGGTGCCAAGCAGTCGGTGTGCAACACCCTCATGGCCATCGTCAACGCAGGCGACGAAGTCATCATCCCCGCTCCCTACTGGGTGAGCTATCCGCAGATGGTGCTTCTGGCCGAAGGCACGCCCGTCTATGTCGAAGCCACCATCGAACAGGACTTCAAGATCACACCCGAGCAGCTCGAGGCAGCCATCACGCCCCGCACTCGTGCCCTCATCCTCTGCTCGCCCAGCAATCCCACCGGCTCTGTCTATAGCCGCGAGGAACTCTGTGCACTGAAAGAGGTGCTCCTGCACCACCCCCGCGTCATCGTCGTTGCCGACGAAATCTATGAACACATCAACTACGTAGGCCGTCACGCCTCCATCGCCGAGTACGCCGACCTTCGTGACCGTGTGGTCATCATCAACGGCGTCTCCAAAGCCTACGCCATGACCGGCTGGCGCATCGGATTCATCGCTGCCCCCGAATGGATCGTCAAGGGCTGCAACAAACTGCAAGGCCAGTACACCAGCGGTCCCTGCTCCGTCAGTCAGAAAGCCGCCGAAGCCGCATGGAACGGTCCGCAGGAGTGCGTCGAGCAGATGCGTCAGGCCTTCGAGCGTCGGCGCGACCTCATCGTCAGTCTCGCCCGCGAGATACCAGGACTTGAGGTCAACGAGCCGCAAGGCGCCTTCTACCTCTTCCCCAAGTGCTCCTCGTTCTTCGGCAAGAGCGACGGCCAGCGCACCATCAACAGCTCGACCGACCTCGCCATGTATCTGCTCGAAGTAGGTCACGTCGCCACCGTCGGCGGCGATGCCTTCGGCTCTCCCGAGTGCTTCCGTATGTCCTACGCCACGAGCGACGACAATATCCGCGAGGCCATGCGCCGCATTAAGGAATGCCTCGCACGGCTGAAGTAAGAAACAAGAACGTTTATTTGAAGTCCCCTTTAGTGCTTTCATCGGCATTAAAGGGGACATTTATTATATCGATGACGTGGCGAATACGTGCCATGCTCCGCTTTCATTCGGTATTATTGCCGCATAATTACGCATTCTCGGTTATACCACTAAATAATCGCATAAAAATTCTTGATAACGGAAGGCATGGTAAAATGGAAAAAAAGTCGTAACTTCGCATTCGGTAAACTATTCAGAACATGAGCCAACAAGACAAAATCATCATACGCGGTGCCCGCGAGAATAATCTGAAGGAGGTGTCGCTGGAGATTCCGAAACACCAGATCACGGTGTTCACGGGCGTGAGCGGAAGCGGAAAGAGTTCGCTGGTGATGGATACGATTGCGGCGAAGTCGCGGCGCGAACTGAACGACACGTTCCCGACGTTCGTGCAGCAGTACCTGCCGAAGTACGGGCGTCCGCACGTCGATAGCATCGAGAACCTGCCCATCGCCATCGTCATCGACCAGCGGAAGCCGGCACAGAACTCGCGTTCGACGGTCGGCACCTACACCGACATCGCGGCCTTGCTGCGCCTGCTTTTCTCACGTGTCGGCAAACCGTTCGTCGGCTATGCCGAGTCGTTCTCGTTCAACCATCCCGAGGGCTCGTGTCCGCGCTGCAACGGGCTGGGCGAGATCCGAGAACTGGATATCCACAAACTGGTCGATTTTGACAAGAGCCTGAACGACGAAGACACGATTCACTACATCGCATTCGGCAAGGGTGGATGGCGCTGGATCCGCTATGCCCGCAGCGGCTTGTTCGACCTGGACAAAAAGATTAAGGACTATACGCCGGAAGAGTTGGACCTGTTCCTCAACAGTCCGCAAATCCGTCTGAAGAATCCGCCTGCAGGCTGGCCGAAGACGGCGAAGTACGAGGGCCTGATTCCACGTATGTATCGCAGCATCATCAATTCGGAGGAGGGCCTGCTCCATGCCACCGTGCTCAATCCGATGCTGCGCATGGGCACCTGTCCCGACTGCCACGGCACACGTCTGAACCCAGAGAAGCTGCGTTGCAAGATTGACGGACGGAACATCGCCGAGGTGTGCGCCATGTCGATTACACGGCTCAACGAGTGGGTGCGCAGCATCAGCGACCCCTTGGCCGAGGACCTGAAGGCGGCCATCGGTGCGCGGCTCACGGCTTTGGAGGAAATCGGGCTGGGCTACCTGTCGCTCGACCGTGCCGTGGGAACGCTCTCGGGCGGTGAGGCGCAGCGTTGCAAGATTGCGAAGTATATCAATTCGTCGCTCGCCGACGTGCTCTACATTCTCGACGAACCCTCTGTAGGTCTGCACAACCACGACATCCAGCTCATGAAACACAGCGTGCAGCGCTTGCGCGATGCCGGCAATACGGTAATCCTTGTGGAGCACCATCCCGAGATGATTCGCTTGGCCGACCACATCGTCGATATGGGTCCTGGGCCAGGTATCGATGGTGGGCACATCGTGTTTGAGGGAACGTACGAGGAACTGCTGCACAGTGGAACGGCGACGGGACAGAGCCTTAGCAGCGGACCCACCCTACAGTCCCTCCCTGTGAGGGTGGGGAGTGGTTGCATTTCCCTCAAACATGCCAAACTGCACAACCTGAAGGACGTCAGCATCGACTTGCCGACGGGTGTGCTCTGCGTCATTTGCGGCGTGGCAGGCAGTGGAAAGAGTTCGCTGATGGAATGTGTGCGCAGGGAGTCCGACTCTATGATATACATCAGCCAGAAGAACATCGGTGTGAGCCTGCGTTCGACGCCTGCGACGTATATGGACGTGGCGGGTGACATCCGAAAACTCTTTGCCAGAAAGTTTAAGAAGAAGGAGACGGACTTTGCCTTCAACGGCAAGGGTGCATGCCCTGTGTGCGGCGGCAAAGGGGTTGTCGTCAGTGAGATGGCTTTCATGGACAACATCGAAACTACCTGCGAAGCCTGTGGCGGCTTGCGATATAATAAAGAGGTGCTGGAATATCGTGTCAACGGGAAGAACATCGCCGAAGTGTTCGACCTGAGTGTGCGGCTGGCGAGCGATTTCTTTCATGGAACGCAGATTGAGGAAAAACTGCGCCCCCTCAAGCAGGTGGGGCTGGGTTATCTGCACCTGAACCAAGCGCTCTCGACCCTCAGCGGGGGTGAGCTGCAACGCATGAAAATCGCCTCTTATCTCAGTACAAAGAGCGAGACGTTCATCATCGACGAACCGACCGACGGCCTGCACATGAAGGATGTGCAGCGGCTCATCGCGCTGTTCCGCGATATGGTGGCGCAGGGCAACACGATCTACGTCATCGAACACAACCTCGACGTCATCCGTGCCGCCGACCACGTGGTCGAGCTGGGACCCGGTGCCGGCGAACAGGGAGGTCGAATCCTCTACAGCGGTGCGCCCGAAGGTCTGAAAAACTGTCCCGACAGCATCACCGCCCGCTACTTATAGCACGCTGGCGCTTTTATGATTGAAAACCGAAAAAGGATGAACGGTTTGTGAAATCGTTTTATGTGGATGAAGGCTAACTTTGCAGCAAAATGAGCTTTGTATGATTAAGAAGAGTTTTTTGCTGTGGCTATTGCCACTTACGATGTCGGCGCAGAATGCCGTGAGTGTCGTCAAGGATGCCCCTACTGTGACGTACAATCCGATGATTTTCGGACAGTTTATCGAACATTTCGACAACCAGATCTACGGCGGAATCTTTGACCCAGGCAACCCGCTGAGCGCTGAGCATTCCTGCCCATTCGCTCACATTCATACGGTTTGACAAGTAGTTGCTCGCGACCGATGAGCCAACAACAACGAAGGGGCTGTAGCCAAACAGATGGCACAGCCCCTTCTCTTTTTTTATGATTCCCTTTCTGTGGAATGGTCAAGCGTCTTTCACCGTCTTGGTCATGATGCGGCTGATGCTGCCAGTCATGTAGTGACCAAGGTCGAATGTCAGTTCTGTCATGAACAATATTGAGTGTTTAGTGTTGAGTCTATTAACCGAGCACAACGTCGAGCACCATCATCAGCACGAAGCCGAAGGCAAAGCCGATGGTGGCGAGGTTGCTGTGGCGGCCCTGCGAGGCCTCGGGGATGAGTTCTTCGATGACGACGTAGAACATGGCACCGGCGGCGAAGGCCAGCAGGTAGAGCAGGGCAGGGGTGAGCAACGAAGCGAGCAGCACGACGGCCAGTCCGCCCAGCGGCTCGACGACACCGCTGAGGCTTCCGAGCATGAACGAGCGCCATTTGCTGTTGCCTTCGACCCGCATGGGCATCGAGATGATGGCGCCTTCGGGCACGTTCTGGATGGCGATGCCGAGCGACACCGCCATGGCTGCCGCCATCGTAATGCCTGTCGCCCCCTGTTCGGCTCCGGCAAACACCACTCCCACCGCCATGCCTTCGGGCAGGTTGTGCAGGGTGACGGCCAGTGCGAGCATGGCTGTGCGCGAGAGTTTGGAACGTGGTCCCTCGGGATTGTCGTTGCCCAGGTGAAGGTGGGGCGTCACTTCGTCGAGGATATAGAGGAATGCCATGCCGAGCAGGAACCCCACTGCGGCAGGCATCACCGCCCAGGCACCTTTCCCTGCCTCCATCTCCATCGCCGGAATGAGGAGCGACCACACCGACGCTGCCACCATCACGACATCGGTTTCTACGCCGACCGCCTGCACATCACGCCCATCTATCTCTCGCGCATCGTGCGTCAGGCGACGGGGCGCACTGTCGTCGATTACATCAATCAGTACCTGCTCATGGAGGCATCCTTCCTGCTCCGCACCACCGACCTCACCGTCGCACAGATTGCCGACCGCCTCCACTTTGCCGACTCCGCCTCCTTCAGCCGCTTCTTCACCCGTCTGAAGGGCACCACGCCGCGCTCCTATCGCTCTGTCAACTGACTTTGAACTCCCCTCAGCCGCACCGCAAACTCAGCCACCGTTCCCATCAAACTCGGTTGATGTGCGGAACAAACTCAAAATATCATTGATATTTCTACAAATTCCACTGATATTTGTAAAAATTCCAGTGATATTTTTGAAAATATCATTGATATTTTGACTTTGTTCCGCACATCGGCTGAGTTTTTTCTGCTGACGGGCCGAGTTTGGAGGGCGGAATCGAGGAGTTTATGCGCTGGTTTCGGAACTGTCAATCTGCCGATGACAGGGGCCTTTGCGGCTTTTTCGGAAAAGCAATCCCCGAACGCGACGAATCTCGTTCGGGGACTGTGGGGTGTGGCTCGGGAGTGGTCCGGCCGTGGCTGTGCACGGGGGCTCAGCGCTGCGGGCGGAGGGTCTCGACGATGCGTGCCATCTGGATGGGGATGCGTATCTGCTGGGGGCACTTCGACAGGCACTCTTCGCAGTTTTCGCACGCGAGTGCCCATTCGTCGGCGTTGGGCAGTGCCTTTTTGTAACCGTCGCTGAAGGCTTTCTTGCGCTCGGCATAGTCGGCTGCCGTCTTGGCTGGCAGCGGCAGGACACTGTTGTTGACGGCGTCGTTGTAGTAGGCGAAGTTGGCGGGGATGTTCACGCCGTAGGGGCAGGGCATGCAGTAGCTGCAGGTGGTACAGGGGATGGTGGGGAAGCCTGCCATCTGGTCTGCGATGTCGGCCAGCAGGGCGTTCTCGGCGTCGGTGCAGACTTCGAGGGGCGAGAAGGTCTCGACGTTTTCCTCCACGTGTTCCATGCGGTTCATGCCGCTCAGGGTGGTGAGCACGTTGGGATGGCTGCCCACCCATCGGAAGGCCCAGCGGGCTGTGCTGTCCTGTGGGCGCACGGCTTTCAGCTGCTCGGCCAGTTCGGGAGCCATGCGTGCGAAGGCTCCGCCGCGCAGGGGTTCCATGATGACGCACTGGATGCCCAGTTTCTCCAGCTTGTTATACAGGTACTCGGCATCGGCATCGCCGCCGCGTCGGCCCCGACGTCCGGCGTGTCGCCAGTCGAGGAAGTTCATCTGAATCTGCACAAAGTCCCAATGGTACTCGTCGTTGTGGTCGAGCAGGTAGTCGAACACGCTGACGTCGCCGTGGTAGGAGAACCCCAGGTGGCGGATGCGGCCCGCTTTGCGCTCGGTCATCAGGTAGTCGAGCAGTCCGTTGTCGATGAATCGGCCGCGCAGGGCGTCCAGTCCGCCGCCGCCGATGCCGTGGAGCAGGTAATAGTCGATGTAGTCGGTCTGCAGCCGTTCGAGGGACTTGTGGTACATCTGCTTCGACTCCTCGAGTCCCCATGCGCGCTGGTTCTGGTTCGACATCTTCGTCGCCATGAATATCTTGCTGCGGTCGTGCCGCTTGAGGGCGCTGCCCATCAGTTCCTCTGACCGGCCGCCCATATACATCGGTGCCGTGTCGAAGTAGTTCACGCCGTGGGCGATGGCGTAATCGACCATGCGGTTCACGGCTTCCTGGTCGTCGGGCAGTCGCATCATGCCGAAGCCCAGCAGCGAGATTTGTTCACCGCTGCCGTGCTGCACGCGGTAGGTCATGCGCCCCGTACTGTTTGACTTCTTGGGGTCGTCGTCGGCGAAGACGTTGAGTGGCTCCAGCGCCATGAGTGCCATGGCAGAGCCGGCGCCGAGCCCCATGCGCCGCAGAAATTCGCGGCGGCTAAGGTTGTTTGTGTTCATTGATTGAGGTGTTTTATGGGAAATTAGTTAGGGGATCTCATCTTACATTCGTGCCGTTCGTGCCATTCGTGGTTGGGGATCAGTTGCCATCGGGCTTCAGTCCTTCGAAGAAGGGGCTGTCGGTCCAGTGGAACGACTCCACGGGGTCGGGACGGAGGGGCGAGAAGGGCACGTAGTCGGAGCGGACATGGCTGGCGAGCGGTAGCTGCAACGTGCGGATTCCCTCGACCACCATCTTCGCCACTTCGTAGGCTCCGTAGGTGTTGAAGTGCGTATTGTCGGCCAGTTCTCGGAACTGCCCGGGGTAGGTGTTGGCGGGGTAGTGGACCAGCGCCTGCTTCGAACCTTCGACGCCGAGCTGCTCGAAGAAGGTGCGTGTGCGGTCGTGCAGCTCGATCACCTGCACCTGCTCGCGCCGTGCCACCCAGCGCATGGCCTCGGGATAGTCGGCGTGGGTTTCGCGAATCTTCCCTTCATCGTCGAACGAACGGCGCTGGGTGGGGGTGACGAAGACGGGTGTGGCGCCTCGCCCGCGCACCTCATCGACCATCTGCTTGAGGCAGGTGGCAAAGTTGTAGTAGGCTCCGGCGCCAGGAAACTTCTGTTTCTGGTCGTTGTGACCGAACTCGATGAACACGTAGTCGCCCTCGCGCAGCAGCGAGACTATCTTCTTGAAGCGTCCTGCGGCGATGAATGTCGAGGCCGACTCGCCGCTCTCGGCATAGTTGGCCACCGCCACGCCGTCGTCCATCCAGCGCGTGATCATCTGTCCCCACGAGGCCCAGGGCTCGTAGTCCTGGTCCACGACGGTCGAGTTGCCGCAGAGGTAGAGGGTGGTGACCGCGCTTCCTGCCGGTTCGATGCTGATTTCTTTCACCTGTGGAGCGTCGCCCGTAATCTCCAGCGTGAGCTTGTCGTCCCAGTTGAGCTTCGAACGTTCGCGCTGCTTGATGCGCACTTCCTCCTCGCCGTGTTCGGTGCGGATTTTCGTGTCGCGCTTGTTGACGAGGAAGGTGACGGTCTTTGTCTCGCCCTTTCGCGTCGGTACATTTTCGGCCATGAGGCGTCGCGACTCAGCACGCAGGGTGGTGCTGCCCGCTTTCTTCTTCGAACCGAGGGTGACGCTGACGCGGTAGTTCCCGTCGGGGACGGCGACGCTGAGGAAACGGCTGTGCGACGCTTTGAGCTGTCGTGTGAAGTCCCAGCCGTAGCCACGCGCGCTATTATATAATAAGGTGTCGGGCAGCGGGGTTGTGACGACACGGTCGTCACCCAGGTGGAAGGTCAGGGTCTGGGCCGTGGCCGACGGAAGTGAAAAGTGAAGAGTGAAGAGTGAAAAGTGAAAGGTGAACAGTGTGAGGATGAGAAGTCGTGTTCGCATATTATCAATTCGTGCCATTCGTGTGTTCTTAGTTAGGGTTCAAAATTTATATTCGTGCCATTCGTGTCATTCGTGGTGAGGAGGCCGTCATTCGATGGTGAGCGTTCGCAGTGCCGCCTCCAGCTGTCGCACGTAGTTACGCTTCTTTTTGTCGGGCGCATAGACGAAGCCTTCGCTGATGAGGAGGCGGCTTCGCGCAGAGTCGATTTGCACCAGCGAGACGTAGGGACCGCCCATGGCATCGCCGTGCATGGCCCACAAGCCGCGAACCTCCTGCACCGTGCGGCCGTCGAGGGCGATGTTCCGGCATTGGACGACGCGCGGCTCGGTCGCCATGTACTGCCCTTCGTGGCCGCCCTGGATGTTGATTTTCATCACCGAGTCGCGACGTTGCAGAAAAGCCTCCTGCGTCAGTTGCGACGTCGAGCTGAAGGGTACGGAGTAGAGACATACGTTCAGGTACTGCTCCGTCTGCCCTTCCGACGAGCCCCAGAGGAAGTCCTTGCCCGTCTTGACGGCGTTGATGGCTTCGGGCACGCGCAGGTCGCAGCCGAAGAGTTGGCGCGCCTTTTGCTGCACGAGTCCGCTGTAGCGCCTGGCGAGCAGCCCACGTTCGCGCTGCAGTTCGCCCTCGTTCAGCAGGTCGAGGATGCGCTCGCGGTAGCTGTGGCACAGTTGGTCGAACGATGCTTGGTCGGGTGCGGTGAGCGAGATGAGGAGTTGCGGCCGGGCATAGACGTCGCGCGCCACGCCACATTCGGCTTTCTCGTATTTGGGGTTAATGTCGGCGGTGAGTATGTTGGCGTAGAACATGAACGACTTGGTGAATGCCGAGGGTTCGATCTTCGTCGTGCGGAACTGCGGTTCGCGCTGCGGCAGACAGGGCACGTCGGCGTCGATGATGGTCTTCAGCGCCGTGGCTGCCTCGGTCTTGAGCCATTCCTTGTTGCAGACCACAAGCAGTTCGTAGGGCTGCGACGTCGGGCGGCCTTTGGCGGTGCCCTGCTTGCCCGACGAGTCTCCGTCGCAGGCGCAGGTGAGGAGCAGTGTGAACAATAGGAGAAGGTGGATGCGTGTCATGTGGAGTCTATTTTGTGAGCAGATACACCTCGCTGGCAGCGAGCAGGAAACAGCCGAGTCCGAAGTCGTCGAAGTCGGGTTCGGACTTGAACGTCACCGGTTGGGAATCCTTCGGTTCCTTGCCTGTGCCCTGCACGTAGCCGAGTCGTCCGTCCTTATCGACGCATTTCTTGACCATGGCCTTCCATGTCTTGGCGATGATTTTGAGGTAGGGGTCACGGGGCAGCACGTCGTGGCGCACGCCCCACGCCATGCCGTAGATGAACAGGGCGGTGCCTGTCAGTTCGGGACCTCCGAAGTGTGTGTCGTCGTGAAGGCTGACGTTCCAGAAGCCGTCCTTGCGCTGGCACTTCACCAGTGCGTCGGTCATCAGCAGGAAGTCGGCCTTGTAGTCGTCGTAATGCGTGACTGCCGGACTGCGCAGTGCGTCGTCCATGGCGCGAACCAGTGCGGCATACACCCATCCGTTGCCCCGACTCCAGTAGCAGTAGCCGCCGCCCGGTTCGCGGTAGGGCGGCACGAAGTCCTTGTCGCGCCACCACAGGCCATCGGCTTTGTTCAGCAGGCCGCCTGCCAGTGTGTCGCGTGTCCATGTGTACATGCGGAACCCGTGTTCGCTGTAGCGCGAAGCGTCTTCCTCGCCGTTGAGTTCTTTGACCAGCGAGAGGTGGGTCAGCACGGGCAGACCCATCTGTATGGCGTCGATCCAGGTCCAGTCGCCGATGCTTCGGACTTTGAGCAGGTTGTCCATGCACTGCAGCGTGGGGCGCAGCATGTGGAGGTTGAAGAGTGGGGGAGTGGCGGTGTCGAGGCTGTCGAGGTACAACTCCAGGTAGGTCTGGGCACAGCAGTAGTCGTCGGCATCGCGGGTGGTGATGCCGTTGCGCGGCGTGTAGCGGTGGGCCTGTGCCCAGCGTGTGATGTAGTCGGCGTTGCGCTGCTGGGGGTCGATGTGCTGCAGGGCCATCAGTCCTTCGAAGTAAACGCCCCGTGTCCACAGGTTCGACGGCCGCTCTTTCTTGACAAAAGTGGGGGCTGCAGGGTCGGGATGCCGGCGCGTGAAGTAGTCGTTGGTGAGGTGCATGGTGCGCAGCACGTCGGCGGGTTTGGGCAGTTTCTGGGCAGCGATGCTGAGGGGGAGAAGGATGAGGAGGACGAGGAGTTGCTTCATGGTGGGGGGAGGTGTTGGGGTTGCGACGAGGTCGCGGCGTTGGTTGACAGGGGTGTACTTTTAGTGAAAGGGAGGAGCCTACATGACGGTGGTGAGGTAGCGTTCCAGTTCTTCCTGCGAGATGTCGATGCGGAAGTTGCCTCGGCGGGCGATGGTGATGCGGCCGGTCTCTTCGCTGACGATGATGGCGACGGCGTCGCTCTGCTGCGTGATGCCGAGTGCGGCGCGGTGGCGCAGGCCCAGTTCCGAGGGTATGTTGGTGTTGTGCGACACAGGCAGGATGCAGGCAGCGGCGACGATGCGGTTGTGGGCGATGATCATGGCGCCGTCGTGCAGCGGACTGTTCTTAAAGAATATGTTCTTGATGAGCTGTGCATTGATCAGTGCGTCGATGCGTTCGCCGCTGTTGATGATGTCGTTGAGCGACATGTTCCGCTCGATGATGATCAGTGCGCCGACATAGTTTTTGCTCATGTAGGAGCAGGCGCGCACGATCTGCATGATGGCAGGGTTCTCGATGTCGGTGTCCGTGCGCTTGCGTGAGAAGAGCTTGAGGAAGGAATGGACCCTGCCGCTCGTCCCGAGGGTGAGGAAGAAGCGGCGTATGTCGTCCTGAAAAAGGATGATGATGGCGAGCACGCCGACGCTGACGAGTTTGTCGAAGATGCTGCCCAGCAGTTTCATCTCCAGCACTTGGCTGACGACAATCCACGTGACGATGAACACGAGTATGCCGTAGAAGATGTTGAGCGACCCCGACGAGCGCATCAGTCGGAAGGTGTAGTAGAGCATCAGTGCGACAAGCACGATGTCGATGATGTCTTTTATGCCAAAATCAATCATACTTAAAAACTCAAAAACTTAAGAACTCATGGGTTATCTTGACCGCCTCGACGGCCTCGCGAACGTCGTGCACGCGCAGCAGTTGTGCGCAGCCCTTCACGAGGCACAGGGTGTGGACGACGGTCGTGCCGTTGAGTGCCTCTTCGGGCGACGTACCCAGCAGCTGCCAGACCATCCGCTTGCGCGAAACGCCGACGAGCAGGGGCAGGCCCAGCACTTTGAGGGTCTCGAGGCTGGAGAGCAGACGATAGTTGTCGGCAACGTCTTTGCCGAAGCCGAAACCAGGGTCGAGC
Source organism: uncultured Prevotellaceae bacterium (assembly GCA_900319385.1). GTDB lineage: Bacteria > Bacteroidota > Bacteroidia > Bacteroidales > Bacteroidaceae > UBA3839. The sequence goes on along the minus strand of ONOG01000005.1, from coordinate 67,265 downwards.
ACGATGTCTTTCTGACCCAAGTCGCGCAGCTGCTGCACCCGTTCGGCCAGATAGGTGTGGATGCCGTTGGCTCGGGGGAAGGTCAGCACGTAGGGCACGCCCAGCCGAGCCACGGTGGGGTACATCTCGGGGTCGGCCTCGCCGCCGCTGACGTCGTTGACGATGGCCGCGCCAAATTCCTCGACGCTCATCTTGGCGACCGAGGCGCGGAAGGTATCGACCGACAGCACGGCGTCGGGCACTTCGCGGCGCACCCACGTCAGGCCCTGCCGCAGGCGTTCCGTCTCCTCCTCCTCGGTCGCAGCCGTGCTGCCAGGGCGCGTGGAGCAGGCTCCGACATCGATGATCGATCCGCCCTCGTCCACAATCTGACGGGCACGGTGACGCACATCGGCCTCGGTCTGGCTGCGGCTCGCCGCGTAGAACGAGTCGGGCGTGAGGTTCAGAATGCCCATCACGCGCGGCACGTCGAGGCTGAGTAGCCGTCCGCCCACGTTGAGTGTATAGTCGAGCGTCTGCATATTCCGTGGTTTTATGCTACAAAGTTACGATTAAGTGAGCGGAATACAAAGGAAAAACATGTTTTTCTTTTGAATTCCCGAACGGGAGTAAGTTCGACCGCAGGTCAAAGTTACGATTTTAGTGAGCGGAATACAAAGAGAAAACATGTTTTTTTTATTTATTTCCAAGGCGCGCATCCATTTGTCTGTCGGCGCGGAACAAAAACGGATGGTGCGCACTTTGTTCTTTCCTTGGCTGCCCTCGGAACTGGGCAGGTGTGCGGAAGAAACTCAAAATATCATTGAGATTTGTAAAAATATCAGTGGAATTTGTAGGAATATCAATGGAATTTGTAAAAATATCAGTGATATTTTGAGCTTTTTCCGCACCGTCGTTCTGTTCCGAAGGCAGTGGTTCTGAGAATGCAGGGCGCAGTGAACCACCTCACAGTGAGGATATGCAGAAAGAAATGCGGGCTTTTCTTTTGTTTTCCGCTCACTTAATCGTAACTTTGACCTGCGGTCGAACTTACTCTCGTTCGGGAAAACCCAAAAGAAATGCGTGCTTTTCTTTTGTTTTCCGCTCACTTAATCGTAACTTTGCACCGCTTTTTATCAATCAGAAGACATGACAAGCATCGAACAGTTATACGACATTTTCTGCCAGCATCCGCAGGTCACGACCGACAGCCGCGACTGTCCGCAGGGCTCGATGTTCTTCGCGCTGAAAGGCGAACGGTTCGACGGCAACCAGTATGCCGCCGACTGCCTGGCGAAGGGCTGCGCCTGTGCCGTGGTCGATGACCCGACGGTCTGTGTCGAGGGCGACACACGCTATGTGCTGGTCGATGACGTGCTGCGCACGCTTCAGCTGCTCAGCCGCCACCATCGCCGCGTGCTCGGCACGACAATCATCGGCATCACCGGCACCAATGGCAAGACGACGACCAAGGAACTCTGCGCCGCCGTGCTCAGCCGTAAGTACAACATCCACTACACGCAGGGCAACTTCAACAATTCGATCGGCGTGCCCAAGACGCTGCTGCAGCTCAAGCCCGAGCACCAGCTGGCAGTCGTCGAGATGGGAGCCAGCCACCCGGGCGACATCGAAGAACTCGTCACGCTGGTCGAACCGCAGTATGGGCTCATCACCAACGTGGGGCGTGCCCACCTGCTGGGCTTCGGGTCGTTCGAAGGGGTGTGCCGCACGAAGGGCGAACTCTACGACTTCCTGCGCAGTCACGGCGGCAAGGCCTTTGTCAATCAGGACAATGAATACCTGACCGCGATGGCTCAAGGACTCCCGCGCATCGACTATGTCGAGGCAGAGGCCGTGACGGGCGGTGCCATGCTGCGTGCCAAGATGTTGGGACGCGAGGTCCAGACCCACTTGGTGGGTGCCTACAACCTCGACAACCTGCGCGCTGCAGCCACCGTCGGCCTGCAGATGGGCGTGAGCGAAGAGGACATCTGCGCCGCGCTGAGCGACTATGTGCCGTCGAACAACCGCAGCCAGTTCATGCACACGGCGCACAACGACCTCATCGTCGATGCTTACAACGCCAATCCGACCTCGATGGCAGCGGCACTCGACAACTTTGAGCAGATGGACGCGCCGCACAAGATGTGCATCCTCGGCATGATGGGCGAACTCGGCGACGACAGCCGCATGGAGCACGAACGCCTGCTCCAGCGCCTGCAGGGCATGAAGCTGGAGGAGGTGTGGCTCGTCGGCAGCGAGTTTGAAAGCCTCGTCAGCGAGGCCGAAGCTCACGTCAGCGAAAGCGAAAGCCTCGGCAGCGAGCCTTCCGACCCCCAATCCTGTCCCGCTGTGCCGCAACGCCGTTGCGGCCACATCCGCTTCTTCTCCGACGTCGAGGCCGTCAAGCAGGCCATCGCTGCCCAGCAACCCCAGGGCCGCACCATCCTCATCAAAGGTTCCAACTCCACCCATCTTTTCCAACTTCCGCCACTCCTATGAACACACTCAAACGTTTCCTCCCCGACGCACTGTGCGTCCTGCTCTTTGTTGCCATCGCCTTCGCCTATTTCTGGTCGCCAGTGATGGAGGGCAAACGCATCCTCGGTCACGACAACACGGCTAACGACGGCCTGCAAGTGGAACTTCGCCAGTATCGCGACAGCCACGACGGCGAGACGCCACGATGGGTGAACAGCATCTTCGGTGGCATGCCCACCTACCAGATTGCCCCTTCGTACGAATCCACACGCACGATGACCTTCCTCGAGAAGGCCTACCACCTGTGGCTGCCCGACTATGTGTGGTACATCTTTGCGTCGATGCTCGGCTTCTACATCCTGCTTCGCGCCTTCGATTTCCGCACGTGGATGGCTGCGCTGGGTGCCATTGTCTGGGCCTTCAGCAGCTATTTCTTCATCATTATCGCCGCCGGCCACATCTGGAAAGTCATCACCTTGGCCTACATCCCGCCGACCATCGCCGGCATGGTGTGGCTCTATCGGGGAAAATGGTTGCGCGGCCTGCTCGTCACTGCATTCTTCGCTGCGCTCCAGATTAGCGGCAACCACGTGCAGATGACCTACTATTTCCTCATCGTCGAACTGGCGCTGTTCGTGGCGTTCGCCATCGACGCGATTCGTCAGCACGAAGGCAAGAAGTTCTGGAAAGCCACCGGACTGCTCGTCGTTGCCGCTGTCATTGCCTTGGCACTGAACATCTCCAATCTCTACCACACCTACGAATACTCCAAGGACACCATGCGCGGCAAGAGCGAACTGGTGAAGGAAGGCACCGACGCCGCCAACCAGACGGACAGCGGCCTCGAGCGCGACTACATCACGGCCTGGAGCTACGGCATCGACGAGACGTGGACGCTGCTCGTGCCCGACTTCCGAGGTGGAGCCAGTGTGCCCCTCAGCCAGAGTAAGACGGCGATGAAGAAGGCCGATCCCACACTGGCCAATGCCGGCATCTACCAAGCCTTCACCCAGTACTGGGGCGAACAGCCGATGACCAGCGGCCCCGTGTATGTCGGTGCACTGCTGTGCATGCTCTTCGTGCTCGCACTCATCGTGTTGCCCAACCGCAGTGCGCTCAAGTGGGCACTCGTGGCTGCCACCCTGCTGAGCATCCTCCTGTCGTGGGGAAAGAACCTCATGTGGCTCACCGATCTGTTCATCGACTACGTGCCGATGTACTCCAAGTTCCGCACCGTCGCCAGTATTCTCGTCGTGGCAGAGTTCACCATTCCGCTGCTGGCGCTGCTCGGCCTGAAAGCCTTCTGCGAAGGATGTGGCGAGAAAGAGCAGCGTCCGCGTATGCTGCGCGCACTGGTCGCCTCGACCGCCGTCACCGTGGGCATCTGCCTGCTGTTCGCTGTCTTCCCTACATTCACAGGCGACTGTGTGTCGAACTACGACCGTCAGGCCATCGACCAGTACGTGGCACAGGGTTACTTCGACCAGTACATGGGCCAAAACATCCTCGCCAGTCTTTCGACGATGCGTGCCGCCATGCTCTCGGCCGACGCCTGGCGCTCCGTGCTCTTCATCATGCTCGGCGCCGTGGTGATGTATTTCCTCTGGAAGAAGCCCCAGATCGGCAAGAGCTGGGGAGGCATTGCGCTGATTGCCCTTTGCCTTTTCGACATGTGGCAGGTGAACAAGCGCTACATCAACGATGGTACGTTCTCTCCGGCACCGAAGCAGGCGCAGGTTCCCGCCCCCAACGACGCCCAGCTGCACATCCTGCAAAAGAGCGGCGACGGGCGCAACTACCGTGTGGCTGACCTCACCGTCTCGACCTTCAACGACAACTCTGCCGCCTTCTACTTCAGCAGCATCGGAGGCTATCACGCCGCCAAGCTGCGCCGCTATCAGGAACTTGTCGAAGCCTGCATCGCACCCGAACTGCAGAACGTTTACACTGTGCTCTCGCTGGCACCGCTCGACACCGTGGCCATGATGGAAGCCAACGACTACGCGCACCCCATCTACGACTTCTCCGCGGTCAACACCGACAGCCTCATGCCTGTGCTCAACATGCTCAACACGCGCTGGTTCATCCTCGGCGGGCAGAACAATGCGAAGATTCCGGTCGAGAACCCCTCGGCCTACGGCAACGCCTGGTTTGTCGATGAAGTCCTCACGGTCGGCAATGCCAACGAGGAGCTCGACGCCCTGCACCGCATCAATCCGCGTCGGACGGCAGTCGTCGATACCCACACATTCACGGATGTGCAAGGTACAAAGTACAAAGTACAAAGTGAAGACGGTGGCTCTTCTTCCACCATCGTCCAGACATCCCTCACGCCCAACAGCGTGACCTACGAGACCGACAACGCACACGACGGACTGGCTGTCTTCTCCGAAATCTACTACCCAGGCTGGACTGCCACCATCGACGGCAAACCTGCAGAGATTCTCCGCGCCGACTACGTGCTGCGTGCGATGCAGATTCCCGCCGGGCGGCACAAGGTCGAGATGACCTTCGACCCCCAATCCGTCCACACCACCGAGACGATTGCCTATGTCGCGTTGGGGCTGCTCGCCTTGCTGGTCGTCGCCGGCATTGTCCTCACGCTGCGCCGCCGAAAGCAGGACGCCTGACTTCATCCACACAAAAACAGCGCACTCACCCGATCGTGAGTGCGCTGTTTTTGTTGTGGATAGGCAGAGCGTGTTCGGCAGATGCGTGGATGTCGCCTCATTCAGCCGGCAATGCAGGGAGGTCGGAGTGAGGCGTGGGAGCCAGACCGGCGAACTGTCGGTAGGCGCTCAGTTCCTTTCCAACTTGTGAGAATGCCCAGGCGATGACGCTCATGTCGTCGATGAAGCCGCCGACGATGAAGTCGGGAATGACGTCGATGGGCGAAAGCAGGTAGATGATGGCGGCGACGATGACCGTCAAGTGCCAGACCTTATAGCCTTTGTAGCGGCCTGTGGCAACATCGCGAACGTAGGCACAGAGCAGCAAGACGTCGTCCTTGATGCCTTTGAGGTTACCTTTCTTATTGCCCACATACTTGACGGCTTCTCCCGCCAGTGCGATGAGCTTGGTGTTGTCGCCTACAAATTTCTTGGCCATTTTGAGCCATGCGGCTTTGCTGATTGTTCTTGTGACTGTTCCCATGGGTAGAAGTTAAAAGTTAAAAGTTAAGAGTTAAAAAAAGAAGGATGCACTGAAGGTGTTATCGGAGTTTGAACTTCAGAGTGGCAGACTTCAGTCCGTCTGCTGTCGCAGTGAGGCTGACCGCACCCGAGTCGCGACCGGCACGCAGGATGCAGAGCGCCGAGCCCTGGTACAGACGGCGGTGGTTGGTGGCGTTGAGTTCGTCGCTGTCGTGGTTGCCGCTCGACACCGCGACGATGCGTGCGGGGCCTGTCAGTGTGAACTGCACCTCCTGCGTGGCGTCATAGACCCGTCGGCCCTTGGCATCGACGGCATAGACACGCACGTGCTGCAGGTCCAGACCGTCGGCAGTCCACGCCTTGTTGTCGGCTTCGAGGCTGAGGCGCACGGCTGGTCCGGTGGTTTCGAGTTCGTGGCGGCAGACTTCGCGACCGGCGTTTCGGCCGATGGCGACGAGTTTGCCGGCAGCGTAGGGCACGTCGGTCCAGACAATTTTATTACGTGTCTTGGGGTTCGCCTTGTTGTTCTGCTGGGTGCCGAGGCTGCGGCCGTTCACCATCAGTTCCACTTCGTCGCAGTTGGTGTAGGTGTGGAGGGTGAGACGGGCGTCGGCAGGCTGGTTCCAGTTGTGCGTGAGGCGCGAACCACCTTGCTGTTCTCCGTTCCATTCCGACAGCCGAGCCGTCTCGAACACGCCGATGTGCACCAGCGGTTCGTCGCTGAAATAGCTGCGCAGGAACCAGGCGTTGGGCTTCGGCTCGAGCGAAATGTCGAACACGCCGAGGTTCCATCCCTTGGCGGGCCAGCCCTGGCTCTCGCCCAGATAGTCGATCATGCCCCAATAGGCGAGTCCCAACACGCGGTCAAGGTCCATTTCAAACCAGTTTGGCCCCATCATAGCGTTGTTTGCCTCGCTCTGATAGAAGATTAGGTTGGGGAAGCGGCGCCCATCGCCAGGAAAATACATGTACCTATAATTATAGGAGGCCACGTCGGTCTCGAGGGCCAGCGGCGCCGGCAGCGAGTCGGTGTCGAGGCTGCGTCCGCGCGGGTGCATCGCCACGGTGACGGGACGTGTGCGGTCGTAGCGTCGGAGGAGTTCGCGCTGTAGGCGGTAGGGCGTCACACCCCAGTCGGCATAGGCCTGCTCCCAGTAGGTTTGCAGTTCGTTGCCCAGGCTCCACATCACCACACTCGGGTGGTTGCGGTCGCGCTTCACCCATTCCGGCACGTCGTGCTGCCAGAGCTCTTCCCACGAACGACGTCCGCCGCAATACTGCTTCAGCCATTTGTCGTAGAGCTCATCGACGACGAGGATGCCGTACTCGTCGCACAGGTCGAGCAGACTCTCGCTGTAGGGGTTGTGCGAGGTGCGGATGTGGTTGAAGCCGAACGACTTCAGCAGTTGTATGCGTTTCTCGATGGCACGGGGATAGGCGGCGGCACCGAGGGCGCCGAGGGTGTGGTGGTTGGCGATGCCCTTGAGCAGCACTTTCTGCCCATTGAGCTTCAGTCCGAACTGTGGCGAGAACTCCAGGGTGCGGATGCCGAAGCGCGACACGGTGCGGTCGGCCTCGCTGCCGTCGGGACGGAGCAGGCGCACTTCGCAGGTGTAGAGGTAGGGGTCGTCGCACGACCACAGGTGGGGGTTCGCCACGACGATGCTGTCGAGGAGGTATTCGTTGGTCTTCTGTCGGGCACGATAGACGGGTCGGCACACCCGTTCATCGACCACGCGGCCGTCTTTGTCGAGGATGCGTACGCCGAAGTTCAGGGTTTTCGTCTTCGAGTCGAACGGCACGGTGCACTCGGCCTGCACGGTCACCACGGCTTGGTCGGCAGCCACCTTCGGTGTGAGGATCTGCAGGGGGTGGCGCGTGAAGTGCTGGCGTGCGTCGGTCGTGACGAGGTGCACGTCTCTGTACAGTCCGCCACCGGTGTACCAGCGCGAGTTGTTCACGTCGCGAGTGTCGGCACGCACCGCCACGACGTTCGGCTGGCCGAACTTCAGGCGTTTCGTGATGTCAACATCGAAACCCAGGTAGCCGTAGTCCGTTCCGCCGATGAGTTCGCCGTTCAGATAGACGTCGCCCACCAGCATGATGCCCTCGAAGTCGAGCAGGATGCGTCGGCCCGCGAGCGAGTCGGCGGGGGTGAACGTCTTGCGATACCAGCCGATGCCCATTTCCTTGAATCCGCGCGAACTCAGTCGGCTCTTGCGGTTGGCTCCAGGGTCGCTGTTGTCGGCCTGTTCGTCGGCTGAGGGTGCCACCCAGGGCTGCTCGATCTGGAAGTCGTGGGGCAGATCGACGCAGCGCCACTGGCTGTCGTCCAACGTCGGCGATGCGGCGTTGTCGATGTCGCCGGCGTGGAAACGCCAGCCAAAGTTCCATAGCTGCGAAGTGCGGCTCTGTGCTGTCGCCACGGTGCTGACGAGCAGGAGCAGGCTGAAGGTCAACGATTTCATGCTTGTGTCAGGAGAAAAGTCCGAAGAGTTTGGCGTCGATCATGTCGGTCACGCGCTGAAAGTCCAGCGGGTTTTCGCCGAACTTTACCGTGTCGCCGTCGATGATGATGAGTGGGCCCTTGTAGGTCTCAATCCACGCCTCGTAGAGGTTCGAAAGTCCCTGCAGATAGTCGATGCGGATGGTCTGTTCATATTCGCGTCCGCGCTTCTGAATCTGCTGCACGAGGGTGGGGATGCTGGAGCGGATATAGATCATGAGGTCGGGCAACTTGACCAGAGACATCATCAGGTCGAACAGGTCGCTGTAGTTTGCGAAATCGCGGTCGGACATCATGCCCTGGTTGTGCAGGTTGACGGCAAAGATGCGTGCGTCCTCGAAGATTGTGCGGTCCTGGATGATGTATTTGTCCTGCTTCGAAATCTCCACCACCTCTTTGAAGCGTTTGTTGAGGAAGTATATCTGCAGGTTGAACGACCAGCGCGACATGTCGGCATAGAAATCGGAGAGGTAGGGATTGTTGTCCACGGGTTCGAAGCGCGGCTCCCAGCCATAGCGCTCGGCCAGCAGGCGCGTGAGTGTGGTCTTGCCACAGCCAATGTTTCCGGCAACTGCGATGTGCATGACTTATAAGTGAAAAGTGAAAAGTTAAAAGTGAAAAATGAAAAGTGATCAGTGAAAAATTAAAAATGGCGAAAGCCAGTTATTTCTCGGGGAACAGTCCGTAGAGCAGGCCGTCGATCTTGTCGAGGATGGCGGCCAAGTCCTCGGGATTGTGCAGGTAGTCGATGTGATCGACGTCGATGGTCAGCACGCGGCCCTTGTACTGATGGTAGATGAATTCCTCGTACAGCTTGTTCAGGTTTTCCAGATATTCCAGCTGGATGGTCTGCTCGTAGCCACGGCCGCGCTTCTGTATGTTGGCCACGAGATGGGGAACCGAGGCGCGCAGGTAGATCATCAGGTCCGGAATGCGCACCAACGACATCATCAGGTCGAACAGGTCCATATACGTCCGATAGTCGCGGTCCGACAGGTTGCCCATGCGCCAGTTGTTGGCGGTGAACACATACACACCCTCGTAGATGCTGCGGTCCTGAATGTAGGTCACGCCATCGTCTTGTATGCGCATCAGGTCCTTGAAGCGGTGGCGCAGGAAGAACACTTCCATCGCGAACGACCAGCGGGGAATGTCCTTGTAGTAGTCGTCCAGATACGGGTTGTCGTCCACCTGTTCGAAGAACGGTGTCCAGCCGTAGTGGTCGGCCAGCAGCGTGGTCAGCGTCGTCTTGCCGCTCCCCATGTTTCCTGCTACTGCTATATGCATGACGGTGTTAAACTGCGTGGTTGGTTTTCGGTTGCGAAGATACGACTATCGCGGCACAATACAAAGCGTTTCTCCTAAAAAAAATTATTCGTAGTGGCGAATCCGCACGTCGATGCCGTCTGCCTTGAGCAGGGCAGGAAGGCCGTTCACGTCGGTCTGGCCGTAATGATAGGGGAAGAGCACCTTCGGGCGGATGACACGTGCCGCACGCACGAGCTGGTCGGGCGTCATGGTGTAAGGCTGGTTGCAGGGCAGGAAGGCGATGTCGATGTCGCGCACGTCGGCCATCTCGGGCGTGTCCTCCGTGTCGCCGGCGATGTAGATGCGCAGGCCGTCGAGCGTGAGGATGTAGCCGTTGTCGCGACCCTTGGGGTGGAACTGCTCGCGGCCCGCCGTCGTGTTGTAGGCCGGCACAGCCTCGACCGTGATGCCATCGGCCAGCTGCTCACGCTCGCCGTTCTTCATGACGAGTCCCCAGCCGCCGTTCAGCGTCTGCACACGCTGGTTGCAGACGAGGCGGGTGCCCACCTTCGTGAGCTGCTTCAAGACGTCGGCATCGAAGTGGTCGCCATGCTCGTGAGTGACCAACAGGTAGTCGGCCTGGGGCAGCGCAGCGTAGTCCGTCGTGCGGTCGCCCAGCTGTCGCACGGGGTCAATCTCGATTTCCGTGCCGTCAAAGACGATGCGGATGCTCGCGTGCATCAGGGCGTAGATCTTCACCGTTTTGCCGCCTGGAGTGGTGAACACGTCGCGCTCGTGTGCGTCGGTCGTCACCGGCATCGACACCTCTTTCCAGGCCTCGATGCCGCCCTTCAGGCTGACCACGCGGTAGCCCTTGCCCACCAGTTGCACCGCAGCCAGCTTGGCCCTCCGGCCCGTCTTGCAGTACAGGGCGATGGTCTTGTCCTTCGGCAGCAGGGCATCCGTCCGTTCGCCGAAGTCACCCTTCTTGACGTCAATGTTCACGGCGCCGTCCAGGTGTCCCTCGGCAAATTCCTCTGCCGTGCGCACGTCGAGCACGACCACGTCGCAGCTGTCGGCGAGCCGGGCAAAGTCGCCCACCTCGCGGCTCTCGAAATTCTCCTGGCTGCAGGCACTCGTAATGCCCATCATCGCCAGAAGCATCGCAAAAAAGTTCTTCATCTGTTTCATTCGGTGTTATTTATCCGCACAAAGTTACGATTAAGTGAGCGGAATACAAAATGTGAAAATGTTTTTTTCACATTTTTATTCCCGAGCGACCGCGCGAAATCGTAGCGCAGTTTGCGACGACGGGAAATTTATCTCCCCAAAGGACTCCGCGAAGCGGCTAACTTCGGCAGAGCCAAAGTGATGATGAAGTGATCAAAGTTCCCCACCAACCATGCGCAGAGTCGGTCGCCGAAAACCAGTCGGTCGGCGTCAAAGATTCAACCAGATTGCGGCGAATACAGCGCAGTTGTGCGGATAAAACTCAAAATATCAGTGATATTTTTACAAATTCCATTGATATTTCTACAAATATCAGTGATATTCTTGCAAATTTCAATGATATTTTGAGTTTATGCCGAACATCGGACGAGTTTAATGTTTGGAGGAAGCGGCAATTCTTTGCCTATCAACCGAGTTTCGACCATCATGTGTGGAGATGCAGGTCGGGCTTTGCGGGTTTGTTGTCGGCACACCGCCTTCGCCAGATTGGCAGATGCAATAAAACAAAACGAAACACCCTGTGTCGGGATGCTTCGTCCGTAAATAGTTGCGGAGGCAGGACTCGAACATGCGACCTCCAGGTTATGAGCCTGGCGAGCTACCAACTGCTCCACTCCGCGATGTTGTATGTGCTATTTTTGTTTAGCGAGTGCAAAGGTACGGACTTTTGCGGACATGACCAAACAATTCGCACTTTTTTTGTATAAAACACCGATAAAAAGGGCATTTAGCGAAAAAAAGCGGCTGGTGCAGTGTGCACCAGCCGCTTTGAGGGGAATGAAATGGAGAGTCGGCTACTACATGTCGAGGTCTGGAATGCCGAGTTCCTCGAACAGTTTCTTCCCAAACTCTTCGTCGTCTGCTACCTTCTTACCGTTTTCCGTAGCTGAAGCGGCCTTGTTGAATTCGTCCATCAGTTTTTCTACGTCGCCGTACTTCTTCTGGATGTTCTCAATCATTTCCATGGCCTTGGTGGGGTCGGTCTCAACCAGTTTCATGGCTTCCTGAGTCTCAACCATCATCGGTTTTACATTGATAGCCATGTCGCGGAAGGCGTCCTTCCACTGGTCAACGGTCCAGCTGGCACCGTCTTTCTTAGCCGAGGCTACGAGGTCCTCCATCGAGGGTGTGCCGCTTGTGCATGCGGTGAAGCCGACTGCCATGAGCAGTGCGAGCATTCCAATCAATACTTTCTTCATAATTCTCTTAGGGTTTTAAGGGTGAAACAATTAGGTTGTCGCTGCAAAGGTATGCTTTTTCATTGATACCCCCAAACAATTTCGTTAAATTTTTTACATTTTTTTAACTTTTCAGCAAATAATCTTAAAAAAGACAACGGGCGGTATCTGTTTGAAACGGATGCCGCACGCCTTACTACTATATTAACTAATTTACTATAATCCTACGGATATTTTACTGCTTTTGCAGCCGCAATGATATCATCCTTCACTTTTATTGCTTCACTCAATCCTGTTTCCCATGCTTTAAGCATTGTACAAAAGTCTGTTTTGTACCAATTATTGTCTATGTGTTTTGTCACTGCCACCCGAGGCTTGGCTCCTGTCTGAAGTTTCCAACCTGTGTTACTCTTTGCAAATGATTGCAAGATGGGCAACCAGATTGTATTTATGACCAGTTTTGCCTGAGGCGTAGGTTTGTTGTAATCTTTATATATAGCCACTTTAAAAGTGCCACCTTGAAACGAAATATCAATATAGACCTCATCTTTCTTATTGGGATATGGAACTAATATGTGGGCAAATGCAATTTCTGCATTACCATGAGTTTCACCAATGATAGGATAGGTCGGTATGATTTTTTTGTTCCTCTTTATTAACTGTTCTGAAAGTTTTCTGAACAATGCCTTCTGGAAAATGGTTTCAAGACCACACTCGGAAATATAATCTGCATACATGACAGAGGAAGAAAGGGGCTTTTTATAGCCTTGCGCCTTGTTGCCGTTGACAAAAACCTCCGGATATAATTCTGGTTTCGTCAGGAAGGAGTTCAGAGCATATCCTAGTTGTTGGATGCATTCAAGATATTCACGCAATATGCAAAAGTGAGTATCAATCTTTGTCGTAGCCTTCAAAGCAGAACTAAGCAAAATGCTCAAGTCTTCGTATGTGGCTTTTTCCCAGTTTTGTGATGTGCATATTGGATGTTCCTCTGTCAGCGACAAGAGCAGAAAATGATGGTTATAAGAGAAAAAATCTTTATTGATGATGCTTTCATATTTGTCTAACTGATTGTCATGCTGTGAAGATTTCAATTTATTCTCCACTACCCAGCAGCAGGAGCCCTGGCTGCTGGTAGTGATGATGAGAATGTCAATGTTATTCCACTCTAAGCGTACTTCTATATTCTTTACATTCTTTGGTTTGTTCTTCACGTGAAAGAGACCGCAGAGTATATCCAGCTTTTGGCCTGTTGTGAGAGCGGTACACCCGTCTGACAACATCCATCCTATGACAGCAGAGTGGACGCGCTCTCTACAGGCTATGCTGGTAGTATCAAAAAAATTCTTTTCCATTCTTTATTATTATTGTTTAAGTTTTATTCGCACAAAACAGGACGAATTTTATTTCTATATATACTGTAGGTTACAGTACCATAACTAGCCGACGATGAAGATTGTGAAATAAATTTACATTTTGGAATTTCTGTTCCGAGTTTGGATGAAGTAATAGATAGTCCTACGTTAATTGAAGAAGTATGATACGCATTATTCGCCCCATTACCAATACTTGAATCAATAGAACCATAATAATAGCCAGAAACATTCGTTTCTTGTAATTCGGGAGATGTATAATTAGAAACTCTAGTTTCCCTATTATATACTTCTTCTACATATACTCGTCCTGCAAAAGGAAAGAATACCCCGTTTTTCAATTGACTTTCTTCCAATCTAATAGAGGTTTTATTGGTGACTCTTTCACCGTTTGGAGTCGTAAACAAAACACCTTGAATCCTTGTCCCATTGGATTCAATATATCCATACTGATAAGATGCGATGTTTATTAAAAAACTAATTTCTGTAGAAGTAGGCAGACGATATTTTCCATGAGAAGCCCAATATGCTACATCGCCTCTGTTCGCATACTCAAAACTATTTGTTTCATACCAATTATTATAATAATAAAATAAGCGTGCTGAGTAGTCTTCAGTTCTTCCAGCCCAACCATATATGTTAGAACTATATGCTTCTTCTCCCAAATACAACCCGTTAAAGTTGTCTTTTGCAGATTCTGTCAATGAACTAACATAATACCATTGTTCTGGTGCGATGCGCCAGTTTTCCATAAAGCCAGCGTCGCCTCCATTAACAGGGTCATACATGAGATTTCCTCTTGCCCACTTGACTCCACAAACCTCTACGTAATCATCTGAAGGAGGGGCATCGCCTGTACGTGTTGTGCTGACAGTTACGTTGTAGTACTTGCCTGCTACAAGTGTTGATGAGGGTAAAGAGCCTTCATAGATTCCTTCGTTTGTAGTAACAGTAAACGTCGGCGTGGTGGCTCCCGGGAAGAGAGCAACATAAATGTATTTGTCGTTACTGCCACAGGCGACATTTAGTGTGGAGATTTCGCCAGGAGTTAACTCGGGTGTATTGCGTGCCGAAAGCGAGAATGTTGCCGTGGTAGCTACGCCTGCAATGTCAACGCTTTTAATGCTTTTGAGATAGGCTCCGTCGCATTTAAAGTTGAATTTGCAAATAGCCATCAGGTTGTCAGTCGTTCCAGCATTTGCGGTGGCTGTCTCATCTGTGACATCTGTTACAGTGGCTTCTCCATAGTTGAAATCATAATGCTGTTGAATGTTCTCCAGTGTACCATTCTGATTGGCTAAATTAAGAGTGAGGTTACCCGCCGTACCTGTTACAGAGCCTTCGCTGCCAATGGCAGGATAGAAGAAACGGAGTATGTCGCCTTGCTCACACGTTACCATGCCGGTAAATGTGGTGTTCTTTGTACTTGACGATGCTGTGACATTCTCGTAGCCTGAAGCAGGATAGGTTTTGTTATAGACGCTCATTATGTCACCCATTTCCCAAGAAGCACCTAGACCGTCCTCGCCTTTGTCAATCAGTTGGGTAGTTCGTGGTACTGCCATCACTTCTACGTTCTGAGTAATGGTTAGCGCACGTTGTTTTCTGCCTGGTGATAAAGATTCTTCAATACTGTCGTTTGAGTTGCAGGCTGCCATCATTGTCAATGATACTATTGCGGCAGCATAATAAAAAATTTTTTTCATGTTTTTGTTGTTTTATGATTAATGACTGTTTTTCTTTAGGAGCAATTACCAACTGCTGACTCCATAGTCCTGGCGTCCGCTTGTGACACCTGTGTTGCTGTCGTCCGATGACCACAAGCCATTGGAATAGTCGTCACGCCCACCGATAATACTGCCGGTGGCCGTCCCCCAATCGTCGTATCCATAAGATCCACGTCCAGCCTGTATACCTTCAGAGGTCGTTAGGAGAGTTGATTCTAAATCCACTGTTTTGACTTTCATTTTAGCATGGATATAATTTTTTTTCATAATTAAATATATAAGTATTAGGTGATATGATTATTCATACACGCACACAGAATGTGAGCCTTCCGACATTCCCTGTCAGTAGGTTCTGGTAATACCCGTATAATGGAGAATGAAAAAGGAACGGCTCACACCTGTTGCTGGACAGATATATACCCACAACAGGAGGAACGCCTTTCAGTCTCGGTCCTATATACAGTGAAATTTACCAGATTTACTGACGGACGGAGCGCTTGGTGCTTCCTCATGTCGAATGCCACTCGCATTCTTTACGTTGGCAAAGATAAGGAATTTCCACGAAAGTTGTTCTCTTGTGAGCCGTTTTTTTGCTTTTATCTTATTTTTTCGGATGCAAAGTTAGGGTTTTCCGTGCGATATGGCGTGATGACAACTGGTTCATTTGCTGGTTCAAATTGGTTCACGCGGGAATTTGGGGCGTTTTTTATCACTGGAACACGGATGTCGGGGATGAAACGGATTTTTTTATCACGTCAATCTTTATAAAAACAGTCATCAATCTTCGTCAATTATATGATTGAAGATTGATGAGTCAAATAAATCCGTAAAATCCGTGGAATCCGTGTTTCAAATAGATGTCCGTGTTAGTTGCGGAGTTGCCTGAGGTCGCCGAGGCGGGTGAGGTCGCAGTCGTCGGCAACGCGCTCATAGACGATGTGGTTTGTGTTACTTTCAGAGAGGGATATGCGATAGACACCGAGGAAGACGAAGCCAGAGTCGGTGAGGTTCTGCATGAAGGTGATGCGTATGTCGTTCATGCGCAGGGCGAGGAAATAGCCCGTGCTGTTCATGTGTTGGAGGAGTTGCTGTGACTTGGGGTCTTCTTTCAGGCTGTCGGGTTCCCAGTATTCGGTGATGGTGGGGAACAGCAGGGCTGAATCGCCTTCGTTGTGCCAGTTGGGGTTCTGGTACTGAGGTGTCCACACAAAGAGGCCGTCGTTGTGGGGCACGGACTGGTACCAGGGAGCGTCGTCGCGTACCTGAATGCCGAAGAGGCGGTGGATGTCATCGTAGTGGGCGAAGGTCTGCCCTTTGTGGATGATGTGGCCCCCCTCCGTCTCCCCCCGATAGGGGGAGTGGAAAAACCAAAGTCCGAGAAGGATGAGGATGGTCAGGGAAAGTAGTGATATCCAGAAAACTCGGATTTTCTTGGGAAACACTGAAGTTTTCGTGTATTCTTGATCAATTCCGTTTATTTCCGTGTTTTCGCTTGTTCCAGTGTTTTCTGTTGTTTCAGCGGGTTCTGTGTTTTCTGTTGTTTCAGCGGGTTCTGTTTTTTTTGTGGTGTAGTCTTCCCAATCCTTGGAGCCGACGAACTGTGCGAGGATGTCGAGGGTGGAGAGGCGTGGTGTCGCATCCGACGCGACATAGTTCCACACTCGCTTGAGTGTAGAGATGCTAATGGTTTGGTGCAAACGATCAGCGATGCAGGCGGAGAGAAAGTCAAAGTCCTTCGGTGTGCGGATTTTGCGTCCCACCTCTGCTTCGATATCGCTGCGCAGGCGGGTTATGTGCGGGTCGGGTGTATTCATAAAAAAAACTCCCCTTGATGTTGACAGGGGGAGGGTTTATGCTGTTTTCTTGGCTTTACCATTTCCATAGCCTTTGTGGGGTCTTTCTCCAGCAGTTCCATCATTTCTTTCATCTCGTCCATCATGGGCTTGACGTTGGCGGCCATGTTGCGATAGGCATCCTTCCACTGGTCAACGGTCCAGTTGGCGCCGTCAGCCTTGGCCGATGCTACGATTTCCTCCATCGTGGGAGTTCCCTCGTTTTAACAGTTGCAAAGATATAGGTTTACTTTGATACGTGCAAGTGAAACGGCATTTTTTTTGTATTTTGCAAACAAATGTACCGCAATACTTTCTTTTTGATGCTATCCAAGTTGGGTGGGGAGCAGGGGAAATGGCTGTAGAATGAGGGTAAACGACAAAAAAGGCACGTGGGGTTCACGTGCCTTTATACATGACATCATTCGCTTGGCGGCTGGTCTGCTATTTGACGCGTACCAAGGTTACTTCGCGGGTATTGTTGGCGCCTGCAGTATATTTGGCCGTCATTTTGTTGCCAGAGATGACGATATTGGTGAGTGTGTATGATGCCCCAGCCATAATACCGGCATAGTTGCGGTTGCCGTCACATTTGCCAAGCCATGTAGTCAGGGTCCACTCCTTCATGCTGGGGTCGAGATTGTTGAATTTGTTCACCTCCCTTTTGTGATTAAAATCACTTCCGGTGTAAACGCGCTTGATGTTGGTGATATAGTTCTCTTCATCCACCTTGCTCAAAGGTATCCAGAAGAGGATAGCGTCGCCGTCGGTCAGTTTCCAGTGGGTACCGATTACGTCAAACGAAATTGTTTCCAGTTCCCGCGTCTGTGGTTTTGTATAGACTTGGTGTATCCGATAGGTTCCGTCTCTGAGGAATGTGAATGTCGTGGTGATGCCGTCGTAGGTGTTCATCTTCCACTTGCCGACAATCTGAGTCTTGAGTTTGGAGTTCTTCAGACGCTGTTCGCGGGCTGCCTCTTCCTGCTGACGTTCCTTTTCTCTTTCGCTGTCTGTCTTGCCTCCAGAGACATTGTCCCTGGTGCCGTCGGCGTAGATGAAGTAGCCATACCTTGGAGTGAATGTGGTGAAATTCTTCAAGTGTGTCAAGGCGTTGTTAGGAACGGTCAAGTCGAATGTTTCCTCGTAAGTACCGCAGAACACTTTGCCGTCGGGATAGTGCAGCTTCACTTCCGTGTCCGATACACCTTCCAGCACGTTGCCGTCCTTCAGGTGGATTTTTCCAGTGAAGACAGCGTCGTTGCCAAACATTCCTCCGTTAGAAATGACAATCTTGTCACCATTCTCATATTCCACGGTGACGGTCTTGCCGAATGTGTTCTTTGTCTCTTTCTTGACAGGCCACAGGTCGCGTACAAAAGCATATTGGTCTTCTCTAGGCATTGCGGGACCTCCCAGATTTCCGTTTGCCCTGCTGTTGGAGTCGCCGTTCGTCTGGACGGGTGTGGCAGAGGCGGGCAAGGCATAGTCGCCCATGGGCTGGATAAGTATTGGGTCGTGCTCTTGATAGCCTACAAGATTGCCAATCTTCTGGATGTAGAGCGTCTGTCCAAAGTCGTATTCGTACCAGCCGTCGCCCACATGTGTCATCTGGTCGATGTGGATTTTCTCCTTCGAACCGTTGCGCACGAAACCATTCTCCGAATTTACATTGTAGGTATTGCCTGGTGCGCCTTTGTTGGGCTTCTCTGAAAGGGTGACGTTGAACGCTTTAGGTACGAGAAACGAGCTGATTTCGGCAGGACGTATCCTTACTTTCTGAAAGGGTATGTCCCACACGTTCTTTGATTCGCTGGTGATGGCCATCCATCCCTGTGCCGAAGCCTTGCCGACACACAGGAGTACCAGCACTGCTATTACGAGAATCTTTTTCATTGTCTTGGTGAATTAGTATTTAGAGAAACTTGTGCTAACGATGTCGGTGACGAGGAAATACGAACCTTGATTGTCACTCATATACTTGACTTTGAGAATCTTGTCTGAGTCTTGCATTTTGTAGAGTTGCTGGTCCAATGCCGTCCCTGTTTTTGTAAAGAGATAGTAGTCTCTACAGTAGTAACAGCGCCATGTGTCGTTGCTGTTATCGGCTTCAATAGAATTAAAACAAGTTCTGATTTCTGCTGTCTGACCCACTTTTCCGTTTAAGTCGTCGAGGCTGACAGGATTGTACTCGACGGTGGCTTCCCAGTCGATGCGGTAACCTTCAGGGGTCTGCACAGCATAGAAGTTGACGCACTTGTAGATGGTATGGTTCTTGCCGTTGAAGCGTCGGAAGGCCTCTTTGAGAATCTCCTTTGCTGTCCATATTGTGGGGCTGAAGCCATTGCCTGCATAGTATTTCTGCATGATGGGTCGCACGCGTTCGGGCTCCATGACATATCTGAGTGCCTCCTGCCACGAGGTACAGTTGGTGTACTTCTCGATGAGGTCGGCGATGCTGTCGCGGTAGGTGGCAGGCTTCTGTGCAGCAGCCGCTCCGCTGGCGAGTTTCTGTCGCAGGTCGGCGATGGTCTGGTTTGCCTGATCCAGTTGTTCGCTCTTCGCGTCGAGCATGGCTTTCAGTTGACCCACCTGCTGGTTGAGGTTGTTGATTGTATTTTGCAGGTCCTGCTTACTCTGGGCGTTGGCCGAGAGCGTTACGACGAGCAGCAGGGCGTTGATGAGAAATTTCTTCATGGTCTTTGTTATTTTTGTGAGTTGACATAATCCTGATATTCCGTGCCAGTCGCCTTGTAGGCAGCCACCACAAAGTCGGGCGTGGGGTTGAGCGTAACGGCGCACTTGATATTGACGGTCGGGGCGCGGCCTGGTGCATCGCTTGTGAAAGTGTACTCGACATTGCCGCCCGCAGGAATGGGCTTGCCCGTGAGTTGTTTTGTCTGTTCAAGCCATGTGGAGACATTTCCCCACACATCGCCGTCGCTGACATACACGTCGGCTTTCACGCTGTAGGCGTCGCCAGGCAGTTCCTGGTCGGTTGCGTTGCTGACCACAACGGTGCATGTTGCTCTTTTGTAGAAGTCATCGACGTCGGCATCGTTCTTCGTGACGGTAATCTTTTCCTGCAACTGTGCTGCAGCCTTCTCGCTGAGGAAGTCCACGAAGAGCGAGTCGCTGAGGCGGACAGCGTTCTCGGCATCGGTGAGCGACGGGTCATACCAGCCAGTTGACTTGACCAGTGCTTCCTTGTCGGCGGGGATGGCAAAGACGCCGTGCGAACTCTTGATGCTGAACGTGCCGTCGTCGCCTTTTGCGACAATCAGGTCCTTGCCATCGCCGAGGCTGACGGTGTAGGTGCCGTCGTCGGCCTTTTCCACTTGCATACTGTCGGCATTGGCTTCAATGCTAAGGGCTTCGGCCAGTGCGGCATCGGGGTACATCTTTTCCATTGTTGCACGGTCGCCGGTGCTGACGGCCATGGCAAAGTCGGTTACAAACTGGCGGACTTCGCCGTCGCCACTGCATGCGGTCAGCAGTAGGGCTGCTGCCGGTGCGAGAAGCGAAATGAGAATCTTTTTCATGTTGTGATTGTTAATCAATGAGATGTGTGTTCCTTAAAACATGTTGATGTCGTAGTGCAGGGCCACAGTGCCTGTTTTCTTGTCGCAGACAAAGAAGTATTTGCCTTTCGTGAAGACTTCATTTCCGTCGTACGCCCTTTCGTGGTCGGGGGCAGGTGTGTAGCCGGCGGCCTTGACACGTTCTACGAGCAGGTCGTAGATGTTTTCGTCCGACACGAGATACTCACCGCTCACATACATGTCGCCTTGGTTTCGGAAAACGACAGACATCGACAGGCTGTCAGCATTTTCGGGTTCGATGCTGTAGATGTAATCTTCCTCAGTGATTTTCGCATTCTTCATCGCGGCGAGGATGCTGAGTTGCTTGCGCTCCACCTTGTAGCCTTTTGGTTCGAAGAAGGCGCGCACGTCGGCTTCCGAACCGTCCCAAACGGTGCCTGTAGGCTTGAGGTCGGCGATGCCTTTCTGGTAGTAGTCAACCATCTCTGCCAACTTCTCGATGGAGGGGAGTTGCTCGTCAATCAGTGCTTCGTAGTCGATGGTTTCTTCTTGTGGTTGTTGCTCGGCAGTTGTGGCCGGCTGGTTCTTGCAGGCGGTGAAGGCGATAGCCGTCAGCAGTGCAAAAAACGGAATGATGATTTTTGTTTTCATGAGTTAAATGTTGCTTTAATAGTGATGAAGTTATTAGTTTTTTGGACTCATAATCCCTTTAGTCGTTGACGACTTTGAGTTTGAACTTGGCCACTTTCTCGGCGGCTGCACTGACGCGCTGCTTTGCGGCGTATGGCGAAACTGCCATGCAAAGGTAGTAATCCCCTCTACAGACAGCAAATAATCTTTGGTTCTTATGCTGGTTCTTAGTGGTTCTTGTTTGGTTCTTTTGGGTTTTCTGATGTGGGTGAACGTTTATATCCCGCTGCAAATCAGTGGGTTCTTGGAGAAAACCATGTCCGCTTTAGTTTGCAGTCGGTCGATGCACAAGACTCGCTGAATCTGCCCTCTTTTCTGTCATGCGCTGCCGAGTATAGTCGGTTATGCTGCGGAAAAAAATCAAAATATCATTGAGATTTTCAAAAATATCATTGAGATTTGTAGAAATTCCATTGAGATTTGTAGGAATCTCAGTGATGTTTTGAGTTTTTTCCGCGCAGTAGCTGTGTTTGATGTGCGGAGGTGGCGAGAAGATGTCGGGGAGTGGGCAAGAAAAAACCTCCCTGCCGGTGGGACAGGGAGGTGGAGCGTTGACTGTTGGACAGTAGAATAGTGTCTGTTGGACGATGGAGTCTTGTTTGTTGGACGATGGAGTCTTGTCTGTTGGATAGTGGAGCCTGGACGAAGGGACGCGGGCGTGGGATGACGAGCGGTGGTTGCTGTCGGGGCGCGTCAGTTGCGCAGTTGTTCGAGATAGTCGAGGTTTCGCAGGTCGCATTCGTCGGCGATGCGTTGCCAGACGATGCGTGTGGAGTCGCTGCGGTCCAGGTCGGCGCGGTAGATGCCGAGGAAGGTATAGTCGTCGGGCTTGTTGACGCCGCGCATGAAGGTGATGCGCAGTTCGTTGGTGCGGCGGACGGTGAAGTAGAGGTTGGCGTTTTTCTGACGGGTGATTTCGGCTTGTGCCGAGTCGTCGGTGAGGGTGTCGGGGGTCCAGTATTCGGTGATGGTGGGCAGGAGGTCGTCGATCGAGCCTTCGTTGTGCCAGCGCGGGTGTTGGTATTGCGGGCTCCAGACGATGATGCCCTGGTGGTGGGGCAGTGGTTGGTCGTAGAAGTCGGCATTGGGGGCCATGATGCCGAAGAGGTGCAGATAGTCGTCGGGTTGTGCGAAGTGTTGGCCGCTGCGGATGAGGTAGTGCTTTTCGTCGTCGTCTGCGGGGCGGAGCACGAAGTAGAGGGCTGCGAGCAGCAGGACGACGAGGGGGGCTGCATAGAGCCAGGACGTGTGGCGTCGGGTGGGGGTTGTGGGGGCTGTGGGTTGTGGGGTTGTGGGGGTTGTGGGTGTCGGGGCTGTCGGGGCTGTGGCTGGTGCTTGGCTCTTTGCCACGAATTCTTCCCAACTGTCGTGACCGACATAGCGGCTGAGGATGTCGAGCGTGGCGGTGCGTGTGGTGGCGTAGGAGGAGGTGTAGCCCCACAGCCGCTTGAGCGTGCTGACGCTGACGGTCTCCTTCAGGCGCTCGCTGATGTTGGCCGAGAGGAAGTCGAAGTCCTTCGGGGTCAGCATGGGCCGCCCTGCCGTCTGTTCGACGGCTTGGCGCAGGCGGATGATGTCTTGCTCGTTGGTGGTCATGGTCGGCCGTTGGATGTCAGTAATCTTTGTGTCTTTCAAAAAAAAGTCCGCCATTTGCGATTGACGGACTCTTGTGCTGCATTTCGTAGTAGGGTTGACCGCGCTTACTTGCGGTGGGCTGTGCTCTGGTCGCCGTAGGCGCGTGTGGTGGTGAAGAAGTCACCTGTCACGTCCTGATGTACGAAGTCGAACATGAGGGCGGGGTTGATGGGCTGGCCGCAGAGTCGGGTCTCGAAGTGGAGGTGAGAACCGGTGGAGCGTCCGGTGTTGCCACCGAGGCCGATGGGTTGTCCGGCGCGTACGATTTGGTCGTTCTTGACGAGCTGCTTCGACATGTGGCCGTAGAGGGTTTCGAGTCCGTTGGGGTGACGGATGACGACGTAGTATCCGTAGCCGTTGGCGTTGAAATCGACGACGCGTACTTTGCCGTCGAAGGCCGAGCGGATGGTGTCACCGATATAGACTTTTATGTCAAGTCCTTCGTGGGTGCGTCCCCAGCGGGGGCCGAAGGGTGAGTTGATCTTGCGCGAGGGTGTGGGCATGGCAAATCCGCGCAGGTCGATGCGTGTGCCGGCGGCTGCGTAGCCGGGGGCATTCTTGTGTCCTTTGTTCACCCAGGTGGTGTAGATGTTGGCTGCGGGGTCGTTGAGGTCGGCGTTGGTAGAGGAAAAAGTGTCGCCGAGCTTCACGTTCACGTCTTTGAGTCGACGGTCGATGGGGGCCTGTCGTGCGATGAGGTCTTGTGCGGTTGCGCTTACTGAAATGGTTGTAAGGAGTAGTACTCCGAGGGTCTTTTTGATGTTTTTAAGTGTCATAAAAAGTTATTTTTGGGCTGCGACGCGGTCGCAGCATACTGGACGGGGTTTAGTATTCGTCGTTGGCGTAGAGGAACTGGAAGGGCGCTTGGTTGTAGTCGAAGATTTCTTCGGGACGGAAGAAGCGTGCCAGTTCGACGACTGCATTTTCGGGCGAGTCGCTGGTGTGGATGATGTTCTCCTGGAACGACATGCCAAAGTCGCCGCGTATGGTGCCGGGTGCGGCCTTGCGGGCGTTGGTCGAGCCTGTCATGGAGCGTACGGTCTCGACTGCATCGACGCCTTCATAGCAACAGCAGATGACGGGCGCTGCCATCATCGAGTTTTTAATGCGCTGGAAGAAGGGTTTGGAGGCGAGGTGGGCGTAGTGCTCGTTGAGGATTTCGTCGGTGAGTTGCATCATCTTCATGCCTGCCAGACGGAGTCCCTTGCGCTCAAAGCGGGCAGTCACTTGTCCGACGATGGCGCGCTGTACTGCGCAAGGTTTCAGAATGACGAGCGTTTTCTCCATGTGTGTAATGCTGTATGGTTGACGAAATTACATTTTCGGTGGCAAAGGTACGAAAAATATTTGGTCCAGCCAAAAGGGTGTAGTGCCTTTTAGGTTTCTTTCACATTTGTTTTCATTTTTTTGACTCTGCGCCGTCGTCGAGCACTTTCTTCACTTCTTCGTCGATGGTGGTGAGTCGTTGGCGGCAGAGTGCGACGAGTTGTTTGGCTTCCTTGAGCTGTGTGGTGAGGGAGTCGATGTCCATTTCGCCGCTCTCGATTTGGCGGACGATGGTTTCGAGGCGCGTCATGGCTTCGGTGTAGGTGGGTTGTTTGGTCATGGGTGGTCAGGGATTGAGGGTGGTGGAGGTGAGTGTGCCGTGGAGCAGGGTGGTGGTGAGGGTGGTTCCGGCTGCCACCTGCGAGGCATCGGTGAGGGCATGGCCGTCGGCGCGGGTGATGCTGAACCCGAGGCGGAGTATGTGTTCGGGCTGGGCGGCCTTGAGTTTGGCTTCGGCGAGTGCCAGCCGGTGCTGCTGATGGGTGAGCAGGGTGGCGGCGGCGTGTTGGGCACGTTGCAGGAGCAGCTGCATGCGCTGCTGCTCGCGAGTGCTGCGCAGGGCGAAGAGGGTGGGCAGCTGCTGTGCCAGGCGTTCGAAGCGGAGCTGCTCGGCCAGCAGGCGTTCGGTGGCGCGTCGCGTGAGGCGTTCGGCCAGGTCGTTGAGGGTGTGGAGCTCGCCCAGTTGGTGCTGGATGAGGAACTCGGCGGCGGCGGTGGGGGTCTTCACGCGGGTATGGCTCACGAGGTCGATGACCGTGTCGTCGCGTTCGTGCCCGATACCGGTGATGATGGGCAGGGGGAACTGCGCCACGTTTTCGGCCAGTGCCAGGGTGTCGAAGCCGTTGAGGTCGGCGGCTGCGCCACCGCCACGGATGATGACCACGCAGTCCCAGTGGTCGGACTGCGCGGCAATGGTGTCGAGGGCACGGATGACGCTCGGCTCGACCTGGTCGCCTTGCATGACGGCAGGAAAGAGCTGTGTGTGGAAGGCGAGGCCGTAGGTGTTGTCCGACAGTTGGTTGCAGAAGTCCTGATAGCCGGCAGCCGAGGCTGCGGAGACGACGGCGATGCGCTGCAGGAGTCGGGGCAGGGGGAGCTCCTGGTTCATGTGGAGCACGCCTTGCTGCTCCAGCGTGCGGAGAATCTCCTGCCGGCGTCGGGCCAGGTCGCCGAGGGTGTAGGTGGGGTCGATATCGACGACGTTGAGGCTGTAGCCATAGACTTCGTGGAAGGTGGGGCGCACCTTGACCAGCACTTGCATGCCGGCCGAGAGTCGCTGGCCGGTCGCACGCTCGAAATGGGGACGGAGCAGTGCCCAGGTGTTGGCCCAGACCTGGCCGCGGGCACGGGCGAGGATGCTGTTGCCGTCGTCGGCCTTCTGGATGAACTCGACGTAGCAGTGGCCGCGGTTTTCGCGGGCTTCGGACAGCTCGGCACGTAGCCACACGGGCTCATCGAGTTGTGTCTCGATGAGTCCGCGGACGTGTGCGTTGAGCTCGTAGAGGCTCAGGCTATTTGCTGAAGTCGGGCGTTCCGTAGCCATAGACGTTGTCGGGATGCTCGTAGCGGTCGCCGAGGGCACGGACGGCCTTTACTACCTCGAGGGCTGTGAGGCTGGGGTTGGCCTGCCAGTAGCAGGTGACGGCGCCGCACATGATGGGCGAGGCGAACGAGGTGCCGTGGGCGTGGGTGAGGGTGCCACGGGTGGAGAGGACGGTGCACGACTGTCCCATGGCCATCACATCGGGCTTGATGCGGCCGTCGGCCGTGTTGCCGAGCGACGAGAAGTCGGTGTTGTTGCCTTCGGAAGTGAGGGCACCGACGGTCAGCACGTCGTCGGCATCGGCAGGCACGCTGATGAGTTTCCACTGGTTGTCTCCTTCGTTGCCGGCGCTGTTGCAGAGCACCATGCCCTTCGATGCCATCATCGAAGCGCTGTTGGAGGCAAGGCAGGTGTGGCCGTCCAATTCGTAGTATTTGATCTTGTCGGCGGGATCGTTGTATTTCGAGTAGCCGAGCGAAGTGTTGACCACATCGGCACCGACGCTGTCGGCAAATTCGACAGCGGCAGCCCAGTTGTCCTCTTCGACAGGCTGTTCTGTGTCGCCGTCTTCGCTGCGCAGAAGCCAGAATGAGGCTTCGGGTGCGGTGCCGACGAACGTGCCAGGTGTGTTGGTGGCGATGCAGGAGAGCACCATCATGCCGTGGCTCTCTTCGCCATAGACATCGTTGCCTGGTTCGACGAAGTCGCGGGTGCCGAGGATGCGTGTGTTCTGCAGCATGGGGATGATGTCGGCATTGTAGAATCCGCCGTCGATGATGGCGATGGTCATGCCATGGCCACGGTAGCCGCGGTTGTGCAGGGCGGGCACGTTCAGCTGCTCGGCCTGCGTGGCGGCTTCGCCGTAGTGGTTGTAGGGTTTCTCTTCGGCGGCAGCCACTTCGTCGTCTTCTGTCTGGTCGTCTATGCGCATCTGCGACATGAAGGTGTCGGCAAAGAAGCGGACGGCAATCTCGATGCTGTCGGCCGATGCGTTGGGGTGGGTCTGCTTGAACATTTCGCGTACGGTCTCGGTGCGGTCTTCTCGGACGCTAAGGGTGGTCGGCTGCTGCTCTGCTTCTGCCGGACGGATGAGGGCGTGGCGGTCGGCTGTGTTCTTGCGGCGTGGCCGACTGTAGGTGGCTACCTTGCGGGCTCCGCTGACGAAGGGCAGGGCTTCGATGCGCGGGATGAGCAGTGTGTCGGACGTCTCGACGAGGACGGTGTTGTTCCACTTCGAGGTGGAGCAGATGGCAACGCCCGTGGCCTTGATTTGTTCGACATACTGGGGCGTGACGGGCAGGTCGGTCTTGGTCAGCTTGAGGTGCTGGCGACGCCGGCGGTCGATGCTCTTCTGCGAGAGGAACTGCTCAGGATGACGAAGCGAGAAGGGGTTGTGCTTCTTGTCCGTGAGCTGGATGCGATACTTGTAGGTGGGGGTGAAGCCGTTGGCTTCTTGTGCCTGGATGGGCTGCGAAACGCTTGCTGCGCAGAGGACCAGGAGGGTGATGAGGTGTTTCATTGTTGATGTAGTTATGTTGGTAATGTGGTCAGAGACGCGGACGCTTGCCGTTGAGTACATGGACAAAGCGGTCGTAGGAACGGTCGAGGTAGGAGAGTTCGTAGGGCTCGATGCGGAGGGAGAGCTGTTCCTGGGCCTCGGTCAGACCGAAATAGCTGCGCAGGATGGAGCACATGTTGAAAGCACTATCGTTCTGCCGTCGCAGGATGAAGCGGTAGCAACGCAAGGCCAGCGCATGGTTGTCGGGCAGATGGCAGAGGGTTCGGAACAGCATATAGTAGGCCAGCGGTGTGTCGATGCGGATGAGCAACGACACTTTCTTTTGCTCGTCGTCGATGTTGAACAGGCGGAAGATGCCGCTGATCTGTTCCTTGGTCTGTAGCAGGGGCAGCGCCATGTCGATGACTTTCAGCGCGTTGACTTCGTCCAATTCTTGGGCTACCTGTCTCGCGGCTTCTGTCTCGAAGCTGAGCGAACGTGCCGTGGCCAAGGTGCGGATGGCTCGGATGCAGGAGAGGAATGCCTGGCGCCTATATATAATAAGGTATAGGTAGGCCGTCCAGAAGTCGTCGTTGGGCAAAGTCAGCATGAGTTCGTCGCGCACCAAGCGTTCGGCCTGTCTGAACTCGGCGTTGGTCAGGCGGCCGAGGCTGGCTGTCAGTGACTGCCAGTCGCGTTGTGCAAAGAGCGTTCGTAGCTGTGCTGTCTGCATGATAGATGATTACCTCGTGAGCGAGAACTTCATCGAGATGCCGAAGTCGGCAGTCGTCGTCGGGTAGGAGGTGGCCGAGACGAGGGGCACATTCTTCTGCCAGTCGAGGAATCCGCTCAGGGTGAGCAGGCGCGAGAAGGTGTAGTCGGCCTGGATCGATATCTTATAGGCTGTCGAGCCGTTGGTGGCTGTCGTAATAAGCGTCTGGATGTTGCGGTTGAGTGCATTCTGCATGCGGTAGGAGAAGTCGGCGCGGATGTTCAGGTCGTGGCTGACGCCGCCGCGGGTGCGACTGTTGCCCGTCGAGGTGTTCGTCTTCGCGTCCTCCTCAGCAGCCTTCTTGCCTTTCCTGTTCTTCTTCTTGTTCTTCGCACGGTCGGGGTTCTGAATGTTCTTCGCGCCAAACAGGTTCAGGTCCTTGATCTTGTAGCCAAAGCCGATGACGATGTCGTCGGAGAAGTTCTCGGTGAGCGCGACAGACGTCATGGAGAGGTTCAGTACGCGCGTCTTCTTGAACTCTGCCTTGGCGGTAAGTCCGCTGTTGAACGTCATATCGACACCGATGAGCGGCGAGAACGATTCGTTGATGCTGACCGTGGAGACGTTATACATGGACGACGGGACGGGATTGCCTGTGGTGACGTCCTTGATGAAGCCCATGCCTCCAATCGACGACATGTAGTTGGTGTAGGAATTGTAGGCACCGATGGTGAAGATGGACTTGTAGGCGTGGTTAATGTTGAACGACTTGAAATGGTTGGCAAACCACGGCAGCTTGGACAGTCCGCTGTAGGTAATCTTCCAGTTGGGCATCAAGCGTTTGAGGGTGGGGAAGATGTCGAGCGAATAGCTGCCGGCGTCGCCACCACAATAGGCGGCGAGGAATGCCGGAATCATGACGTCGGCTGAGTAGAGGTTGACACCGCCGTTGGCAGGGTCGTACACTTGTCCTGCCAGACCGTTTTCCGCCGTCGTGGGATAGGTGGCACCCGCATAGCGCTGCTCGATGCGCTGCTGAATGATGGGCAGGTTTTGCACAAACTTGTCGAACGATGCGGAGTGGTAGTTGTCGTTGATGTTGCCGGACCCGCCGAAGGCGCTGGCAATAGATACGACCGTCATGTTGAGGCTACCGCTCTCGGTGGTAGGCATTCCGGCGTGGGCAAAGTCGATGCTCTTGGCCTTGTTGACGGTGCGCGAGGCGTTGAGGTCGATCTTGAAGTCGCGGAAGGGTTCGAGCGTCATGCGCAGCTGCAGGTCTTCCATGGCACTGCTGGTGGCCTGGGCCGTCAGGTTCTCGTTGTCGGTGATGAGCCATCCGTTGTCGGCTGCCTTCTGCACATAGCTGTCGTCAATCATACCGAAAGCGAAGTCGAGACCAGGCGAGAGCATACCGCCGAGACGTTTCTGGCCAAAGAAGTCTCCGATTTCGGTCTTGAAGCCTGGCAGCGTGAGCGCATAGGTGTTGCGATAGGAGATGCTGGCATTGCGAATGAGCATCAGGCCGCGCGCCACGACCTGTGCCGTCTTGTACCATCCGGCGTCTTCCAGTTTGGGCTTCGCCGTGACGAACACTTCGATGGGCACGGTGTCGCGGTTGGTGATGCGGATGGTGTTTTCATCGACTTTCTTGAACTTCACGGGGTAGGTGCGTCCTTGCTCATTCTTTGCACGGACGACAATGCGGCGGCTGTTCTGGCCGTGTTTCACCTCTGTGGCGGTGGAGTCGTTGAGGGTTATCTTCTGCGAGAAGCCTTTCTGCTTTTTCTTGTCGTCGTCTTGGGCTTTCAGTGCGTTGCCAGCCTTGTTCTTGGCAGCGTCGCCAGCTCTTTGTGTGGCGTTGCGCGGATTGCTGCGCGACGTCGTGGAGGCGGTTTTGCGTGAGTTGCCTGAGAATCGTTGGTTGGCCTCGTCGAGGAACTTCCACTTCTTGTAGAGGTTCTCAAAGTTCAGCTTTCCGTTGATGTTGAGTGTGCGCTGCGAGATGGCCTTGTGCCCGAGCGACGTGCCGTCTTCCAGTTCTGTGCCTCGGGTCCAGCCGTAGGTCGAGTTGTAAGAAGCATCGGCGTTGGTCCAGTCGAGGATTGGAATCTTGTTGAGCGGCAACTGGTACGAGGCGTTGAAGGTGGAATTGTAGGTGAGGGGGCGTCCGAAGTGCAGGAGGCTGTGCTTCACCGAGTCTTTCCACGCGGAGTAGTCGTCGGGGTAGAGGTCTTTGTTGATGGCGCGAATGTTCTTCGGCTCCTCAATCTCGGCATGTGTGGCAGAGGTCCACGACAGCTTGAGCGACTTGAAGATGTCCCAGCGGATGGACAGTTCGCGGTTCCAGAGGAATTGTTCGGAGAACTGCACAGGCAGTTTGGTGCCGGCATCGATGTCGCGTTCCTGCAGTTCGTAGTAGGAGCGTGTGATGTCGGTGTTGAAGGCGAACGTCTGCGGCAGGTAGTTCAGGTTCTGAGCCTTGATGATGTCGAGCCACTTCGACTTGCCTTTCAGGTTCTTGAAAGGTTCCCACGTCTTGTATTTAGGCGCGTAGTTGTAGCTCAGGTTCGCCCGCCACTGCTCTTCGTTCTCATAGACGATGGTCTCGCCCTCCTTGTAGCGTTTGCTGTGTGAATAGCCGATGGTGAAGTTTGCTGGGTCGTAAGGCATGGGTTTGCGGCTCGCATAGTTAGACTTCCAGTTGGAGAGCGAGAAGTTCTTGTTCTTGGTCACCGTCTCGGTGAGCGAGCGTAGCGAGTCGCGTTCAGCCCCTTGCAGCTCGTCGAGAGCGTCCTTGAGCAGCATGTCGGTGTCGAAGGGGTTGTACTTCGGCGAGATTTTCTGATAGCTGTATGAATAGTACAGCGGCAGTTGCATCTTCCATTTGTCGGGGAAGAGTTTTCCCAGTTCGAACTGTGTGGTGATGCTCCATTCATACAGGTTGTCGTCGCGGCGTTCATTCACACCCTGTTCCAGTCCGCCGAAACCAGCCGTCTCCAAGTGTCCGGTGAGGTTGATGTTGCCCAGGTCGGAGAGCTGTACGTTCAGGTTGCCCTGTGCAGCCCAACCGCCTTCGTTGACATAGTCCTGCATGCGCAGTTCGTTCACCCACACCTCGACCGAACCCGTCCGGCGGCTGTTGTTGCGCACGCCGATCATCATGGTCTTGATTTCGCCGAGCGAGGGGTTACCCATCACGCTGATCTTGTTCGACGGGCGGTCTCCGTCGTAGATGCTGAACATCTGGGTGTAGGTGGCCTGACCGCGGCTGCGGGCCTTGTTGCGTTCATGCTTCACGTCGGTAAAGACGCTGAAGTCTATGTCGAGCATGTTTTCGCTGGGCCACACGGCCTGGCGGCCCTGTGCAGTGTAGGTGTCGTAGCGTCCGGCGGGGGTGAGCTTGAGGGGAATCTCGTACTCGTAGTAGTTGCTCTTGTTGTCGCTACCCATGCGCAGGAACACGCTCATCTGGTCGTTCTGCAGTTCGGTGTCGCCTTCGAGAGCATTGGCGTGGATGAACATCTGCAGGTGTTTGTAGCGACGCAGGTCGAGGGTCATGGTCTTATAGACGGCGCGTGCGTCGCCAGGGGCGAGCTGTTCGACCGTCATCGACAGGGCACGTTCGTTCTCCTGTGTGAGCTGAGGCTGCTGGGGGTCGGTCATACGGCTGATTCCGGGTGGCAGCACATAGTTGACAGGCGTCTTGTCGTTGTTCTCCTCGATGTTGACCGAGGCGGTGCGGAGGGTTCCGCTCACGCTGGGCTTCTCGCCGGTGTAGAGCGTCTGCGTGTAGTTTCGCCACTCACCGCGCACGAGTTCGAGGCTGGCGAAGCGCAGCACGATGGGCTCGGTGAAGTTGGTGAGGTACATGCGCATGAAGCGTATGCTGGAGAAGTCGTCGATGCTGCCCACCTTGTCGGTGTAGGCATCGACGGGGATGCGGAACAGGTACCATGTGGCTTCTTCCTCCTTGCCATTGCGCAGGTGAGCCTTGTAGCGACGCTCATCGACGATGAAGTTGCGGCCCACTTGCAGGTCGGCAGGACGCATCGAGATGTTGTACTGGAAGAAGTTTTCGTACTCGTTCATCGTGTAGTCCTGGTTCACATCCTCGACATCGGGCGTGGTCTTGTAGGCTGTCGAGTAGCTTTCGCCGCTGTCGCTGGAGTTGGGCGAGTTGCCTTCCACGCCGTTGATGCGCTTGTAACGGTCGAGGATGCTGGTGGCAGCCGCGTCGTAGTCCGAACCACGGAAGTAGTGGTAGTCGTCGCCTGCAGGGTCGTTGTAGAAGCGGTCATAGACTTCGGGCGACAGTTTGCCGCGGATTTCGTTGAGGTAGTTGCTATAGACTTCGTAGCTCCGCTCGTCGGCATCGGCCAGTCCGTTCAGACCGATGTCCTGACGCTGGCGTGCTCCGCTTTCGTTCGAGAAGGAATAGACGACGCTCTTTTCGTTGGGCACACGTCCCCACACCGTCTCGGTGTAGTTCTGTGTGGCGCCGACGGGCATGCCGCTTTCGTAGAACTTCTTGCCGTCCTTGAGCACGTCTTCGCTCACGTCGCCGAGGTTGATGACGAAGTCGCCGCCGTATTTCGCGTCGTCTTTGGTATAGATGAAGGGGTCGAGCATCCAGAATTCTATGTACTGGACGTTCGAAGTCTCAAAGTCGCTGTAGTCCAGCTTGCGCATCATGCCGCCCCAACGCTTGGCAGGGTCGTTGAGCAAGCCCTCCGACGTGATGTCGGGGTCGAGGTTGTAGGGACCGCGTTCACTGGGGTAGTAGGCCAGGTTGAGCACATCGAGGGTGTTGCTCTCTCCCTGGTTGGTGTCCTTGTTGGGATATACTTCGCGCACGTACACCTCGCGCACATAGTGGTTCGACAGTTGGTCGAGGTCGCCCTTGATGTGGCCTGGCGTCAGGCTGGAGCTGCGTCGTGTGAAGAGGGGGTCGATCTTGTACCATGCCAGCAGTGAGCGGTTGTAGCCGTACTTCACGTCGTTCGACAGGTTGCCGTACTGCAGGTTGAAGGGGGTCGAGGCGAGCATCCACGCCTCCGGTTCCTTCACGCTGATGCCCTGCTTGGTCTGTTCGAAGTCGTCGAGGTAGGAGGCGTTGCCCTGCACGTCCTTGGCATTGCCGGCGATGAGTTGGGCCACTTCGGCCGAGAGCGAGATGCTCGAGGGCTGGCTCACGTCGATGAGTGGAATCTTGTCGATGAGGTTGGTGAGCCACTGCGACTGAGTCTTCCAGTTGAGGTTAAGGCCCCAGATCGTGTTGTTCAGCGGTTCGCTGCCCATCGCCACCTTCGAGGTGAGAGATTTCTCTGTCAGTCGCATAAACGTACCGCCCAGCTGGAAGTTCTTCGTAAAGTCGTACGACCAGTTGAGGCCTAACATCGTCTTGCGCACCATGCCGTACTCTTCGTTGCTCTCCAGACTGACGTTCACGTTGGTGCCGGCGTCGAGGATGCTTTGGTTGATGATGGACACCTTGCCGAGGGAGTAATCGACCTTGTAGTCCGTTCCTTCGGTCAGTTCGACGCCACCGGCAGTCACGCGCACCGAGCCTTGCGGCACGTTCATCACGCCCAGGTCGATTTCGCTGCCCGACGAGCCCTTGTACTCGCCGATGAGCGAGAATTTGTTGAATTCCGAAATCTGACGGGCAATCACCTTCGTCGAGTCATACAGAGCGTCGTAGCAGTATTTGTCAGCGATGGCGTCGTTGCCCAACTTCTCGCGCAGCCAGTCGCCGAAGGGCTCGACGACGGGGAAAAAGATGCGGCCCGTCTGCGTATCGACGGTGTATCCCTCGATAAAGTCGAATTTTCCGTTGGGGTTGGTCTTCTGATTGTCGTCCAGTCGGTCCAGGTTCATCATCTTCAGCAGTGTCGTCTGCTTCCACGGGTCCTCCGGAATGTAGCTGAGGTTCACGCCCGTCGTGTCGCTCAGATACTTGATGTCCATCTTGAACTTTTCGCGCTGCACAGAGTTGGTTTGCAGGGCATAGACGTTTTTCATCATCAGGTCCCAGTTGCCCATCTTCGGCGAGTTGCTGGTGTTTTTCAGCAGTTTGACGATGAGAGCCTTGTCGCCGTCCTTCACGTCGGCCGAGAACTCGCCCACCTGGTAGGTCTGGCCTCCGTAGGTGTATTCGTAGGCAATGGCGAGCACCTGGTTCGATTGCAGGTTCTGTCGCAGGGAGACATAGCCCAGGTATTCGTTCAGTTTGTACTCCGACGAGGTGAGCAGTCGGGCGTTTTCCACCTTCTCGTAGTCCACACCACCGCTCAGGAAGCTCAGTTCGTTGCTGGTCTGATCCATGTTGCGGGCTGCGGCATGCTCGTTGACGATGCTCGAATAGAGGGTGTTCGAACTGTTCTGCGGCTGGTCGGTCGTGCCTGGCGACCATTGCTCGGTGTTGCTGATTTTCCGTTTTTCGGCCAGATCGACAAATCCGACGATGTTGCGTGTGTTCTCCGTCTGTCCCGAGTTGTTCGTCACCCATATTTCGACGCGCTTGATCATGACGCCGCTCGTGATGGTGGGCAGTGTGGAGCAGGCTTTGTTGTACTGGTCGCGGAAGAATTGTGCGAGGAAGAAGTGGCGGTTTTCGTCGTAGTCGTAGGCCTGGATGTCGTAGGGCGTGAGCTGTGTGCCGCCGCGCGAACTGACACTTTTCGACTTCGACTTCTTCTGGCTCACCACCGCTTGCAGTTTCAGCTTGCCGAACTGCAGGTCGGTACGGATGCCGAACAGCGTCGAGGCGCCCTGCACCAGGGAGTTGTTCGAGGGGAAGGAGATGTTACCGGCCTCGATGAGTTTGACGATTTCGTCCTCCTTACCTTCGTACTGCAGTTTCAGGTTTTTCGAGTCGAAGTCGAAGGTTGCCTCGGTGTTGTAGTTGATGTTGAAGTCCATCTTGTCGCCCACCTTGGCATTGACCGAGAGGTTAATCTTCTCGTCGAAGTCGAAACTCGTCTGCGTGCGGTTGCGCTCCGAGAGCGAGGGGTTGTCGGTGAACTTGTAGGTATAGCCCATCTTCACCTCGGCCGAACCCTGCGTCTTGATCTGCACGCCGCCCGGGCCGAAGATTTTTTCGGCGGGTCCGAGGTCGAACTTCATGTTCGTAAAGTCGAACTTGCTCTTGCCCTTATGCACGAAGTTAGAGTCGTTCCGCTCCTTGAAGTAGGCGTCCATCTGCTTGCGTTCCATCCAGCGTCCGTACTCCTGCGGCGTCATCAGGTAGGGCGCACTCAGGAAATTGTCGCCCAGTTTCGAGCCCACTTTATACAGGCCCGACTTCTCGTCATATTCCCCCGTCTCCGTCTTCAGGTTCTCAGGGTCGTCGAGGTCGAACGCATAGTCCTCGGGACGGTCGTCGCGCGTGTAGTCCGTCTTCTTCACCCGTCGCGGCAGGGTGTCGGGCGGAGCCACCTCGACCGGAGCCGCAGGCACCACCGCGTCGGTCGCGAGGGTGGCAAGCTCTGTCGTCGCAGCCGCAGCCGGCACCGGCTCAGCCGGAGCCTCCGCCAACCACAAACCGTTGCCGGCGACAGCAAAGCCTCCGACAACGAACAGCGCAAACAATATTTGATATTTCAGACGTTTCAAGACGTTATTCCTCTACTCTGCGCGGCGGGACGATCCGCACCGCATTGCGCACAGGCGCATACATATTCTTCAATAAAACGCAAAAGCCCCGATTTTATTGCCTATTTCCACTTTTTCTTCCCGCCATCCGCCCTTTTTCTTTTCCACGTCCGCCCTTCAACTTTCCCTTGTCCGCCCTTCAAACTCACCAGCTCTGCCCCCCAATCTCACTTCGTGTGCCGAAAAAACTCAAAATATCAATGATATTTGTAGAAATATCAATGGAATTTTCAAAAATATCAATGGAATTTGTAAGAATATCAATGATATTTTGAGCTTTCTCGGCACACATTCCGAGTTTGGAGTATACTCTGATTGAAAACAAAGGGAGCAGGCAGCGAGTTTAGTCAGTGCTGTCGCGGGGTGTTGTGTGCGAAAAACACGTTTAAAAACTTGACCATCTCCGTTTTTTGTGCTAACTTCGCGCTCAAATTCGTTTGTGCCTCCCGCTGTCAGGGCTTCAGCCTCCCGCTGTCAGGGGCACAAGTAACTTCTTGTCTCCCTATGCCGCGACCCCGTCGCGGCCCCCCTAACAATGAAAATCAACCGCACAACCCTTCCCAACGGCCTCCGCCTCGTCCACTGCCAGCTGGCTACCACCCGCATGGTCGCCATCAACGTACTCTACCGTGTGGGCTCGGCCAACGAGACCCCCGACCGCACCGGTTTTGCCCACTTGTTTGAGCATCTGATGTTTGGCGGTACGGTTCGCTATCCCGACTACGACGCTGTGCTCCAGCAGGCGCAGGGCGAAAACAACGCCTACACCACGTGGGACTACACCGACTACTACGTCACGCTGCCTGCCCGAAACCTCGCCATCGGCCTCGACGTCGAGCTCGACCGCATGGCAGGCCTCGCCTTCACGCCCCAGTCGCTGGAGGTGCAGCGCAAAGTCGTCATGGAGGAATTCAAGCAGACTCACCTCAACCAGCCTTACGGCGACCTTCAGCACCTCCTTGCCCGCCTCAGTTTCGGTACGCCGACAGGCACCCCCGACGACTATCGCTGCGAACATCCCTACAGCTGGCCCACCATCGGCCTCGAACTGCAGCACATCGCCGACGCCACCATGCCGCAGGTCAAGGACTTCTTCCGCCGCTTCTATCGTCCCGACAACGCCATCCTCTGCGTCACAGGCGACGTGACATGGGAGGAAGTGTTAGGCTGTCTTTCGTTGAACGTTGAACGTAGAACGTTGAAAGACTTTACGACAGAGACAAGTAGAGCGAAAGATTTCAAACTCCCATATTCAAACTTCAAAACT
Source organism: uncultured Prevotellaceae bacterium (assembly GCA_900319385.1). GTDB lineage: Bacteria > Bacteroidota > Bacteroidia > Bacteroidales > Bacteroidaceae > UBA3839. The sequence continues at coordinate 30,693 of ONOG01000005.1, read as the reverse complement.
CGGAAAACGACCGTCTATCGCCCCGTGCCGCAGCCCCTGCTGCTCATGGCATTCTACCTTCCGCCGCGCAGCGACGCCGACTTCCCCGTCTGCGATATGCTGAGCGACCTGCTGGCCAACGGCAAGTCGTCGCGCTTCAACCAGCATCTGGTGGAGCAGCGACAGCTGTTCCTCTCGCTCGATGCCTACGTCGATGGCCGGCTGGGTACGGGTCAGCTCATGATCGAGGGCATTCCTGCCGACGGCGTGACGATGGCTGAGGCCGAAGCCGCCGTGTGGGACGAACTGCAGGCGGTGCAGCGTGAGCTCGTCGGCGATGAAGAGCTGCAGAAACTAAAGAACCGATTCGAGACGACATTTGAGCTGCAAATATCGGACTATCAGCGGCTTGCCGAGCAATTAGCCTACTACGAAATGCTGGGCGACGCCCATCGGCTGTTCGACGAAGTGCCCTCGTACCAAGCCATCGACAGCGAACGGCTGCGCACGGTGGCGCGGCGCATCCTCGACCCCGCCAACGCCTGTGTGCTCCACTATCTGTGCTCGGCCGATAGTTAAAGAATGTTTCATTTTCGCTCAGACCAAATATTATTCGTAACTTCGCGCTACCAATGAGACAGTTCTTCAGCACCGATGGTCCCTTCAACCTTGTCCTCGGCATCGTCAACGACGCCTTGTGGACCTACGTGCTCATGGGAGCACTCATCGTGTGCGGGCTCTGGTTCACGCTGCGCACGGGCTTTGTCCAGTTCCGCTTGCTGGGCGATATGTTCCGCATGCTGAAGGAAAGTCCGCGTTCGGCGCGCGATACCAAGGGAAAGCACGTCTCCTCGTTTCAGGCGTTCTGCGTTTCGCTCGCCTCGCGTGTGGGGACGGGCAACCTCGCCGGTGTGGCGACAGCCATTGCCGTGGGCGGCCCGGGCAGCGTCTTTTGGATGTGGCTCATCGCGCTGATCGGAGCCGCCACGTCGTTTGTCGAAAGCACGCTGGCGCAGCTGTTCAAGCAGCGGGGCGGCGAGAGCTTCGTCGGCGGGCCGGCCTACTACATCCGCAAGGGGCTGGGCAGCCGCTGGATGGCCGCGTTGTTTGCCGTGCTCATCACGCTGACCTTCGGCTTGGCCAACAATTCGGTGCAGACCAATACCATCTGCGGTGCCATCGAACATACCTTCGGCGTGCAGCCGATGGTGATGGGGACGGTGATTGCCTTGCTCACACTCGTCATCGTGTTCGGAGGCATACAGCGCATTGCCCATGTGAGCAGCGTCGTCGTGCCCCTCATGGCAGTGGGCTATCTGCTGCTGGCCATCGTGGTGGTGGTGATGAACTGGCGCCTTGTGCCCGACATGCTGCGGCTGATTGTCGAAAATGCCTTTGGGGTGAACCAAGCCATCGGCGGCACCGTGGGCGCAGCCATGATGAACGGTGTGAAGCGCGGACTCTTCTCGAACGAGGCGGGCGAGGGCAGTGCACCCAACGCTGCGGCGACGGCTACGACCAGCCACCCCGTGAAGCAGGGACTGATCCAGAGCCTCGGCGTGTTCACCGACACGCTCGTCGTCTGCTCCTGCACCGCCTTTATCATCCTGCTCAGCGGCCTTTACAACACGCCCGGACTCAACGGCATCAACCTCACGCAGGCTGCGCTCCAGCATGAAGTGGGCAGCGTCGGGCCCGTGTTTGTGGCCGTGGCAATCTTCCTGTTCGCCTTCAGCAGCATCATAGGCAACTATTACTACGGCGAGGCAAACGTGCTCTACCTCACCCGCAACCGCACGGTCATGACCGTCTATCGCCTTCTGTCGGGCGGTGCGTTCGTGTTGATGGGTGCCGCACTCACGCTCGACGTCGTGTGGAACATCATCGACCTCTGCATGGCACTGCTCACAGCCTGCAACCTCACCGCCATCGTCCTGCTCGGGAAGTACACCTTCCGACTCCTCGACGACTACTGCCGACAGCGACGCAGCGGCATCAGCGACCCGCAATACCACCGCTCAACGATTCCCGAACTGCGCGACGTGACCGAGTGCTGGCCGGAGTGATGAAAAGTGAAAAGGGAAAACTCAAAAACTTGTCCCCCAACTCAAAAACTCAAAACCCCAAAAAACTCAAGATAAACTATGAACAAGAAAAATCTGATCCTCGCGCTCCTGCTGCTCTGCTGCACCACGCTGGCAGTCACGGCGCAAACCCGCAAGAAACAGTCTCAAACACAGAAGACGACGACAGTGCAGACGCCCAAGAACCGCTTTATCGTCATCTCAAAAAAAGACTTCTATCTGGCTGTCTATGAAACGAAGGCCGGCGACACGCTGTTGGTGAAGAAATACCCCTGCTGCGTCGCCAAGAATCCCGGTCAGAAGCAGAAGCGCGGCGACATGAAGACACCGCACTGCACGATGCAGAACCCCTTCAAGATCACCCAGATACAGGATGCGCACAACTGGCACCACGACTTCGGGGACGGACGCGGCAGTATCCGTGCCTACGGTGACTACTTCCTCCGTCTCGAAACCCCAGGTCACAGCGGAATCGGCATCCACGGATCGACCAACAATCGCGAGTCGGTACCTGGCCGAGGCAGCGAAGGTTGCATCCGACTCCTCGACGAAGACATCATCGACCTGGCGAAGAACTATGCCTTCGTCGGCATGAAAGTCGTCATCAAAGCCGAAGAAATCGGTCCGCTGTCCTTCGAGAAGAAATCGGCAACTGCCAAGAAATAAGGAGACGTACGAAGTACAATTTACCGTGTACTGAAGTACAATTTACCGTGTACGATTATTAAAATTGTCTATACCTAAGTAGAATATCATCCCCACTAAACATTCTACACTCCTCCCTCGCGGGGAGGGGACGGGGGTGGTTCCGTATGGCCTTAAATTATATTTGGATTGCGCTTTTCGCCATCGGCGTTCTGGTGGGCGTCATTCGGCTCTTCTGCGGCGACGCCGACGCACTGCCCGCCATGATGGACTCCACTTTCGAGATGTCCACTACGGCCTTCGAGATGACGCTCGGCCTCACCGGCACGCTCACACTCTGGATGGGTATCATGAAGATAGGCGAGGACAGCGGACTGGTGAACCGCCTTGCCAAGTTTCTCAGTCCTGTCCTGACGAAACTCTTTCCCGAGATTCCCAAGAACCATCCCGCACTCGGCTCCATTTTCATGAACATATCGGCCAACATGTTGGGGCTGGACAATGCCGCCACACCCGTGGGCCTGAAAGCCATGCAGGAGCTTCAGAGCATCAACAAAGAGAAGGATACCGCCTCCAACTCCATGATCATGTTCCTCGTGCTCAACACTTCGGGACTGACCATCATTCCCGTGAGCATCATGGCATACAGGGCCAAGTTTGGCGCAGCCGACCCCACCGATGTGTTCATTCCGCTCTTGCTCACCACGCTGTGTTCCACGCTCGTCGGACTCATCACCGTCAGCCTTTACCAGAAGATTAACCTCTTCCAGCGGGCGTTTGTGGTGATGTTTGTCTGCATCGCCGCTGTCGTCTCCGCTTTGTTCTTCACGCTGATGGGTATGGGGAGCGAAGAGATGCAGAAGTTCTGCCGACTGCTCACGTCGATACTGATCTTGGGGGCCATCCTGACCTTCATCCTCTCGGGCGCGTTCAAGCGTCTGAATGTCTATAATTCGTTCATTGCCGGTGCCAAGGACGGGTTTCACGTGGCTGTCAGTCTGATTCCCTACTGTGTAGCCATCCTCGCGGCGGTCGGCGTATTTCGGGCCAGCGGTGCCCTGGATGCGCTGCAGAGCGGAGTGCAGAGCGCTGTGGAGTGGTGCGGACTGAACAGCGACTGGGTGGGTGCCCTGCCTGTTGCACTGCTGAAGCCCCTCAACGGCAGCGGTGCACGCGGCATGATGCTCGAATGCTTCACCTCGCAAGGCCCCGACTCCTTCGTCGGTCATCTCGCCAGTGTGCTCCAGGGCAGCACCGACACCACGTTCTACATCCTCGCCATCTACTTCGGCAGCGTCGGCATTAAGAAGTATCGCTACAGCGTGACTTGCGGTCTGCTCGCCGACCTCGCCGGTATGATTGCCGCCGTGTTTATCTCCTATTTCTTCTTTGGTTAAGACGGCTTTTATTCAAAATAAAGTCAACTTTTATTCAAAACAAAGTCTGATGATGAAACAACTTCGTCCTGTCCATGCCCTCGTCGTCTTCTGCCTCTTGCTCGGCACCACAGCCGCCTTCAGCGTGGGGCAGTATCGACTGGCCGAGGACGCCGTGCTGGAGGATTTGCACCGCGCCTTGACACAAACGCTTCGGCAGCACCCACACAGCGTCGTCACGCCCGACACGATCCGCGACTTCCGCAGCCATCTCGTCACGCCGGAGTTGCGTGCCACTGCCTACTTGTCGTTAAATTGCACAAAGGGCGATGCCGACGAAGTGCAGCCGCACTACCAGATGCAGGCACACGCAGGTTGCTCGCCCCTCATGCTGCTTGCCATGAGCGACCAACGGGGCACCTACTGCCTGCTCGGGGCGACCCTTCTGTGGGCAGTCTTCTACCTATTATATATGCGGCGGCACCGTCCGTTGCCGTCGATGCAGTATGTCGGAAATCTCGGCTACGATGCAACCGGCGGCCGTTTCTACACCTCGGACCACCAGCCTGTGCCGCTCACGCCGATGCAGCGCGACCTGATGCAACGTTTCTTCGACGCACCGGCCCACACACTCTACAAGGCTGACATCTGCGACGCCCTGTGGCCCAAGAAACCCGACGCTTCCGACACGCTCTATACGCTCATCCGACGGCTGAAGACGGTGCTCCGTCAGCATTCCGACCTCGATATCGACAGCGAACGAGGACTGTCTTATCAACTGAAAACCAAGCAGTAAGAAAATGTCAGGCAAATGTCAGGAAGTTTTTTCTGGCATTTTTTTTCGTTTCAAGTAACTTTGCAGCCGATTTCAAAACGCAGAGCACTATGAAGCGAACAACACTTTATCTTTTTGCATGCTGTGCCGTCCTGACGAGCAAGGCACAGAACGTGACCGACAGCGTGGCACTCGACGTCGTGACCGTCGAGGCTGCGCGTGTGACGAACACGCCCGACGGTCAGCGTTATTACCCCACGCAGACCCAACTGGAGCACAGCGCGACGACCTATCATCTTCTGCAGCAGCTCGCCTTGCCCTCCCTCACCGTCGATCCCGTGCTGCACAGCGTCACCCCGCCACCGATGCAAGGCGCGGTGCAAATCCGCATCAACGATGTCGTGGCATCGGCCGACGACCTGCTCGCACTCAACCCTCGCGACATCGAGCGTGTGGACTACACCGACCATCCCTCCGTGCGCTATGGCGAGGGGGTGGGCTATGTCATCAACGTCGTGGCGCGGCGTCCGACCCATGGCTACGAAACAGGTGGCGACGTCGGTGTGAGCAGTCGCAAGTGGCTTGCCGACGTCATGGCGTACGGGAAGTGGAATGTGGGGCTTTCCGAATGGCAGTTGACGGCTTCGGCCGATGTGAAAGACTTCAGCCGAAGCCAGCGCACGGAGCAGGCTCGTTACCGCTATGCCGACGGGACGACGCTGGATGTGCAGCGCGACGACCTCCCCGACAGCCGCCGTCAACGGAACCAAAACCAGCAACTTGCCCTCCGTTACTCGTTCGTGCGTCCCCAGCAGCTCACGTTGCAGGCCGCGCTCAGCGGCGAATGGGAGCAGGGACGTGCCTCGCAGCAAGCCACGCTTTCCAGCTCGCTTAGCAGCCCTTTCCCTGCTGGCACTCCTCGCCCTGCTAATTTTTATAGCACGCTTAGCAACTCTGCCACTGCGAGTTTCAGCCCCACGCTCGACCTCTATGCCGCCCTTCGCCTTTCGCCGCGCCAGCAACTCATCGTCAATCTGGTCGGCTCGGCGATGCGCAGCCATTACGATTACGCCTACCACAGCTTTTCGCCCTTCGGCTATGCTGCTACGGGCCGTACCCACTCGTTGCAGGGCGAAGCCCTATACGTCAATCGCTTGCAGCCCTTCACGCTGAGCGTCGGTCTGAACTTTCAGCAGAAATACGTCGAGAACGACTATTCGGGCGATGCCGCCGTGCTCAACGCCATTCGTCAGTCCGACGAGCGGCTGTTTGCGCAGTTGAAGGGCATGTTGGGGCAGACGTTCAGCTATCGCTTCGGACTCGACCTGCGCCGTCAGTACTATCGGCAGGGCAGCGAACGGCAGGACGAGCTGACGCTTGCCCCGAAACTCACGCTCCAGCAGAGCCTTGGCGATTTCCGCCTGACCTACGACGGCAGTATGCAGAGTCGGCCGCCACGGCTGGAGCACCGCAGTGCCGTGCTGATTCGGGACAATGAATGGGAAGCCACGGTGGGCAATCCACAGCTGAGAAACGAGCAATGGTGGGAGCACGGCCTCAGTCTGACGCGCCAGTCGCTGCGCCTCTTTCTCCAGACGTCGGTCCACTACCGCGACATCATCCATGCCAGGCTGACGCAGACGGTGCAGCACGACGACGGGTTTCTCACCACCCGACGGAACCAGCGGCGCCTGCGGATGTTCTACGCGACGCAGTATGCGCAGTGGTGGGCAGTGCCCGAACGGCTGCAACTCAGCGGCAACGTCGGCCTGTATCGCTTCCTCAACCATGGCAACGACTACGTCCACGCCCTCAGCTTCTGGGCTGTGTCGCTCGATGCTTCGGCCTATCTCGGTCGTTTTACGCTCTCGGCCCATTACGACAACGGCTGGCGATTCGTCGAGGGAGAGCAGCAGAGCCACAACGCAGGGGCATTCTACCTGGGTGCCAGCTGCCAACTTCCTCTGCCAGGGGCAGGGCAGGGGAGTGGCTTGACCGTCGCCCTCTACTGGCAACAGCCCCTGCAGCGCAGCGTTCGTCTGTACGACACGACATTCCTCAACCGCGACGTGTGGAAACATACGGTGCTGCATAGCCGCGACACCGCCAACCTTCTCAACCTCAGCGTCAGCTGGCGCTTCGGTGCTGGACGGAAGTCGAAGTCGGTGCAGCGCGAAGTGCAACTCCGCGACAACGATAGCGGCGTGGTACGTCAAACGGAATAGAAATATATAAAAACCACGAATTGCACGAATGGCACGAACGGTTTTCAGCATGGTAAGCAGCTGAATCCATTCGTGCCATTCGTGCCATTCGTGCTTTAAGAACCTATTCTGTGTGTTCCGAAAGTTCGGTTAATTCGTGGTTTTAGAACACACGGATGCCCATCATATTGTAAACCTTTCCGTCGGACTTGATGATGAGAACCTCACCGTTCTTGACCACGCGGCGCGTCTGTCCGTTGGCCAGTTCGGCGTTCATGCGCACACAGCGACGACTTCGTAGCAGTGCAGTCCGACCTGTTTCTCCAGGTCAACAGCGCCCTTCGTCGCGCCTCCAACTCCGTTGGTGTGCCGAATCAACTTGGCCACGTCGCGCCTCCAACTCCGTTGGTGTGCCGAATCAACTTGGCCACGTCGCGCCTTCAACTCGGCTGCTGCGCCGAACAAACTCAAAATATCATTGATATTTTTGAAAATCTCAATGGAATTTGTAAGAATATCAATGGAATTTCTGAAAATATCACTGATATTTTGACTTTTCTCCGCGCTGCAGCCGACTTCGCTTTGCGCCACCACTGACTTCGCTCTGCATACCCACTGACTTTGCTGCGCATTCCGGCAGGCTTTTAATTTTTAATTTTTAATTTTTAATTTCTTATTTTTTGTCGTATCTTTGCACACAGAACAATGAACAACGAAGGATGAACCGATTGTTAATTTTCAATTTTCAATTTTCACTTTTCGCTTTGCTGACTGCGTTGCTGCTGACCGTCGCTCAGAACACTCGGGCGCAGAGCGTGGAAAGCCTGCTCGAACGCTTCGATGCGAAGCCCGATGTCGCCATTGCCAATGCCTTTTTCCAGCAACTGCTCGACGCCGAGTTTCTCGACGAGCCCTATGTGCTGCCAGCCGACGCGCCACAGGACACGCTGCGTGCCCAAGTGTGGTACTGGGCAGCGGAATGGATGTACGACAGCGGTCAGCACTACGACCGCGCTGTGGATTACGGCCTCAAGGCGTTGCCCCTGTGTCAGGCAGGCACCGACAGCAGTCTGACAGCCGACTGTCTCAACATCCTCGCCCTCTCCTATGTGCGCCTCACCGACTATGATTCGGCGGCACGCTATGCCCGAGAGTGCTTCCTGCTCGACGAAAAGTCGGGCGATGCCGACCGTATCAGTTCGAGTCTGAACACGCTGGCTGGCATCTACATGGCAGGCGGACAGCCGCAGGAGGCCGAGCAGTATATACAAAAAGGTATCGCCCTCGCCCAGCAGGCCGACAACCCCGTGCGCATGGCTGTGCTCCAGGGCATGGCGTCCGAAGTCTATCACGCCCTCGGTCGCGACGACGAAGCCCTGTCCTACATCGACCGCGCCATCCAGCTCGACCAGCAGACCGGCCGCACCGACCGTCTGCCCATGCGCCAGACGCAGCGGGCCTCCGTGCTCATCGGCCTGCACCGCTACGCCGAGGCTGAGACGGCGCTCGGCCAAGCCATCCCTGCCTTTCGGCAGTCGGGCGACCGCCACTCGCTCGGCATCGCCCTCAACAAGTTGGGCATGGCGGTGCTGTGTCAGCAGCGTCCTGCCGAGGCACTGCCTTTCTATCAGGAGGCAGCCGACCTCTTCGTGGCGATGGGCGACCCATATAATGAGGTACACGCGCGCAAGGGACTCTACGAAACGCAGTGGCAGACCAACCCTGCTGCGGCTAAGGCGGCACAGGACCGCTTCGACTTTCTCAAGGACTCTATCTACAGCCACACCTCGGCCGACCGTCTGGCGCGCTACAATGCCGAGTTTGGCAACGACTGGCTGCAGCTCGAGAACCATGCCGAGCGCCAGGCCCGTCTGCGGGCAGTCGGGTGGGGCATCGGCGGTGTGCTGTTGCTGGCGGTGCTGGCGGCTGTCATCTGGTGGGTGATGCGTCGTCGGCATCTGCGTCAGAAGCAGATCAACGCCCAGCTCAGCGCTCACATCGACGAACTGCGCGAGCAGTACCGACAGCTGCACATCAGCTACGACAAAGCCATGCTCACACGCAGCGACGACGAAGAGCGCCTGAACGATGCCGACCGCGAATTTCTCGAAAATGCCGTCGCCATCGTCAACGAACTGACAGCGCAGGGACAGGTGGATGCCGCGACGCTGGCCGAGCGGCTCAACATGAGTCCGTTCCAGTTGCGTCAGCGCCTCACCACCCTCACCGGCGAGACGCCCCAGTCGTTCATCCAGACCCTGCGCATGCGCCGTGCCCGCTACCTGCTGGCCAACCATCCGGAGCTCAACATCACGCAGGTGGCCAACCTCTGTGCCTACAACGACACCCCGAACTTCACCCGTGCGTTCAAGAAGACTTTCGGAATCACCCCGTCGCAGTATCTCGAAAACCAATAATCGCTAAGGCCGTCCGGACCTTGCCGTCGCGATGAATGCGGGCAGGCCGCCCGCGCACCGACACCTCCATCCGCCTCAACCCCCGTCCACAGAGGGTTGAGGCGGGTGTTGTTTGTGCGAAATGATAAGATTATTTCACGAAATGATAACGGAGAAACAGACCTCGTGCCGTAAATTTGCAGACGATAAACTACGCGCATGAACAAGACCAAAACACAGGAAAACGCCATGCATTATGCCGAGAACTATCTCGACCGCCTGCTTCGTCGCCACGACACAGGCCGACACCCCATCGGCACGGAGAAAAGTGCTGAACAGAACAGTAAGAATAGCCAAGAAACAAACAAGCATAGCCATGAATAAAAAGAGAATCTTTGCCCTCGTGTTGCCGCTGATGCTGCTCACGCTGACAGCCCACGCACAGGACACAGGCACTTGAAGGCCATCACAGGCAGCAGGAAGAGAGTTGGCAGAAGCAGAGCCAACGGCTAATGAACATCGTGAAGAACAACGAGGGTGTATGGACTTCCACAAAACTGTTCTACATTGTCGGTTCTCTGTCCCTACTGTCAATCATAACGATTGCAATAGAGATAGCGTTCTATGTGTATTTCCACTGGATTCAATAAGACCCACCGCCCGTCGCGACCGGGCGAGCGGGAAGGATACATCATAGAAACAACGTGTGTGGTTATTTCTTCTTCGGCTGCTTGTTTAATCTGTAGATGACATGTAGCAAGGCGTAGCGGGGCGTGACGTTGCTCCACGTCTCGGTGCGGCCTTGGGCGTTGATGGTGCGGCGGACGTTGGAGAGGTTGCCGAGAAGGTCGAAGCCGTCGAGCATGCAGATGAGATTGCCGTGAAGGAAACGCTTGGAGAGGCGGGCATTCCAGACGAATTCGTTGGTGTTCATTGTATAGTCGGCGTAGCCACGGCGAGAGTACATGGTGAGGTCGGTGGCGAGTTGGAGGCTCCACGGCAGTTCGACTTGAGCGGTGAGACCGTAGTCGAAGTCGAGGACGTTGATGGTCTCGAAGTCCGTGCGGTCGCTGGTGGAGTGCTGGTAGTGGAGGTCGCATATGCCCTTGACTTGCAGTTTGGCATTCGGGCGATAGGTCAGGATCAGCGTTTCGTTGGCATAGTAGGAGCCGACGATGCTGCGCGCAGGGGCAGCGGCGGTGGTGCTGATGAGGTCGACGCTGTGATGGTAGTCGAAAGTGGTGTTCGTAGAGAGTGACAGAAGTCGCCTGTGGTCAAGCGGGGTGTTATAGCCTCCGCCAAGGTGGGCATCCCAGTTGCCGTTGACGTTCTGCGGTGTGACGGTGCGGACGCCTGTCTGCTTGTCGTAGAATGTGGCCATGGCAATAGCTCGGGGCGCGAGGTTAACGGAGCCGAAGACATTCCACATACGCTCGCCAGAAAGGATGCGGCGGTAGGACGTGCCAAGGTGATAACGCTGCGGATTCTTCAGATGGGTATTACTGAGCACTATGCGCAAAGGGTCGCTGTCATCGCGGATATTGAGCAGATAGGTCATGCCGGGGGCGGAGATGCGGGTGTTGAATTTGACCTCAAACACCTTCTTTTGGTCGCGGGTGAAGAGCCGCCAGTCGCCATCGGTCTGGATAAAGGCCGTATGGCGGTGGAAGAGTGTATCGAGCCGTCCGCGCTGATAGTCCAATTGGTTGCGCTCGAAGCGGACTTCGACATTGCCCCTGAACTGCCGTATCAGATTCCAGGAGTGTCGGCGGGAGCTGTTGTAGTCGTAGCCGAAACGGAGCCTGTGGATGTCGTCTGTGTAATCGGCCTGGTTGCTGTTGCTTGTGTCGAGCGCCTTGTAAAGGTCGTGGGCAGATGGGAGCGTACCCAGTTCACCGTCGAAGTCCTCCAGCAGATGCAGTTGATATAGCGAGCGGTTGGTCTCTTTATTGACATGTGAATAAATGTAGTTGGCAGAGAGTTGCAGACATCCGATTTCGGTTCTTCGTGCACCGATGCTGCCGCCGTAGTTCAGGCTGCGATTGGTGTTCAGGTCATAGCGATTACGACGGTCGGTAGGAGTGCCGCTGCGTGGATAGTCCAGCTGATAGTGGTCGTAGGCATAGCGTTTCTCATCGTTATAGCTGATGTTGCCTGAGGCGTTGAAGAGCAAACGATTGTTGTGGGGAATGCTGAAGATGGCATTGGCATCAAGGCCCGTGTTCAGACTGTGACCGTTGCCCTTGGCACGTGAGATACACCTGTTCAGGGCATGGTGCAATAGCAGGGAGGCAGCGTTTGGAGTCATGATGCTGTCAATCCACGCCTTGCCCCATTGTTCGGCCACGTCCTCGTCGAAAACAGCCGAAGCCGATTCGCTGTGGCTGTGCTGACGGCTATAGCTGATGTCGGGCCGCAAGCCGAGATAGCTGAGCACGTTGTTCCTGCGATAGAGATTGAACTCGTGGTTGGTACGAACCTTGAAGTTGTCGGTGTGTCGCTTGCTGTAGGCTCGTCCGTAAGTGTCGCCGCCCGTGAGGAAGTTCTCGCTGGACGTGTGCTGCTCACTGTCGTCCTCGGTGTAGCTGGTGCGCACGTTGCCGCTCGTACTCCAATGCCCGTCTTTCTCGTCAATGTTATAGTCGAAGCCCGCATCATAGACGGATCGGATGCCAGTAGCCTGACGCAGCGGACTCCAGTCGCCGTTCTGACCGGGCTTGCGGTCATCGCTCACGTTGTTGGCGTTGGCAAAGAACGACAAGCGCGAGTTCGGCGTGAAGCGCAGGGCGAACAGGCGGCCAAGGTAACGGTCATCGGTGCCAGCACCAGCCTCGGCATTGGCAATCCATCCGATGCTGTATTCCTTCTTTAACTGTACGTCCATCACGAACTCCTTGTTGCCATCGTCGGGCAGTCCGGCCATGCGCAGTTGCTCGTTGCTGCGGTCGTAGGCTTTCACCTTCTTCACCATGTACGAAGGCAGATTGTCGAGCATCAGCCGACGGTCTTTATTGAAGAAGTCCTTGCCGTTCAGCAGCAGGGCATCCACATGCTTGCCATTCACTACAATGTCGCCACCGCTTTTCAGTTCTACGCCAGTCAGTTGCTGGATGAGCGCATCGAGCATAGAGCCTTCGGCCAACTCGAAAGCATCAGCATTGTAAACGAGCGTGTCGCCGTTGACGTAGAACTTCACCTTCCTTGCCTTCACCACTACTTCGTTCAGCGACACGCTACGCTCCTTCTGCATATAGAAAGGTTTGTCTATTAGGTCCACGGTTTCCTCGTCTTTGTAGAAACGCTTTACTTCAAATGCCTGTTCCGTCTGCTCATAACCATCTTTCTGCATACGCAGTATATAGCGACCAGGACGCTTGATGTGGAAGATGGCAAACGAAGTAGGCCTGTTATTGCTGTCGCCCATGACCGTGTGGAGCGTGTCAACAACGGTGCTGTCTGATGCCCAAAGCACTTCACAGAAAACGTCAGGAATAGCCTGATTGGTGAGTAGGTCAGCCACCTTTCCGATGACTCTCACGGAGTCACGGGGCTGAGGTGACTCTTGGGCATGGGCATAGCCCATGCTAATACTGACCAAAACGGCCAGTAGAAATACTGTTTTCTTCATAACGTGGGAGATTAAATCTTTATTCTTTCAAGCGGGAAATGCTATCAACTTCATGCCAATTATATGGAATAGCCAAGTCACATGGCTTGTCTGGCTTTTCGACATGCAGGACGAACACACGTCCGTCTTTCAGCCGACGCAGGCAGAAAACATCTCCATCCCACTGCTTTCCAAATACTATATTCGCATCATTGCGTGAAAGTGAGCAGGAAAAGACATCCTGTGTTTGCCCTGCTTCTATAATAGCAGCAAATAAACGCTGGAAATAATCGTTTGCTTTGTCCTTAGGAACTTCTACCCGTCTTCCATGACGATAAACATAACCATAGTGACTATTCATATATTCCCAATTACCATTTCCATTACCGTCGTTTATATTGTATGACACAGACACTACTTTCGATTGGCTTTCTTGGGCAATTTCATTGAAGATTTCAAGGAGGGTTCCATGATGAACTGACGTTGGTACCCAAATGCGCCCGTTTACTTTTCCAATCTTATTATAGTGAAAACGAAGTGTCTTGTTTTCAATGTCAAGTGCAGCCGCCGCCGTGATACTCTGGCTATAATGATGGTTCATCACATTCAGACGGGACTGAGTGTTGGTTGGATTGATCGTACCATTGTAAGCCAATGTATATGAAAGTGTGTCGCCCTGTTCGCTATGCTTTTGGTAACGGTCGCTCTCCGTGGCAAGGGGTAGTTCTTTCTCAAATGCTATGATAAGACTATCCACCAACCAGGCGGGAATCATTTCTATGGGAACACTCTCAATTTTAACAGAATAAAAAGGGGCCTCATACTGTGACCAAGTGCCATTATCAATAGATTCTGTCACCTTGATATTCTCCAGCGTAGCGAAGGCTGGAAGCATCCGTTCAATATTTTGCTGGGCATAAACCGAAAGAGTGAGTAACGTTGCCCAAACGACGATAGTAAGTCTTATCTTATTCATAATTCTACTGAATTTTGTGCAATGAATATTGTATTCTGCTCGAATATCGCTTCTATGTTATTACGCATTTGTTCTCGATGAGAAGAAAGACTACGGGTAGACGCGTCTGCGGGAATGAGGCTACGGGCGGGTTGCGAAATATCAGGAAGCGGTTCTGCCGGCGTGCTTGGAATTACCTCTTTCTTTGATTTCCTGACACGATGTTTTTGCGCACTTCGCTCAACAGGTAATTCTGCTTGGACGGATTCTGTCATACCTGTCTCGTGTTTAGGTTCAATAACATTTTGTGTATAGGGCTCATTGGTATATGCAACTGAGTCTGATGGATTGATGCTGGTTTTATCATGGTGTATAAGCAACAATCCCGTTCCAAAAAGTATAGTGATGATGGCTGCTGCGGCACTCCACTTCAGAACAACGCTCCTATGTGACGCTATTTTCATAGGTTCATATTGCTTGATGCCTCTGAACAGAATGGAATAATCTCGCCATTCAGCAGGAATGTCACGATGACTACTGAAATATTCGGAGAGAAGTCGCTCCTCCTCCTTGGTTGTCTCAGCAGACATATATTTGTCAAGCAGTTTTTGTATGTACTCTTTTTCCATCGTCATGTCATTTTATTTATTAGTTGTAACAGTCTTTGTCGTGCTTTCGACATCATGCCTCGGCATGAAGATTCGCTTGTTCCAAGCACTTGTGCAATCTCAGCAAAGCTCATATCTTCTTTTTCGCGCATTTCAATAATCTTCCTCCAGTTGTAGGGTAGCTGGCCCATTGCCATTCTGAAGATGTCGCCTACCTCTTTGCTCTCAACATACTGCTGAGGCGTAAACGAGTCTGGAATGTCTGGGATGCTGTCTGTTTCTTCTTCATCACTATTCTGTCTGTGGAATATTCGCAAGATGGGGTACCGTCGTCGATGTCGTAATAAGTCCAAAGAAAGATTCTTTGTCATTGTATAGGCAAAATATCTCACCTCGTCGGCATCGTCACGCAACAGTCGGTGTCTTTCCCAGAGTCTTAACATCACCTCTGCGGCCACGTCCTCAGCATCTTCCTTGTCGTTGAGTAATACCAAAGCCCTCGCAACAGCAATCTGCCGCAGTTCGGTTACCAATGATATGTACTTTGAACGTTCCATATTAATAAAACGATGAAGATGTCAAAACGCTACGCAGAATCCTCACTTTTTTCAAAAGATCTTCATTCCCCGCTTTTCCCCTACCAAAAAGCGGGCGAGGATGCCTCGTTTTTATCCCCGCCCGCCTTGGCTTGCCGACACCATTATGCGTTTCAACCCTGCAGGTATATCCACGCCTCTCTTTGCCCTATGTCACTCCCACGAGAGAGGGGGGCACTATTCCTGCCTCAGTAGAGCTACTGAGAATTTGATTAATTGAAAAGTTCATCTAATGTAACTTCATTGTTTACAATGCTTTTGTGCATTCCGTCTGCCACACCGAAAGTTGTTACAATCGTATTCACCAGTGCTTTTGTACATTTCGTGGCCTCACGGAAAATTGTCATCCGCTGGCGTAGCTTCTTTTCGTATGCATCCTTTAATTCGTATGGACCGACACTGAACTTCATCTCACAGAGATGCACTATGCGGTCTGCACGGTCGATGATAAGGTCAATCTGTGCGCCTTCCCTCTTGGCCGGATCTTGATTGGTCTTGTCAGCCAATTGCCGCCATGAGGAAACGTTGGTTGCCATTCCTGAGATGCCAAGCGCCCGCTTTATCTGCCCTACGTGGCAAAGACAAAGCAGTTCGAATGCCCTGCCCATCCAGGCTTCTACACTGTGCGACTGGAAATTATGGCTCCACCACTGCTCATCCCCCGATAAGTCTTCGGCAAGGAACTTATAATAAAATAAGGTGTAAAAGTCAACCAGCCTGTAAATGGCATCGGTTGACTTGTTTGGGAAACGAGCCATTTTGGCGATGAAGTCGCATCGCTCCAGATTACGAAGTACTGCCGTGAGATTGCGACCTTCTATTTTCAGAGCTTTCATCAAATCGTTCCGAGTCATGCCTTCTTTATGTTGACTGAGAGTTTTTACCACAGAGATATACTGGTCTGCATGTTTGAAAAGTGCCGTATATAGTTCCTCAAACTCTATTCGAAGTGGGGCATTCGGAGCAAAGCATAGTCGGTCAACATTTTGGACAAGACTCTGATTCGTCTTCAGAAGACTTAGGTAGAAAGGGACTCCGCCAAAGAGCATGTAACACTGTGCTATCTGGTATCGGTCCCATTTGCATTGGTGAGAGCGCAGGTATTCTTCTGTCTCTTTAAGGTTGAAAGGACGTAGATAGATGTTTGCAGTGATGCGAGCATGAAGCCCACCTTGGTTTTCAATCAGTTTGTCAACCATCCATGATGTGGCTGAGCCAGACCCTACAAAAACAATATCGTTCCGACGATTAGCCCAACCGTTCCAAAAGTTCTCCAAGGCTTCAACAAAGTCTGACTTTTGTGTGTCTATCCAAGGCATTTCGTCGAAAAACACTACTTTCTTCCTGTTGGCTGGAAGATTGCTCAAATGTTCCTCCAGCGCATCAAAGGCATCAAACCAGTCGGCATACTTTGGTACAGTCTTTAAACCTGCATACTGTTTCATGGCTTTCCCAAAGTTACGTAGTTGAACCCTTTGCGTGGAACGATGCGAGCCCACGAAACTGAAATCATAATTCATCTTGAAGTACTGATCTATGAGGAAGGTCTTTCCCACGCGCCTTCTTCCATAAACGATAACAAATTCCGAACGGTCTGACTCCATGCAGTCCCGTAGCATAGAGCACTCTCGGTCTCTCGCAATAAGCTTCTGTTCCATATTGATGATCTTTTATTTGCTGGCAAAGGTACAAACAATTATTGAGAGCACTCCATTGTTCGACATATTTTTGCCCCAAAACATAAAAATTTATTCATTATTGGGGCAAAATGGAGTTTAAAAAATGAAGTCTGGGAGTGACGAGACAACGCGCCAATTGCTGGTAAAGTAACAATACAATATATATAGGATAGAGGCTATGTCAATATGAACGACATAGCCTCTTTCTGTTATACGCCGTTAGCGCAACGGACTTCGACGAATGGGACAAGGGCTTGTGATGACCGGTAGATGTCCGACTGCCTCACTCCAGCCCACCTCCGAGGACAGGGAGGACGGAGCACATTTTTCATCGCCCTGCAATATGCTTCTGCTTCAAGCGGCAGATGATTGCAGGGCGTTCCTTTTTTGCTCTTCCTTTCGTCCAACCTTTGCCAGACGTCAGTGTGCGCCTGTCTGTCGTGCGAAATACGCTTGTTTTGTGGTCAAAACAGATGCTACCTGTCATCGTGCTGCCCATGTCGCATCGTCAGTTTTTCACAAACTGGCAAAAAGTGTGCAAAAAATATAATTCTGAATATCAGTTGTTTAATAAACTTCTCGGAAAAAGAGTGCAGTTTTTGTTGCGTGGTTCGTTTTTTTCTCTTAACTTTGCACTCGGAACCACAAAACATCAATCTATGGCAATCTCAAAGACAAGAAATATGCTGGTGGACGTAGCGCGTCAGCTCTTCGCCAAACATGGATTTGAGAACACGACGATGAACGACATCGCGCTGGCTTCCAATCGCGGGCGTCGCACGCTCTACACCTATTTCAAAAGTAAGGAAGAGGTCTATTATGCCGTCATCCAAATCGAACTGGAGCGCCTGTTCCAGCGAATGGAAGAGGTGGCTCACAAGGATCTCACGCCCGAAGAAAAGATTGTGCAGCTCATCATCGCTCACCTGAGTGTGGTGAAGGAGGCCGTGTTCCGCAACGGTAACCTGCGCGCCGAGTTCTTCCGCGAAATCTGGAAGGTGGAGAGCGTTCGCCGCGACTTCGACCGCATGGAGATTTCTCTCTTCCGTCGCGTGCTGAACGAAGGAGTGGATAAGGGCGACTTCGAGGTGAGCAACGTCCGTCTGACCGCGGAAATCATGCACTACTGCCTCAAAGGCTGTGAGGTGCCATACATCTTCGGACGATACACCGCGCGGGGACTCGACGAGCTCCTGCCCTACATCCGCAACATGGTACACCGCCACTTCAAGCCGGAAAGATGAAAGACTTCCCCCTGCCCCTCCTTGGGAGAGCGGGAGTCGCTGTCCGACAGGCTTTTCATTTGTAACTTTTAATTATTCATTTATAATATGGCATTATTAACAGGAAAGACAGCACTCATCACTGGTGCTGCACGCGGTATCGGTAAGGCTATCGCGCTCAAGTTCGCCTCCGAAGGCGCAAACATCGCATTCACGGACCTCGTCATCGACGAAAACGGTCAGCAGACCGAAAAGGAAATCGCTGCTCTCGGCGTCAAGGTGAAAGGCTATGCCTCGAACGCAGCCGACTTCGCGCAGACCGAGGAAGTGGTCAACCAGATCAAGGCTGACTTCGGCTCGATCGACATCCTTGTCAACAACGCCGGCATCACAAAGGACGGACTCATGCTCCGCATGACCGAACAGCAGTGGGATGCAGTCATCGCCGTCAACCTCAAATCGGCGTTCAATTTCATCCATGCATGCACGCCCATCATGATGCGCCAGCGTGGCGGCTCGATCATCAATATGTCGTCCGTAGTCGGTGTTCACGGCAACGCCGGACAGTGTAACTACAGCGCATCGAAGGCCGGACTCATCGCCCTGGCTAAGTCGATCGCACAGGAAATGGGTGCCAAGGGCATCCGTGCCAACGCCATCGCTCCGGGCTTCATCGAGACAGCCATGACGGCTGCCCTGCCCGACGAAGTGCGCAAGGAATGGGTGCAGAAGATTCCCCTCCGTCGCGGCGGACAGGTGGAGGACATTGCCAACACTGCACTCTACCTCGCTTCCGACCTCAGCTCGTACGTCAGCGGCCAGGTGATCCAGGTTGACGGCGGCATGAACATGTAATGAACGTCCTCTACGAAGACAACCACCTCATCGTCGTCAACAAACGGGCAGGGGAAATCGTCCAGGGAGACAAGACTGGCGACGAACCGCTCTGCGAAACGGTGAAACGATACATCAAGGATGCGTATGCCAAACCTGGCAACGTATTCCTTGGTGTGGTCCATAGGCTCGACCGTCCGGTCAGCGGCTGCGTTGTCTTTGCCCGCACGAGCAAGGCGCTCAGTCGGCTGAACGACATGTTCCGGCGTGGCGATGTGCACAAGACCTACTGGGCCATCGTCGAGCGCAGACCCTCCTCACAGACACCCCAAGCGGAGGGTGCCTACACCACGCTCACCAACTGGCTGGTTCGCAACGAGCAGCAAAACAAATCCTATGCCTACGACCACGAAGTGCCAGGCTCGAAACGGGCTGAACTGCGCTACCGTGTGCTCACCGTAGGCGAACGCTACCTGCTCGTCGAGGTCCAGCTTCTGACCGGTCGCCACCACCAAATCCGCTGCCAGCTCGCAGCCGTCGGCCTGCCTATCCGAGGCGACCTCAAGTACGGTGCACGCCGTTCAAACCCCGACGGGAGCATCTCGCTCATGGCACGCAGTGTCGATTTTGAACATCCGGTCAGCCACGAGCACATCCACGTCGAGGCCCCATTGCCCGACGATACACTGTGGGCTAAACTCAGTACCCCCTCAGACCCCTCACCAATCCTCCCCAAGGGGAGGGGTTTTTAATCTTAACTTTTAACCTTGTTATATTATGGAACAGCAAAAAGTTGACATGTTCATCGCCACCAACGGTAAGAACTATCCGGAAGAGAAGCTTGGATTCATCCGCGACCAACTGCTCGCTACCGACGACTCGAAATGGGCAATGATTCAGGCGCTCAACACCCAAGACCTGACGGTGATGTATATCGTCTCGATCTTCGTGGGTGAGCTTGGCGTTGACCGTTTCATGCTTGAAGACGTCAAGAACGGTGTGTTCAAACTTCTCCTTACGCTGTGTTGCGGCATCGGACTCGTATGGTGGGTGATCGACCTCATCAATCTGCCGAAGATGGTAAAGGAGTTTAACTTCAAGAAACTGCAGGCCTATCTCGGATAAACGGTTCTACACCATGATGGCTGTGCTCTTCGCCGTCGGCGTGAGCTGGCTGACATGGAGCTATATGACCGAAGGGCAGCCGACCTTGGTCCGCTGCCCTTCGAAGTTGATTTTCCACTGGCCGTGCCCCACCTGTGGCACGACCCGTGCTTTCCTACACTTGCTCCGAGGCGAAATCCTTACGGCGCTGTGGCAGAACGCCAACGTGTTGCCTGCCGCTGCGTTCCTTTTCGGATTTCCCGTGCTGGGGCTCTATGATTTATTCTCGGGCCGCCGCTCCCTGCGTCGCGCCTTCGACTGGCTGGGCGACCTGTTCGACCGCCGCTGGATCGTGGTGATGGCACTCATAGCCGAAGCTGCGATTTGGGCTCACAATATATATATAGGTAATTAGTCTGCTGTCAACCGAACAGTTCGCGCAGGGCCTCCTCCACTTTGCGCACGGGTCGCACGTCGATACTGAACTGACGGGTGTCGAGGCCTTGCAGGTTGGCATTCGGGATGATGATACGCTGAAAACCGAGACGCTCCGCCTCGCTGATGCGCTGAAGGATGCGCGAGACAGGACGGATTTCGCCGCTCAGCCCGACTTCGCCGCACAGGCAGGTCGTGCGATCGACCGGTGTGTCAACATTGCTCGAAAGGACAGCGGCAATGATGCTGAGGTCGATGGCAGGGTCGGTGACCCGCAGGCCGCCGGCGATGTTCAGATAGACATCCTTCTGGGCGAGTTTGAAGCCGACACGCTTCTCAAGCACAGCGAGCAGCATGTTCAGACGACGCATATCGAAACCCGTGGCAGAGCGTTGAGGCGTGCCGTAGGCAGCTGTGGAGACGAGCGACTGCGTCTCGATGAGCAACGGGCGGACGCCCTCGATGGCGCAGGCGATGGCTACGCCGCTCAGGCCCTCGCTCTGGTCGATGTCGGAAAGCAGGAGCTCGGAAGGATTGGCTACCGGACGCAGGCCCGTGGACTGCATCTCGTAGATGGCGAGTTCGGCGGTGGATCCGAAGCGGTTTTTGATGGCGCGGACGATGCGGTACATGTAGTGCTGGTCGCCTTCGAACTGCAGCACGGTATCGACCATGTGCTCCAGAATCTTAGGCCCGGCGATGGCACCGTCCTTCGTGATGTGCCCGATGACGATGACGGGGGTGCCGCTTTCTTTCGCGAACTTGAGCAGCATGGCGGCGCATTCGCGGATTTGACTGACGGAACCAGGTGACGATTCGACGTTCTCTGTCGCCATCGTCTGTATGGAGTCGATGACGACGAGGTCCGGACCGACGCTTTCGATGTGCTTCATCACAGCCTCAATCATCGACTCACAAGCCACCTGCACCTGCGACTGACTCGTCTCTGCGATGCGGTCGGCTCGCAGTTTCAGTTGGCGTGCACTTTCCTCACCACTCACATACAGCACCCGCAGTTCGGGCAGTCGGAGCACGGTTTGCAGTATCAATGTCGATTTTCCGATGCCGGGTTCGCCACCGAGCAGTGTGAGCGAACCAGGCACGAGTCCGCCGCCCAGCACGCGGTTCAGTTCGTCGTCGTGCAGGTTGATGCGAGGTTCGTCACCCGTCTGGATTTGGGACATCGTGATGAGTTCTCCGGCAGTTCCACCAGAAAACGGAACTTCCTTTGCGGCAGGTCCAGCCTTCGTTCCCAGTTTCACTTCCTTGAAAGTGTTCCATTCGCCACATGCAGGACATTTTCCTATCCATTTCGGTGAGTCGTAGCCGCACGAGCCACACACGTATGCTGTCTTTTGCTTGGCCATAAGATGTAAATTCATATTATTTGATTGCGCAGAGCGCAAGCCATCAACGTAGAAAGATTATTTGCCGCAGGCAAGTTAGAACGGATAGCCGACGGCGAAGTGCAGGCCGAGGCTGTCCCAGAATTTAGGCATATTGTAGTAACCGCTGCGGCCGGTGTCGTAGGGCGCATGGATACCGATACCGAGGTCGAGGCGCAGGACGAGGAACTCAAGGTCGTAGCGAAGGCCGAAACCGGTGCCGAGGGCGATGTTGTTGAAGAAACCGCCGTCGCCCAGCTTGCCGCCAGGATGTGAGTCGTCTGCCTTGAGGTTCCACACGTTACCGGCGTCGATAAAGAGGGCTCCGTTGAGATTGCTGACCATGTTGAAACGGTATTCCACATTGGCTTCAAGTTTGAAGTCGCCAGCCTGGTCGAGGTAGGTGCCGCGCCCCGTCGTGTCGTAGTAGCGGCCTGGACCCAGGGTACGCACGCCAAAGGCACGGATAGAGTTAGCTCCACCGACGTAGAACAGCTCACTGTAGGGCGCATAACGGGTGTTGCCGTAGGTGAAGATGGCACCGGCAAGCAAGTGGGTCACCAACTGCGACTTGTCGGTGAGCCGGAACGTGTTGGTCAGTTCGCCGCTCACCTTGATGAACTGTGAGTAAGGGGTGCCGAGCAACTGCTTTTCCTCCTGACTGAAAGGTTTGCCGAAGGCGGAATGGATGGCGCTGACGATGTTGCCAGCCTCCTTGATCGTGCCGACGAAACGGGTTGTGAAGCGTGGGCGTTGCAGTACGTTGTCGTCGAAAGTATAGACATACTGCATGGCGGGGATGAACTGGTCGCGCAGCGAGGCATAGAGGGCTGTGTTTCGTGCCGTGATGGAGTCGAAACGGGCTGTGGTCGAAAGGAGCTGGTTGTAGGCCAGCGAGAGCGGTGTGAACTGGTGTGAGATGAGTCGCGAGCTGCGCCAGTTGTAGGTGGCGTCGAGTCCGAAGGACACCAGACGGTAGTAGCCGGCTCGCTTGAGGTTGTCTGCACTGATTTTGAAGGTGGTCGAACTGGGGTACTTCGTGTTCATGTTCGACAGCCAGGGGAAGGCAATCCACGGATAGGTGAGCGAGGCGTCGAGGCCAGCCTCCCACGAGTCGGGGCGTGTGCCGTCGGTCACCAGCCGTCGATTGCCCGTCTGCCATTCGTACGAGCCTTTCAGACCGATGCTGAAGGTCTCGCCGTGGCCGAAGGCGTTGCGTTTGCTCAGTCGCAGTCCGGCCTTCGGACCTACCTGAGCGTTGCTCTTCTGGGTAATACTGAAGTCGAATTCCAGGTCGATAAGCTTGTCCATCACAGCGTTGAGCGTGACGTCGATGGTGTCGCACGTCGCCGTGGTGTCGCGTGGGGTGAAGACGAACTGCATCTGCGAGAAGGTCTGCATGCCCGAAAGTCCGGTGATGGTCTGGTCAATCTTGCTTTGGTCGAAAAGCTCGTTGCGTTTGAAACGGAAGTTACGGAACAACACATTCGGACGGATGGGAATCTTGTTGCCCTGCCAGGCGTAGCGCAGGGGTCCGCGGTCGATGCTGTCGTCGTACTGGATGGCGTAGCGTCGTGCGGACTGTGTGGAGTCGCGCCGCGTGTACTGTGTGGAGTCGCGCTGCGTCGTGGTGTTGCGCTGTGTGCTGCGTGTGGCTTGCTGGCTCTTTCGAACGTAGGTGTGAATGTTGCCGATGTAGTATTGGCGGTTGGCGCGTTCGGGCATGTCGAGGTCGGGCACGACGCGCAGCTGCACGCGTTGCGGCACTTGCAGCGAGTCGGCGAAGTAGCGGATGTAGTCGGGACGGTAGTAATAGTAGCCGTTGTTGCGGAAGTCGCTGGTCAGTCGTGTCTTCTCGGCTTGCAGGTCGGGCACGCTGAACTGTCCGCCCGTCTTGAGCAGACGGTTGCCGAAGTTGGCACGCACGATGCTGTCTTGGGTACCTTCGAAGATGTAGCTGATGCTGTCGTAGCTGTAGGGTTGGCCGAGGTGGATGTCGTAGCGGATTTTCTGCTTGCGCGGATTGCGCTGCGGCAGGATTTCGTAATCGACATAGCCTCGGAAGTAGCCGTAGTTCTGCAGCAGGTTGCTGGCAACCTTGGTGCGCACTGTCGGGTTGACCATCGACATGGTGACGGGTGGCGTGGCGAAGGTGTCCATCAACCATCGCCCTATGGCGGTGTGTTCCTTATCGGCCATGCTGTTCCAGAGCCACAGTCCGATGGGGAAGGGGGTTCGCAGCGACGAACTGCCCATGAAGGCACCGTTCGGCGCGTAGGCCAGTGCAGCTTCCACTTCGGTCAGTGCCACGCTTTCTTCGTACGTGCCCTGTGCGTCGTGCACCTTGGTCGTCTTGATACCGGTGTAGAGGTATTCGCCCTCGTTGAGCTTTGAGGTGGTGGAGCAGGCGGCAGCCATGAGGGCTGCACAGATCCACACTGCGAGGTCGCGGCACAGCTGGCGGGTGTTTCTTTGTCCTGTATGTTGCTGTTGTTTCATTTTTTCTTCTTCCAAATCATGAGGTCGCTCAGCTTGTCTAATTTCTTTCGAAGCACGATGCTGGCGCCGTTTTCGGTGAGTTCTCCTTCGATGAGGTTGTCGTAGTTCTTTTCGTGGTAGAGCCGTACGTAGCGTGTGCCTCCGTTGTCGAGTCGGTACTCGAGCGAGACATTGTCGATATAGGCGCCCGACTCGTTCGACTGGGTAGAGCCGTCGGCATTGACGCGTCCCCCGACGATGACGTTGAGGCGGTTCGAGAAGAATCGTTTGGAGAACTTGAACGAATAGTCGGTGCGGGTGGTGCCGTCGTCGCGTGTCGATTGTTCCATGCCCACGTTGACATCGACTGTCGAGGCCAGTGCCTGACCTGCGATGTTGTTGATTTCGTTCTGCAGGAAGTTGTTGAGCGCGTTGTTGGCGTTGATGCTCGACGAGTTGCTGGGAGCCATATACATGCCGGTGCAGAGCAGTCCGACGGCCAACTTGTTCTTGTCCTCGGCCGACATGGCTGCCAGTTCGTTCTGCACGGAGAGGTCGTCGGGAGCTTCGATGGTGAAGACGAGCGACATCTGCTCCAGCGTGCCGGTCACTTTCAGTCCGGTGTTGAAGGTGACGCTGCGGCTGCCTCCGCTGGCGTCGCTCACGGTGGCCTTCGTCTGTTCGGTGGCTGCGAAGTTGAGCGTCGGGTTCATCGGTTCGCCGGTAAATTCGATGTAGCTTCCGTTGTGGATGTTAAAGGTCTTGAGCGGAATGACGGGCAGCGTGTATTTCATCTCACCCTCGTTCACCGTGTAGCGGCCGATGAGTGTGAGCACACCCTCGGGCGTGAAGTTCATGACCAGTGTGCCGCCGCCCTGCACGTTGACATAGCTCTGGCGGTCGGCCGAGAACTCACAGTGGAAGCGTGCGCCGTCCTCGATGGTCAGGTTCACCTGGGCGTCGATGCCCATGTAGGTGCGTTTCTCGCGTTCGGCTTCGGGGTCGGGCGGCTGGTTGAAATCGACGAAGGTCACGATGTCCTCCAGTCGGTAATCGACCGAGAGCGGTGTGTCGGCCATGATGTAGGTGAGGTCGGTCGATGAGAGCACGCGTATCAGTCCGCGCACTTTGAGGTCGTCGAGCGTACCGTTCATACGTAGGAAGAAGTTGCCCATGGCCTTGCCGAAGAGCACAGCCTTGCGCGTTCGCGGAGCGTTCATCAGTTCGAAGTCGCGTCCGTAGAGCGAGAGGTTGAGCTGTATGTTTTCGGTGTCGGCAAAGTCCACCCATCCGTTCAGCGTGAGCGGTTCGTCGCCCGTTCCGTACATCTTGTAGCGGTCGAAGTTGATGCGGCTGTTGTGGATGGTGAACGGATCGTCGGCAAATCGCATCTTGACGGAGTACAGCTCCGAGGCCAGTGTCATGTCGTTGGGTTGGAGCAGGCCGTTGATGTCGAGGCGGTCGAGGGGGCCGCGGACTGTGACTTCGCCGTCGATGGTGCCGTCGAGCGTGATGATCTGGTCGGGGATGAAGGGTGCCGTCATCGAGAGCGGCAGGTTGGTCAGGCTCACCTTGGCGTCGAGCGAACCGTCGCCTTCGCCCAGGTAAGTGCCATCGACGATGGCGACTTTCCGCTGATTGTGCGACAGCGTCGCCATCACGGCGTGCAGGTTTTCGCCCACAGGGGCATAGTCGAACACAGCCCCGACGTCGCCGATTTGTGTACCGTCGAAGGCGAAGCGGTCAACACCCGTCGAGCCTTTCACCCAGAAGTGGTCGCTGTTCTGCTCGAAGTTGGCATCCAGATTGAGCAGGCCCGTCATCTTCGGTGCACCAGGAATGACGGCCAGCAGTTGTTCGAGATCCAGTTTGGTGACCACGGCGCGGATGTCCTGCAGGAGCGAATCGGCGGGATTTGCCGTCACGCTGATGCGGCAGCTGTCGTCGAGCGAGGTCAGGTGCACGTCGGCCCACATACGGTTCTTCTTTCCGAGGCGGATGAAGTTGTCGTCGTTGAGGGCGAAACGGCGGAATCCGAGGATGGGATGTTCGGGGTAGAGGCGTGCGTTGAGCGTCGAGTCGCCCACGTCGGCATGCAGTCCGAGGTCGATGCCTTGCTCGCGCTGTTTGTTGAAGAAGGTGAGTCGGGCGTCGGCATCGTTCGTCGAAATGTAGCCGTCGAGGTGGGCCGAGAATCCCTTGAAGAGCTTTTGGTCGTCGCAGGTCACACCGCTGCGGAAGGTGAATTGCGCCGAGTCTTGCTGCACGTCGAAGAACACGGTATCGACGGTCAGCGTGTCGGCCTTGAAGCGATAAACATGGGCGTCGCCCACGAGTCCCTGTTCGGGATTGGTGGTGAGGTTGGCATGGATTTGGTCGAAACTCAGGCCATAGATGCTCAGCAGCTGCGCCACCGGATTATGGGTGCCGGCGTCGGCGCGCAGGCGGGTGACAGGCATGTAGGTCTTCAGATGGTTGACATCCAGGTTGCGGTCGCGCAGCTGTTTTTTGGCGACAATGCCGATGCGTTCGAAGCGTTCGAGCAGGCGGAACAGGTTTTGCGGCGCGTGGAAGTCGAAGTACAGGTCGCCGGCGCTCACCGTGGCGTTGGTCGTGTCGCGCGTCGTTTCGGCATACATCTTGAAACTGTCGGTCGTCAGGCGGTTCTCGTCGATGCGGGCGTCCATGCTCTCGATGTCGCCCTTCACGCGGAAGTTGTCGCCCAGGTCGGAATAGATGTCCATCACGCCCTCCATGCCCAGGCTCAGCGGCGTCTCGCTCAGTCCCATGGCTTGCAGGTCGGCACTTGCCAGACGCAGGTCGAGATGGGCATCGACGGCCTTGGTCTGCAGCTTGCCCTGCACGGCAGCGGTCGTGAGCAGCTGCTCGTTGTCGCACGAGAGGTTGCAGCTCAGGTCGCCGTTCTGCAGGTGAAGGGTGGCATCGCTGTTGCCAAAATTCATCTGGCCCATGCGTGCCTCGCTCAGTTGCAGCGTGGCATGGCTGTAGGTCTTGGGCGAGAGGAAATCGAAGCCGCGGCCCTTGGCACGCACGTGCCCCGTGATTCGGGTGGGCTGCTCCAGCGGCACGAACTGGTTGACGCTGAAGTCGCGCAGGTCCATGTCGATGTCATACTCCTCCGAGTCCGTACCCATGCCGCCGCTCAGGCGGATGGTGCTGCCGCCGACGGTGGCGGTGGTGTTGGTGGCGAGCTCGTTGCCGTGCATCCGTGCGTTGCCCTTCAGGGCGATGTTGCGCGGCACGTCGAAGCTGCCCCGAGCGTCGGCCGGCAGGAAATTCTTGACAAAGGCGAGGTTGTTCAGCCGTGCGTCGTAGTTCACGTCGGCAGTCATCCGTCCCGTGGTGTCGTTCAGGTTCTCCGCCACGCCGTCGGCCGTGAGGTTCAAGTGGCCAGGGATGGAGGCGGCGAGGTGGTTGATGCGCAGTCGTTGCAGGTTGCCCTCGACATCGGCACGCACATTGAGCGGCTGCGCGGGCATGGCACGCAGAAATCCCTTCTCCGCCGTGCCGCGCGGCTGGAACACATCCTGCAGGTAGGGAGCGGCGAATCGTGCCAGGTCGCCCTTGCCCACATGGCCGTCGATGGTCGCTTTCATCGTGCCTGGAAGGCTGTCGCTGAAAGCGTTCATGTCCATCTTGAAGCCCAGCGAGAGGTCGCTCTCGTCGGTTTGCAGCGCCAGCCGTTCGACGTCGAGCCGTGTGCTGTCCATGCGCACGACGCCCTCGGCATGCGTAATGTTCAGGCCGCTGCGTTCGCGAGCCTGCAGTTCGTCGATGTTGACAGTCAGGTCGCCCGTTCCGGCATAGCGCACGTGCGGGATGCGGAGGTTCAGGTCGCTCAGCTCCACATGGTTCTGGTCGAAGCCCTCGGGGGCGGGTTTGGCACTCAGGATGTCGTAGCTGACAGCGCTCTGACTAAGGTCAATGTCCTTGAAATCAAAGATTTGCTCAGCCAGGTCGAGCGTTCCGTTCAGCCGTGCACGACCCAGTGTCGCCCCCACCATCACGCTGTCCTTCTGAGGCGACAGCAGCACGCGTGCCCGCACATTGTCGGCCTCGACATTGTCGAGCGCCACGCGCCACAGCGCAGGTTCGCTCTCCGTCGTGTCGGGCGGCACGGAGTCGGCGAGCGCGACGTAGAGGTCGGCATCCTTGAGACGGACGTTGTTCACACGGGCAAGCCCCTCCTTCAGGTCCACGCTGTGGGCATCGAGGCTGGCATGTCCGATTTTTCCACGGATGAGCGCCGCATCGATCAGGTCGCGAGTGTTGACTTTCACCTCCGTCAGTTCGACCTTGTCCACCTCGACCTGTCCCTTCAGCAGGGGCCAGAAGCGCACACTCACATCGAGCGCACGGGCATCGAGCACCGTGTCGTTCGTCACGACGCCCGTCGCGGTGGTGTCGTGTGCCACGGCGAGCATGTCGCCCATATACAGGTCGAGCGGACACTTCAGGCTCACGCTCCCCACGCTCACGTCCATACCCGTCTCCTCGCTCAGCCATGCGCTCGCCTGATCGACCGCCCATCGCTGGACGGGTGGCAGATAGATGAGGAAGCTGATCAGCAGGAGCAGGAGCAGCGGCGTGAGCACGACCCACAGGGCCGTCTTGCCCACCGTGCGCCACACGCCGCCCGTCTTCCGTTGTTGGGCGTCGGCGCTGTGTTCGCCGTCCGTCTGAGGGGCCTCCGGCTGCGAGTCCGGAGCCATATTTTCTGGATTCATATCTTCGTTTCTGCTACGGATGCGTGGCATTCAGCCCACGCACGCGCGTACTTATAATATAATAGGTACACAAATCGTGCAAATTTACGACAAAAAAGTGAAAAGTGAAAAGTGAACCACGAAAAATCTTGGCCTGCGCCCCAAAAACGCCCGATTTGCGCCTCGACCATACCCTGCATATCTTTCTTACTCATCAGGCCTGCCGCAGAATCCAGTAAAGATATAGTGATTGCAGTGTCATTTGCGGTGAAGTTGAATTATGTTGGCAAATTTTTGTGATAAAACATTTGCAGTTTTAAGAGATATTCTCTACTTTTACAGAAAGAAAACGATTTTATTAAGTCTAATTTTTCTAAAACCGTAATGCCTATGAGGGATTAACGAACAACTTAAAGACATATAGATAAGAAGCGTTAGCTTTATTCTTGTCTCTGAAAATCGCCAAAAAAGAGACCGTCAAGAGTAAAATGCTCAGCGCTCACGTGTTCGCACGTGGGCTTTTACTCGTATATGACGGAATGGTGTTTGGCGATACCTCAGAGACGTAGACGAAGTTTTAGTCCACGTTTTCTTTTTCTGTCTTTTCAACTCAGTCCTTGGACTATTTTCTAATTATTCATTTAAAAACCAAAGCAACATGAAAAGACTTTTAACATTCGCAGTATTGTTGTTTCTTGCACTCTCCTCGTTTTCGACTGAGATAGATATTACTTCGCCAGCGGCAACAAATGTGACACAAACAAAGGCTACGCTGTCAGCAGATTTTCCTGATGCCAGTGCTGTTCATGGGTTCCAATACAAATATGGAACGATTCCGACAAGAACAGATTTCTTTAACTATGCAACCATAAACACCTGTGATCCTCTCACCTTTACGCAAGGAAGCACCGCGTGGAGGTCAGTTCCACGCATGGGATGGGTGGAGAGTCCTAATGATGACCCTTCTTCTACGCTCAATGCAGAGTTCTCAACAAATTTCACTTTGACAGAAACTACTGAAATATCGTTTGACTGGCAGGTCAATTCAGAAGAAAACATAGGTGTATTGTCCTTCTATGTTGACGGAACCATCGTCAAATCCATCACGGGCGAGACAGAGTTTGAAACCGTCAGACAATCCCTCGGTGAAGGTAATCACACGCTCAAGTGGGTGTACAAACGTACCACATCAGAGAATTCAGGCTTAGGTATCGGTAGGGTGAAGAACCTGAATGTACAGAATACGACGGCCGGAGCATGGATTGATGCTCCTGCCACCTCTTCCTCGCTGCTCCTTGAACATCTTTATCCATCACAGGATTATATTTTCAGGGCTTACAGTTCGAGTGGAGGCGAGATGGTATATAGCACAATTCAGCCATTCAAAACCAAATCCATCAGCCTCGGCAACCCAACGGTTGTCAACACGACGCAGACTACCGCAACATTTGAATGTGACGTAAATCCAGGAGATGCAGAAGTGCAGGCAGGGTTCATTTTTAATTATTACTGTCCGCTAAAACTCAAATGAGCAAAAAATTATCTTCCGCAATGCCCTTAAACAGGCGTTGCGTTTTTATTTTCAGAAAAGTAAGCCCCCTCT
>ONOG01000002.1 GCA_900319385.1 uncultured Prevotellaceae bacterium | reverse complement strand
GAGCAAATGGTGTACCAATGCATCACAACCCAGCTTGGAGACTTTGGTGGAAATCGCCAGAAGCCTCAATGTTGATGTGAAGGATTTGCTTTGGTCAACAAAAGAGCGATAAACAAACAACTGGAAATATGAGACTACCAATCAATATAGAAGAACTTCTGAGCGGAAGAGCTGTAGAAGGTGACCGCATAGAATACAAGACTGGCTGGAATCCTGATGCCATATATCGCACCATCTGTGCTTTCGCCAATGACTTCGACGAAACAGGTGGCGGCTACATCGTGGTGGGAGTAAAAGAGGAGAACGGCCATGCCATAAGACCAGTTATAGGTATTGATCCTAACCAGATAGAACCTATCGAGAAAGATATGGTGGGTTATAACAATTTGATACGTCCGTACTATCAGCCTCGATTGTATATAGAAGAGGTTGACGGAAAGACGATCCTCGTCATCAAGGTTTCTCCAGGTGAGCGCAGACCATACAAGGTGCCTGACCAGATAACTGCTAAACAGAAGGCGTATAACTACTACATCCGCTACAATAGTAGCAGTATCGTTCCGAAAGACGAATACGAGCGCGAACTGATAAACCTTGCAAATCGTATGCCCTTTGATGACCGTGGTAACGACGACATTAAGTTGACGGATATCTCACCTTTGCTCTTGCACGACTATCTAGTGAAGGTGAAGAGTAGTCTTGCAGATATTTCGTTGACCGAACACATGGAGGATGTGCTGGAGCAGATGGACTTATTAGAGGCTGTTCCAGAAGGATGGCGCATCAAGAATGTCGCAGCGATGATGTTTTCTGAACGGCCTGACCGTTTCTTCCGTCAAGCGCAGATAGAAATAGTTCTTTTCCCCGAAGGTAGAGAAAAGAATCCCAATAACCTGATAGAGGTGGAACCCATCAGGGGCAGTGTGCCGCAGATGATAGAGAAAACGTTAAGCTATCTGAACATCAACATCATCAAGAAACAGATTATCAAGCCCAAGGACAGGGCACAATCCATAACATTCTTCAACTATCCCTATCAGGCTCTGGAAGAAGCTGTTGTCAATAGTTTGTATCATAGAGACTGGACGATTCGGGAACCAGTTGAGATAACTGTGGAACCTGAACGTATTTCGATTCTGAGTTTTTCTGGCCCAAACCATACAATTCCGATGGAGGCAGTCCAAAAAGGTATATCGCTACGTTCACGTCGTTATCGCAATCGAAGGTTGGGAGAGTTTCTGAAAGAATTAGACCTCACAGAAGGCCGAGCTACTGGTATTCCTACTATTCAGGATGAACTAAAAGACAATGGCTCTCCACAGGCAACTATTGAGACAGATGAAGAACGTACTTACTTCTTGATAGACATTCCGTGCCACCCAGATTTCATAAAAGAACAGTTCTTCCTGAACAAGGATGTCGTAAAAGATGTCGTAAAAGATGTCGTAAAAGAATTGTCTGAACGTCAGAAGATTATATTAGATTTCATTTCAGAGAATCCTGCTCTTACCGCCAAGGAAATGTCGGAAAAGGCGGGCATTGTACCGCGAACAATCCAAAGAGATTTGGCAGAACTTCAGACGAAAGGCATTATAATACGTGAAGGTGGTCGTAAGGAGGGCAAATGGGTAATTATTAACAAGAAAGAATAATATGCCAAAGTGGTTTCATATAACGATTTCCGTATTGCTTGCATTATTGGCGATCGGTTTTTCCATTCTGATATGCGGCAAGCATCACTGGGGATATATCCCGTGTGCCGCCATAGCAATATTATTGTTTGGTTGCTTCTATGGATTCCTTCGATTGTGCTTCTGGGCGGGTGCAAAGATAGCTCTTTCCTATGTTGAGGCATACCAAAAGCATGTCCGTCCTCGTATAGAGGTGGAGGCGATACAGAAATACATCGCCGAGCATCCGGTTGAAAAGCCAGTTCAACAATCTCCAATTGAAGAAATGGCTGAGCATAACCAAATCCTCAATCAAGAGGAACGCCTACGCAGATTCATGGAGACTTGTAAAAGAGAACGTAAACAGTTCGTTGCTATAAAAGAAAAGGCAGATGAAGAAAAGTTAGCAAAGGTTCAGGCGTATGTGCGACAAACCTTGATGCCTTTCGACTTCACGGACGAAGAACTGTTCCAAGTGAGCGAGTGTATTGTTTCATTAGTTGTTCATGGTGTTGTCGTACCCACACTCCCCATCAAGATTGAGAAGACTGGCAAGAAGGAACAACTCACTCAGCATGACTTGGCAAACCTCAGTTGGAACATTGCCAATCAGTACAATATCCCTAACAAACTGGCAGCTCAGTTTGCACAGTACACCTTCCCTGCCTGGTTCTGGAACACCACAACAGACACTCTGGCTAAGAAACTGAAGAACAGGTCTAGCGACCTCTACATCAAGATTGACGAGAATATCATATGAAATACAATTTGTTGTAATCATTGTTCATAATGGAAAAGAATTGGAAAACAGTTTCAAACTTTATTGACACGATTCTTGATAATCGTTGGTTTTACATTCTATTGACTGTTCTTTTTATTCTATTAGCAGCTCTTTTGTTTAAATGGAACAACAATGTGGATTTTTCATATCCAATAGATTACAATTTGTTTGGGACATTCGGGGATTTCGTTGGGGGGATTCTCGGAACCATCTTTGCATTACTTGGTACACTTATGGTTGTTCGTACTTTCAGATATCAACAAAATGTTACCCGGGATAATAAAAAACAATTGGAAACTCAACGATTAAATGATTTGTTCTTTGAGTTGATAAAATTATATCAAACAGAGGTGAATGAACTCTGTGGACAAATCAGCCAAGTAAGGAGCTATAAGCAAAATGACGATTCCCCCAAAAGTGATAAAGACACTAAGAAGAAAATGACATTCGAAAAAACTGAAATCAGTTATAACGACAAAGACTTTTTCGATTATGAAAAGAGAAGGCTGCAAAACAGTTTTAGGAATAGAAAGAGTTTTCATGCAAATTCTCGTGAGGCTTTGAAGTATTATATGCTTTTCTATATAGAGAATAGGACAAAAATAGCTGCATATTTCAGGACCATTTATAGAATCTATGATTTAATCGATTCTTCAAAACTTGATGAAGAAGTGAAAAAGAATTATCTAAAAATAATGAGAGCGCAGTTAACAGAAAGTGAGTTGTTTTTTTATAAGATATAATGCGATGTCGTATTATGGAGCCAATTTTATAAAATACATAAACAAGTACCATATCCTCAAACATTTGCCAGCGCTTGAAATGTTGGAATTTAAAGAATGGTGGGAACCATTAAACACTGTTGAAAGAATGGGGCTTAATATTGTATTCGATAACGTAAAGACGTTAATATATGATGCCTTTTCAAATGATTTGGATAAAAAGAAAACAGTCTATGCGAAAAATACGCCTAAATATAGTATTAATATAGCTATTAAACAACAATATGATGTATGTATTTCATTGACTATAGATACAAGGAAAATAAATAATAGCGCAGAGTTTATGGCTTTTGAGAAGATGACTAATAAAAAAATTCAACAACTATTTGACTGTATAATAAAGGAAATCTTCATTTTCTCGAATTTTAATATGTTCAATGTAGAAGAAGACCTTGAGACATATTCTGTTCCAATTATAGAAAAAGATAAAATCGTAAGTATTAATAGTGGGATTAGGAATGTCAAAGAGAAGCCTCTATGTATTGCATATAAATTTAAATGATGATGCTTTTCCATGTATGGCGATAACATTCAAGATGGTTTTCAATAGAATTTATATATCATATTTGTACCATGTATTCGTATCTTATTAATACTCATATATTATTAGATTCGAGGAGGTGAAGTAAGACGCTGAGATACGTAATTATTGGCAAGCTCCGCACAGCAGATAGAGGCTGTGCGGAGTTTTTGGTTTTGGGACGATGACTTCAAGTAATATACTAATGACTTATGGCTGTCTATTGATGACCTTAGGTGGTTTATTGATGACTTCAGGTTGCATCTTTATGGGGAGAAAGGCGACGGAATTGGGAAGGAAAGTGAAAAGTTGGGGGCTGTGACAGTGATTCTCGAGGAAAAGTCGTACTTTTGCAAGTGGCAATCAAACAAGTGTTAACCAAAGACGAGGAGGCATGAGTGAGTTTCGCGTTGTTCAAATGATTGGGAACAGGGGACTGATGGAAAGAAGCAAGACATTGTTCGTATGTTCCAAAAGAGCCCCTGTAGAGGTGTATGGACAGGTGTTTGCATGGGTGGACAGCCTGACGGGCGAAGATACCGTGATGTGTTGCGACACGAGCGCACTGGAGGAGGAAGTGCTGAAAGCGCTGTTGGTGAGGAAGATTCCCGTGGTGCTGGTGGTGATGAACCGTTTCCGTCGTCAGAACAATTTTCAGATTGAACTGGCACTGAAGGAGAACCGTATGCTTGTGATGGTGCTCAAGCAGGGACAATCGCACCGTTGGCATCCCGCAGAGCGCAATAAACACCTGATGAGCCTGGCCGACCGAATCGTCGGAGGATACATCAACCGACAAGGCAGCCTCTTGCCGCTGCTGAGCGAACAAAGACGCACGACAATCCTATCCAACAACTTTGCCACCATGTATGCTGCCGAAAATGACCGCCACTACCAGCGCTGGACGGTGGCTGAGGACAGGACGCTGCTGCGCATGTACTACGAGGACCAGAGCATCCACGACATTCACCAGCGGCTTGGACGTTCCTATCTGGCTGTGCGCGAGCGTATTCACTCTCTCACCATGCCGGAAGACCTGCTGAAGGGCCGCGAGTTTGAGGAACTGGTGCTGGAGCTATTGGATGTCAAGGGTGGCCGCCACCTGCTGAAGGAATGGCGTGGTGACAAGACGTTGGGCAAGGTGTCGCCTGAGAACAATCGTCTGCCTGACCTCATCGTTGAGGACACCGCTACTCAACGAACAGTTGCCATTGAATGCAAGTGGAGAAAGATGCTGACGGCCGATAACGTACAGGATCTCTTTGAGTCTGAACGAATAGAACTTTTCGAGCGTTTCGCTTGTCGCAGGAAGACGCCGGTCTTCTTCTTGATAGGCATCGGTGGCGAACCGTCTGAACCTCTCGACATCTACATCGTGCCACTGGCTGCCGTCACTGAGCATATCGCACATGACGACACGCCATGGGACTTTGAGTCCTTCAAACGCACGGAAACGTTTGCACCACTCACCTTCGACGGAATGACGCCAGTGACATTCGTTCGCGGCTGACGAAGTTGGGATTGGCTCTGTAGAAAATGGAAGAAATAAGCAAAACTCCGCGCTGCTCGTGATTGAGTTGCGCGGAGTTATTTATTCCTTCAAAAACATAACATCACTACCTATAATGATAAGATATTCGAACTCCACTTTTACCATCTTTTTTCTCATACTTGTACACATAATCTATCACCACATCTCCTTGAATGTAGAGTTGGTATATTTCTGGAAAGTTTGCCTTGACTGCCTCCATCCGCTCACTATAATCATACAAAATTGTGTATTTTGTTGAACAAGAAAAAAACATGAGGAGGCAAACAAGAATCATTACTTTTTTCATAATCTAAAACAATAAAAAGGCGCAGACTTTCGCCATACGCCTCTCGGTTCACCACAAACCATACACATATACGGGAGAAATCTGCGCCCATGACGGGTGCAACTCCATAATGTGTATTGCTCAAATTGCGTGGTGGTGAATGAGAGGCTATTGAGCAGAAAATGTCTTGTACCTTGTGAAGTACGTTGCAAAGATATAGAAAGTTTTTGGGAAAAAACTAATAAAACGGAGTTTTTTTTATATTTGTCGGAGATTTCTTGTCTATATCCGTAAGAAGCGTTATCTTTGTCGTTGTATGAAAAAAGGAAGAATCAACCCCATTTATTCACACTAACACCATTAGGTCTATGAGCAAAGATTTGAAAGGGACAAAGACGCTGCAGAATTTGATGGCAGCGTTCACCGGCGAATCGCAGGCACGGAACAAGTACACGTACTACGCCTCGAAGGCGAAGAAAGAAGGTTTCGAACAGATTGCCGAACTGTTTACGGAGACAGCGAACCAGGAGAAGGAGCATGCTAAGATTTGGTTCAAGTTGTTCCACGGCGTGGGCGACACGATGGAGAATTTCAAAGATGCCGCCCAGAGCGAGAACGACGAGTGGACGGACATGTATCCGCGCATGGCGCAGGAGGCACGCGAAGAGGGTTTCGACGACATCGCCGACCTGTTCGACGGTGTGGCTGCCGTCGAGAAAGTGCATGAAGAGAAGTACCGCCGTCTGTTAGCCAACATCGAGGAGGGCATCGTCTTTAGCCGCGACGGCGACCGTGTGTGGCAGTGCCGCAACTGCGGACATATCCACGTAGGGAAGCAGGCTCCGGACGTTTGCCCCGTGTGCAACCATCCGCAAGCCTACTTCGAACTGAAAAAGGAGAACTACTGACCTGCTCTGCCTACACCATTCGGCCGGCAACGACATCCCAGTCGATGATCTGCCACAGCGCAGCAAGATGGTCGGCACGACGGTTTTGGTAGTCAAGGTAGTAAGCGTGTTCCCATACATCGAACGTAAGCAATGGCCGCAAGCCCTTCTGAATGGGGTTTGCGGCATTGTTTTCTTGTGTGATGAGCAGTTCGCCCTGCGCATTCTGGCTCAGCCAAACCCAACCCGAACCGAACAGTGTGGTACCCTGCTGTGCAAAAGTCTGCTGGAAGTTGTCGAACGTTCCGAAGGACTTTTCAATCGCAGCCAGCAACGCACCCGCAGGACGGTTGTCGGAGGTGGGCTGGCGGAACTGTCCGAAATAGAGGTTGTGATTGAGTACCTGCCCGGCATTGTTGCGCATTCCAGCCTCTGACTTCACGACGATTTCTTCGAGCGTCATGTCGGCGAAGGGTGTACCTTCGATTGCTGCGTTCAGGTTGTTGACATACGTTTGCAGATGTTTCGCGTGATGAAAGCTCAGGGTCTCGCCGCTGATGACAGGCCGCAACGACTCTGGGTCGTACGGCAAACGGAATAATTCAAACTTAGCCATAGTCATTCGTTTTTGATTCATAAAATCTTTTCAGTTCACAAATATATGCATTTTCTCGAAAAGTTCCTCATTTTTTCAGCAGAAACCAGTACCTTTGGCTTCGTCGAAGGTACTTGCACCCGGGAAAACACAAATTTATTTGCTTTTCCGCTCGCTTAATCGTACCTTTGCATGCAGAAAGCCCCCAGAACCAACAGAGAATGAAAGAGGAAGAGACGTTTCATCAAGGACGGTGTCAATGCCCTGCGCGCACTCACCGTCAGGATGCACCACGACCTGAGTTTCGACCTGGCACACGTCGTACCCAACATCACGATGAAGCGGATGCAGGGTCGGTTTAGGAAAAGTGAAAAGTGAAAAGTGAAAAGTGAAAAATAAATGGATGGAAGCCCCAGAGGGGCGTGACAATGGTAGCCAGCCATTTCAATGGCTGGGTGAAAAATAAAAAATGAAAAAGATTTGTGACTTCATCGCCCGTTGGATGGGCGTACTCGTGCTGCTTGCCGGTGCAGTGTCTGTACTTTGGCCGCAGGGATTCAGCTGGATAGACACCAAGACCATCAATCCGCTGCTGGGCGTCATCATGTTCGGCATGGGACTGACACTCAAGCCGCAGGACCTGAAGGTGGTGGTGCAGCGGCCGAAGGACATTGCCGTGGGCTGCCTGGCACAGTTCATCATCATGCCTGGCACGGCATGGTTGCTGACCCAGGCTTTCGGACTGCCCAAGGAACTGGCGCTGGGCGTCATCCTTGTGGGTTGTTGCCCAGGCGGCACAGCTTCGAATGTGATCACCTACCTTGCCGGCGGCGACTTGGCACTGTCGGTGGGCATGACGGCCACCTCTACCCTACTCGCTCCGCTGCTCACGCCGCTGTTGGTGTTCCTGCTGGCCGGCACGATGGTCGAGGTCGATACCGTCGGCATGCTGCTCAGCATCGTCTATGTAGTCATCGCGCCGATTGTGGCAGGCCTGTTCTTCCAGCGTTTCCTGCCGCGACTGACGCAGCGTGTCACTCCCTACCTGCCCGCTTTCTCGTCGCTGGTCATCGCCATGACGGTGACCATCGTCGTGTCGCACACAGCCGACAACCTGCTCCGAGGCGGACTGATGGTCATTCTCGTGGTGATGCTCCACAATCTGTGCGGATTGGGACTGGGCTTCTGTCTGGGCCGACTCATACACATGCCACGCGCCAAGAACATCGCAGTCGCCATCGAGGTGGGGATGCAGAACTCCGGACTGGCCTCGTCGCTGGCGGTGATGCACTTCGCCGCCTATCCGCTGGCCACGGTGCCTGGCGCCATCTTCAGCGTGTGGCACAACATCAGCGGAGCACTAGCTGCCAGCTGGTTCCGTCACCACGACAAAAACTTACCTACGGATTACACGAAGTAAACCGTGGTGCAAACAGAAACCACGAATTACGCGAATTACACGAATAACAATCCTGGCATGGCAAAGCTATTCGAGTAATTCGTGTCATTCGTGGTTTTGTTTTGGCTATTGCTTATATTCGGATGGACATCTCAGAACCTCGAATTACACGAATAACAATCCTGGCATGGCATAGCTATTCGAGTAATTCGTGTCATTCGTGGTTTTGTTTTGGCTATTGCTTATATCCGGATGGACATCTCAGAACCTCGAATTACTCGAATAACAATGCTGGCATGGCAAAGCTATTCGAGTAATTCGTGTCATTCGTGGTTTTGTTTTGGCTATTGCTCGTATTCGTGGTTCTGGGACAATCTTTGTCAGCGTCCGAACACGAACACGCGTGCCCTATTCTCGTCCAGCCGTACGGCTTTCTCACTCTTCACCAGCTCCGTCATCAGACTGCGCAGACGGGTGAGTCCTTCGCCGCCAGGCGTGGCGTTGTGCCCACTGCTTTCGATGCTCTTGCCACCCTCAAAACGGATGTAAAGGTGCCAGCCATAGCCGTCGAGTACCTCGAACGGCGGACTATAGTCGCGAGCATAATTATAGATTTTCTCCTCCTTGATGATGTCGCGGAAGCGCTGCAACGTCTGCTCGTCAACCTTCAGACGCGAAGCCTCCCCGAATTTCTCAGTCATGGAGGTGAGGAGCACATCGCCGTTGTCGGTCGTTTCCAACAGCCCGTGATACTCATAGCCGGCCATCATGCCGCTGCGTACGTACTCGATGGACAGGAGTCGGCCTTCGGGCATCTGCGCCCTGGCACCGCACGACGTGAGGAGCCCCATCGCAGCTCCCACACAAGCGGTCAGGAATGTCTTTTTCTTCATAACTCTGGTGGGTATTAAAACGTTTCCACGTGGCAAAGATATACAAAATCTTCTATTTCCAAAAGAAAACCCCTAAGAAATGTCCCATTGGCTGCACTGAAGTCACTCTCACTCGGGAAAACACCAATAAATTTGCTTTTCCGCTCGCTTAGTCGTACCTTTGCACAAAATAAAACCACCACCACATGAAACGCATCCTTTTTGTCTGCCACGGCAACATCTGCCGCAGCCCCATGGCCGAGTACGTGATGAAGGACCTGGTCCGCAAGGCCGGACGTGAGCAAGAGTTCCACATCGAGTCCGCTGCCACATCGACCGAAGAACTCGGCAACCCCGTCTATCCCCCAGCCCGTCGCAAGCTCGCCGAGCACGGCATCACCTGCCAGGGCCACGCAGCCCGACAACTCTGCCGTGCCGACTACGACCGCTTCGACCTGCTCATCGGCATGGACACGTGGAACCTCCGCAACATGACCCGCATGTGCGGCGGCGACCCCGAAGGCAAAATCCATCTGCTCCTCGACTACACCTCGCGCCCCGCCGACGTGGCCGACCCGTGGTACACCGGCGACTTCGAAGCCACCTGGCGCGATGTGCTCGAAGGTTGCACCGCACTACTCAAGCATGAGGGCTGAGAAGACAAGTGTTAACGTCAGGGGAAATTTAACATTTCAGACCCCTAAATTTGTGGGAGAAATTTGAGCGAAATAGAATCCAGTACCACAGATTTCACGGATGAAACGGAGTTTTTTTTCAGCGAAAAAACAAAAAAACGAAAATTTCACGACCGAAACGGCCTATTGGATTCATTATTTTACCACGAATGACACGAATTTCACGAATGATTATACGACGATGAACCATTCTTTTTAACAAATTGGCTTCGTCCGACTACAGGTTCGTGAAATTCGTGTCATTCGTGGAAGCATAAAATCCAATCGCTTTGTTGGTACAGCCACCATCTGCTGTTCAAAGCACCCTGCAGCCGTTTTGTCCGCCGACAAAGCGCCGGCAGTCCGCCGTCTGGGCGTCAGCAAAGCGCCGTTTTACCTATCGTTTGTCCGCCGTCTGAGCGTCGGCAGTCCGCCGTCTGACGGCCGGCAAAGCGCCGTTTACCGACAGGTTTGTCCGCCGACTGCCGATGCTACGTCCGCCGACAACCGACAGTGCGTCCGCCGACTGCCGGGACGCAGGCAACGGATAGTGAATACAGAGGGCATAGATAT
Organism: uncultured Prevotellaceae bacterium; assembly: GCA_900319385.1. Taxonomy (GTDB): domain Bacteria; phylum Bacteroidota; class Bacteroidia; order Bacteroidales; family Bacteroidaceae; genus UBA3839. Next base: position 116,224 of record ONOG01000002.1, on the reverse strand, counting down.
CGCCTCATACAGGCGATATTTCCGTCCGAAGGGTCGCTCGCTGAATTTTGCGCGATTCTCAGAGGGGTATGACAACGACGGGAATGTACGATATTTCCACATTTCTATAATCTGACGTCCCTTGAGGATTAACATCATTGACAACGTGCAGGAGTTTCGTTGCGCTTCACCACCGCCTGTGGTTTGTAGTCCCGTCGGGATTATTTTTTCCTGACACTCATATTTTTTTATCAAAAATGATTGGAGATGAACACAGAATTATGTAATTTTGCAGCGATATATCAAAATTCGTTTAACCCTAAAATTCCATTCATCAAGAACCAGACATCCTTGACCAATGCGTAGAACGTACGGAAGTCAAGCCCAGCGGCAGTCCTTCCATCCGAGTTTTTAATTAATCCATTATTAACCTCGGCGTTCTGCTCACTTGACATATATATACTTGGACTTTAGTCCTTGTTCTTGCACTTTGAAACCGCCAATTTCTGTCAAAAAGAACAAGCGACACGGTTCACGTCCTGTGTGGCGTGATTGTTCGTGCTTTTCTTTTGACATGGTTACTTGGCGGTACCAAAAGTGCGGAAAAGCATCAGAGCAGTTCCGCCTTTTTTATTTTCCAGAATCATGAACAAAATCTACAAATTCCTGTCCCTGGCAGTGCTCTTCAGCCTTGCCACCACCGCCCGCGCCCATGACTTCGAAGTCGATAGCATCTACTACAACATCACCTCCAAAACAAATTTGACGGTCGCAGTCACCTATCGAGGAGACTTTTTCATTAATGATGAGTATAAGGGAGCGGTTACAATTCCCCAGTCCGTCACCTACGGTTCCAGGACCTATAGCGTCACCAGCATCGGGGACGGTGCTTTTTTTGGTTGCCACGGCTTGAGCTCCGTCACCATCCCCAACAGCGTGACGAGCATCGGAGAACAGGCATTCTATGGTTGCAGCGGCCTGACCTCCGTCACCATCCCCAACAGCGTGACGAGCATCGGTGATCGTGCGTTCTCATACTGCAGCAGCCTGACCTCTATGAAGGTAGCATCTGGCGATCCTGTTTACGATTCGCGAGATAATTGTAATGCTATTATAGAAACCGCAACAAACACGCTGATTTCAGGTTGTAAGAGTACTGTCATCCCCAACAGCGTGACGAGCATAGGAAACTATGCGTTCTCATATTGCTACGGCCTGACCTCCGTCACCATCCCCAACAGCGTGACGAGCATCGGATCTTATGCGTTCGGCGGCTGCAGCGGCCTGACATCCGTCACCATCCCCGAGGGCGTCACCAGCATCGGGGACTATGCTTTTTATGGCTGCAGCGGCCTGACCTCCATCACCATCCCCGGCAGCGTCCCCAGCATCGGAGACTATGCTTTTTATAACTGCGACGGCCTGACCTCCATCACCATCCCAAGCAGCGTCACCAGTATCGGAAGCGATGCTTTTTATGGCTGCAGCGGCCTGACCTCCATCACCATCCCAAGCAGCGTCACCAGCATCGGGACCCATGCTTTTTATAACTGCAATAACCTAACATACCATGTTGAGGGCGGCAGTTATGCATCTCTATGGGCTCATAGAAATGGCTTGCCATGTTCTGAACCATTCGTAAAAGGATATTCGCGCACAGCATCTTCCATTAGATTGGGATTCTATCCTTTTGCAGAGAATGTGCATGTTTCCTCTTTTACGGTTAATGGCAAGGAAATGCTTTCAAGTGACTACTCTGTCACTATGCTGGGACTTCAGCCAAACAATAATTATACCATTCAATATGTTGTTAGAACAGATGCGAGAACATTTACTTTCACAGAGGGATACAGGACAGACGCTCTCACCCTCACGGCCGAGCAGCCGAAGGTGATTTCGGTGGGGAATGTCATCGTGTCGGCTCAGTCGAACCTCGACGATGCCGAGGAGAACGTGGGTTTTGAGTGGAGAAGGACGGACTGGACGGACGACTTTGCGTCGAATTCGGGCGAGGCCTACCTGTTTGAAGGAACGATGGAGGGCTATATACGTAACCTGTATGCCGAGAAACTGTGGAAGTACCGTCCCTACTACGAAGCAGGCGACGGCACACGGTACTACGGCGATTGGGTTGGTATCGACCCCACCAATACATCGTACTTTGAGCCGACGGTACATACCTACGCGAGCGTAGTGGTGGATGGAAGCACGGCTGCGGTGAAGGGCTACGTTCAGCGCGGTACAGACGATGTGGCTGAGCAGGGCTTTGCCTACTGGAAGACGGAGGCGGGTGCGAAGGGACGTGAGGCTGCCCGCCGCATCAGCAGCATACCCGACGATGCCACCACCATCGTAGCCCGAGGCAAGGTCATGACTGCCACGCTCACAGGACTCGAAGCCGGCACGCAGTACAGCTATGTAGCCTATGTCATCACCGACGAAGGCGAGACCTTCTACGGAGAAGAACAGACCTTCCGTACCGAGGTTGCAACTGGCATAGAGGAAACAACCGCAGAACCCGTGCTGCGGGCTGTGCCGCAAGGCATTTTCAATCTCTCTGGCCAGCGTCTGTCTGCGCCTCAGAAGGGACTGAACATTATCAACGGCAAGAAAGTGCTGGTTAAGTGAGCGTAAAGCCAAGCGTGCTTGTGCTTTATCGAACGTGAAGCACTTCGGCGCAGCCAAAGTGCTGATAAAATAAGAAAGTCCCCTTGATTTGTCAATAAACAAACAAGTGCAGACGCAACGACGCCATGCACTTGTTTTTTTGTTTACCTCTACAAAACTCAACGGCTCACCACCCGCATCCTTACCCACAGCCAGCGGGGGACAAGGCGCCAGAGGGCGGTGAGCAGGCGGTAGCGCCAGTCGAGGGTGATGACGGTGCGGCCGCGGAGGATGTTGCGGACGATGTCTTCGGCCACACGGTGGGGATCGAGCTGGAGTGGATAACGGTGACCGTCGGCGAGGAGGGCGGTGCGGACGAAGCCTGGACGGATGTCGTGCAGGTGGATGTGGCGCAGGCGACGGATGGTGCAGAGCTGCTGCAGGCACTCGATGTAGTGGCTGACGAAGCGCTTGGTGGAAGAATAGGCAGGGGCGGCACCGAGTCCGCGGGTGCCGGCAATGCTGCTGATGACGGCAAGGTGGGCTTCGTGGTCAGGACGCTCCGCCAGGTAGTTGAAGGCTGTGCCGACGATGCGGGTCATCCCCAGGGCGTTGGTCTCGACCGTTGCCAGTTCACGCTCCATGTCGAGGTTGACGTTCTGATAGCCGATGCCCGAACTGTGGAGGATGAGGTCCACCGTGCCGCCCATCTTTCCGATGAGTTGGAGCAGACGGTCGGGGGCGTCGGGACGTGTGACGTCGAGTTGCTGGGTGGCGACGACATTGAGGTCTGTCCGCTGGATTTCCTGCAGACGTTCCTGACGGCGGCCGGCAATGCCGACCTGCCAGCCTTGCTGGGTGAGCACACGGGCTACTTCGAGTCCGATGCCAGAGGTGGCTCCGATGATGATGGCGCGAGACATGAAAAGTGAAAAGTGAAAAGTGAAAAACGAAAGAGTGAAGAGTGAAGAGTGAAAAGTGAAAAGTGAAAAATTAGAAAGTGAAAAACGAAAAGTTGAGCGCTTCAGGTTCTAATTTTGTCGTTGCCGCACGGCTTCGAACAGGAGGATGGCGGCGGAGACGCTGACGTTGAGCGAGTCGAGACGTCCGAGCATGGGGATGCGGATATGGGCGTCGGCAGCCTCTCGCCATTGGTCGGTGAGTCCTGTCGATTCGGTGCCCATGACGATGGCGGTAGCGCTGCGCATGTCGGTGTCGTAGTAGAGGTGGGAGTCTTGCAGCTGTGCGGTGAGGATGCGGATGCCGTGCTGCTTGAGAAAACGGATGCACTCGTCGCTGGAGCAGCAGACGGTGGGTACGGTGAAGACGGCTCCGATGGAGGCACGGATGAGGTTGGGGTTGTAGAGGTCGGTGAGGGGGTCGCAGACGATGACGACATCGGCTCGGGCTGCATCGGCCGAACGGAGCACTGCACCGAGGTTTCCGGGTTTCTCCACCCGTTCGAGCACCATGACGAGGGGGTTGTCTGGCAGTCGCAGTTCGCTGAGCGATGTATGACGCTCCCGTACTGTAGCCACGATGCCTTCGGTGGAGTCGCGATAGGCAATTTTTTCATAAACCTGGCGCGAGACAGGCGTGGCTCTCCCTTCGCTTGGTGGAGAGCTGAGGTCTGGACAGTAATAAATATCCTCGACTTGATAGCCGGCCTGGATGCAGTGTTGGAGTTCGCGCTGTCCCTCGACCACAAAGAGCCCCGTGCGACGTCGCTCGCTGGACTTCTGTTGCAGGGCGACGAGCTGTTTGATGCGTGGGTTCTGCGTGCTGGTGATTGTCAGTTGTTCCATGTACGGAGAAATGTTTTGTAGCGCAAAGATAGGTGTTTTCGGTGAAACGGCCTGCATATTTTCCCGAAAAACAATCCCATTGTTTTTTCGGCAGAGTTTTTGCAGAAACAGAAAAAATGCCTTATCTTTGCAGTCTCAAGAGATAAGAAACGATTATTAACCCCTAACAAAACGAAACAGACTATGGCAAAGTATGTATGCGACGTATGCGGCTGGGAGTACGACCCCGAAGTAGGTGTGCCCGAGGCTGGCATCGCCCCTGGTACGGCTTTCGAGGACCTGCCCGACGATTTCGAGTGCCCGCTGTGCGGCGTCGGCAAGGATCAGTTTAGCGAAGCCTAAAGAAAACACTAAAACTCTGAATAAAATCCCCTGCAAACATGATGCTTGCAGGGGATTTTTGTAACCACTCTCCACCCTCACAGGGGCAGTGCGGAATCGGAGCACTGCTTGCGACGACGGGAGGTTTACCTCCCCAAAGGAGTGCCGAAGGCTGGATCGGGAGTGAGTCTGGTTGGGTAGCCTATTCCACAGTGACAGTCAGCACTTTCAGGTCTTCCGGACGAGAACTTGTGCCGTAGTAGAGTTCGTATTGGCCAGCCTTGGCGTGCATGGTGTTGGTTTCGGAATCGAAAAGTTCGAAAGTCTTTTCGTCGAGTGTCAGCGAGGCATTGACCGTCTTTCCTTTCGGCACGTCGATACGTTGGAAGGCGCGAAGCGAACGCAACGGACCGTCGGTGTCGTCGGTGCGGCGCACATAGACTTGCACCACTTCTGTGCCGTCACGGCGACCTGTATTGGTGACGGGGACGGTGAGTGTCAGTGTGTGGGGATTGGTTTCATCATCGGTGTCGAGCGTCGTGGCAGACAGTGTGGCTTCGCCCAGCTGAAACTGCGTGTAGCTCATTCCGTAGCCGAACGCAAACAGCGGGTCGGAGAAGTAGCGGTAGGTACGTCCCTTCATCGAGTAGTCCTCGTAGTCAGGCAGCTGGCTGTCGCTGCGATAGAAGGTGACGGGCAGTTTGCCCGAGGGGTTGACATCGCCGAAGAGCACGTCGGCCACAGCCGTACCACCCTCCTGCCCTGCATACCAAGCCTGCACGATGGCATCGCACGACTGTGTCTCGGGTTCCAGGGCAATGGCCGAGCCCGAGCAGCAGACGAAGACGACCGTCTTGCCCGCGGCTTTCAGTGCCTTGAGGAAGTCACGCTGCACCCGCGGCAACTCGATGCTGGTGCGGTCGCCACCACGGAAACCTTCTATGTTGACCGGCATTTCCTCTCCTTCGAGGCTCGGCGAGATGCCACCCACAAATACCACGGTGTCGTAACCACGGAGCTGAGTCACAGCCGCCTCGTAGTCGATGGGGTGTTCGCGGGCCACATTGATGCTCAGGTCGGCTCCCCAAGTGGGCACAAACTGGAAGCGCACCTCGATGTGATAGGTCTTGCCTGCGGTGGCATTGATAACGGTGCGTGTCTTTGCGTTGCGCCATGTATGCTGTATCTGTTTCCGCTCACCATCCACATAGACTTCGAAATGGCCTGTACCAGCGACATTGACCACATATTCGCCAGCCTCGACCGGTGTGAAATCCGTTTCGTAACGGGCTGAGAAATCTGTCAGGTTGACGTTAGGCGCAAAGTTGTGCATGCCAGCCGTCGTGACAGCCATCGGCGTGGTGTAGGTTTGTGTAGTGACGGGTGTGCCCTCCATCTTGGTATTGTTCCAGAACGAACCGCGCAGTCCGCGACGCCCATCCGACTTACACATCGTGCCCATCAGACAATCGAGCACCTTATCGTCCGTCAAGTCGCAGCCTGGCATGTAGAAGGCTTTCTTCTGCTTGGCTCGGATGCCGTCGAGGATGCTCACCGTGTGGTTAGGCGTACCGTTGTAGTTGCCCCACATCATGGGCACATTGTCGGCGTTGGGACCGACGACGGCGATGCGCGTGCCCTGCTTCAGCGGCAGCACCTGCCCACGATTTTGCAGAAGTACAATGGTCTGTCGTGCCATCTCGAGCGACTTCTTCGCATGTTCCTTCGAAGAGAGTTCCGTAGCAGGAATCCGTGACCACTCGACCAGCGACGGGTCGTCCATCTCGCCGAGGTCGAAACGTCCCTCGAGCACACGCATCACGTGCTTGTCCACCTCTGCCTCAGTGATGAAGCCGCGTCGCACAGCCTCGGGAATGCTTTTATAGACATAGCCCCAGCCACACTCTACATCGGTGCCGGCCAAAGTGCCTCGGGCTGCAGCATGGACTGCATCGGACGACGTCTTGTGGTTCTGCCAGAAGTCGCTCACAGCACCGCAGTCGCTGACGACGAGATACTGGAAGCCCCATTCGTCGCGCAGTATCTGCTGAAGCAGACGAGAGTTACCGCAACAAGGCTCATCGTCCAAGCGCTGGTAGGCACACATCACCTCGCGCACCTTTGCCTCCTGCACCAATGCCTTGAAGGCAGGAAGGTAGGTTTCGTAGAGGTCGCGAGGCGTCACGTCGGTCAGGTTTGCCGTATGGCGCGTATATTCCGGTCCACTGTGCACGGCATAGTGCTTGGCACAAGCCCAGAGTTTCCGATATTTCGCCGTTTCCGGTCCTTGCAGGCCACGCACCACAGCCGTACCCATCACGCTGGTCAGGTAGGGGTCTTCGCCGTAGGTCTCCTGTCCACGTCCCCATCGAGGGTCGCGGAAGATGTTGACGTTCGGCGTCCATACCGAGAGACTATGGAATTTCTCATCCTCCCCCCCGCTGAGCATACGTTTGTTGTATTGCGCGCGCTGTTCGGTGCTGGCGATGTCGAACACCTGTTCGACGAGCGACGGATTGAAGGACGATGCCATGCCAACCGGTTCGGGAAACACGGTCACGTTGCCCTGGTTGGCAGCACCGTGCAGGGCCTCGCTCCACCAGTAGAACTTCTTGATGCCCAGGCGTGGAATGGCAGGACTCTCGTCGAGCATGAGCAGCGATTTCTCCTCCAGCGTCAGGCGGCTGCAGAGGTCGGCAGCACGTTCCTTGGCACTGAGGTTCGGATTCTGATACGGCAGTTGCTGTGCCGAGGCCGAGAGGACCGCCACCGCAGCCCAAGCCAGCCAGTAAAGACGTAGTTTCATGGTAAGGTACTATTTGATGTTAATCTGGTATGTCATTTCACCAGCACCTTGCGCCCACCGACGATGTTCAGTCCGCGTTGCAGGTGTGGCAGACGGCGGCCCTGCAGGTCGTAGATGGCAGCGTCGTAGTTCACGGTTTGGTTTTCACTTTTCACTTCCACGATGTCGGTGGCGGTTTCGTCGAGCGGCGTGAGCGGCACAAGCATCCACTGGCGGTGGGTCGGTGCGTCGGTGTTGTCGTACTGCCACAGTCCGACGGCCGTGCCGGCTGCAGTCTCCTCGCGCACAAGGTCGAGCGCATAGGTGGGGTCGGACGTGGGTGACACTTTGAGATAGGGGAAATCGACGATTTGCACGGTGAAGGTCTGTTCGGCCGCCGATGCCGTCTGGGCGGTGAGCGATGTGCTGGACGTGGCACGGTGGGCTGTGAGCAGACGCCCGTCGGCGCATTGCAGTCGATAGGCCGTTCCTTCGGTCAGGAGAGTCCAGCGCTGGTCCTCACAGCCATTGATGTCTTGGAGGGTGATGTGTCCGTCGGCCGTGGCCGTCACTGCGCGGCTGGTGGCATGGCGAGGCACAATGAGGTATTCGGCACCGGTGCGCAGCGGTTCGTCGTCGCCAGTCAGGGTTTTCTGGGGGATGACAAAGGTGGTGACACTTTGTGCAGGCAAGGTGGCGGTGAGTTGCTTGTTGGCGGCATCGAGTGTAAAGTCGGTGTTGCGCTTGCAGTCCTCTGTGGCGGAAGTCCGATAGGAGCGTATGCGTGAGCGGAGGGGCAGGTCGGTGAAGTGGCGGAGGTCGATGGTCTGCACGGCTTTTCCGCCCTGGTTGAGCAGCACGACCACGAGGGTGTCGGCTGTGCTGTTCATGGCTGCCAGACTGTTGTCGGCAAGGGAGGTGACGATGCTGTAGCCGGCCGAGATGAAACGTGAGAACTGCTGACGCACGTAGTAGTTCTTGTTGCGCTGCATGGTCTGGTCGGCGAAGTTGCCGGTCACGGTACACCACTGGTCGTTCCACTCTTCCATCACCTGCCAGTCGATCCAGGTGCGGGGCTGGAGATAACGCATGTCGTCGATGAGTTTCTGCGCCAGACTCAGGTTGCCGCCCAACCCGCTTCCGCCGGCTCCGACCTCGCTCATCCAGAGAGGCAGGTGGTTGACATGGCAGAGGTAGGCGAGACGGGCACGGTCGGCGTTGCTGACGCTGTAGGTGTGGGTATTCCACTGACTGACGAGGGGCAGGACGCCCTGCTGTTCATATTGGCGCAGGTCATCGACCGACTGTGCCACACGGGTCTCGTCGCTGGCAGAAATCAGGGTGTTGAGCCCCGACTGCTGGAGGATGGGAGCCAGCGTGCGGAGGAACTTCATCTGGGATGCGACGTCGAAGTGGCAGCCTTCTTGCGACCCTCCGGCATACCAGAAGTCGGTCATGGCCTCGTTGAAGGGTTCAAGGGTCTTGAATTCCAGCCCGTAGGCGTCTTTGTAGTGGCGGCATACGTCCACAAGATAGTGTGCGAACTCTTCGTAATATTCGGGGCGCAGGTTGTCTTTTCCGCCATTCTTGTTTCCAGACACACAGCCGCTATAGGTCATGTAGAAGGGTGCCGAATTGCTGAAAGCCTCGAATACGGCATCGGGACGCCGGTCGCGTATCTTCAGCAGAATGTTGCGCTGGCCTGCGTCGCGGTCCCAGTGGTAGTCGTCGGCCGACGAATCCTTAAAGCCCTCCATCTCGGCCCGCAGCCCTTTTCCCTCCCCCATGTGGTGAGGCGTGCAGTGGGCATTGGCAGGGTCGTCGCCACCGCCGATATTGTAGCGGAAAATACTGTAGTTCAGCCCCGTGGAACTCACAAGCCAGTTGACGAGCGTGTTCACTTTGCTCTCGTCCCAGGTGCCGCACATTCGGGCCCACCAGCACAGCGAGACGCCCCATCCGTCGAACTCCTGGCGCACCAGCGAGGGGGCGACGAGGCAGGAGAGCGTATCGACGGGCGGCTGGCGGCGGACATCGTCGCTGAAGTACCACCAGTGCAGGGGTGACAGCCCGTCTTTGTCGGCAAACACCCATGCACCGGCACCGATGTCGTCGGTACCGAGATAGCGTTGATTGGCCTTGCAGCGCAACCGAACGTAGTAGTCATCGACAGGCTCGATGCTGAACTTCGCTTGGTCGGCTGTAGCGTCGGAGAGGAAACGCGCATCCCAGTCGCCAGAGAGCGACAGATAGGTCTCTGTGCCATCGGCCTTGAGCGAATAGTAACCCGCTCCGTCGGGCACGAAGGTGATGTGTTGTGGCGAGGAGACAGTCGATGCCTCTAGTTTGGCGACGTTGTCGGATGCCCGCATCATGTGCAGGCCGCTGCTGTGCATAAGAAACAGCTGCGTAGGTTCGGTAAAAGTAGTCTGTGCCTCTGTCGCCTGTAGTGTGGCGATGAGCAGGCAGGGTAGAATCAAACTTTTCTTCATTTTGGAATGGGTTAACGGATGAGAATTTTATGACCGTTAACGATGTTCAGTCCACGTTGCAGCTGTGGGATGCGGCGCCCCTGTAGGTCGTACACGGCATCGTCTCTTTGTTCTGTGTACTTTGTACTTTGTACTTGCTCGATGCCAGTCGGAAGGTCCTTCCCATAGTAGTAGAGTTCGAAGTTGTCGAACACGGTCCAATCGTCGGCAGGGCTGGCGGCATCGGTCTTTCGGACACCGAACGTCAGGCGACCGCCGCTGACGTAGGTTTGCAGCGAACAGGCGTACTGCCCCGACGTGAAACGTGAGGAAACCGTGCTGAGCGACGTGGGGGCGGAGTTGATCGACTGCGTCGGACGCGGGTTGAAGATGGATGGAAGGGGCGTGTCCTCATCGTTAAGGAAGAGCTGAGCTCGCAGTTGCTCTGTGCCATCCTGGTGGGCAGCCTTGGCATCGGCTGCCTTGCCGTCGCGATAGAAACCCTGGGCATGCAGTTCGTAGTAGCCCTCGGGGACGTCGGTGAGGGTCTGACTGACGGTGAAGGTCTGTCCGATGCCTTGGGCACATTGGTTGGTCACATCACCTCCTACCTCGAAGTCACCGGTCCAGGTACCGACACGAGTGTCGTTGCGGCCAAACTGGGGGCAGTTGATGAGGAAAGTTGCATCGGCTGGATGTTCGGCAGTAGCCTGAGCCAACGAGTCGAGCAGGTCGTCGTACGTCAGCATCTCCCACTGAGCGGTGGGCACGTCGTTGCGGGTGAGTTGTGTGTTGAGGGATGTTCCGGAAGCTGCCCAGTAGTGTTTTCCGTCGTCGGTCGAGAGGGTGACCACATGGTCGCTCACAGGGGTGATGCTGAAAGCGGTAGGCACTCCGTCGAGATAGCCATTGGCGGCGGCATAGTGATTCCCTCCTCCATTGCTGAGACGACTGTCGAGCGCAAAGTGTCCGTCGGGGAGAGGAACGAGTTGGAAGTCGAGGGGATGGTCGGACAAAACGGCCTGCGTGCCCCACGAATTGCCAGCATTGAGCCAGCGGCCCGAACGTAGGTTTCGGAAATAGAAGCGCTGAGTGAGAGCCTCCTCCAGCTCTGCTGCCGAATGGGCCTGGGGACCAAAGTAGCGCAGCTCAACATTGTCGATACCCATCCACTGATAGTTTTTCTTCGTGCTCCGCAGACCGATACGCAGGTGGCCGTCGGTCACGACGGTGGTGACGGTAAAGCGTTCGGGGGTGGTCGCCGTGACGGTGGTCGTCGCATTGTTGGCGAAGAGCACAACCGTCTGCGCCGTATTGCTTCCTCCGTCGGCGGGGTAGCTCCGGAAGGCTGCTGCCGACAGTTGATAGGTGCCGTTGGGCACTTCGAGCTGCTGATAGATTTCGCCGGCGAAGGAGTTTTTGTCCCAGCTTTCGAAGAAATTGCCGGTGATGGCTCCGCCTTGATTGCTTGCTATCTTTTGGTTCGTCGCACCGGTCGTGCTGGTCCAGCCCTGCGTGCCGTATTCGAATTCGGGATTATCGACCATCACACGTGCCGGACGCGAAGGCCCGACCTGATAGCGATATTCCATCACCGTTCGCAGGCGGTCGCCGGAATCATCCATCAGAAAGAGCGTGGGGTGACGCTCCCACTTCTGTATGGAGGCATCGATGGTACGGTGACTGTGGATGCACATGAGCAGCTGACCGTCGAAGTTACGGAACAGCATGCCATGTCCGAAGTTGTCGGGCGTGATGGGCAGTGCTTGCTGTTTCCAGGGGCCTTTCATCGTTCCGCTTTCGCTGTAGGCCACACCCTGCACGTAGCGTTCGCCGTGCCAACTGGTCCAGATAATGCAAAGTCGCCCCGTCTTGGTGCGAAAGGCAAACGGACCGTCGGTCACAGGGCTGGTGTTCCACGTAGCATCCTTGGCACGAAACAGCACCGTCGCACTGCCCGATGTTCCTTTCATGTCGCTGCGCAGTGGCACAGCCTCGACCGTTCCGTTGCCGTTCTGGATCCATTCGTGGCAATAAAGCAGGTAGCGCTGTCCGTCGGTGTCGGTGAAGAGTGACCCGTCGAGCGTACATTTCGAGGCTGGCGCATAGGTTTCGTCGCCGCCATCGATGAGTGTGTATTTACCGTCTGGCAAACTGCTGCTCAGGATGTGGACTCCACGCCGCGAATGTCCGGCATCGTCAATTTTCACACTGCCGTTCGTAAATGTGGATATATTATAATAGGTGCCATCGACATAGTGAATCTCCGACGCCCACACCTGCGGATGTCCTCCCATCCAGCTCGTCTCGGTGGTCTGCACAGGCCACGTCGGTCCGGTCCATACTTCGAGGTCAGGACTCACCCACAGTCCACCTCCAGTTCCGGTCATGTAATACTTTCCGCTCACAGGGTCGGGCAGAATAAAGGGATCACTCAGACTGATTTCCCCACGCAGCGTCTGTGCTTCGGCTGTCAAGGAACCCACAGCACAAATCAGAGCAACGATAGTTTTTAACCGCATAGCCATCGTACTATATTTAAAAAAATCAACTTTGCCGCAAATATAGACAATTCTGAGCAAATACTGAAGTGTTGGGCCATGTATTTTTTCCCTAAAAACATATTGGAGGGGCGAAAAAAACTCGGAAATATTTTGTGTTGTGTCCGATTTGCTGTATTTTTGCAGCTGAATAGTAACCAATCAACTAAACTCAATATCGTATGAAACCAACTCTTTTCCTGCTCGCAGCAGGCATGGGAAGCCGCTACGGCGGCCTGAAACAGCTGGACGGACTGGGCCCGAACGGCGAAACCATTATGGACTACAGCATCTACGACGCCATACAAGCCGGATTTGGCAAAATCGTGTGGGTGATTCGCAAGGACTTTGAGGAGCAGTTCCGCACGCAGATTCTCGCCAAATACGAAGGGACGGTGCCCTGCGAACTCTGCTTCCAGAGCATCGACGCCCTGCCCGAAGGCTTCAAGTGCCCCGAAGGTCGCGTAAAGCCTTGGGGAACGAACCACGCCGTGCTGATGGGTAAGGACGTGATTAAGGAGCCGTTCTGCGTCATCAACTGCGACGACTTCTACGGCCGCGACGCCTTCATGCAGATCGGCAAGTTCCTGAGCGGACTGAAGGAAGGCTCGAAGAACGAATATGCCATGGTGGGTTTCCGCTGCTGCAACACGCTGAGTGAGAACGGAAGCGTGGCTCGTGGCGTGTGCGTCTATGACGACAAGCACCACCTGAAGGACGTCGTCGAGCGCACCGAAATCATGCGTGTACCTGCCGATGGTCCCATCTGCTACAAGGACGAGCAGGGCGAATGGCAGCCGCTGGAGGATACTGTGCCCGTGTCGATGAACATGTGGGGCTTCACACCCGACTATTTCGAGTATAGCGAAGCCTACTTCAAGGAGTTCCTCAGCGACCCGAAGAACATGGAGAACCTGAAGGCAGAGTTCTTCATCCCGCTCATGGTCAACAAGCTCATCAACGACGGAACCGCCACAGTCGAAGTGCTCGACACGACGTCGAAGTGGTTTGGCGTGACCTACGCTGCCGACCGCGAAGCCACCGTGGAGCGCATCGCCCAGCTCGTGAAGGACGGTGTGTATCCGGAAAAGCTGTGGTAAAAGAAACGAAAAGCCGAGCGAAAGCATACCAAATCTGACCGTCCGGTCGCGGCGTGATGAGTAGTTCGGTTCTTGTTTCCCTGCGGGGAAACGCATTTTTCCGGGGATGTATTCAGGATTTTCTGAATGCATCCCTTTATTTTGTGCCGAAAAAGCCGTACCTTTGGCTTCGCCGAACTTAGCAGCTTCGCGGACTCCTTTGGGGAGATAAATCTCCCGTCGTCGCAAACCGCGCTACGATTTCGCGCGGTCGCTCGGGAAAACAAATCCGAAAAACTTCGTCTTTCGCTTTGTTTTCTGCTCGCTTAATCGTAACTTTGCCACGTAGATTATGAGAAAGAGCAGCAGTCATACCCCCATCCTGGTGCCTCGTGCTTTGTACTTTGTACTTTGTACTTTGTACTTAGCAATGGCACTTTCGTCCTGCACCCGTGGCAGCTACGACAGTTCGTCCCCGCAGGCCGACAGCGACTCGATTGCCGAACCTGTCACGGTCGTCACGGCGACCGACGTGGCGGTGCCTGCCGACACGCTGCCGGCGCTGTCGGTACAGCAAATCGACAGTCTGCGTTTCCGACTCACCCACCACTACAGCCTCAACTTCAACTTTCTGGTCAAAGCCGATTCGCTCCAGCTCGTGCCACGTCTGGGCGACACGACGACCGACACCTGTCTGGTGCACGACGGTGACCTCATCGTCGTGGCACAAATCCACACCCAACTGGCACAGGACTCGCTCGGCGCAGACACCGTCTGGGTGAAGGTGGCACGCGACCAGCAGACCATGGGCTGGGTGGAAGAGGGCGAACTACTCCGCAGCGTGGTTCCCGACGATCCTATTTCGCAGATACTCGATGCCCTGACCTACAGCCGAGGCGTGTGGATGACGCTGCTCGTTGTCCTGGGTCTCGCCGCGCTGTGGTTCAGCCGTCGCCGCCGCGAATTTCTCCCCTCGCCCTACCCCTACCTGTTGCTGGCCCTCGTCGGCATCGTCGCCACACTCTATGCCAGCGTGCAGAACTTCGCGCCCGAGTTTTGGCTCGAATACTATTTCCACCCCACCATGAATCCCCTCATGCTTCCCCACGTCATGTCGCTGCTTGTCACGTTGGTGTGGTTGCTGCTCATCGTCGTGGTGGCCGTGGTGTTCGAGGTCTATAGCCGCTTCTACTTCGTGCGAGGCGTGGTCTATCTGCTGCAGCTGGCCGGTCTGTCGATGGCCGTCTATCTCATCATTTCCTGGACCACGCTCATCTACGTCGGCTATGTCCTGCTGCCGTTGCTGCTCTACGTGCTGTGGCGCCACTATCGCCGCCGTGCCCACTGCCGCATGGTCTGCGGACATTGCGGGGCTCCGCTGCGCGAGAAAGGCACATGCCCCTACTGCGGATGCGTGAATGAGTGACAATTTTGACTTATTTCTGCATTTTTGCTAACAGAAAGAATTATTTTCCAAGATTTTCTTTGTAATTTTGCAGAACCAAAGCTTGAAAGAGTGAAAAGTGAAGAGTGAAAAGTGAAAAGTGAAACTTAAAAACTCAATAACTTAAAAACTTAAAAGCACAAAAGCAATATGACTATGACAGAAACATTGGACTGGTCGAACCTCGGATTCGGCTATCACAAGACAGACTACAACGTGCGCTGCTACTATCGGAACGGTGCATGGGGCGAAATCGAGACGTGCAGTGAGGAGACCATCCCCATGCACATGGCTGCTACCTGCCTTCACTACGGTCAGGAGGCATTCGAAGGACTGAAAGCCTACCGCTGTCCCGACGGCAAGGTGCGCGTGTTCCGCATGGATGAGAACGCTGCACGCCTGCAATCGACCTGCCGCGGCATCCTCATGCCCGAGGTGCCCACCGAACTGTTTGAAGAAATGGTCAAGCGCGTCGTGCGCCTCAACGAACGCTTCATCCCGCCCTACGAGAGCGGTGCCACGCTCTACGTGCGTCCGCTGCTCATCGGCACCAGCGCACAGGTCGGCGTACATCCGTCCGAAGAATACCTTTTCCTCATCTTCGTCACGCCCGTCGGCCCGTACTTCAAGGGTGGATTTGCCTCGAATCCCTACGTCATCGTCCGCGAATACGACCGCTCCGCCCCGCTTGGCACGGGTAAGTACAAGGTAGGCGGCAACTATGCAGCCTCGCTCTACGCCAACAACCTCGCCCACGAGAAGGGCTACGCCTGCGAATTCTACCTCGACGCCAAGGAAAAGAAGTACATCGACGAGTGTGGCGCAGCCAACTTCTTCGGCATCAAGGACAACACGTATGTCACGCCGAAATCGACCTCCATCCTGCCGTCCATCACCAACAAGAGCCTCATGCAGCTGGCAGAGGACTTCGGCATGAAGGTGGAGCGCCGTCAGATACCTGAAGAGGAGCTGGCTACGTTCGAAGAGGCCGGCGCCTGCGGCACGGCTGCCGTCATCTCGCCCATCTCCTACATCGACGACCTCGAGACGGGCAAGCGTTATGACTTCGGTGCCGAGCCTGGTCCCGTGAGTCTCAAGCTTTTCACTCACCTGCGCAACATCCAGTACGGCATCGAGCCCGACACCCACGGCTGGACCACCGTCGTCATTGAATAATGGGAAAAGGCAAACTTGCAAAATTCGCCGACATGGCCGAGAACCCGCTCGTCGTGCAATGCCCCTTCTGGCAATTGCAGCGCGAGGGTTTTCGGCTGCGTGGCCATTGGCACGAAGATTTTTTTCACAACCACCACCCCATCACGCTCGAACTGGGCTGCGGCCGCGGCGAATACACCGTCGGCCTGGCACGCCAGTTCCCCGACCGCAACTTCATCGGAGTTGACATCAAGGGTGCCCGTATGTGGCACGGGGCACAGATAGCACAGGCCGAAGGACTGACAAACGTCGGTTTCCTGCGCACCAACATCGAGTGCATCCACCAGCTCTTCGCCCCCGACGAGGTGGCAGAGCTCTGGCTCACCTTCTCCGACCCCCAGATGAAGAAGGCGACCAAGCGCCTCAGCTCCACCTACTTTCTGGAGCGTTACCGCCAGTTCCTCACCGATGGCGGGCTCATCCACCTGAAGACCGACTCCCCCTTCCTCTACACCTACACGCGGCTGATGGCCGAGCACAACCACCTGCCCGTCGAGGCTGCCACCGACGACCTCTACGGCGAAGTGAAAGACGACTCGCCGCTGACGGCCATCCGCACCTACTACGAGCAGATGTGGCTCGACCGCGGCTTCACCATCAAGTACCTCCGTCTGCGTCTGCCGCACGAGGGCACACTGACCGAGCCCGACGTCGATATCCCCGTCGATGGCTACCGTTCGTACAACCACGAGGTGCGCTCCACACGCACGACGGGTCGTTGACCGACGGGAGAAGGGCAAAAAAGACTGGACAACGGCGTCAAGATTGACAAAGAGCGCTACGGTTTCGATGTTGAACTGTCGAACGACATCGACCTCAAGTTCAGCCACCAAGGCACACTGCTCGGCATGGACGACTAATCCGCTGCGACGACGCCGCACAAGCGAACCACAGAAAACCGTGAGGAGACCTCCCCACGGTTTTTTCTTTGGGTACACAACGGACCATCACAAGCCAGACATCCCGCAAGGCCAAACCACGGACGCATCAGCGAAAAAGCCCCGACGGGGCTTGACAAGGCAGCCCACGAAAGTCGGCGACGGCGCACACGAAAGCGGGCGACGGCGCAGAGCGATGTCGCCCACGGCGCAGGGAAAAGTCAAAATATCAGTGATATTTTTACAAATTCCATTGAGATTTATAGAAATTCCATTGAGATTTCTGAAAATATCAGTGATATTTTGAGTTTAGTGGGCCGCATCAACGACATTGATGCGAACAGTGGCTGGGTTTGAGGGGCGCTATGGCTGGGATTGAATGGCGCTACGGCTGGGTTTGGGGTGAACCGTGGCGGGGGTTGAGGTGCGCCTCAGCGGGGAACACGCTGCAAATCATAACTTTTCTTACAAAAAGTTAGTGAAAAGTTTGCCGTTGTCTGCAAGTTTCTGTATTTTTGCAGAGAAAAACCAACTGTGCGCACATCACCAATGAAACACGTACTCCTACTTCTCACCCTTTGCTGTTCGCTGACAGCCGTGGCGCAGACGCCTGTCTGGCAGGATGCGTCGCAGCCGACGGAGCTGCGCATCGACGATGCGCTCAGCCGCATGACGCTGGCTGAGAAGGTGGCGCTGTGCCATGCCTGGGGCAAGTTCTACAGCGGTGGTGTGCCGCGTCTGGGCATTCCCGGACTGTGGATGTCGGACGGTCCGCACGGCGTGCGCGCCGAGATTGATTGGAACGAATGGAAGACTGCGGGGTGGACGACCGACTCGTGCACCGCCTTTCCGTCGCTCACCTGCCTCGCTGCCACGTGGAATCCGGCGATGGCCGAACGCTACGGGCGTGCCATCGGCGAGGAAGCCGTCTATCGCGGCAAGCAGGTGCTCCTCGGTCCGGGCGTCAACATCTACCGCACGCCGTTGAACGGTCGCAACTTTGAGTACATGGGCGAGGACCCCGTGCTCGCGGCGACGATGTGCGTTCCGTACATCCAGGGTGTGCAGTCGCAGGGCGTGGCGTGCTGCGTGAAGCATTTCGCGCTGAACAACCAGGAGCTGAACCGCTGGTCGATCAATGTGGAGTGCAGCGAACGTGCGCTGCGCGAACTCTACCTGCCTGCCTTCCGCGCAGCGGTGCAGAAAGGCAAGGTGTGGAGCCTGATGGGTTCGTACAACAAGTTTCGCGGCACGCATTGCAGCCACAACGACTATCTGCTCAACCAGAT
This sequence comes from uncultured Prevotellaceae bacterium, assembly GCA_900319385.1. Lineage (GTDB taxonomy): Bacteria > Bacteroidota > Bacteroidia > Bacteroidales > Bacteroidaceae > UBA3839. Next base: position 97,811 of record ONOG01000002.1, on the reverse strand, counting down.
CCTGAAACAGGAATGGGGCTTCGACGGTGCCGTCGTGAGCGACTGGGACGCCACACACAACGCCCGCGAGGCTGCGCTCGGAGGCCTCGACATCGAGATGGGCACGAGTCAGCGACCCGACAAGGGTATCAAGGGAGGACAGTTTACCTGGGATGAATGCTATCTGGGCAACGACCTGCTGAAGGCTGTGCAGAGCGGCGAAGTGACGGAAGAGGTGCTCGACGACAAGGCACGCCGCGTGCTGCGCCTCATCTTCCGCACAGCACTGAATCCCCACCGCCAGACGGGCAACCAGGACTACGCCGCCCACTCGCAGGTGGCGCGCGAAATCGCCTGCGAGGGAATCGTGCTGCTGCAAAATAGAAAACCCACTCCCCTGCCCCTCACCGTGAAGGAGGGGAGCAGCCACTCCATACTCGTGGTCGGCGACAACGCCGTGAAACGCCTGACCGAGGGCGGTGGCTCGTCGGAACTAAAGGCTCAGCACGAGACGTCGGTGCTGGCTGCCATGCAGCAGGAGTATGGCGAGCGCGTGCAATGGGCGCAGGGCTATCTGCCCGAGTGCAACGACTACAGCCGCGAGCACGGCGTGGACCAGCGCGTGACAGACTCGCTTCAGCAGCAGGCTGTCGAGATGGCTGGGAAGGCAGACGTCGTCATCTACGTCGGTGGACTGAACAAGGACAAATTCCAGGACACGGAAGACGCCGACCGAAAGCAGTATGACCTGCCGTTCGGCCAGCCAGAACTGATCGAAGCACTGGCCCGTGTGAACCGCAACATCGTGGTTGTGCTGCTGAGCGGCAATGCCGTGGCGATGCCCTGGGCCGACAAGGTCGGTGCCATCGTGCAGGCTTGGTATCCCGGAAGCGAAACCGGACCAGCCGTCGTCGATGTCCTCACCGGCCGCGTGAATCCGAGCGGACGACTGCCGTTCTCCATTCCGGTGAAGTTGGATGACTGTGCCGCCCACAGTTTCGGCACCGATGCCTACCCTGGCGACGGCAAGACGGTGACATACAAAGAGGACGTGCTGGTGGGTTATCGCTGGCACGACACGAAGAAGATTCCCGCACGTTTCGCCTTCGGCCACGGCCTGAGCTACACCACGTTTGAGTATGGCAAGATGCAGGCTGAGTGGCAGGGCAAGGAACTCGTGGTCAGCGTGCCGGTGAAGAACACTGGAAAGGTGGCAGGCAAGGAAGTCGTGCAACTCTACGTCGGCGAAGACCACCCGACGGTGGTGCGTCCGGCGAAGGAGCTGAAGGCGTTCGAGAAAGTCCTGCTCCAGCCTGGCGAGACGAAAACGGTGTCGCTCCGCCTCACACCGTCCGACGACTTCGCCTACTACGACGAGACGTCCCGTTCGTGGCAAGCCAATCGCGGCAGCTACACGCTGAGCGTGGGTCGTTCGTCGGCCGACATCCGACAGAAACTACGCTTCAAATACTAATCATTCAATGTTTAACTCTAAAGTTTTTAGACGTATGAAAAAGTTTTATCTCATCGCAGCAATGGTCTGCATGGCACTCGGTGCCAACGCTCAGCAACGTCTGACCCTCAGCACTTATCAGGGAACGAACGTTGACAAGTTTGAAGGTCAGGAACTGGCCATCACGACCAACCGCTACGTGTTCCACGGCTGGAATACGCTCTGTCTGCCCTTCGCCCTCACGACCGACGAACTGAACGCGGCTTTCGGCGCCGACTGCCGACTGGAGCAGCTCGTCGGTGTGGAAAGCACAGCCCAGGGCATCGTCCTCAACTTCCAGGACTGCAAGGCTGGCGGTGTCGAGGCCGGACGTCCCTACATCTTCTACTACACGGGTGAAAACGGCAACGTGAAACTCGCGAAGAACGCCATCGTAACAGGTCAGAAGCACGAACTCAGCTTCACCGACAGCCGCACGGGTGCCACTGTCACCATGGGCGGTGCACAGAAAAAGACTCCCGGCGAAAACCTCTACGGCGTGCTGGCTCGCGACAATGCCGAGGCTACCTTCGTCAACACCAACAGCATCACCAACGGATTCTACGCCACACGTTGCTACATCAACGTATCGACCGGCAACGGCACCACACTCACCACCAACCACATCGGCGAAGGCGAGGCAACGGCTATCAACAGCATTGCCCGCAACGGCGAACGTGTGGAGGTGTTCAACGTCAGCGGCATCAAAGTGGCTGACCGCATCGACGGTCTGCAGCCTGGTGTCTATGTCGTGAAGGGCCGCAAAGTATTCGTCAAGTAACTCCACCGTATGCACACACTTAAGCACGCAACTCGCAGCGTCGTAGCCGTCATCGCACTGGCGGCTACGACGCAGTTTTCTCTCGCGCAAAACACCGAGAACCCCCGCGGCATCTACAAACTCATGACGCTGACGGGCAAGCAGGGCACGACGAAGGCCCCCTTCGACCAGTACAAAATCTGCACCGACTCGGTGACGCTGCACCTGAGCATCGAGGGAAACCGCTTCAGTCTGGGCTCCAACGACCGGAGCATCTACAACTACACCGGCGAAGCCCCCGACCCCATCGACAACCTTGCCCTCCGCATCTACGACAGCAACGCCCAACGGTTCACGCTGAAGTGGTGGAGCAAGTACCGCAACCACATGTTCTTCCCTGAGAACGACTGGTGTGTCGAGACCTACGAGTCGGGACAGTTCTCGCCCACAGGCCGACGCCTCATCGACGCCCTCAGTTCGACGGGTGCCACGGATAAAGCCAATCCACTCATCGGCACCTGGCGCGTGCTGGGCATGATGGACGAGCTGCGCGACGTGAAGAAGGAACTCGAACGTCTGCAGACCCGCAAGGGTCAGACCCTTCGCCGCGAAGACGCCTTCGTCGTTTTCACGCCCGAAAACATGGTCCACACGGGCTTTTCGTCCATCGCCAACGTCACCTACATCGACAAGAAAAGCATGAAGGTGGGCAATCAAGTGATGAACCTCACGTGGCTCACGAAGGACATCGTCGCCGTGGAGGTGAAACAAGACTGGCGTACCGACTACGAAATCTGGCAACGCACGACCGACAGTCGGTCGGTGCTGAGCCGCATCGCCAGCCTCTACGTCAAACGAAAGTGATGAATGTGAAGCGACCGCTTCGCTGGTTGTGAAGCGTGAAGCGATGGCATTCAGCCTTCACTTCACGCTTCACGCTTCACTCTTCACGTTATGTAAATATTAAAATGCCTCCCCTAAACCCTCCGAAGGGAGGGATAACCACAATATGACACTCTATCCGAAACTCATCCACGACGCCCTTGCCACGGTTCGCTATCCAGGCAACGGCAAGAGCCTTATCGAGAACGAAATGCTGGCCGACGACCTTCGCATCGACGGCATGAAGGTGTCGTTCTCGCTCATCTTCCCCAAACCCACCGACCCGTTCCGCAAGTCGATGGTGGCAGCAGCCGAGGCTGCGATTCACACCTACGTCAGTCCCGAAGTGGAAGTCGCCATCGGCGTGAAGTCGCAGACGGAGTTGCCGCCCGAGCCCGACAAACTTCTGCCCGGCGTGAAGAACATCATCGCTGTGTCGAGTGGAAAGGGCGGTGTGGGTAAAAGCACGGTGACCGCCAATCTCGCCATCGGACTGGCACGCCTCGGCTACCGTGTCGGACTGCTCGATGCCGACATCTTCGGTCCCTCCATTCCCAAGATGTTCCAAGTGGAGGACGCACGTCCGTATGCCGAAAACATCGACGGCCGCGACCTCATCGTCCCCATCGAGAAATACGGAGTGAAGTTGCTGAGCATCGGTTTCTTCGTCAATCCCGACCAGGCAACGCTGTGGCGCGGCGGCATGGCCTCGAATGCGCTCAAGCAACTCATCGGCGAAGCCAAGTGGGGCGAGCTGGACTACTTCATCCTCGACACCCCTCCCGGCACCTCCGACATCCACCTCACGCTGCTGCAGACGCTGGGCATCACCGGCGCCGTCATCGTCTCGACGCCGCAGCAGGTGGCTCTGGCCGATGCCCGCAAAGGCATCAATATGTATATGAACGACAAGGTGAACGTGCCCATCCTCGGACTGGTGGAGAACATGGCGTGGTTCACGCCTGCCCAGCATCCCGACGAGCAGTATTTCATCTTCGGACGTGGCGGCTGCAAAGACCTGGCTGCCGAACTGCAGGTGCCGCTGCTGGCGCAGATTCCGCTGATTCAGGACGTGTGCGAAGGTGGCGACAACGGTCTGCCCGCCGTACTCGACCCAGCCTCACCCTCGGGCATGGCCTTCATGGCGCTGGCAGCCCGTGTAGTCACACAGGTGGATCGCCGCAACCTGGAGCAGCCACCCACCGAGCGCGTACAGACGCACTGATGCCACACAGTGCGTAAACAAAAGCAACACAAACATGACACGAAAAGACTACCTATCCCCCACTCTCACCGAGACACATCCAGCCACCATCCGATTGATGAGCGGTTCGGAGGCCTACTCGTGGTCGAGGTAGAGCAGCATGAAGCAGTGCTGGCAGTCGAAGTGCAGGCGGAACCGCGCACCGTTTTCGAGCGTAAGGAAGAGTTGGCGCGGCCCTTCGGCGCCACCGCGACGCACACACCAGCCCATGGCATAACGCAGGCAGTGGCGACACGTCATCACGGGGTCGCCGTCGTGGTAGTGTAGGTCGAAAGCCTCTCCCCATTCCCCTTCGGTAGAGGAGGAAGCCTCTCCCCGACCCCCTCCGAAAGAGGGGGAGACTGACCCTTCGTGGAGCTGATGTCCCGAAGGCTGAGGTGCGGAATGGAAACTTTCGCACAGGCTGCGTCGCCATTCCGACAGCAAGGACGAGGGGATGAAGTAGTTCTGCTTATATAATATATGTACCGCGCTCACGCGATAGGGCGTCCCTCCCATGCGCGAGAGTTGACGAACGACATTCTCCGACTGGTGCGTGCGTGCCAGTTCCGGAGTGTAGGGACGACGAATGACCGCCTCGCTCCCCTGACCTTCCATCGTCAGCACAAATGCCTCGCCGTCGTAGCCGACCGAAATCTCGACCGGCAGGAAGCGTTCGGCACTCTCACGGGCGAGCGCATCGTTGAATGCCTTGTCGAAATTGCGGTAGAGCGTCATGCCTGGCAACAGGTCGTGCGGCATGGGGTGTGGCCAAACGCGGTTCCCATCCACCCTGTTCACACGGAAACCGACCAGCTTCCGCGCTCGGTTGAAGAAACAAAGGCCGTCGCCATTATGCAAAGCAGACCCACCCACAGCAGACCCACCTCCCAACCCCTCCCTTGTAGGGAGGGGAGTAGATACATAATCTACCAAGAAAGAGTTACCACTCCCCTCCCTACAAGGGAGGGGTTGGGAGGTGGGTCTGCTGTGGGAGGGTCCGCATTTTCCGATTTCCACCCCCACCGCCTTCGGTGTGTCGAACGAGAATATGTCGTTGCTGCGCTGTCCGTCGAGGAAGTAATGCGTAAATCCTCGGTTGAAGGATTTGCGCACGTCGGGACGGAACTTCAGTTCCACCTCGCCACGCGAACTGCGGCGGTAACGGTCGGGATGCGCGGCGCAAAGGGTGTTGAGGGCTTCGCTGTAGGCAGCCGTGACGTTCTTCACATAGGCCATGTCCTTGAGCCGCCCCTCAATTTTGAACGACGTAATGCCTGCCTCGGCCATGTCGGCCAGACGGTCGAGCTGGCAGAGGTCTTTGAGCGACAGCAGGTGCTTCTTCTCCAGCAGTTTGTGCCCACGTTCGTCTTCCAAGTCGAACTCCATGCGGCACACCTGTGCGCAGGCGCCGCGGTTGGCACTGCGGTCGAAGAGCAGTTCGCTGGCATAGCAGCGGCCGCTCAGGCTCACACAGAGTGCGCCGTGGACGAAGGCTTCGAGCCGTGCCGTCGGACAGGCAGCATGAATCTGCCGGATGTCGTCGAGCGACAGTTCGCGTGCCAGCACCACCTGTTCAAAACCGGCATCGCACAGGCGTTGCACCTGCTCGGCGGTCCGGTTGTCCATCTGTGTCGAGGCATGCACCGCCATACCCACTCGGCGCGCCATCTCGACCACCGCCACATCCTGCACGATCAGTGCGTCCACGCCGACGGCCTTCAGTTCACGCACCGTCTGTTCAGCCTCTGCCAGCTCGTCGTCGCGCAGCAGTGTGTTGAGCGTCACATAGACCCGTGCGCCGAACGTGTGGGCATACTGCACCAGCCGAGCGATGTCCTCCACGCTGTTGCCCGCTGCCTGCCGCGCTCCGAAGCGCTGTGCACCTATATAAACGGCATCGGCACCGTGGCGGATGGCCTCGATGCCTATGTCAGCGGTGCGGGCAGGGGACAGCAGTTCAAGGGAAGATCCACCCCTATTCAATCTTTGTGATGTCATACGGTGTCTGCTGATAGACGTAATAGTTCAGCCAGTTGGTGAACAGCAGGTTGGCATGGGCACGCCAGCGCACTCGCGGCGGACGACTGGGGTCGTCGTCCTCGTAGTAGTTGGCTGGCGGAGTGATGGGAAGCCCCTTTGCCACATCGCGGCGGTACTCTGAGTCGAGCGTCAGCGGAGCATATTCGCTGTGTCCCGTGATGAAGAACTCACGTCCCTCGCGCGCCATCACCATGTGGACTCCTGCCACCGACGACTCGGAGATGATGTCAAGGGCCGGCACCTGCTCAATGTCGGCACGGCGAATCTCGCTGTGTCGGCTGTGAGGGGCAAAGAACACGTCGTCGAAGCCTCGGAAAATCGGCAGCTCGGGACGCAACACCTTGTGGCGGAACACGCCAAACACCTTGCCCTCGGTCGGATATTTCGGAATGCCGTAGAAGTGGTAGAGGGCTGCCTGCGCTGCCCAGCAGATGTAGCAGGTGGATTGCACGTTGTGGTAAGCCCAGTCGAACACCTCCTGCAACTCGGGCCAGTAGGTCACCTGTTCGAAGTCCATCTGTTCGAGCGGTGCCCCTGTGACGATGAGTCCGTCATACTTCTCACGCCGCATCTCCTCGAAGTCGCGATAGAAAGTCATCATGTGCTCCACGGGAGTGTTCTTCGACGTGTGACTCTTGATCTTCATAAACTCAATCTCGACCTGCAGCGGTGTGTTCGACAGAATGCGGATGAAGTCCGTCTCGGTCGTAATCTTGATGGGCATGAGGTTGAGAATGGCCAAACGTAGCGGACGGATGTCCTGTCCGTGTGCTCGGGTTGAGTCCATCACGAAGATGTTCTCGCGCTTCAGCAATTCGATGGCCGGTAGCCGGTCGGGGAGGGTCAGTGGCATTTATAAGAGAAAAGTGAAAAGTGAAAAGTGAAAAGTGAAAAGTGAAAAATAATAGACCCCTTGGGGAGGGCTGGGGGTGGGATCTGGTGGGTCTGGAGTTGCCTGTTCAACGAACCTCGTAGTGGATATAGTTGCCACCCTTCTGGTTCATGCGAAGCTGGCGGATGGCCGATGAATGTTCGTCGATCACCAACTCGAACGAGCTGAACAGCTGGCGTTTCTTTTTGCCCTCTGGCGTGATGCTGATGGTCTTTTGCTGGTTCTTCGGCGTGACAACCACATCACTGCCTCCAGGGATGGGCTGATTGTTGATGACGGCTTTCAGTACCTTGTGGAAGGTAGCGAACTGTGGGTTCTTGCGACTGTCAGTCACATGTTTCTTACCACCCATCGTCATCGTGAACTTGGTGCCCTCCATGATCAGCTGTTCCTTGTCGGAATTGGTCGAAATGCAGATATAGTCGGGCTTACGAATGGTCATCGAACCTGTGGTAACGGCATCCTGGGTGATGGCTGTGCGATGCTGGGTACGCGTCACGCTTTGGGCCATGCTCAAGGATACGTGACAGATTATGAGCGAAAGGATAAGAATCAGTTTCTTCATATTATCTAAGTTTAAGTTTAGCCTTCCCACTGTCCCCTCCCAAGGAGGAGTAAAGCCATCCGGCAGGCTAATATTCTATTATCAATTTTTAATTTTCAATTACGTATAGAGTCCTCCGTTGATGGACAACACATTTCCCGTGATGTAGCCTGCCTCGCGCGATGCCAGGAAAGCCACGGCATGGGCCACCTCCTCGGGCGTACCGAAACGCTGGGCAGGGATTTGTTTTTTCAGGGTAGCCTCGTCGAGTCCTTCGGTCATGTCGGTCTTGATAAAACCGGGTGCAATGGCGTTGACAGTGATGCCACGGCGGGCCACCTCCTGTGCCAGTGCCTTCGTAGCGGCGATGATACCCCCCTTGGCTGCGGAGTAGTTGGTCTGTCCAGGCAGACCTTTCAGTCCACTGACGCTGGCCATGTTGATGATGCGTCCGAACTTATGGAGCTGCATGGCTGGCAACAGAGGCTGGGTGACGTGGAAAAATCCGGACAACGTGATGTCCAGCACGCGATGCCAGTCGGCTTCGGGCATCAGTGCCAGCACATTGTCTCGACGGATTCCTGCATTGTTGAACACCACTTCGATGTACTCGCCGTCGTGGCTGTTCTGCCACTGACTGAGAGCTGCTTGCACCTGCGGGCCGTCGCTGACGTCGAAGGGAAGCAGTTCGCCATGACCACCACAGAGTTCCAAGGTGTGGCGTGCTTCTACCTCGTTGCTGGCATAGTTAATCAACACCTGATAGCCTTCTTGGGCCAATCGGACGCAGACGGCCCTGCCGATGCCTCGGCTTCCGCCTGTAATCAATGCATATTTGTTGCTCATACTGTCTGTTGTTTGATAATATTTAGTGTATTAAACGCTGTTTTTGTCACTCCCTCCAGGCCATGCAGTGCCAGACTCTGACCTGTGAGCAGGAGATTGGGGATCGGCGTGCGTGGCGAAAGCATCGTCATCAGCGGCTGCCGACTGTCCTTTCTCACACCAAAGGCTGAGCCATGAGGCGACAGCGTGTAGTCACGCCAAGTGAGCGGTGTGCTGGTGTATCGTTTCTCCACCAAGCTGCCAAGCCCTGGAATCACGCGCTCGGCCAGACGGATGCACTCGTCGGCGATATGCTCCTTCTGCTGCTGATAGGTGGGTCCACGGTGTCCGACCGAAGTATTTTCCCAGGGCAGGCACAATGCCCACGGCATCGGTGTCAAGAGGTCAAGCTGTCGTACGAACGACGAACCGTCCTCCGGCACCCTGGCACTCACCATCACGCCACCGACCGACGATGCTTGTTCTCCACCCAGGGCTTCATGGAACGTCCAGACGTTGGCCTTCCGGAACACATATTTATTATGATTGAAGTAGGGCAGACTGTCTGCCTTCACAATCAGTGAGGCTGTAAAGAGGCCAAACGTATTCTCCAACGCCGCGATGCGACGGCGGAACATGCCTTTGACCAGGCCGGAGTTCTTCAGCCAGCTGAACGTCAGCTGGGGGTGTACGTCGCTGATGAAGAGACTGCCTTCGTATGTCTCTCCGTTCGCACAACGGGCTGCGACAATCCTCCCACCCTGCTCCTGCAGTTCCTCGACTTCCATCGCGCAATGGACTTCACCGCCGGCGGCCTTGATGTCGTTCACCAATGAGCCGACAATCATGTTGCCATTGCCGCGCAGCCGCCAACTGCTTTGGACATAACTGTTCAGGCCATGGGCGTAGGTAAAGAGCGGGAGCGACTCACGGCGCAGCTCCATGCGCATGGCTGCAGCCGACACGACGTTGACCAAAAGCGGATTCTGGAAAAGTGTGGACAGGTAGTCATAGGCATTTGTCGAGAGATAGCGCATCGTATCGCCGTCGTTCTCCACCCCTTTGAGCATTTGCACGTAGTCCTTCAGTGCACGGCGTTCCTCGGGGAATTGTTCGGACAGTGTATCGACGAAGTGCTCATAGCCTTCGGCCAGACAGAAGGTCTGCCCGTCGATGGTGATGCGGTCGAAGCCGTCGGCATCGAGCCGCTGCCAAGGAAGGTTCAGCAGTCCAAGGGTCGCAAAAGCATCGTGCAACGCCTGTCCCTCGGCCAGTCCTCCCACATAGTGCAGTCCTGTGTCGAAGTCCATTCCGTCCCTGCGATAACTTTGCAGACAGCCTCCAGGGATGCGCTGACGCTCCAGCACCACCACACTCCTGCCGCTCTGAGCCAGCTGGCGGGCACATATCAGTCCCCCCAAGCCGCTGCCGATGACCACTACATCGTACTTCATTGCCTGTTGCGATGAAGCCAGCGATAGACGGCCGGCTGTACGACATAAGAAAGGACTATGGCAGAGAGCAGACCGACCAGCGTGGAGAAACCGACGCTGCGGATGGCGGGATGAACAGCCAGAAGCATGCTGCCGACCGTTACGAGCAGCGTAATAGCCGAAAGCAGGATGGCTGTCTTGTGGTATTCGAGCTGTCCGCCCAACAGTCCTTGCATCACGAAAATACTGTAATCGACGCCGATGCCGAAGATGAAGGTTGAGATAATGATGCTGATGAGGTTGAACTGTTGCTGACAGAGGTTCATCGCACCCAGCACGATGAGCCAGCTAAGCAGGATGGGCGTGAAGGCGAGAACCGAATGGAGGATGTTAAACCTGAAAGACAGCAGGAGCACGAGCAGCACGAAGCCCATCGAAAGCCATTGCAGGCGGTCGAAGTCGCGGCTCATGGCAATGAGTGTATCAGTAGTATAGTAATAGGTATCGAGCACCATCAGGCTCGGCTCTTTGACAATGGCATCGCAGATGCGGATATAATCGCTCTCGCTGCTGCGCACGGAGTCGTTGGCACAGCGGACGGAGGTGAAGCAGAGATAAGTTCCGTCGTACGAGCGCTCCATCAGTGTTGACTGGAAACCGTCGGGCACGATGCCTGCCTCATAGAGCGGGTCGGGGACAAAGTCGGCGGTAGCTGTTTCGAAAAAGGCTTCAAACGCCTCGGGTCGCAAGTCTGCCGTGGGTGCACACTCGGCAATCAGTCGGCGAGTCTGCTGCAGGCGTTCGTCTGTCCAATAACGTTTCCAGGCATCGATGCGCCGCTGCTGTTCGGCTTTCGGCACGAAGAACTTGTCGGTGGGAGTATAGCTCTTCACCAAACCGAGCTGTTGCAGTGAGTCGAGCTTACGGTTCAGGATGGAGAAATTGTCCAGTGCCTCCTCCATCGTTTGCCCCTGACTGGCGAAATATTTGGTCTTGTCGCCGGTATAGGTCTTACTGCGCAGCAGGTCTTCCGAATATTTTGCCTGCGGATGGTCGTAACCCAGGTTGTGCATGTCGGCGTCGAAATGCGTGCCGCCAAGGATAAAGGTCACGATGCCTGTGACTGCCAGCAGGCCGATGATGACCAGCAGCGGTTTCTTGCGGTCGAAGGGATAGCTGTTGATGCGGTCGATGAACTTCGGAAAGGGGCGAGATGCCGTTCTGAGCATCTGCGGCAGGTAGATGAGCGAGAACAGCGTGGTGGCAAGGATGGCAAAGGCTGCAAAGAGTCCGAAGTCGCGCAGCAGGTCGGTCTCGATGAAGATGAGTGCCGAGAACGAACCGATGGTCGTCAGACAGCCCAGCAGTACGGGCTTCACCTGCTCTCGCAGGAGTGCTTCGCCGTCGCTCACATACTGATGGTGGGTCATGACGTGGAGCACGTAGCTCAGTGCCACACCCAGCACTACGCCGCCAATGCCAAGGGCGAGCAGGGAGAACTCACCCTTCAGCCAATACATGACTGCAAGCGAGAAGAGTGTGCCAAAGGCTACGGGAAGCAGAAGCAACGGGATGGTGTCCCAACGACGGAAGCAAACCAGCAGGAAGATCAGCACCAGCACCAGGGCTCCGGCGATGGTGGTGGTCAGGTCGTGCTTAATCTGCGTAGAGTTATAAAAGCCGCTGGCGGGCGTGCCATGATAGCTGATGCGCACGTCGGGGTGGCTCACAGCGAACTGATCGATCAGCTCGTTCATAGACTGGAACAAAGCCGAGCCGTCGCCGGTGTTGGTACTGGAAAAGCGTGGGGTGATGAAGGCGATGCAGACGGTGGAGTCGGGAACGAAGAAATGGTTCTCGACAGTCTGGTAGCTGCCTGTCCCGCCCTTGAGAATAGGACTCAGTTGCTGTGCCAGCACGCTGCGCATGCCGACAGGGTCCATCTCTATCAGTTCAGGGAATGTAGAGCCGAAGTCGCCCATCATATCCTCGCGGTTTTGCTGCATCTGCTGCATCATGTGCTCGCGGGTGAGCAGCGTGTCGAAGGCTGCGTAGGCCGTCGTGTCGATATAGGCCGGCAGATGTTCTGCCATGTAGTCGATGGCGTCGGGCAGCAGTTCTTCGTCGAGGCAGTAGAACACATCCTCGATGTGAACGGTGTCACTCTGCAGCTTCTCGACAAACTCGTCGCAGGTTTCGGTCAGGTTTTCCACACCCTCGCCTTCGAAAAGCAGAAAGACCTTGTCTTTAATCTTCAGGTCGGCAAACGCCAGTTTCGTGGTTCCATCCTCGTTCTGCGACGAAGGCATCAGTTGGTTGATGTCCTCCTCCAGATGAATCTGTGCGGCAAAGTAGCCGAAGAACAGGAAAAGCACGACCATCGACAGCCAGCAGGCCAGTCGGTGAGTGCGGAAGTAGCGATATATGTGGATAAACAGCTCTGTCATTCCATGAATATTTTCAAGTCGATTTCTGCAATCGTCTCACCATCGATGGTAGAAGTGCAGTGGGCCAGCGTCATCTGTCCGAATGTGAGTCCGAACTGGACGCAGGTTTCAATCTTGTCGCCTGACAAGGGGCGACGTTGGCATGTGAAGTGTTTGATTTCAACAATCATGCCGATGGGTGCAGCCTCTCGCTCGCTCTTGCTTCCGGCAAGGGCAGAACACGACTGCGCCATGTGCTCAATGAGTCCCGCCTCGGCGAGCGAACCGTCGGGCAGGAGGAAGTAGTTGCCATCGCGGACAGTGAGAGCAGTGACAGCCTGCTGGCTGTCACTCTGCTCAAACTCGTCCACCATGACGAAGGGCAACCGTTGCGGGATGAGCCGCTTGATGTCTTCGCCTTTTAACTTCATGCAGGCAGGTGGCTCTCGATGTAGTCGTACAGATTACCGAAGGTCTGAATCTTCTTCAGGTCTTCCACGGGGATGGTAATCTTGTAGGTTGTCTGCACCAGAGCGATGAGGTCAACCAGGTTGATACTGTCAAGATTGAGCGTCTCCTTCAGGTTCGCATCGGGTGCGAATTCGCTCTCTTCGATTTCAAACTCTTCAGCCAGGAGGCTGTTTACCTGCGAAATGATTTCTTCTCTTTTCATAATTGTTGTTTTAAGATTATAGATTTTTGATGATAAGTGTCGAGTTGGTGCCGCCGAAACCAAAGGAATTGCTCAGGAACATGTCGAAGTGCTGTTGGCGGGTTTCGGGAATGACGTTGATGCACTGCGTCACCTCGTCGGGGTTCTCGAAGTTCAGCGATCCGGCGATGAAGTCGTTCTTCATCATCAGCATCGAATAGATAATTTCCGAGGCGCCGGCCATCCACATCTCGTGTCCCGTCAGGCTCTTGGTCGAGGTCACTGGCACGCGATAGTCGCCAAACACCTGTGCGATGGCTTCGGCCTCGCGGCTGTCGCCGATGGGGGTCGAGGTGGCGTGGGCATTCACGTAGCCGATGTCGTGGGGATTGACACCCGAACTCTCCAGACAGCGCAGCAGCGATCGTGCCGGGCCCTCTACGTTGGGCGTGGAGATATGGTCGCCGTTGCCAGAGAATCCCCAGCCGAGGATTTCTGCCAGGATGGGTGCTCCGCGCTTGACGGCGTGCTCATAGCTCTCGATGACCAGAGTGGCAGCGCCACCGCTGGGTACCAGTCCGTCGCGGTCGCGGTCGAAGGGGCGGCTGGCCTTGGTCGGATCGTCAATGCGGGTAGAGAAGGTCTGCAAGGCATCGAACGAGGCAATGCCGTACATGTTGTTCTCTTCGGCTCCGCCACAGATGACGCAGTCCTGAAGTCCGTTCTTGATGAGCAGGAACGCCAGTCCCAACGACTGTGAGCCGCTGGCGCAGGCTGCCGACGCCGTCAGGTTGATGCCTTTCAGGTGGAAGAGCGTGGCCAGGTTCATCGTCACCGTCGAGTTCATCGACTGGAAGATGGCGCCCGAGCCACAGGCAGCGGTCGAGCCGGCGGCACGGAACTTGTCCATGGCCACCATCGTCGATTCGGCGACGGAGTCGTTGCCATAGATGACGCCCACCTCATGGCTGTCGATATAGTCTTGGGACAGCTTTGCCTGTTCAAGGGCTTGCACCGTGGCCACGTAGGCATACTGAGCCTCCTCAGGCATCATCTGGCGCACATTCCGACTCAGGATTTTTTTCAAGTCGGGGTGCGGCACGTTTCCACAGATGGGCGAACGGAATCCGGCATCTTTGCGTTCCTGACTGAACACGATGCCGCTTCGCCCTTCAAACAATGACTGGCGCACCTCGTCGAGCGTCGTACCGATGCACGACCAGATGCCCATTCCTGTAATTACTACTCTTCTTTCCATGCTTTTTATATTAAGTTTTTGAGTTGACAAGTTGACAAGTTGACAAGTTGTTACTTTTCATCCAAGTTGTACTTTGTACTTCGTACGTTGTACTTCAGGCTTCGCTTTTCACTTTCCTCATGTAGCACCTTCTGCGCTTCACGAATTTCGGACCGAGGGGCTTCCACTGCGAGAGTTCGCGCAGGTTGTTTTCCAGCTGCGGACCGGTCTCTGCCCAACGAATGCCACACTCGTTGTAGATGGGTATCAGGTCGTCGAAGAACATGGCGTTCACGCCCAGCCCCTGATAGTCGGGACGAACGGCGATGAGCAGCATCTCCACGTGGTCGGACGACCTCCGCTTCAGGGCTTTCAGCAGATGCCACCACCCTGTCGGATACATCCTGCCACCGGTCTTCTGGATGGCCTCGGCCAGGCTGGCGACGGTGACTGCCGCACCGACCATCTCGCCACTTTGGTTCACCACGACGGGGACGAAGCGAGGGTCGAGCAGACGGACGTACTGCCGGAGAAACTCATCCACCTGCTTGTCCGACAATTCCGAGAAACCGAAGATGGGAGCGTAGGCCTCGTTCAGCAGGGCGAACACGTCGTGTCCGGCCTGACCCATCAGTTGCTTGGCCGTGTATTTCCGGACCGACAGCCCTGCACTCTCACGCAGGTAGCTGGCCACCCGTGCATACTTCGCCGGCACTTGCTCGGGCACATCAATGCGCACCTGCAGCCAATCGACCTCTTTCTCAAACCCCAGCGCCTCCATGTGGCGGGGATAGTAGTCGGGGTTGTAGATGGCAGTCATCGAGCCGGTGAGGTCGAAATCCTCGACGAGCATACCCTCCTTGTCGAAGTCGGTAATGCCCAAGGGACCCTCGATGCAGTCCATTCCCAACGATGCGCCCCACTGGGCAACGGCCTCCGTCAGTGCCCGCGACACCTCGAGGTCGTCAACAAACTCGATGAGTGAGAACCGCACGTTGCGGACGTTCCATTTTTCGTTTGCCTTCCTGTTGACAATGCCCACGATACGTCCCACAGCCTCACCGTCGCGGTACGCCACGAAGGGCTGGATGTCGGAAAACTCCAGTCCCGGGTTGGCGGTCGTGCTGAACAGCTGCCTGATATCTTTCTCCATATCTGGCACATACTGCGGCACATCGCGGTATATCAGCCGCGGAAGCCGGACGAAATCAACCATCTCGCGCCGACGCTTCACACGCCTCACCTCGATCTTCTTCACAATTATCTGCTTCTATTACTAACCACAAACACCCCCTTCAGGCCCTTCACTTGGAATAGGTCTGAAGAGGCAGAGAATCTTTACGGTGCAAAGTTACAACATTTTTTCATTAAATCAAAAGTTCACTTCCTCTTTTAACATGTTCAGCACCTCTATTTTGGAGAAAAACAAACCGTTCGGCAGGAAGTCGGGAACATCCGCGTACGGTCATTCATGCACCCAATGGCAGGTCGGCATACCTCCCGTTGCAACGAAATTCAACACCATCTGCAGGGTCGGCAGCGGCAGCGCAGCAGTCGGTCGAACGCCCTGCACACTCACCAGTTCCGCCTTTGAATTTCAGCCACTCCGCCCTTGAATCTCAGCCACTCCGCCCTCCAAACTCAAAGTATCATTGATATTTTCAAAAATCTCAATGGAATTTGTAAGAATATCAATGGAATTTGTAGAAATATCAGTGATATTTTGAATTTTTTTCGCACAGCAACTGAGTTTAAGGTGGACAGTAGCTGGGTTTGGAGGGCGGAATGGCGGGGTTCATACGGTGGAGATGGCTATTTCGAACTGCGGAAGCGGCGATTCCATACGGCGCAGATGACGACGCGAAACTGCATTTTCGTGGGACGTTTGTTCCGTTTCTCACAAATTATCTCTAAATTTGCAATACGAACAGAGGTTCGCCTCTGTGAAGCAAGAAGGAACAACGAATGAAGATGATGCAGACTCCAAGAACACCCTACCAGCAGCGAGGCACGACGCTATGCCTGCTGCTGTGCTGCCTGACGGTCCTCAGCGCGTGCCGTACAGCGCGAAGCAATGCGTCGGCCACCGAGGTCGCAGCGACCGGATTCGTCCCCAAGGCACCCGACTATGCCGACCCCACGATGTGGATTACGGCCGACGACGACCCGACGGGAACGGGCGCCGACGTGTTCTACGTGGTGTCAACCTGGGAAATCGACTGGACGACGGACGACGGACAGACCTGCCACTATGCCGACGTGTGGAGCCCCACACACCGCCAGCACATGGCGACGGAGATGAACGGCGTGGCTGCCTACATGGCTCCAGGCAACCGTTTCTATGCGCCCTTCTACCGCCATACGACCATCGAAGCCTTCGAGACCGAGAACGAAGACACGATTCGTCGGCGCACCCGACTGCCGATGGCGGACGTGTGCATGGCGTTCGACCACTTCCTGCGACAGCGCGACCCGAACCGCCCGCTCGTCCTCGCAGGCTTCAGCCAGGGCGGAATGGCGACGATCGAACTGCTCCGCCACATGAGCGACGAGACCTACAGCCAGCTGGCAGCCGCCTACGTGATGGGCTACAAGGTGACGCCCGAGGACACGGCGACCTGCCGCCACATCCGTCCCGCACGAGGAGAGACGGACACGGGTGTGACCATCTGCTACAACACGGTGAAGGATGTCAAGTATGTCAAGCCCATCATCTCGCTCACGTGCTGCGGCATCAACCCCGTGAACTGGCGGACGGACGCCACGCCTGCCACCCTGCACGACACAATCACCGTGACGCTCTCGCCCCAACACCACGTGCTCGTGGTCAGCGGCTACGACGGGTCGGAATACAAACCCTACAAAAACCTCATCAACGTGGGCGACATCCACGGCTGCGAACCCTGGCTCTACAGCGATTGCATCCGACGAAACATCGCCGTGAGAGCGCGGGAATGGAGAAATAGCCTCCCCACAAAAAGCCTCCCCACAGCCCCCTCCGAAAGAGGGGGAGTGCAAAGTAAATAAAACATCGCCCTGCAACGTTCGACCGCTTGAAGCGAAAGAACATTGCAGGGCGATGTCGTTTTGCGCCATCCCACTCCCCCTCTTTCGGAGGGGGCTGGGGGGGGAGGCTTTTTACCAGATGGTCACACGCTTTTCCTTCGGGATGAACATCGGATCCTTTTCGGTGATGCCGAAGGCTTCGTACCAGGCATCAATGTGGGGCAGTGCTCCGTTGACACGCCATTCGCCGAGCGAGTGCGGGTCGCGGGCAGTGAGGTCACGGATGGCTTCCTCGGTAATGTTCTGTGCCCAGACACCTGCATAGGCGAGGAAGAATCGCTGGTCGGGAGTCAGTCCGTTGACCACGGTCAGCGTGTCCTTACCCTCGGCTGCGGCCTTCTTCTGAGCGTTCTTGAAGGCGGTGTAGGCCACCTGCAGACCTCCGTGGTCGGCAAGGTTCTCACCCAGCGTCAGCTCACCGTTGCCTTTCAGACCAGGCAGCACGGTGATGTTGGAGAAGAAGTCAACCATCACCTGAGCGCGCTCTTTGAACTTGTCGCCGTCGCCCTGTGCCCACCAGTCGCGGAAGTTTCCGTCCTTGTCGAACTGGCGACCCTGGTCGTCGAAACCGTGGGTCATCTCATGGCCGATGACCACGCCGATGGCGCCATAGTTGAATGCGTCGTCGGCCTGCATGTCGAAGAACGGATATTGCAGGATGCCTGCGGGGAAGCAGATCTCGTTGGTCGTGGGATTGTAGTAGGCATTGACGGTCTGCGGGGTCATGTGCCACTCGTCGCGATCGACGGGCTTGCCGTATTTCTCTTCCACTTCCTTCTTGTTAGCCCATGTGCGGACCACCTGCATGTTCTCGTAGAGCGTCTTTGCAGGGTCGATTTCCAGTTTCGAATAGTCCTTCCACTTGTCGGGATAGCCAATCTTGACGTAGAAGGTAGAGAGCTTCTCCTTGGCGTATGCCTTGGTCGAGTCGCTCATCCAGTCCTGAGCGTCGATGCGCTCGGCGAGGGCTTCCTGCAGGTTCTTGACGAGCTGGACCATGCGTTCCTTGTTCTCGGCAGGGAAATACTTCTCGACGTAGAGCTGTCCGACGGCTTCGCCGAGGATGCCGCTGACGGTCGAAACGCTGCGCTTCCAGCGCGGCTGCGGCTCCTGTTGGCCACGCATGGTGCGGCTGAAGAAGTCGAAGTCTTCGTTAAACAGCTCATCGCCCAGCACCGAGGCGTTGCCCGACAGAAGGTTCCACTCCATCCAGTCCTTCAGCTGGCGCAGGTCGGTCTGGTTGAGAATGGCCACGGCCTCCTTGATGGCTTCGGGCTGGCCGACGGAGAGGTCCTTCAGGCCGTCGATGAAGTTAAGATGGAAGTACTGGTCCCAGTCGTATCCCTTGAACTGCTCCTTGAACTCCTCGTAGGTCATCTTATGATAGTTCGAGGCTGGATCGCGCAGCTCGACACGGCTCTTCGAGGCACGTGCCATACGGGTTTCGATGGACATGACGCTCTCCATCTTGCGTTGAGCGGTCTCGGCATCGTCGCCGACGAGCTGGAACATCTTGACCACATGCTTCTTAAACGCCTCACGAATCTTCTTGAAAGCGTCGTCCTCGCTGAGGTAGTATTCCTTCTGCCCCATGGAAAGGCCGCTTTGGCCGATTTCCACCATGTTGTTTTTCGAGTCCATCATGTCGGCACCAATACCAGCACCCCACAGTTCGCCGGCTCCTTTGAAGGAGTTTTCGACCATCATGCGGAGGGCGTCGTCGCGGAGTTCGACGGCTTCGATGGCGGCGAGGTCAGCCTTGATGGGTTCCCATCCGTCTGCATTCTGGCGCGTAGAGTCCATCATCATCTCGTAGAGGTCGGTAATTTTCTGTGCCACACTACCCTTCTCGTGCTCCTCTTTGGTGAGTCCGAGAATGAGATCCTTCATCTGCTCACGGTTGGTTTCGGCGACGGCGTCGAACGAACCGAAACGTGAATACTCGGGCTTGAGCGGATTGTTCTTGATCCATCCGCCGCAAGCGTACTGGTAGAAGTCGGTGCCGGGAGCGACAGTGTCGTTCATGTTCTCGGGCTTGATACCGATTCCCTGTTCTGCCGTGCCATTGTTGACACAGCCTGCTGCTGTCATTGCCATAGCAATAATCGGAAAAAAGAATTTTAGTTTCATGAATAGATTAACTTATATGTAGTTTCTGTTTTCTTGATTGTTCACCTCAGCGCACGCCAGAGCCGCCACCGCCGCTAAAGCCGCCACCACCGCCGAAGCTGGAGCTGCCGCCTCCACCGCTGTAGCGTTCGCGGGCACGCTCACGTGCCTCTTCGGCTTGGCGGGCACGGCGCTCGGCTGCGGTTTCGTAGGTGCTGGAGTAGCGGACGGTGTCGTAGGTCGCAAGGCTGAGCAGTCCGACGTAGCGATAAAGGTCGGTGTCCTCACGCAGGATTTGCTGGGTGAGCAGGTCGAGCGACGCGTAGTCGGGGCATATTTTCTTCATGCCCTCGCGCACCTTCTTGGCAATGCCGTAAAGGGCGCCGAAGACGAGGTAGTCCTTCCACAGATGGACTTCGACTACTTCGCGTTCGCCGATGAGTGAGAAGTCGTTGAGGTACTGCCAGAAGCCGAACACTTCGCGGGCCTTGTCGGAGCTAACTTTCTTGAAACGCGACTCGACGTTAAAGTCGCTATAGACCCCAGTGACGTTTGTCAGTTTTTTGGCGAAGCTTCGGAACTGGAGGGTGTTCTGTTCGTTGCGGATGAATGTCTTGAGTTCGTTCGGCTGAAGCAGGTGATCGTCGCCGGCAGCCGCATAGAGCAGGCGTTGCAGGCCGTGCTCCATCTCGTCGTCTTCCTCGCGGAACGTCTTCTCTGTGTCCTGCGGAACGGGCTTGATGCCGAACACTTCGCGCAGGTTGCCCTTCTCATCCAGCTCGGTTTCGACGCTGATTTTGCCTTTGTAAAGCAGGCGCAGCAGCAGGGCCTCGGTCAGTTCCTTGACGCCGAAAGTGGGCTTTTGCGAAAGGATGCCCAGGGTGTCGCGCAACACGCGCTGCGACTCGACGAGTTTTCCGCCGAAGGGCACCTCGCGGTGATAGGGTATTTCGTCGGGATTGCCCAGCACATTGAGGATGAGCTTGCGGCGGCGTTTGCGTTCGAGCGGTTTCTTGAAAATGATGCTCAGCAGCCATAACAGCGGCAGGACGATGCAGCAGAGTCCGCCGATGACGTAACCCATGATGGTTTCAAACAACGAAGCATCGTCGCCTCCGAGGAAGGATGACTGTGTGCCACCCCCGTCGCCAGGGTCGTCAATCTCGTAGTCGCTGCCGATGAAGGCACGCTCCTTGACCCGTTCGACGAAGGTTTCGTCGTGACTGATGAGCGGTTGGAACATTCCTTTTTGGAACTGCATCATGATGACCACCTTGTCGCCCTCGTCGAGAGCCTGCGTACTCTCAAAGAGTGTCTTGCCCGATTCCGTAAACCAGGCTTCGCCATAGTATTTGAAATGCCAGATTCCAGTGTTCTCCTTGCTGAAGTGCAGGGTGCTGTCGCCCGCCATGATGGTCGTGACGACCTTGCGAGCCGGCGGGTTGGAAGCGTCGTAGAAGCAGTGGTTGAAGCCGTCGTAGTCGGTGTACGACTGCACCAGGTTCTGCAGCACATAGTAGGTGGTGAAGACGTGTTCGCCAGGTTCGCCGAAGCCCCAGCAGAGTTCCATGCCCTCTTCGACGTAGTTGATGCCGCAGCGTCCGGCCTTCCACGAACGCGAACCGTGGACATCCCAGTCCACCCGTTCGTACTCGCCGTAGATGCTGTCCCTCACGCCGAAGTCCTTGATGCCCATCTGGCGGTCGCTGAGGTTGTACATCTTTTCATACACCTCCGTACCTTCGTCGCCGAGGCGCATGTAGCGGTCTTCCTCGATGTAGGCATCGCCGTTCGGTTTGAGTACGACCCAGATGTAGAGGCTGTCCAGACGGTGCTGGGCACGAAGGCCCACGGTTGTTGCCAGGAGCGCAACAAGAATGATGATAAATCGCTTCATAGCATAAGAAATACTAAACCACGAATGGCAGGAATGGCACGAATAGATATATGGAGTCGGCTTCGTGCCATTCACATCATCCGTGGTTGATGGAAAAACTATTTGTTCTCGCCGAACAGCACGGGTGCGTCGCGCTTCTGCTCGTTGTCCACCTTCAGGTATTCCATGGTGGAGAAGTGGAGCATGTTGGCCACGAACGACGAGGGCCACTGGCGCACATAGCGGTTCATGCGGGTGGCAGAGTCGTTGTAGATCATGCGGCTCATGCGCACGTTTTCTTCGTAGCCGTTCACGGCGTCCATCGTCTTGGTAAACAGGGCGTCGGCCTTGAGTTGTGGATAGTTCTCGGTGAGTACCATCAGACGGCTCAGCACACTGCCCAGAGCCGACTGGCTGGCTTCGATGTCCTCAGCGGTCTTCACCTCCGAGCCGCGACGTGCCTGAATGGTCTTGATGAGCGTTTCGCTCTCGTGTTGTGCATACTGCGACGCAGTGCGGGCCAGGTTGAGCAGTGCGTCCCAGCGCGAGTTGAGCTGCACTTCTATCTGACTGAGTGCGTTCTTAGCCTTCTCGTCCAGGTTGACAAGCTCCCGTTGAGTGTTCATGAACCAGAAGAAAATAGCGACGGCGGCTACCACCACCACTACCAAAAAGATAAGTCCTGCTGACATTGTTTTGTGATTTAAGGGTTAGTATAGCTTTCATTTTTCAATTCATCGACGTCGTTAACCTTGTAGGCATCGCCGTCCTTCACGACCTCGAGTTGCAGCCAGTAGTCGTACAACTCGCCGTTTCCGCAATCGTAGGTCATCAACACCTTGAACGTATGCTCCGCCACAGGCTCGATTACTCTTTCCTTCAGCGAGCCAGGGTCGGTCATGTTGTAGGTAAACAACCAGAAAGCAATGCAGTCGCCACTCTCGCAATCGTAGTCGTACATTGCCTTCAGCCAGTCCAGACAGTTGGCCGACACATTCTGCCGGACGACGGTTTCCATGTCCTCGTCCTCGTCAAGCTGCTGGTAGAACTGCTCCAGAAACGCCTTTTCGTCAGCCATCTGTTGCTGCTGTTCCGGACTCAGTTCATCGACCTTCAGCACAGCTTCCGCCTCGAGGGCAGAGTCGAGCTGGGCTTCATCGACCGTCACATCCTGCGTCTTGCCGCCCGAGGTGCACGCTGCAGCGCACAAAAGGGTCAGGAGCGACGCACTCAAGAATTTGCAAAAGGATACCCGCTGTTTCATAAATGCATGGTTTTGATGAATTTGCGACAAAGATAACAATTCTCTGCGAAACAGCCAAAAAAACTTTGAAATAACCCACAAATTTACGAAGTACGAACTACAAAGTACAATGAAGAGAAGTACGGCTGCAGCGATACTTTGCATTACGTAGATGTTCTTCGTACTTTGTACTTCGCTTTACGCGTCACGCTCTACGACAGAGCGGACAGGGCTTCGCCAGCCTGTTCCCACTGCTCCATGGCCGTGTCGAGTTGGTGGCGCAGGTCGGCGTGGCGCTGGAAGAGGGAGGCGTCGGCAGCACCTTCGGGGGTGGACAGTCGGGCCTCGACGTCGGCGATGTCCTGCTCCAGGCGTTCGATGGTGGCCTCGCAGTCTGCCAACTGTTTCTCGGCACGCCGGATGAGCTTCTGCTGCTCCTTGCGTGCGGCGTAGTCGGAGGCAGACGGAGCACTCTGCGTGGGCTGTGCGGGCTGGGGCTTCTGGAGGGGTGGCGTGTTCTGAAAACTTTGGTTGCTCAGCAACAGGCTGTTGAGGTCGCCGAGATGTTCGCGAACCTTGCCGTCGGCAAACACATACAGCCGATCGACCAGTCCGTCGAGGAAGTCGCGGTCGTGGCTGACGATGATGGCCGTGCCGTCGAACTGCTGAATGGCATGCTTCAGTACGTCCTTCGACTGCATGTCGAGGTGGTTTGTCGGTTCGTCGAGTATGAGCAGATTGACAGGCTGAAGCAGGAGTCGGATCATCGCCAGCCTGCTCCGTTCGCCACCCGAGAGCACACGGACGAATTTTTCGCTCTCCTCGCCGCCGAACATGAACGCGCCGAGCAGGTCACGAATCTTCGTCCGGATGTCGCCACTGGCGACGCGGTCGATGGTGTCGAACACGGTGAGGTCGCCGTCGAGCAGCTGTGCCTGGTTCTGTGCAAAGTAGCCTATCTGCACGTTCTGCGCGATGGTCAGGCGTCCGTCGAACGGTATCTCGCCCATGATACACTTGACGAGGGTCGATTTGCCTTCGCCGTTGTTGCCCATGAACGCCACTTTCTCGCCACGCTTGATGCTAAGGTTGACCTGGCTGAACACATTGTGCGAGCCATAGGTCTTCGCCACATCCTCGCAGATGACGGGGTAGTCGCCGCTGCGTTGGCAAGGCGGAAAACGCAGGTGCAGCCGACTGGTATCTACTTCGTCGATCTCTACGGGCACCATCTTTTCGAGCATCTTGATGCGGCTCTGCACCTGGTTCGACTTCGTAGGCTTGTAGCGGAACCGTTCGATGAAGTCGCGGGCTTCGGCAATCTCCCGTTGCTGGTTCTCGTAGGCACGCAGCTGGGTCTGCCGACGTTCCTCGCGCAGCTCGACATACTGGTCATACTTCACCTTGTAGTCGTTGATTCGGCCACAACTGATCTCTATCGTGCGGGTGGTCACGTTGTTGATGAATGCCCGGTCGTGGCTCACCAGGATGAGGGCATTGGCGCGCTGCTGGCAATACTGCTCCAGCCATTGGATGGAACCGATGTCGAGATGGTTGGTCGGCTCGTCGAGGAGCAGGAGGTCGGGCTTCATGAGTAACAGCTTGGCAAGTTCGATGCGCATTCGCCAGCCCCCACTGAACTCACGCGTCGGCCGCAGAAAGTCCTCGCGACGGAAGCCGAGTCCCTGCAACGTGCGTTCGATGTCGGCCTGGCGGTTCTGCACGCCGAGCATCTGCAGACGCTCCTGTTCGTGCGTGTAGCGTTCGACGAGCTGCATGTAGTCGTCGCTCTCGTAGTCGGTGCGGCGCGCTATCTCGTCGTTCATCCGTTCCAGCCGCTGTTCCAGCTCGCTGTAGTGGGCAAAGGCAGTCTCCGTCTCTTCCATCACCGTGCGGTCGTCGCTCAGCACCATCACCTGCGGCAGGTAGCCGATGGTCGTGTCGCGCTGGCAGTTCACCACCCCGCGTGTCGGCTGCTGCTGGCCTGCAATGATCTTGAGCAGGGTCGATTTTCCTGCTCCGTTCTTCCCGACCAGCGCGATGCGGTCCTTCGGACTGACGACGAACGACACGTCCGTCAGCAGCGGGCGTGCCGAAAACTCCACCGATATATTGTCAACTGATACCATGTCTGTTCTTCGTTTCGCCTGCAAAGGTACGATGAAATGCGAGAAAATGCAAATCTATTTGCGATTCAGCACACTTTTGCTTACCTTTGTGGGGACTTGAGTGCAAATTTTGCAAAAATGTCGATGGCAGACCGAACGTTTTCCGATGTTGTGTGTATGCTGTTGCAGAAAACGACAAAAAAAGTAACGATTGAATCCCATGAAACAAAGATTTCACCTTCTCCCCACCCTGCTCCTCATGTTCCTTTTCCACCTGCCAACGGTCCATTCCTCGGCACAGGAACTGGACTACGAGCGCGTTCACGAACTCGTCGTGGCGCAGGACGACGCCGCGCTCGACACCCTGCTCACGCGCTGGTACTACAGCGGACTCTACCCTGCAGACGTGCTCAACTACCACTACAACGAGCTGCAGGGGATGGACGACTGGGGCATCTACCTCGCCATGACGGAGTCGAACCTCGTCGGAAAGCTGATTCTGCAGCGCGTGCTCCACGTCCATCGCGACAAGGTGTTGGTCGATGTCAATGCGCTGTACGACAGTACGTACATGGCGACGATGTGCCGCCGCATGGAGGTGCCTGTACCCCAGGAATATTTCGGCGACGGACGCTTCGTGCTGATGACGCAGTGGGTAGGCCGCCACGCCAAGCGCCAGGTCTATCTCTCCGCCTCTGCCATGAACATGATTTGCCACCCTGCCTATCTCGATGCCAACGACCCGCAGGCCCTGCACATCGACAGTGTGGCCACCGAACTGAAGTCCTGCCTCTACAACGAGGGACTCACCATGCACTACGCGCGCACACCTTATAATAATATAGTGGTGAAGTGTCGCAACCTGGAGCAACGCTACCTGCTCGACTACCTGCGCATGACGTTCACACCGCCTCGCGGTAAGGAGCAGGAGGGTGCGCTGTCCTTCACCCGTTCGACTCTGGCCGAAAACTATCGCATCCTGTACGAAGGTCTGCTGCCCTACTATCGGGCACATCGTCCAGAGCGCTTGGCATGGCTCGAACAGCTGATTCGCGATGCGCTGAACTACCGTCGGATGCAGGAACGACGGGAGCGGGAGTATAACCAAGTCTCACGTCTGCTATGAGTGTACTGTCCCTCTTTTCACGGCGCGAGACAGCGTTGCACGCGATGGACGACAAGCGGCTCATGCTGGAGGTGAAGCGTGGCGACCGTCGAGCCTTCGACACGCTCTACCACCGCTACGCCCGACGCCTGCAAGGATTCTTCTTTCGCCAGCTCGGCGGCGACGAAGAACGGGCTGCCGACGCCATGCAGGACACGCTGCTACGGGTGTTCGAGCACCGCGAACGTTACGTCGAAGGCAGCGACGTCGGCACCTGGGTGTTCAGCATAGCCTACAATCTCTGCAAGAACATCTACCGCAGCAATGCCTACGAGGCGCAGTATCTGCAGACACTCGACGCACAGCCTGCCGAGGAAAGTGCGGTGGAAATCCAGATGGACCACGAACGGCTGATGGAAGCCCTGCAGCAGGTGCTCGACGCACTTCCGCCGCCGCTCCGACTGCTCTTCTCCCTGCGCCACGAGGAAGAACTGACCGTGCCGCAGATAGCTGCCATTCTCCAAATCCCCGAGGGCACCGTCAAGAGCCGCCTTCACAAGACCATGAACCTGATACGTCAACAACTCAAGCATTATGAACATATCTGACAACGACATCATCCGCAGCGCACAGACGTTGCGAGCGCAGCAGAACCAAACGCTGCGTGTGCCCCAGAACCCGTTGATGCGAAGCTCCCGCAGCCACGGACTGTGGTGGGCTGCCGCTGCCTGCGTCGCCTGCTTTGTGGCGGGCCTGACAATGCCCAGAACTTCGGTCGAGACACCCTCGACACCCGGCCCCATCGTCGAGAAAGAGGTAGCGCCGGTGCGCGTCGAGACAAAGGTCTTCGTCCACGACACCGTCTTCCTCACGCGCGTCGTCACGAAGGAGGTGCGCGTCGAAGTCCCTGCGGTTGCAGAAAACACGGTCAGCGAACCCGAGGACTTCGGAGGGTGCTCTGCCCTCTGCGACAACATTGACTACAACCTCTTGGCCACCAAATAAACAACCATAAAAACCATACAAAATGAAAAGACAGACAATTCTTGCGCTGTGCCTCGTCTGCACCACCGCCATGCAGGCACAGCAGAACGTCGCCATCGCCCCTCAACTCCGTCTGGGCGACGTACACAGCTACACCACCTACTACGAGTCGTATAAACAGGGAACGGACGGGGACAACGGCATGACCGGCCGCGAAGAGACGACCTTCACGGTGACGGAAGCGACGCCGGAGGGCTACGTCCTCGAAGTGAAGACAAAGCCGTTGGACAAGCCGAACATCGAACCGGGCATCATGGGCAACAACAGCATGGATGAATGGTTTCAGAACCTGCAGCGCAACCAAACTGTGCGCTACCGTCTCGACCACGACGGTGCCATCGTCGGCATCCTCAATGCTGATGAAATGCAGGCGAACGTCGAAAAGTTGTTTAACGGCCTCATCAACCACCTGGACAGCATCATGCCCTCGGCCACTCGCCACCAAATGCGTGAGATGACGAAGCGCATTCTCATGGAGCAAGCCACCGAGGAGAGCGTCCTGAAGAACCTCCGCACCATCGTCGGTCCGCTCACCCTGTTGGGACGGCCCATCACATCGGGCATGGAAGAGCGCTACGCGATGTCAACCGGTCTGAAGTTCCTGCGCACCTACACCGTCGCACCCGACGGACGCCACGTCACAACCGAAAGCCGGCTGGACATGACCGACGACGAACTGAAGCAGTACGTCATCGACAACATACTCCGCTTCATGCCCAACATCCCTGCCGAAGCCATCGAGGAGTTCCGCAAAATGGACCTGAAGGCACAGGGCATCGGCGACCTGCAAATGTCGTCGCACGCCACGCTGGACCTCGGCGACGACGGATGGCCGCTGCGCATCACGCTGGAGAGCAACCACAATCTGCCAGGCAACCACACCATCAGCCGCACCGTGATGGAGCGGAAATAAAACCCGCCGATTGCGCCACACACCCAGCCACTGCGCGCATCAAACCCATCCACTGCGCACATCAAACTCAGCCACTGTGCGCATCCAACCCAGCCACTGCGCGCATCAAACTCCGTTGATGCGCCCCCCAATCTCAAAATATCACTGATATTTTTGAAAATTCCATTGAGATTTGTACAAATTCCATTGAGATTTTTGAAAATATCAGTGATATTTTGAGTTTTGTCCGCATAGCTGCTGAGTGTTTATCCCGCCTAACTGAGTTTTATGCACAGCGCAAGCGAGTTTGGCTCGCAGTACCAGCGAGTTTGCAGGGAACTTAAACGCACAAAATAATGACTGGTGTCGGGGGAAAAAACAGCCCCGAAGGGGCGACAGACCACAGGCAGGGGTGGAGCGAAGCGAAACCCCTGCTAAGGTACATGATAGTAATGAAGCCCCGAAGGGGCGACAGGCAAAATGAATAGTTTGATCTACTGTGTGTTTATCTTTTATCTGCCGCCCCTTCGGGGCTATTTTAGCTCCTTAACGCCGAGCAGGGGTTGCGCTTCGCTTCACCCCTGCCTGTGGTCTGTCGCCCCTTCGGGGCTTTATTTGGCAGACAGCAATAACTATTTTACCGAACACAGCCGAAAAAAAACACCGCCTTTGTTTTGTTTTTATGTCCGTTTCATCGTACCTTTGCAGTAGATACGGATTGTTCGAAGTGCCAATAGTGCGCCGGCAAGAATGGACTCACGACTGTCTGAACGCTTTAACACTTGCAGAAGAATTTACCGTGGGGCATTTCCATGCTTACCAGGCGCTTCAGTCCCAAAGGGATGGCAGAACACAAGCTGGGGTGGAGCGAAGTGGAACCTCTGCATAACCGCAATAACCAGCTCAGCCCCAAAGAAGCAAAAGATAAAAACAGCTACATGGCCAGCACACTCGTCAAAAACGACATACACCTAACTTTTCATGTCAAATCTACCTCTGTCAAAATTCAAGAGGCAGACCTCGGCCGACTTTTCTCTTACGTTGGCGGCATTATACAAAGCATAAATGGTGTAGCTATCGAAGTGGGTGGAATGCCCGACCACCTGCACATACTGTGTTCCCTGCCCAAAACCATCTCCTTAGCTGACTTTGTCCGAATCATTAAGGCAGAAAGCAGCAAGTGGATGAAACAATTGGACAGAAGCTACATGGGGTTTGAATGGCAAGAAGGATACGGAGCATTTTCGGTCAGTCCTTCTCTGATAGAAAAAACTGTCAAGTATATACGCAATCAGGCAGAACACCACAAAAGAACATCCTTTAGGGAAGAATATCAAGCGTTTCTGCAAGCATGCGGAATCAGTTATGACGAACGGTACGCATTTGGTGATTAGGCTTATCTGTCGCCCCTTCGGGGCTTCAGCATCCCCTGATTTGCAAGCAGGGGTTCCGCTACGCTCCACCCCTGCCTGTGGTCTGTCGCCCCTTCGGGGCTTAAACATATCATTCATTCAGTTGCGAGGCTGTCACCTAAAGGCTTAAACATATCGTTCATTCAGTTGCGGAGCTCTCACGTCGAAGCTTAAACATACATTTTTCTTATACTAAAATGAAATTTATTAGTACTTTACTTCTCACCTTCCACTTTTCCCTTTTCACTTCCAATGTCTTCGCCCAATCGTGGCCCACGCCACAGCGCGAGGCGCGACCCTACACGCGGTGGTGGTGGATGGGCAGTGCGGTCGATTCGGTCGGCCTGCGCTGGAACATGGAGCAGATGGCGGCGGCCGGACTGGGCGGTGTGGAGATTACGCCCATCTACGGTGTGCAGGGCAACGAACGGAACGACATCCCCTTCCTGTCGGCACGATGGATGCAGATGCTCGGCTATGTGGAGACACTGGGCGAGCGTCTGGACATGGAGGTCGGCATGGCCACGGGCACGGGTTGGCCGTGGGGCGGTCCGGAGGTGACGGCGGAGCAGGCTGCCTGCAAGATGGTGGTGGAGGGAGAGAGCATCCGCGTCGGACGCACGCGGCAGAAGGTGAAGCGGGCGGCGCCTGGCGGCGAGGGTTTCGTGATCGACCACTTCGACCGCGACGCCGTGCGTTCGTACCTGGCGGGCATCGAGACGGCATTCGTGACGCATCGGACGCGGCGTCCGCACACGTTCTTCTGCGACTCCTACGAGGTGTATGGCGCCGACTGGACGCCGCGATTCTACGAAGAATTTGAACGCAGACGGGGCTACCGCCTGCAGGACCACCTGGGTCCGATGCTCCACCCGGGCAGTCACGGCCTGGTGGGTGGCTACTCGGTGAACGACAAGAAGTACCTGCTCAGCGACTATCGCGAGACGCTGGGCGAACTGCTGCTGGACAACTGCACGCGGCAGTGGACGGAGTGGGCACACCGCAGCGGCAGCCTGACGCGCAACCAGGCGCACGGTTCGCCTGCCAACCTCATCGACGTGTATGCGGCAGTCGATATTCCCGAGTGTGAGGGTTTCGGGCTGAGCGACTTCGGCATCCGCGGCTTGCGCACCGACAGTGGCTATACGAAGAAGAACGACTCGGATCTCTCGATGCTGAAATACGCCTCGTCGGCTGCACACATTACGGGGAAGAAATATGTGTCGAGCGAGACGTTCACCTGGCTCACCGAGCATTTCCGCACCAGTCTTTCGCAGTGTAAGCCCGACCTCGACCTCATGTTCGTGGCGGGCGTGAACCATGTGTTTTTTCACGGAACGTGCTACTCGCCGAAGGACGAGGCGTGGCCCGCGTGGCAGTTCTACGCCTCGGTCGATATGAGTCCGCAGAACCCGCAGTGGAACGCCATGCCTGCCTTCAGCGCCTATATCACCCGCTGCCAGTCGTTCCTGCAGTGGGGCGAGGCGGACAACGACCTGCTCGTCTATCTGCCCTACTACGACATGATTCACGATGCGGAGGGGACGGTCACACTCTTCGACATTCACTCGATGCAGCGGCGTGCTCCACGTTTCATCAAGGCGGTGCAGACCCTCATCGACGGCGGTCTGGACGTGGATTACGTGAGTGATGAAATACTTTGCAAATCAGATATCTACAAGAAATACAGCGCCATCATCATTCCGATGGTGCGTTACATGCCTTTGGAGACATTGCAACGTCTTGACGAAATTGCCCAAGCAGGTGCTCGCGTCATCTTCGTCGGTCGTCCGCCCGAAGCAGTGCCCGGTTTCGGCCGACGCATGCAGGGCCAGCAGGAGGAGTTCGAACGCGTGCTGAACGACGCGGTGAAGAAGCATTGTCAGTATGCGGCTTCGTACGAAGAGGCACTGCTGATAAGTGGTGGACATGCCGAACCCATGCGCACCGAGCTGGGGCTTTCGTGCATTCGCCGACAGAACCCCGACGGCCACCACTACTTCGTCGCCAACCTCACGCCACGCGACGTCGATGCCTACGTCAGCCTCGGCGTGCAGTGGCAGGAGGTCCTGTTCTTCAATCCCATGACGGGGGCCATCACGCGTCCCGACGTGCGCGACGGCAAACTGCGACTGCAACTGGCCAGCGGAGAGAGCATCATTGTTAGAAGTACAAAGGACGAAGGAAAAAGTGCAAAGGACGAAGGACAAGGGACAAACATTCCTCCCCACCCCTATCTCGAAACGGCGAAGGAGGTGCAGGTGCTCACGGGGTGGACGCTCACGTTCCCGCAGGCTCAGCCCAAGGCCATCAAGCAGACGTTCCGCCTCGACAGCCCTCGTTCGTGGACCGAACTGAACAACCCCGCCCTCCGCAGCACGATGGCCACAGGCCTGTATCGCACCGAGTTCATCCTGCCGCCCCATGCCGCGACAACTGCGACGCCCCACACCCTCCTGGACCTCGGCGACGTGCGCGAGTCTGCCCGCGTGGTGGTCAACGGTCGGGAGGCAGGCACCCTGTTCGCCGTGCCCTACCGCCTCGACATCAGTCCGTACCTCAGGCAGGGGCGCAACACACTCGAAGTCTATGTGACCAACCTGCCTGCCAACCGCATTGCGCAGATGGATCGCGACGGCACGGTATGGCGACGGTTCAAGGACGCCAACGTCGTGGACATCAACTACAAACGCACCACTTACAGTGCGTGGACGCCCATGCCCTCGGGCCTGTGTAGCGAAGTGAAACTGATCAAATACTAATTGCAATATGAAATATCTGACGCTTTGTACCCTGTACTTCGTACTTTGTACTCTCCCCTCTGTCGCCCAACTGCGTCGTGGTCAGTTGATGGAACAGCGTGCCCGCGAAATCATCAGCCAGATGACTGCCGACGAGAAGATTTCGCAGCTCATGAACGATGCCCCAGGCATTCCGCGCCTCGGACTGAAACCCTACAACTGGTGGAGCGAAGCCCTGCACGGCGTAGGACGCACCGGTCGCGCCACCGTGTTCCCCGAACCCATCGGACTCGGCGCCACCTTCGACACCGAACTGGTGCAGATGGTGGGCGATGCGGTCTCGACCGAAGCCCGTGCGAAGTTCAACGTGGCGCAACGTATGCAGAACTACGGGCAGTACGCCGGTCTGACGTTCTGGGCGCCAAACGTCAACATCTTCCGCGACCCACGCTGGGGACGCGGCATGGAAACCTACGGCGAGGACCCGCTGCTCACCGGCACCCTGGGCGTGGCCTACGTTCACGGCATGCAGGGACAGGACCCGTTCTACCTCAAGACGGCAGCCTGCGGCAAACACTTCGCCGTGCATTCCGGCCCCGAAGCCACGCGTCACAGCGACAACGTCGCACCCTCGCGCCGCGACCTCTACGCCACCTACCTGCCTGCCTTCCGCATGCTGGTGCAGGAAGGTAAGGTCGAAACCATCATGGGTGCCTACAACGCCCTCTACGGCGAGAGCTGTTCCGGTTCCCAATTCCTGCTCACCGACGTACTGCGCCGCGACTGGGGATTCCGCGGACACATCGTCAGCGACTGCGGTGCGGTCGATGACATTTATAAGGGCCACAAAATCGTGAAAACGGCTGCCGAGGCTGCCGCCGTCGCCATCAAGGCAGGGCTGAACCTTGAGTGCGGCTCGACCCTGAAGGCACTGCGCGAGGCACTCGACCAGGGTCTGCTCACAGAGAAAGACCTCGACCGCGCCCTCCTGCCCCTGATGCTGACACGACTGAAACTGGGCATCCTGCAGCCCGACCCCGACTGCCCTTACAACGACGTGGGTGAGGACGTCATCGGCTGCGAACGGCATATCGACCTGGCCCGACGCGCTGCGCAGGAGAGCATGGTGCTGCTCAAGAACGACGGCGTGCTGCCCCTGTCGAAAGACATCCACACCCTGTTTGTGCTCGGTCCTGCTGCCACCGACGTCTATTATCAGATGGGCAACTACTACGGAGTCTCCAACCACTACAGCACCTATCTGCAGGGCATTGTCGATCAAGTCAGCGCCGGCACGAGCATCAACTATAAGCAGGGATTCATGCAACTCGCCGACAACCTGAACACCGTCGACTGGTCGGTGGAAGAAGCCCGCAACGCTAACGTTTCCATTCTCTTCATGGGAAACAACGGAAACACCGAGGGCGAAGAGGGCGACGCCATCGCCTCGGACAACACGGGCGACCGCAAGACGCTCAGCCTGCCAGAGTCGCAGATGTCGTACCTGCGACGTGTGGCTCGCGGACACCAGAACAAGCTCGTCGTCGTGCTCACCGGCGGCAGTCCCATCGACCTGCGTGAAATCAGCGAACTGGCCGACGCCGTGGTCATGACATGGTACAGCGGACAGGAAGGCGGCATGGCGCTGGGCGACCTGCTCTTCGGCGACGCCAACTTCTCGGGCCGTCTGCCCATCACC
This sequence comes from uncultured Prevotellaceae bacterium, assembly GCA_900319385.1. Taxonomy (GTDB): domain Bacteria; phylum Bacteroidota; class Bacteroidia; order Bacteroidales; family Bacteroidaceae; genus UBA3839. The sequence continues at coordinate 64,108 of ONOG01000002.1, read as the reverse complement.
TTCCCTGCCGACGTAGCCGCCCTGCCGCCCTTCAGCGACTACTCGATGGCGGGCCGCACCTATCGCTATGGCGACACCAACGTGTTCTACCCCTTCGGCTACGGCCTGTCGTACAGCCAGGTCGGCTACAGCGAGCTCAGCATCCAGGAGGTGAGAAACGGGAAGTGGGCAGCCAAGCACGGCAGCACGCTCCATGTGCAAGTGAAACTCAGCAACAGCTCCGACCGCGACGTCACCGAAGTGGCGCAGGCGTATGTCAGCACACCGACGGCCGGCAAGGATGCTCCCTTGCGGCAGCTGGTCGGCTTCAAGCGTGTGGCACTGAAAGCCGGCGAGTCGCGCATGGTCGAACTGACCATCCCCACCGACCGTCTGCAGACCGTGCAGGACGACGGCACGAGCAAGCTCACAAAGGGCACTTACACGCTCACAGTCGGCGGTGCCTGCCCCACCCCACGCAGCGAACAGCTCGGCGTGAGCAACGTCTCGACGACCTTCAAGCTATAGACTTCTGCCATAAAAAAATCCCCGCACTCCTCAAGGAATGCGGGGATTTTTGCGACGCGGAAGCTTAGAGGCTCTTCAGCCATTTCTCGACCTTCGCACGGCCGCTACGCACTTCGTGGCCGTAGATGCTGAAGGGCTTGCAGACTGTGGCGTTGGGATAGGCTTTCTTCACATCTTCGACACAGCTGGCCAGACCCGAACCTTCGTGTGTGGTGAAGGGGATGAGCGTCTTGCCGTTGAAGTCGTAGCGCTCAAAGAATGTGAACATGACCTGCGGATAGGTGCCCCACCACACCGGACCTCCGATGAAGATGGTGTCGTACTGGTCAAGATGGTCGATTCCGCCCTCGAAATCGGGCAGCTCACCGTTGTTGGCTTCCTGCTTTGCCACTTCGATGAGTTGCATATAGGGCATGTCGTAGTTCTTCTTGCACACGATTTCGAACTGGTCGGCACCCGTCAGTTCCGTGATGTAGTCGGCCACGATTTTGGTATTGCCCACCTCGATGTTCCCGACCGAATAGTTCTCGCCGGCATGAGAGAAGAAGACGACGAGTTTCTTGCTGTTTTGTGACATAGTCTCAGTATTTTCTTGTGGTTGATTACTGTTTGTTTTAGCATTCTGCGAGTTGCAAGCGAGCGCTGTCAGCAAGGCGCAGAGAGACAGGAAAAGGCTCTTGATGTTCATACGCTTCATTTTTATCCGTAGGCTTCAATAAGATGTTTGACAAACGCAGCGTCGCCGAAGGGGATGGTACCTGTGTCGTGCTGGTTGAGCGTGGCAATCTGCTGCATGTCGGCGTCGGAGAGTCGGAAGTCGAACACGTCGAAGTTCTGCGCCATGCGTTCCTTGTGACTCGACTTCGGAATGGCGACAATGCCGCGCTGGGTGAGCCAGCGAAGGGCGACCTGAGCAGCCGTCTTTCCGTACTTTTGGCCAATGGCAGCAAGGGTCTCGCTCTTCACAATGCCATCGACTCCCTGACCGCCCAGCGGCCCCCAAGCCATCATGCGAGTGCCGAACTCCTGCATCACGGGTTCGATGCCGCGCTGCTGAATGAGGGCGTTGCACTGAAGTTGGTTGACCATGGGCTTGACATCGACATAGTGAGCAAAGTCGAAGAAGCGGCCGACCTGGAAGTTGCTGACGCCGATGGCACGCACTTTGCCCGACTGGTAGGCACGCTCCATTGCGCGCCACGAGCCGAACACATCGCCGTAGGCCTGATGGATGAGCAGCAGGTCGATGTAGTCGGTCTGCAACTTTCGGAGACTCTCGTCGATGCTCTTCGCTGCACGTTCTTCGCCGGCGTTGCTGATCCAGACCTTCGTCGTGAGGAAGATTTCGTCGCGCTTGATGCCGCTCTTCTTCATGGCTGCGCCCACACCTTCCTCGTTTTGGTAAGCCTGTGCTGTGTCGATGAGACGATATCCAACACTGAGTGCGTCGCTGACACACCGTTCACACTCCTGCGGACTGACGAGAAACACCCCGTAGCCCATGACCGGCATTTCGACGCCGTTCGATAGTTTGATGGTTTCCATGCTGACTAATGATGTTAAGGAAAAAACAAAATATTGTCTGGTTTTCGGCTGCAAAGTTACAGAGCTTTCGTCAATCCGTAGTTTCACAAAATGCGGATTGAATGACACCAAAGTCGGTAAATGCCGAAAACTAAGCGCGAACCTCAGCCCTGCTTCTTGCGTTTCAGAAAAGCCTTGAAACGCTTGTAGCCCTCGACGCCCAGAATCGTAATGCCTCCGTACTGAAAGGTTTTGGCCAGGCCGAAGAAGACCGTCCACAACACAGCCTTCGCTTCGACGCTCAGCGGCAGCAACATCTGTGCAAAACTGATGATGTAGCACGGAATGCAGCAGAGCAGAACGATGACCCCTGTGCGGTAGGACAGCGACTGCAGCCAGGCCTTGATTCGACGGAAGAAGGCTTTCATTATAATTCTGAATATATATAACGTGTAATGATAATCCTCTGGTTGCGCGTGCAAAGTTACGATGAAGTGAGCGGAACACAAAACGAAAGACGAAGTTTTTCGGTTTTGTTTTCCCGAACTTGAGTAAGTTCGGCGAAGCCAAAGTTACGATGAAGTGAGCGGAAAAGCAAACTGGTTTGAGTTTTTCAGAGTAGGATTGTGAAAAAAAATCTTGAATGTTTATCCAAAATAATGTAAATTTGCAGCGACAATCATCACACATCCAATCCTCTCAAGGCGAATGCTGACCACAGGCCACTGGCTCTCGGTCCGCACCTTCGTGGCCGAAAATGAGGTTGGGAAAGGAAGAAATCCTGTATGCAAGACGTCATCATAGAAAACACGCTGGACCGATTGTGCAGCGAAGAACTGGCCACTTACTTCTCGCACGTCGTATGCAACGGGGGGCAATGCGACTTCCTGTTCGACGAACGTCCGTTCACACTCCGTGCCGGCGACAGCATGGTCATCATAGCCAACCGGCTGGTGAGCCAGCTGCGACCATCGACCGACTTTGTCGTGCGCGTCGTCTATGTGTCCCCCACCTTCCTCGAAGCCACACGTCCGACGAACAACTACCAAATCAAAGGGAGCATCGCCCTCTACCACAATCCCGTCATGCCGCTGCTGTGGGACGAACACCGCCTGCTCAATATCGACATCGACCAACTGGAGTTGCGACTACGCGATCCCGACAAGCACTTTTTCATCGACAGTATCACCCACGTGCTGCAAGTGATGTATATCGACTTCTTCGAGTTTCACCGGCGACTGGGCAGCGAAAGTCCCATTCCAGAAAGGGCTGGAGAACTGATGAACCAATTTATCGCTCTGCTCGAATCGGGCATCTACCGCACCGAACGTAACGTTGCGTACTATGCCAGCCGCCTGTGCATCACACCCAAATACCTGTCAGAGGTGACAAACCTCGTGAGCGGTCATTCTGCCAACTACTGGATACAGCGATTTACCTCGCTCGAAATCTCACGCCTGCTGCGCGAAAAGTCGCTCACCCCCACAGAGATTGCGGACCGCTTCGGTTTCTCGTCCCTCTCCTATTTCACGCGGTTCGTCAGCCGCACACTCGGATTCACCCCTTCAGAACTCAGAAAACAATAAATCGGATCCGTTCCGACAACGTCGGGGGGGCTGTGCACAACCTTTTTCCACAGACTACGTTGCAAAACTATTTGAGGCGCACTGCCATTTCACGTGAAGCAAACTTGCATAAAAAGCGCAAAATTGTTGTACTTACGCTACATTTTGTTTCAGTTTGTTTGAAAAAGCGGTGGAAAAGTTGTAACTTTGCAGCTTGAAATAAATAAAGCACGAGTATATGAACACAAAAAAACTACTTCTCTGTCTGACGCTGCTGCTCGCACTCGCCAGCACAGCAAAGGCTCAGTTGCCCAACGTCACACTGCGCAGCCTCGAAGGCAAGGAGGTGCGCACCGACACGCTGTCGAACGACGGCAAGCCCTTCATCATCGACTTTTTCGCCACATGGTGCAAACCCTGCAACCGTGAGCTGAAGGCCATTCACGAAGTCTATCCCGAATGGCAGGAGGAGACGGGAGTGAAACTCATCGCAGTGAGCATTGACGAGGCACAGAACATTAACAAGGTGAAGCCGATGGTCGATAGCTACGGTTGGGAATACGACGTTCTGCTCGACCCCAACAGCGATTTGCGTCGCGCACTGGGCATACAGACCATCCCTTATACGCTCATCGTCGATGGACAGGGCAAAATCGTCTATCGTCACAACGGCTATGCCGACGGTGCCGAAGAGGAGTTGATTGAAAAAGTGCGTGAACTTGTTGGAAAATGACACGATTGTTAAGATATATCAGTGCAGCAGTCCTGCTGACTTGCTTCTGGACCACAGCCACGGCACAGGTGCAAGTGGGCGATGTGACCATCACGGGTAGCATCCAGAGCGACATCCTCCTGCCGCAGGAGGATACGAAGATTGGTGCCGAGAAGTACGACGAATGGGCGCTGACCAACAGCTATGCCGAGGTGAGCGCCATGAGCCAGTACGTCGATGCCGGTGTGCGCCTGGAGTTCATGCGCTTCCCCATGCCTGGATTTGCAGAGCAGAATCCCGACTTCAAGGGTTGGGGTGTACCATATTTTTATATAAAAGGAAAACTTGCCGGACAGGAGCTCACCCTGGGCCACTACTACGAGCAGTTCGGCTCGGGCCTCATCCTGCGCACCTACGAAGAGCGTTCCCTTGGCATCGACAACTCGCTGCTGGGCGGACGACTGGTGCTACGACCTGTCGAGGGTGTGCAGATTAAGCTGCTCAGCGGTAAGCAACGTCGCTACTGGGATAGAAACAATGCGTGGGTGAGCGGTGCCGACCTCGAACTGAGCATCGACCAATGGTCGAAAGCCATGCAGCAGAGCGGCACTTTCCTGACCCTCGGTGCCTCGTTCGTCAACAAGCATGAGAAGGAAGACGAACTCCTCGTTCCGCACGACGGCGGCACCTATCAGCTGCACCAGCCGCAGAACGTGAATGCCTTCGACCTGCGTGCCCGACTGCAAAAGGGTAACTGGAACGTGCTGGCAGAATATGCACAGAAGTCGCAGGATCCGTCGCAGGTGAACGGTTATACCTTCCAGCGCGGAACGGCAGCCCTGCTCTCGGCATCGTATTCGAAGCGCGGCATGAGCGCACTGGTGCAGGCCAAGCGCAGCGAAAACATGGATTTCCGCAGCCGACGCCGCGAAACACTTCCGCTGGCTTCGCACATCAACTACCTGCCACCCTTCACCCTCGACCACACTTACACCCTCGCTGCCCTCTACACCTACGGCACACAGCTCGACGGTGAGTGGGCCTACCAGGCAGAACTGGGCTACGACTTCAAGCGTGGCACAGCGCTGGGTGGAAAGTATGGCACGAACGTGAAACTGAATTTCTCCCACATCCATTCGCTCGAGAACTCGCGCAAACCTGCAGCCGAAGGCAGCGACGGAAACAAGTCAGCCTTCTGGAAATGGGGCAGCGATGTCTATTATCAGGACTTGAACATCCAGGTGGAGAAGAAACTGTCGAGCGCATTCAAGCTGAATTTGATGTATATGAACCAGTTCTACAACCAAACCATCATGGAAGGGCATGGCGGACTGATTCACAGCAACATCTTCGTTGCCGAAGGCAAATACCGCTTCAACAAGAAGTTCACCCTGCGCGGCGAACTGCAGTACCTCACCACCGCTGGCGACCAGGGCGACTGGGCGTTTGCGCTGGCCGAGCTGTCGATGCTGCCCCACTGGATGTTCACCTTGAGCGACCAGTGGAACTGTGGCGAGACGAAGACCCATTACTATCAGGGCAGCGTCACCTTCACCGCAGGCACACACCGCCTGCAGCTGGGCTACGGTCGCACCCGCGCCGGATACAACTGCACCGGTGGCGTTTGCCGCTACGTGCCTGCCAGCAAGGGCGTCACCCTTTCGTACAATTACAACTTTTGAGAGCCTTTCCCCAGTCCCCTCTCAACGAGGGGGATAGGGAACACCTTTAATAATTAGCGTATGAACAAGATATTGTCAATCAGTGTAGCTTTAGCCTTGGTGCTGCTGACGGCCTGCGACGAAAAGAGCATGGACGAACGTTTCGAGAAGGTCGAAATCAGCGTGGCACGCAACGTGCTTATTGAGGACTTCACCGGACAGCGTTGCGTCAACTGCCCCACAGCAGCCGACGAACTGGCTCGGTTGCAGGAAACGTACGGCGAGGACCACGTCGTGGTGGTCGCCATCCACAGCGGTCCTTTCGGCCATCGCTCCACCATGACCAGCCCGCGGCTGAGCCTCTGCACCGAGGCAGGCGACGACTATTACAGCCACTGGGGCGTGATGGCACAGCCCAGTGCCCAAGTCAATCGCAGTGGTTCACTGCTCGAATCGACCAGCGAATATGCCACAGCCATTGCCGCAGAGCTGCAGAAAGCTACGCCCCTCACGCTCAGCCTGACGCCCAACTACGACGCCGAGAGCCGCAAACTGACCGTGTCGCTTCACGCCAGTTCGACCGAATCGCGCGCAGGCCGCTATCAAGTATGGCTCACCGAAAGCGGAATCGTCGATGCGCAGTCGATGCCCGACGGCAGCCGCAAGACCGACTATGTGCACAACCATGTGTTCCGTACTTCCCTCACGTCCGACCTCTACGGCGACGACTTCAGTGTCAACGTAGGTGAGGCATGGGACGAAGACGTCAGCACAACCCTCGACCCTGCATGGAAGCCTGAGAACATGAGCATCGTCGCTTTCGTCTATACCGACGCCGGCGTGGAGCAGGTCGTAACCGCCAAGTTTTAATCTTTAATGTTTAACTTTATAAAGTCTATTTGCGTATGAAGAAATTCTTTACTCTGATCACTCTGCTCGCTCTGGCAAGCACACAGACCTTTGCACAGGACGAGTTACAGTTTGCCGATGCCGAAGGCAACATCATTGCCGACGGCACAGTCATCAACTGCACCACGCTCGAGGACGACGGATGGGGCGGTGGCATCATGCCTTCGGGCCTCTTTGTCAAGAACACCACTTCGGGCGAAGTCATGGCTGCTACCGAATACACCATTGTCACGCTTGAGAACGGTTCGTTCCAGACCTGCTTCCCCGAAAACTGCGTGGCACAGACGGCAACTGGCACCTACCAGTCGAACATGGGAGCCATCCCCGCCGGCGTGCTCAAGAGCATGCAGACCGAATGGCTGCCCGAAGCAGGAGGAACGGCTGTAGTCGAGATGCAGTTCCTCATTTACAAGTACAACAGCATCACGAAGAAGTACACGCTGAAGGGTCGTGGCCCGAAGGTGACGCTCAACTTCTCCACCGAGGCATCGGCCATCGACCACCTGCGCTCCAACACTCAGCCGCAATCGACCAACTACTATGGTATGGATGGCCGTAAGGTGACGCGCCCCGTCAATGGCACGTATGTAGTGCAGGAACACTTCCGCAACGGTGCTGTCCGCACGACAAAGAAACTCTACAAGGCCACAAAGTAAACACAGACCCCACCTCTTTCCTCCCCAAGAGAGGATTGGGGTGAGGTCAGTTCATTCTTAATTCTTATTTTTTTTATTTATAACTCTTTTTTTGCTTATGAAGAAAAATCTCCTTTTCTTCGTGGCTACGCTCTTAGTGTATGCCACCGCAATGGCACAGACACCCAAGCTGTCGCAAGCCCGCCTGAACCGTCTGTCGCCCATTGCCACTCAGGCTGCGAAGCAGGCACCCTCGAAGGCTGACCTGCAGCAGCAGACATCGACCACGCGCAAGGCTGCGGCTACGGCTGCGTTCCGTCTGAAGAAAGACGTCAATGCGTCGAAGCTCAAGACACTGCGCAAGTTCACGAAGACAGCGCGCAAGGCTGCCATCACTGAGCAGCCCGCCGGCGAGCAGGTGTGGTATGTCCGCAGCTGCGAGGCCGCCTATCCCTTCTGGGGCTATGTCTTCACGACATCGGTTCAGGGCGGTGTCGGCAACGTCGTCTTTGGCTCGGACAACAAGGTCTATCTGCGAAACGTCATCAGTCAGTTGATGACAGACACATGGATCGAAGGTACGCTCGACGGCGACAAAATCACGTTCGACTTCCCGCAGGATGCCATGGAAAGCGAGGGCGAAGTGTACAGGTTCGCACTCTGCCGCACCGACGAGGAAGGCAACGTGGTATCTGCCACCGATGTGACCACACTCACGCTGAACTACGACGCTGCAACGCGTGCCATCACCACGCCCGCTGACTCTGAGTTCAAGAGCGGCGATCTGATGATTGGTATCGTTGACGCCGATGGCATCTGGGCTGGCTATGCCGACTGGAACATCAACCTGGACGTACTGGATGCCGAACCCGTTGTGGCTCCCGACGACATGACCACCATTGAGTGCGCCCTCACGGCCGAAGGTTTCGACGGCACGCTGGTGAAAGTCGGCGTGAGCGGCACCGACATCTATGTTCAGGGTATATATCCTGCTTTGCCCGAAGCATGGGTGAAGGGTTCCGTCAATCCCATGACGATGACGGCCACCATCCCCAACGGCACCTTCCTGGGTGCTGACGAAACAACGGGCTACTACCAGTATCTCGTGTCGGCTCAGGGCGAAGAAGTCACCGACCCCGACTACGGCGAAACCTACACCGAGTACACACTGCTCGACAGCGACATCGAGTTCACATTCGACCTCTCCACCCTCACCGGCACATCGACCGGCACCTTCCTCGTGAATGCCGGTACGGACGAGGTGAACTATGCCGCCTTCTACACAAACGCCCTCATCAAGAAGTTCACCGAGGTAGCTGCCACACCGGCTGCCCCCGTCATTAACAACAACGAGGAGTACGACCTGAGCTACTATGGCCAGGGCTATGGTTTTGGCTACATCGACTTCAACCTCAACACGTTGGACGAGGACGGCAACTTCATCCTCGGCGACAAACTGTCGTACGCTCTCTTTGCCCGTGTCAACGGCGAGGAAGTGCCTCTCACGTTCAGCAAAGCCGACTACTATAAACTCGACTGGGCAGAAAGCGAGTCCATTCCTTACGGATATAGCGAAAACTGGGACTTCTACGCCACAGGCTCGAACCACGAGTTCTACTACTACACCATCGGTGCCGAGGCTTACGGTCTGCAGGCCATCTACACGGGTGGCGGCGAGGAGCGTCGCAGCGAAATCACCTGGGTGGAAATGGCCGGCGAAGGCTCTGAGCTTCAACCCGAGGCTGCCACACCCGATTATCCCGATTCGGCTCCGGATGCCGAGGACAACGAAATCACCTGGGGCTTCTACACCGGCGCTGAGGACGTCGGCATGTTCGGTGAGGCAAAGGCCCAGAACTACGACGTAGCCATCCACCTCAACGAGGACGACCTCATCGGCTGCTACGTGACGAAGATCACCGTGCCTATCATGGAGGTTGAGAACAGCAGCAACATCTCCGTATGGCTCAGCAGTCAGCTGCGTGTCGAAGACGGAAAGGCTGCGCCCGACCTCGTGAAGGTTGACATCGCGCCCACCGAGGCCGACTTTGTCACGGTCGAACTGCCGAAGCCCTACCTCATCCCCAGCGAAGGCGTTTACGTAGGTTACAGCTTCAGCATCGACAATCTTTCCAGCGAAGAGGCTGAGTTCCCCATCGCTGTGATTGACGGCGGCCAAGAGGGTAGCTTCTATCTGCACACATCCAAGACCCTGCTCAAGTGGTTCGACGTTTCATCGACGTTCAACGCATCGGCAATCATCCAGGTGGATGTCAAGGGTAGCGAAGTGCTCTCTTACGCTGCTTCGCCCATCACGGGCAAGACCGCCTATGTCAAGTACGACGAGCCCTTCACCCTCAACCTGAATGTGCAGAACCTCGGCGCAATGGGTGTCGAGAGCGTCGAAGTCGTTGTGAAGAACAACACCCTGGCTGTCGAGGAGACCTACACACTCAGCCTCGAAGAGCCCATCGCTCCTGTCTATGGTGCAGAGGCCGAAATCAGCGTCGAAGTGCCTGCCATCGGAGAAACGGGCGAATACAACTACACCGTCACCGTGACGAAGGTCAACGGCGAGGCCAACGAAACGCCCGATGCCATGGCCATACAGGAAGTCGTAGCCCTGACTTCGGTGCCCACCCACCGTGCCGTGCTCGAGGAGTACACCGGCACCTGGTGCGGATGGTGCCCCCGTGGCTTCGTTGCCCTGGAGAAGCTCGCCGAACTCTTCCCCGACGACTACGTGCTCATCAGCTACCACAACGGAGACCCCATGGCCATCATGGATGGCGAAGACGTCCCCTATCCTTCCGACGTTCAGGGATTCCCCACGTCCTTTGTTGACCGCGTCATGGAGGTTGACCCCTACAACGGTCTGACTGAAGACGAACCGCTCGGCATTGTCAACGTGCTCGATGAGCGCTGCGCTGAATTTGGCGTGGTCGATGTCGAAGTAGCCGCTACATGGAACGCCGACGGCACAGCCATCGACGTGACCACACAGGTGACCACTCCCACCGATTTGGCTGGCTCGAACTATGCCATCGAGTATGTGCTCGTCGCCGACGGCCTCACCGGTACGACCAAGGACTGGGCACAGTCGAACTACTTCTCGAACAGCTCTGCCTTTGCCTGGGATGAGAACCTCAGCGAGTTTGTCAATGCCGGTAGCACGGTGACTGGCCTCGTCTTCAACGACGTAGCTGTTTACAACTCCGGCATCGGCGGCATCGGCGATATCCTGCCCGAAATGATGTCTGCCGGCGAGTCGGCTGAACACAACTTCACGATCAACCTGGCCGACGCTGTCAACCTGAACGGCGAGGAAATCATCCAGGACAAGAACCAGCTGCGCGTCGTTGCCCTGCTCATCGACGTCACGACTGGCGAAATCGTCAATGCCAACAAGGTTGACGTGGGCGTATATGACGCCATCGTCGGTGTTGATAGCGACAGCGAGCGTCTGGTCAGCAAGGTTGAGTCCTTCGACGTGGCCGGCCGCAAGGTGTCGAACGCTCAGCGTGGCACCCTCGTTCGCCGCATCACCTTCGCCGACGGAACGCAGAAGGTGGTGAAGGTGCTGGTGAAGTAAAAAGCCTCCCCCCGCCCCCCTCCGAAGGAGGGGAAGAACGGTAGTAAAAGAAGCAACGCCCTGCAACATGCTTTCGCTTCAAGCGATTCCACGTTGCAGGGCGATGCTATATGTGCTCCGTTCTCCCCCTTCTTCGGAGGGAGGGTGGGGGGAGGCTTCTACTTCACACTGGCCTTGACGATTCTCACCTCCTTCACAGGCTTGTCGTTGTCGTCGGTCTTCACCTTCTCGATGTCGAGGACGATTTTCATGCCCTCCACCACTTCGCCGAAGATGGTGTATTCACCGTCAAGCCACGGAGCACCGCCGACCGAACGGTAGGCACGCTGCTGCTCGGTGGTGTATTCGAACAACGAACGCGGCAGCTGGTCCACCTCCATGCGCGCCTCGTCGAGCAGGTCTTCGAGCACGTTGCTCAGTTTCGTCGTCTCACGCGCACGCCGCAGGGCGTCCAGCTCCGCAGCGCGGGCCATCATCTTCTGGCGATAGACTTGCTGCACGCGGGCGTCCTTGCGTGCCAGCTCCACACCCAACAACGCCTGTTCGTTCTGGAACTTTCCCGTGACGATGTAGAACTGGTGGGCATCGCTCGCCTTCTCAGGATTCACGTCGTCGCCTTCGCGTGCGGCAGCCACCATGCCCCGCTTGTGGAAGTATTTCGGGAACAGGATTTCGGCCTCGATGGTGGGCGAAGGCTCAGCCGTTCCGTTGTTGGCAGCCTCGAGTTCGGCCTCGTGTCCAGGGCGCGTGTTCGGGTCGCCTGTCTGGATCATGAAGTTGCGGATGACGCGGTGGAAGAGCACGCCGTCGTACTTTCCCGCCTGGACGTTCTTGACGAAATTGTCGCGATGGATGGGTGTGTCGTTGAACAAACGGATGCGGATGTCGCCAGCCGTCGTTTCGAGCAATACTTCGGTTTCCTTTTCGCCGTTCTGGCCGCTGCAACTCAGGGCGGGCAGCAGCAGGACGAACATGAGCAGTGTGCTAAGTGTGTGTCTCATTGTTAGTGTATGTTTAGGTATTATACGATGCTTTGCGCTGCAAAAATACGAAAAATAAAATTTACGCGACGCAAATCTGGTGATTTTTTTTGCACCCCCTGAACTTGGGCACACAGCACACCAAAGACCGCCGGAGTGCGGAGCATCGTGGCGCTGTGTGCCGAAGAAAGTCAAAATATCAATGATATTTTCAAAAATATCAATGGAATTTGTAGAAATATCAATGGAATTTGCAGAAATATCATTGATATTTTGAGTTTTTTCCGCACTGTCACCCAGTTTATTGTTCACATGACAGAAGTTGTCGATGCCGTTGGCCGAAGTTGATGCTTTACTTTGGCGTTCGATCAACCTAAGATTAAAATTGCCAGGTGCCCATCGCCATAGGCTTTGAGTGGTATTTTGGCATCAGGGGACAGGGTAAGCCCCAAAGGGGCGACAGACCATAGGCAGGGGTGAAGCAAAGCGCAACCCCTGCTCGGTGTTCAGTAGTTAATGTAGCCCCGAAGGGGCGACAGATAAAAGACGCAGCATTGTATAGCCAACTATTCAGCTTGCCTGTCGCCCCTTCGGGGCTTCGTTCCTGTCATATCCATAGCAGGGGTTGCGCTTTGCTTCACCCCTGCCTATGGTCTGTCGCCCCTTCGGGGCTGTCTTTTGCCAGACACTAATAATATATTTTGCAGGCTTGAAGTTGAATCGTTGTGTACCGCGCATCTGGTAACTTTGACCTTCGGTCGAACTTACTGCCGTTCGGGAATGCGAAAAGAAAAGAGGGCTTTTCTTTTCGTATTCCGCTCACTTAATCGTAACTTTGCACCCTGAATATGAACAGAACGAACCGCGACATCCTGCGCATCGCCGTGCCGGCCATTGTGAGCAACGTCACCGTCCCGCTGTTGGGGCTGGTCGATGCCGGCATCAGCGGACACCTCGGCGCGACGGCCTACATCGGAGCCGTGGCGGCGGGGGGCATGATGTTCAACCTGATGTACTGGTTGCTGGGCTTCCTGCGCATGGGTACGAGCGGCCTGACGAGCCAGGCACTGGGGGCCGGGCGGCGCGACGAGGTGGAACAGCTGCTGAGCCGCTCCCTGCTCACGGGACTGCTGCTGGGCGTGGGGCTGCTTGTCCTCTGCTGGCCGCTGCGCGAGGCGTTGCTTTGGCTCCTGTCGCCGACCGACGATGTGGCCAACTACGCGCGCGCGTACTTTAATATATGTATCTGGGGTGCGCCGGCCATGCTTCCGCTCACGGCTCTGAACGGCTGGTTCCTGGGGATGCAGGACTCGCGACGCCCGATGCTCATCTCGATCGTGCAGAATGTGGTGAACATCGTGGCCAGCTTCGCCTTCGTCTTCGGCCTGGACATGAAGGTCGAGGGCGTGGCACTGGGCACGCTCGTGGCGCAGTGGACGGGATTGGGCGTGGGACTGTGGTTAGTGAAGAAGGTAACAGCCCCCCTGCGGACCCCACCGGCAGGGGGAGAGGCCATAACGGTTGTAGATGAAGTAAATGTTTCAGATAGTCAGCCCTCTCCCCCTATCGGGGGGAGTCGGAGGGGGGCTGTCTATATCGACATCTTCCTCCGCACGTTCTTCATGGTGGCGGTGATGTTCTTCTTCACCAGCGCAGGCGCACGACAAGGCGACACAGTGCTGGCGGTCAACTCGCTGCTGCTGCAGTTTTCGCTCCTGTTCTCCTACGTGATGGACGGCTTCGCCTACGCCGCCGAAGCGATGTGCGGCAAGTTCTACGGGGCCGGCGACCGTCAGGCATTCCGCCGCACGGTGCAGGCCGTGTTTGTGTGGGGCGGAGGGCTGGTCGTCGTGTTCACGTCGGTCTATGCCCTTGGCGGACTGGACTTTCTGCGTCTGCTGACCGACGACGCTGCCGTGGTGGCTGCATCGAACGTCTATCTGCCGTGGGCGACGCTGCTGCCCCTGTGCGGCGTGGCGGCATTCGTGTGGGACGGCGTCTATATCGGCACGACCCGCACGCGCCAGATGCTCGTCTCGTCGGCCATCGCCGCCGTACTGTTCTTCGGCTGCCACGTCGTGCTGACACGTCTTTTCACAGAAAAGGCGAACCACATGCTGTGGCTCGCCTATCTGCTGTTTCTGCTCACGCGGGGCGTGGTGCAGACTATTTACTACGGAAGACTTTTTTCACCCGAACAGTTCCGTCGGGCAAGGTCTCGCGCACAAGGTTGATGCCGCGTCGGGGCGACGAGAGGTGACGGCCCTGCAGGTCGAAAATCTTTGTACTTTCCACTTTTAACTTTTCACTTTCAACTTCCCCGATGCCGGTGGCAGGCTGGTCTTCGACCGGTATCAGCTGGAAGGGATAGTCGGTCAGGGTAGATGAACCGTAGTCCACCTTGTTGTTTTCTTTCTTCCCCCAATACTTTCCCGACCGTGTGCGCAGCACATAGAAGTCGGCGCCCACCGCCTGCTCGGCGCGTAGCGGATAGGTCTGCGCCTCTTCCTTGAGAGAGGCCGTGATGGTGAGGTATGTGTCGTCGAGCACAGACTGGATGTTGTACTGTGTCGCAGCCGTTTCCTTGGCGGTAATCTTCCAAACCTGCGAGGCATCAGCCGACTCGCCTTCTATTTCCTCCTCGAACAGGGCACTGCTGCCGCCGTTGGTCAGCACGAGGCCGGACGCATAGTCGCGGATGATGTAGTTCCCAGGCTCGATGAGTGCATCGCCGTCGGGGTTCTTCACCAGTATGCGGTATTCGACGCTGTGCTCCTCGCCCGTGTCGTCGGTGAAGGTGAGTGTGCGCAGCTGCGAAGTCTCGATGGCGTCGAACTTGAGCGTCTGCGACGTTTCGCCGCTGTCCCACTGGCATTTCAGCGCTCGGTAGTTCTTATTGGTCACAGGGCCAATCACCACGTTGTCGCCCTTCTCCACAATCTTCGTGGTGGCATCGGGATAGTCCGTCTTGTTCACCGTCACTTGCTGCTTGTAGTTCTTGACATGGATACGGATGCGCCGCACGTTGTATGCGCCTCCCTGGGTGACCAGCGCCACGTAGAAGTCGCGGTCGCGCACCAGTTCGTCGGTGGTGAGGCTGGCAGTCGTGGCACCCGTGTCCCAGAGGCACGAACTGAATGCGTCGATGCCGCCGCCAAAGCGGTTGGTCAGCGTGAGCGTGAGCTTGCTGCCATAATCCACCGTCGCCTCGTCGGTGCCGATCACTTCGCCGTTGAGCGCGATGGAGGTGGTAGCACTCTGCGGCCAGCTGTCGCCCTGCACAGCTATGCTGAAGCACTGCTGGCTCTCGATGCCGCGGGCGTTGGTGTAGGTCACACGATAGACCTGGCTGCGGTCGGTCGTCACCTCCAGTTCCTGCGTCGTCTCGCCGCTCTCCCACAGCCACTTCCCCGTATTCTCCTCGCCTTCGGGCAGCACGGGCACGAGCCGTACGGTCTGTCCGGGCTTGACGGCTGCGCTGAGGTTGTTTCGGGTGTAGGTGTTGGTGAGTCCGCCCAGTTCGTTATAGTTGAGTGTCCGTCCGTTGAAGACGATGTGTCCGGCGAGCTCGGTCGGCACCTGTTCGACGGGTGCCAGCTGGGGCTCGCGGGTGTTCATCAGCACGCTGTAGCCCAAGTGGTCGTAGCCGCCGCTCGTAGCTCCGGCTCCGCCGCCGTCGATGCCCATGGCGGCATAGGCCTTTTCGGAGAACGGCATGCGCACACCCTTCACGCCTTCGTAGTGACCGATGACGGTGCCCCAGTAGTTGCGGGTATGGGCTGGCATGGCGGGTTCGGTCATCACCCATGCACGACTGTCGGTGGCGGCGTAACCGCTTGATACATACTGATAGTTAGTCCAAGGCAATCCGCTCACATTCTGGGTGCAGGCGGCGGTGAATTCGATGCCAGCTGCCAGTCGGTGGTCCATGAAGGCGAAGAGGTCGTCGCCCTGGTTGTAGCCCAAGTGTGCCACATCGACCGCCAGGCCGAGCGCCATGGCTGCATGGCCGCCGTCGCGTCCGCTCTCGTTCATCTGTCCGAGCTTGCCATACGCACCGGTCTCCAGCTCACTCTCGGACGTCGTGACGATGAGGTTGCCGAAGAACTCTACGAGTCCGTCGTTGACGATAGGATTTGCCGTGCGTGGGTCGGTGAAGGTGCCGCACTGGTCGTGCTTGATGAACGAAAGACCTTGGTTATAGATGAAGACGTCGTCGCAAAGCACGCCGATCGACAGGATGCACAGTGCGTTGCACAGTCCCCAGTTCGACCAGTAGTGGCCCGGGGCCTGCCACCAGCGGCCGGCGTTCTCCCACGTGCCGTTGCGTCCGCGCAGGAATCCCATGGCCGAAGGGTACCACACGTCGAGCATCCACTGGCGGAAGGTCTGGAAATCCTCTGCGCTCCATCCGTCGTAGTCGCGCACGAGTTCGGCCGCCTGAGCGAAGGCATAGCCGTAGAGGCCTGCAGCCAGGGCGTAGTTGGTGTCGCCACCGATGCCCTTCGTGGTATTGGCCCATGCCATGAGCACTTTGACGGCATTCTTGGCGCAGGCTTCGTTGCCCTCGATTTGCCAGCGCAGGGCGTTTTGGTAGGCAATGGCACCGCCACGGGCAGCGTTTATGTAGTTTTCGCCCGAACCACCTCCGCGCACAATCGTCTCGACAGGGCTGGTGCCAGTGCCGGGCTGGGCATATCCAGCCGTCTTGAGCACGTTGTAGGCGGCGGTCACCTTTTCGTTACCCGCAGCCAGCAGGGCTTTGATGCGGTCGAAGTCGGCACGTGTGTGCAGGCCACCCGGGTGGATGAAACCGCGCTGTGGGTCGTAGACTTCGGTGCTGACGACGGGTTCGAACCGCACTTTCCCGAATCCAGCTGACAAGGCTGACAAGGCGTCGGTCACCTTGGTGCGCTGAGAGTTCAGCTCTGTTGTGGTCGCATCGCCGGCCCGCAGGTTGTTTGCTGCCGTAATGGCGTCGCGCAGGTTCTCCAACAGTCCGTAAGGATAGTAGTTAGTCTGGCAAGTGTCGAGATACGCCGTGGCGTCCGCAATCGCGGCGTCGAGCCGCGACGCAGCTGTGGACTGAGCCTGAGCTGTTGCTGAACCAAGCAGCATGACGGCACACGCCAGCCATAGTTTTTGAATAGTTTTCATGTTTTGTAGGTGTTAATTGTTAATGTTTCCACTGCAAAATTAGTAAGAAATATGCTAAAAGAGAAAAAAAACAGAAAAATGTTTCTTTATTCCCGATTTATTATCTAATTTTGAAAGATCTTAACAATATAAAAATATGAAGCATACATTCTTCGCCCTGCTGCTGGCAATTGTCTTCAACACTGCTACCTACGCACAAAAATGTAACGACAATACTCGTTCCACACGTCCCATTCCCTCCGAAAAAGACATGGCGGGCTATGTGATGGTCTATCACAAAGATGCCGACCACGGCCTGCACATGGCCTACAGTTGGGATGGGTTCACCTGGACAGCACTCAACGACGACCGTCCCATCATGGCGGGCGACACGATTGCCGTGCAGCACGGCATCCGCGATCCCTACATCTTCCGTGGTCCCGACGGCGGGTTCTGTGTGGCCATGACCGACCTGCACGTCTTCGGACAGCGTGACGGAGTGCGCACTACCGAGTGGGAGCGCGACGGCAGAATCTACGACTGGGGCAACAACCGCGGGCTCGTTCTGCTCAAGTCGTTTGACCTCATCCACTGGCGACGCACCAACCTCGACTTCAGCGCATTGACCTGTCCGACGGGCGAGTTTGACGACGAAGGGCATCCCATCTCGTGGAAGGACGTCGGTTGCGTCTGGGCACCGGAGATGATTACCGACCCCGCGACGGGTCACATTCTCATGCACTTCACGACGCGATTCTTCCGAGGCCGCAACCACATCCGCTACGTCCTCATGAACGATGCTTTCGACACCATGCTCTCCGCGCCACGCTTCCTCTTCGGAGCACCCTGCGACGACAACGGACACCTGACCAATCACATGATCGACAGCGACATTACGCTCATCGACGGCACCTACCACCTCTTCTCCACTCAGAGCGGCCATCCGCGCCATTCGACCAGCACATGCCTCGCCGGCCCCTACACCACCGACTACGCCTTTAGCGACAGCCTCTCTGCCGTGCATGAGGCTCCGATGCTTTGGAAACTCATCGGACAGGACCGTTGGATTCTGATGCAGGACCGCTACTCCATGCAACCGCATAACTTTTACTTCTGCGAAACCACCGACCTCAAGACGTTCCATCCCCTCGGCTACTTCGATGAACCTGGCTGCCCCATGCGCCGCACCAATTTCTCGGAGCAGAAACACGGAGCTGTCGTCCACGTCACACGCGACGAACTGCAACGGCTTATCGACCACTGGAAGGGTCCGGCTGTGGAAGATGTGCCGGCCCAGAACCCCGTACGCGGCACCTACGGCTACCTCTACTGCCACATGGGCGGCGACGGAGAGTACACGGCCTATGCCATCAGCCGCGACGGCCTGCACTTCGAGGACGTGATGGGAGGCAAACCGGTGTTTGACCCCCAGCAACACGCTCGCATCGAAGGGGGCACCCGCGATGCCTACATCGCCCGCAGCCACGATGCGAAGGGCTATCGGATGGTCACGACCGACATGTGTGTGGCTCGGTCGAAGGTGTGGGACAACTACGGCATCGACCTCCTGCGGTCCGACGACCTGCTGACGTGGGAAAGCGTGACGTTCGACTTCAGGCGCGGCAGCGAAATCTTCTGCGACCCCGAGAGCCCTGACGTCTATCGCGACTGGTCGAAGGTGAACCGTGTGTGGGCACCGCAATTTGTCTGGGACCCTAATTATGTGTGGGCTGACGGCAGTCGAGGCGGCTATTTCGTTTACTATTCGATGTGGAACCGCGGCGAAGAGGCCTACGACCGTATGTACTACAGCTATGCCGACCGTTCGTTCACACAGCTGACCAAGCCGCGTCTGCTCTTCGACTGGGGCTACGCCACCATCGATGCCGACATCAACTACCTTGAAAGCGACGGCCTCTACCACATGCTCATTAAGAAGGAAGGCGGCAAGCCAGGCATCTACACCGCCACGGCAAAGAGCCTCACAGGGCCGTGGAGTGAGCCGGTCGAGAACGACTACGTGAGCTTCGAGGGCAACAAGAAGTGCGAAGGATGCAGCGCTTTTCAGCTCGTGGGCGACGACGGATGGGTGGTGGCATACATCCAGTACAGCACCAACCCGAAGCACTATCGCCTGTGCCGTGCCGACCGCCACCTGCGCAACTTCCGCGACCCCGTCGATATCGAGGGGGTGCGTGCTCCTCAGCATGGTTCCTTCATGCGCTTGACGAAAAAAGAATACAAACGTCTGAAGAAAATGAAATAAACTTGGAAGTATGAAGAAGTTGCTTTTGCTTTTAGCCGTGCTGCCGCTGCTGCTCACCGGCTGCATAGAGAGCGGCGAACCTAACCTCAGCGAAATGCCTGAGGGTGCGTTGCAGCGCTATCGTTTTGTCAATATCCACGCTATGACAGCCGACACACTGCTGCGCATCGAGCTGTGGCGTGAGGACACGCTCGCCGAGGGCGGTCTGCTCTCCTACCGCGACGATGCCTACGATGCACTGTCGCTGATGCCCATGCCGATCAAGGTGAGCGAGGCGGTGTTCGACAGTGTGCGCAGCCTGATTGCGCAGCACCAGCTCTACAAGTTGGCCACGTGGTACAAAACCGACTGGAAAGGCGATGCCTACGGATATGCTCCGTGGACTTTCGAGGCGGAGTTTCCCGAAGCCACCATCCGCACCGAGAGCGACGGCACGACCCCCAAAGAATTCAGCTACAACGAATATGGCAGTGCCAATAAGTTCCTCGAACGCATCTACAAGCAGGAGGGCTACCGCTGGCTGGCTGCACAGCCCATCAATATCGTTGACCATGCGTCGTTCAGCAACCTTCAGCAGCGTTTCAGCAAGCCGGAGGTCGATGGAGATTCGGAGGACAGCCCAACCACGTCGTCAGCGTATTGCCTCTATCGTTTAGGGGAAGACGAACCCGTGCAGGAGTTCACACTCGCCCCCGACGGACGCAACCAGTATCGTGACCAGAAGACAGGACAACGCTTGTGCCTCGAGTGGGTGGAGGATGAGTTGATGCTCAGTTGCTACAAGCAATCCGGCGAGCCCCTGTGGACGATGTCGGCTCACGAGAGCTGTTATGAGAAGCGTGCCCTTGAGCGTCAGCTGCAACACGTGTTCTTAGGCCAATATACGCTGCCCGACGGACAGCAGGTCAGCATTACGGATGGCAGGATAAAGGGGTTCCCCGACAAGGAAGAGCGCCGCTGCGTGCTGCAGGACTACCACGAATGGCCTGCCGAGCGTTTCGTCGTAGGCGACTATCCCGACGAAACCTATTATGCGTTCCGTTGCAGCCAATCGGGACTGAACATCTATGCCACGCGCTGGGAAACGGACGAGGAGACGGACGCCAACACCGTGCCCACCGACCCCGTCACCTGCCTTCGCCGCAGTGGCAAGCCCGACTATGCGTGGCTGCACCGCGAGCCGCTCGACTCCTACATTCTCCGTTACTACAGCCCAGCCGAGCGTCAGGCGATGCTCAACGTCTGCGAATCGGCAGGCAAATCGGCCACCGCTTGGGACCAATGGAACGCAAAACTGCTCCGCGCGTTCATGGACACCGCCCCATTCGAGGCCGAAGCGGACTGCAAATAAAAGCGAAAAGTAAACAGTGAAAAGCGAAAAAGCTAAAGGTAAATGATCTTACCGGTAGGCTTTTTCGCTTTTCACTGTTCACTTTTCGTTTTTCACTTTTCGCTGTTCACTTTTCTTTATTCACCGCACTAATCCTTTTGGAGTGTGACCTCCACCTGTTCGAGCAAGGGCGAAGTGAAGACGACACGGACGCTGCCGTCGGTCGGCGCGTCTGCATCGCGACCAGGGCGTTCGCGGCGTTGGCGATTGCGCTGTTCGGGCTGCTGCGGAGCCTGTTTTCCATCTACATAAGCCACAAGCCTACCATTTTTCACCCGACAGCGCGGTTGTGTCTTGTCGCGCAGGTCGCTCAGGTCGCCGTTCTCCATGCCGAGCAGACGCGCCTTGCCCTGTACGCGAGCCGTCACTTCGTTGTCTGCCAACCAGACGACGTTCCCTTTCTCATCAATCACCTCCACTTCGATGATGGCCACGTGGTCGTCGGCCACGCTGTTCATGCCATGTCGGAACGAGGCACGCAGGGCGTAGGGACGACCCGTCTGCAGATGCTGACGTCCGCGTTCCTGCGACCTGTTCCCCTGTTGCTGCTGGGGTCGGAAGAGCGAGAGGATGCTGTCGGGAATCTCCATGCCCCACATACGGGCACGCTGCCAGCCCTGCATCTTGACGAAACCGGCCAAGTCTATCAGTCCGGCACCGCTGCCACGGGCAGGCCACGGACCGCTTTCGCCCAGATAGTCAATGCCAGTCCAGAGGAACTGGCCGAAGATATGCTCGTTCTTCGTCACCGCATCCCACGCCGCTTGGTCGTGGCGGTTTTCCGAGCCATATATGATTCGCTTCGGATACTTCTTATGATCCTCCACATAACGACTTTCGGTGTAGTTGTAGCCGACCACATCGACGGCTTCGGGATAGGCCGTTTCGTTCGACATCACCACGCCGGCCAATGCTCCGGTCACGGCACGCGACGAGTCGATGCTCCGCACCACCTTGCTGAGTCGTTGGGCAATCACGCCGATGCGCTCGGCGTTCGGCTGCTCAGGCTTGTAGCCACCATAGACGGGCTGTGTCATGTCCTTGTCGCCGTTGAGCACAGGGTGGGAATAGGGGTCGTTCGGATAATCCACCTCATTGCCGATGCTCCAGAGGAAGATGGACGGATGGCAACGGTCGCGACGCACCATATCGGCCACGTCCCGTTCGATCCAGTCCTCAAAGTAGTCGAAGGTTCCCTCGAAGCCAGGCGTCCCCTGGTTCCAGCCCTTCAGCCATTTGCGTTTCGGAAATTCCCACTCGTCGCTTGCCTCGTCCATCACCAGCAGACCGAGTTCGTCGCACAGGTCGTAGAGGGCAGGTGCATGCGGGTTGTGGCTCATGCGGATTGCATTTGTTCCCAGACTCTTCAGTGTGAGGAGCCGGCTGCGCCACACGTCCTTCGGCACTGCGGTGCCAAGCACGCCGGCATCGTCGTGAACACATACGCCCTTCACTTTCATCCATTCGCCGTTGAGGGCAAAGCCTTTGTCGGGCGAGAATTGCAGTGTGCGCAGTCCGAGGGGCACTTCCGAGCAGTCGATGTCCTGGCCGTTTTTCTGTAGCCGCGTGACTATTTTATAAAGGTAGGGGTCGGTGAGCGACCAGCGGTGTGGCTGTCGCAGGGTCACGCTGACAGTCTGCTTCCGGTCCGAAGGGACGGATTTCTGTGTCGAGGCCACCACCTGTCCGTCGGCATCGTGCACCTCGACGATGGCAGCATAGTCATCCCCTCCGCCCGTGGTTTCGACATCGATATCGACCGTTGCTTTCGAGTTTGTGAGGCTCTTGATGCGCCATGCCGTGCCCCACAATGCCAGGTGGACAGCCGGTGCCCGCACCAGCCACACGGGACGATAGATGCCGCTGCCGGTGTACCAGCGCGAGTCGTCCTGACGCGAGTGATCGACACGCACCGCAATCACGTTGTCGGCTCCCAACTTCAGATAGGGCGTGAGTTCGTACATGAACGACGAAAATCCGCTGGGCCGGTAGCCCACCTGCTCCCCGTTGACATAGACAGTCGAACGATTATAGACGCCTTCGAAGTAGATATACAGGTGGCCTCCGTCTGCCACATCCTCGGCAGTCGGCGTGAAATGGAGGCGATACCAGCCAATGCCGCCAGGCAGATAGCCCTGGCACGAGCCGCGGTCGGGCGACATGGGACGAGTGACGCCCCAGTCGTGGGGCACGATGACGCGTTGCCAGCGCGAGTCGTTATAGTCGGCGTTTTTGGCGTCGGCCTCGTCCTGAAGCCTGAACAGCCAACCCTCGTCCAGACGTTGAGCCTTGCCGAACGATGTTTGTGCCCCTGCCGACAGGGTCGTCAGCAGCAGGGCGGCGAGGAAAAAGAATCGTGTTGTCATTGGAGTTGTGTTTTTATGTGGAAAGATTTCAGATGCGGTCGAGCGCTTGCTGGATGTCGGCCAGGATGTCCTCCACGTCCTCGATACCGACGCTCAGACGGATGAGGTCGGGTGCGACACCGGCAGCGCGCAACTGTTCGTCGGAGAGCTGACGGTGGGTGTGGCTGGCGGGATGGAGCACGCAGGTGCGGGCGTCGGCCACGTGTGTGACGATGTTGATCATTTGGAGCGAATCCATCCAGCGGATGGCAGTCTCGCGGTCGCCCTTCAAGCCGAAGGCAATCACGCCGCACGAACCGCCAGGCAGGTACTTCTGGGCACGTGCGTAGTTGGGGTCGTCGGGCAGTCCGCAGTAGTGTACCCATGCCACTTTGGGGCAGTCGTGAAGAAATTCAGCCACGCGCTGGGCATTCTTGCAGTGCTGGGCCATGCGCAGGTGGAGCGTCTGCAGTCCGAGGTTGAGCAGGAAGCTGTTTTGCGGTGCGGGAATCGAACCAAGGTCGCGCATGAGTTGGGCGACGAGCTTGGTGGTGTAGCCCATCTTGCCAAACGCCTTTACGTAGGTCAGGCCGTGGTAGGAGTCGTCTGGCGTGCAGAGACCTGGGAACTTCTCGGCATGTGCCATCCAGTCGAAGTTTCCGCTATCGACGACAGCGCCGCCCACCTGGGTCGCCATACCGTCCATGTACTTGGTCGTCGAGTGGGTGACGATGTCGGCACCCCATTCGAACGGACGGCAGTTGATGGGCGTGGCAAAGGTGTTATCGACCACGAGGGGTACGCCGTTGCTGTGGGCGATACGTGCGAAGCGCTCGATGTCGAGCACGGCACAGCCAGGATTCGAAATGGTTTCGCCAAACAGCAACTTGGTGTTCGGGCGGAAGGCAGCCTGGATTTCCTCATCGCTGGCTTCGGGCGAAACGAAGGTGCAGTCGATGCCGAGTTTCTTCAGCGTGACGCCGAATAGATTGTAGGTGCCGCCGTAGATCTCGTTCGACGTCACGATATGGTCGCCGGCTTCACAGATGTTGAACACGGCGTAGAAGTTGGCTGCCTGGCCACTCGACGTCAGCACGGCGCCGACACCGCCTTCGAGCGCAGCTATCTTGGCAGCCACGGCGTCGTTGGTCGGGTTTTGCAGACGGGTGTAGAAATAGCCTTCTTTCTTCAGGTCGAAGAGCTGTGCCATCTCGTCGGAGTCGTCGTACTTGAAGGTAGTGCTTTGAATGATGGGCAATTCGATGGGCTCGCCGTTCTTTGCCTTGTAGCCTGCATGAACGCAGAGCGAGGCTGGGTGCAATGTCTGTGTCATTATATGAAAAGTGAAAAGTGAAAAATTAAAAGTTAAAAGTGAAAAGTTAAAAGTGAAAAATTAAAAGTTAAAAGTGGCCGGCCGGCTGTACACCTCTCCTTAGGAGGGGCTGGGGGAGGTTTCTCCTTGGGCTTGGCGGCTGATGGCCTGCGCCACGACGTAGGCGGTGGTCCAGGCACACTGGAAGTTGAAGCCGCCGGTCACGCCGTCGATGTCAAGTACCTCGCCTGCGAAGTAGGTGCCAGGGCGCGTGCGGCTCTCGAGGGTCTGCGGGTTGAGACTGGACAGCGAGACACCGCCGCAGGTGACGAACTCGTCGCGGAAGGGGGCACGGCCGCTGACGCTGTACGTGTCGTTGACGAGAAGGTTGGCGAGGCGGTTCTGGTCCTTGGCGGTCAGTTCGCCCCAACGCTTGGCGATGCCTGCTTTTTGCAGCAGATATTGCCACAGTCGGGAGGACAGGCCGAAGGGATTCTGGGAGGAGACCTGACGCTGGGTGTGCGACGCCGTCGCAGCACGCAGGGCAGCCTTCACCTCGGCCTCGGTCGCGCTGAGCCAGTTGACAGAGAGCGTTGCCTTGTAGCCGCCATCGTGGAGATGGCGTGCGGCGTAGCTGCTGAGGCGGAGGATGGAGGGCCCGCTCATGCCCCAGTGGGTGACGAGCAGCGGACCGTTGGCGCGGAACTTCGTGCCGGCGAGCTGTACGCTGACGCCTTCGACGACGGTGCCCATCAGGGTGTGCAGCACGGCGTCGTCGATGCTGAAAGTGAAGAGCGACGGACAGCAATCCACCCATCCGTCGGAGGTTCCCTCCCCTTCGGAGAGGGACTTAGGGAAGGAGTTCCCCCCCGTCGTCACAGCCACGAAATCGAACTCGTGCAGCGTGTCGAGGTCGGTGACGCGCTGTCCGGTGACGACTTCCACGCCGAGCCGACGGGCGTGCCCCAGCAGGCAGTCGATGATGCTCTGGCTTTGTTGCGAACGTGGGAACACACAGCCGTCGGGCTGGATGGTGAGGGGCACGCCGTGGCGTTCGAACCACGCATAGGCATCCTGCGGCGAGAAGCTGTGCAGCAGGTGCTTCATCAGCCGATGGCCGCGCGGATAGACCTGGGCAAGGTTGTCCACACCGGCAAAGGTATTGGTGACGTTACAGCGGCCACCGCCCGACACACGCACTTTGCGCAGCACATGCTGGCCCGCCTCAAGGATGACGACCCGCATCTGCGGCGCACGTTCCTTGAGGTTGACCGCCAGAAAGAATCCGGCGGCACCGCCTCCGACGATGGCTGTCTGCATGTTCCTTTCTACTTTTCCTGCACAAAGTTACGGCTTTTTTGCCGTAGCTCTTGCATTTTTCGTGCGAAATGTCGTAATTTTGTTCCCAAAAACAAATTTTTGAAAGGTTATGGAACGAAAAACCATCCTCGTGAGCGACGAATTGCGCAATGCCTGTCCCGCGTTTGTGGGTGGTGCGGTGCTGGCTCGTTTTCGGAACTCTGCCTACAGCGAAGGACTGTGGCAGGAAATCAAGGCTTGCGAACAGCAGATGCAGCGCGAACTGACGCCCGAGACGCTGAAGCACATCAGCGGCATCGAGGCGACGCGCCAGGCTTACAAGGCTTGCGGAAAGGACCCCAGCCGCTACCGCCCCTCGTCCGAACAGCTGGTGCGCCGCGTGTTGCAGGGCAAGTCGCTCTATCAGATTGACACCTGCGTCGATCTCGTCAACCTGGCGTCGATGCGCTATGGCTACAGCATCGGCGGCTTCGATGCCGACCGCATCGACGGCGACACGCTGGTGCTGGGCATCGGTCGCGAGGGTGAGCCCTACGAAGGCATCGGCCGAGGTCCGCTCAACATTGCTGGGCTGCCGGTCTATCGCGATGCCACGGGCGGCATCGGCACACCCACCAGCGACCACGAGCGCACGAAGCTGTCGCTACAGTCGTCCACGCTGCTCGCCCTGGTCAACGGCTACGACGGCGACACAGCCCAGGTGCAGGCCTGCTGCGACTGCATCGCCGACCTGCTGCGCCGCTACTGCGAATGCAGCGAATGGGAACAGTGGACGTACTGAGCACCTTCTTCACCACAAATGCCACGAATGGCACGAATTGCTTTCCTTGATAGGTAAAGAATTCGTGCCATTCGTGGCATTCGTAGCAGAACGAGTTCCGACTACTTGCGGACGAAGGTCAGCTTGACGTCGTTGAGAGTGGTGCTGAGTTTCTTGCCGTCTTCGAGGATGGCGTATTCGTCGCCGTCGATGACCAGGATGCCAGGCTTGAACGAATAGGTGAAGGTTTCCTTCATGTCGTCCTGCATGCCGCGAATCATCTGCTTGAACGGTTCGTTGAGCATGGAGGGGATGCCCGCCTGCTTCATTTTTTCTTCGTTCAGTGTGATGTAGGCACTCCGCGTCACCTTGTTGTCCTTCTTGAACTTCAGGGCCAGCTTGACGTCGATACAGCCGATGAGCATGGCGGTGTAGGTCTTTTCAGTGTCGTCCATTTTGTCGAAGTCAGGGTCGCTCTTCATCTCGTTGACCATCTGCAGACGGATCTGGTCGCTCTCTGTGCATTGGTACACGCGGCCGGTCCAGTCCTGAGCCACGGCGCACAGGGACAGCATGAACAGTCCCATTGTCAGAATCAGATTCTTTTTCATTGTCGTTTGTGTGTGTTAAGGTTAAACATTTATTGGGCTATACCCTCCCCCCTACTCGGGCGATGCCTGTGAATGGGTAGGGGCTGGGGGAGGTGTCCTTATTTGTAGATCTCGGCCAGTTTTGCCTCGATGGCTTCGCCGCGCAGGTCGCGTGCCACGATGGTGCCGTCGGGGCCGAAGAGGATGATCTGCGGAATGCCTTCAATGCCGTAGGCGTCGCTGCCAGCCTTTTGGGCGTTCATGATCTGGGGATAGGGAATCTTGTCCTCTTCGATAGCCTTGAGAGTGTCCTCAGGTTTGTCCCAAGTGGCTACGCCGAGCACGACGAGTCCCTTTGCCTTGTACTTGTTGTAGGCAGCGATGAGGTTGGGGATTTCAGCGCGGCAGGGTCCGCACCACGAAGCCCAGAAGTCAACAAGCACGTAGTTGCCTTTGCCGACATAGTCGCTGAGTTTCTGGATCTTGCCCTCGTATTCGGCCTCGAAGTCGATGAACATCTTGCCTTCGCCGGTCTCAGCCTTCTTTTCGTAGGCTTCTTTCATCGCCTTGAAGTTTTCGTCTTCGCCGAATTTCGGTTCGAGCAAGGCGAGCAGTTCGTTCATTTCGTCCTGTTCGATGCCTTCATTGAACTGTGTGAGCACGAAGTAACCCAGCAGGTCGTCCTTGTGCTGGCGGATGGTGCCCGCGGTGATGGCTCCGAGCCGCTTGACAAAGTCCTCCGGATCGGCATTTTCATCCTTTTCAAATTCGTCGCTGAGGTCCATGACGGCCTTCACCATCTTGCCGGCATCGTCGTTGAGGGGCGTACCGCTGAGTTTGACAGGGAAGTAGCCGTTCATGCTACCTTCGATCGTGATGGTGCCTTCCTCCACGAAGATCGGCTGCAGTCCGGCTGTGCGGTCCTTGTTGGTCAGGACGGCATAGACCGTCTCCTTCACCGTGCCTTCGACGGGTGTGATGACACCCTTCACCACGGGTACGAGTGCGACGGTGTCTTCCGTCATTGCGTCGATGAGCAGAAGGGTGTCGTCCTGCTCCATGTCGGCGATTTTACCTTCGAGGCGGTACTTCAGTCCGCTCTCCGTACAGCTGATGCATCCGGCTACGACGGCAGCCACGAGCAAGGTCTTCAGAATAGTTCTTTTCATGGGATTTCTGTGTTGATGAAAGTAAAAAGTTAAACGTTAAACGTTAGAGGGTCAAATATTGACGCTGCAAAGGTAGTACAAAAAAGTGAAAAGTGAAAAATAAAAATTAAAAATTAAAGGATTTATGTTATTCATACTATTCTTGGTATAAAAAACAACTTCCGAGAGTTGAGTAAAAATATTTCGAAAAAATTCAGCGGCGGTGCAGACCCTACTCAGCGGCGGTGCAGACCCTACTCAGCGACGGCGCAGACCAAACTCAGCGACGGCGCAGACCAAACTCAAAATATCAATGGAATTTGTAAAAACATCAATGGAATTTGTAGAAATATCACTGGAATTTTTGAAAATATCAACGATATTTTGAGTTTTGTCCGCACAGCCGCCGAGTTTGTTGGGCGGAAGCGTGGAGTTTGAAGGGCAGAAGAATGGAGTTTGAAAGGCAGACGAGCGGAATTTGGTGGGCCGAAAAACGGACTTACATCGCTGTTTTTCTGAAATAATACGGCCGTCGGTGCATTTTTCACTTTTCACTTTTCTCTTTTCACTTTTTTGTCGTACCTTTGCAGGTGGAAACAACAAAGCAAGAATGAGCTCGAATCTCGAACATACGAACACGCAGTTTCGACAGGCACTCAAGGCCTGCCGCGACCTGTTCGCCAAGAAGTTGAAGGACTACGGGGCGGCGTGGCGCATCATGCGACCCTCGTCCGTCACCGACCAAATCTTCATCAAGGCCAACCGCATCCGCAGCCTCGAGGTGAAGGGTGAGGCACTGGTCGACGAGGGCATCTACCCTGAATTTCAGGGCATTGTCAACTATGGCATCGTGGCTCTCATACAGCTCGAACGTGGATTTGCCGAACAGACCGACATGACGCCCGACCAGGCGCTCGCCGAATACGACCGCCAGGCACAACGGGCCTTGGAACTCATGATCCGCAAAAACCATGACTACGACGAGGCGTGGCGCTCGATGCGCGTGAGCAGCTACACCGACCTGATCCTGATGAAGATATACCGGACCAAGGAAATAGAGTCGAACGACGGGCGCACCATTGTCTCGGAAGGCATCGACGCCAACTACATGGACATGATCAACTACGCTGTGTTCGGACTCATCAAACTCTCGGAGCAGAATGTCCAAGAGGTATAGAAAGACTGTCTATTGGCTGGTCAACGCAGCGGCGTTGTTGCTGGCCCTGACATTCCTCTTCTCCGGCTGGGTGAAGGCCAACGACCCGATCGGCACGATGGTGAAGCTCGCCGACTACAGCGCAGCGATGGGCCTCGGGCTGGGCGAAGGGCTCCTGCTGCTGACAGCGGCTGTGGCGCTGGCCTTCGTCGAGTTTTCGCTCGGCGTGTGCCTGCTCTTCGGACTCAACCGGCGGTTTGTGGCACGTGCCACCCTGCTGCTCATGTTGGTGATGACGCTGCTGAGCTTGTGGCTGGCGCTGTTCAACCCCATCAGCGATTGCGGCTGCTTCGGCGACGCCCTCATCCTGACCAACGGACAGACACTGGCCAAGAACCTCGTGTTGCTCCTCTGCGCCATCGCCGTGTGGTGGCGGCCGAGATTTCAGCAGCGCCTCCTGCCCACGGGCAGCGCATGGCTGGTTTCGACACCCCTCATGGTCGGCATCGTCTGCTACGCGTTCTACTGCCTCAGCACCCTGCCCGTGGTCGATTTCCGACCCTGGCACGTGGGCGCCGATGTGCGGAAAATGATAGACGAACCCGAGCAACACTCGCCGCTGAGCCACCGCGTGCATGAACTCGATGTGGCAGAATTTTTCGCCATCGACGCCGCGAGCGGTACGGACCTCAGCACCGACATCATCTACGGCAGCGGCACGACGCTCCTGCTCATCGCGCCCAACCTGCGCGATGCCGACCAAGGCTGCGTCGGACTGGTCAACGAAGCTTACGACTATGCCGTGAAGCTCGCCCTGCCCTTCTACTGCCTCACCGCCAGCGATGCTCAGGCACAGCAGTTCTGGACCGAACACACAGGGGCGGAATACAGCTACCTCGAGAGCGACGAACGGCTGCTCAAGACGATGGTGCGTGCCAACCCGGGACTGATGATCATCAGCGACGGCGTCGTCCGTGCGAAGTGGAGCAACTGGATGCTGCCCGACGAACAGGAACTCGCAGCCACCCTCGCGACCCTCAAGCGCCAACCCCACAGCCCCGAAGCAGCCACCCCCGCTGCCCAGGAGTAGGCACCCCGCTGCTCAGAAGCAGCCAACACCGCTGCCCAGGAGTAACTTCCTGTCCCCCTATGCGGCGACCGCGTCGCCGCCCCACCCCACCACTGAACTCATCCATTAACCCCTTTTATAAAAACAAAATCATTATGAGAAAAAAGATTGTTGCAGGCAACTGGAAGATGAACAAGAACCTCCAGGAAGGCCTGGCGCTCGCTACCGAGCTGAACGACGTACTGAAAGCTGAAAAGCCCAACTGCGACGTTGTCATCTGCACACCCTTCATCCACCTCGCCAAGGTGAGCGACGTGATCGACCACAGCGTCATCGGACTCGGTGCCGAGAACTGTGCCGACAAGAAGAGCGGTGCCTACACCGGCGAAGTGAGCGCAGAAATGGTGAAATCGACAGGCGCTGAATACGTCATCCTCGGCCACTCCGAACGCCGCGAGTACTATCACGAAACACCCGAAATCCTGAAGGAGAAAGTGCTGCTCGCCCTCGAAAACGGCCTGAAGGTCATCTTCTGCATCGGCGAAAGCCTGGAAGAGCGTGAGGCAAACAAGCAGAACGAAGTCGTGAAGGCCGAACTGGAAGGCAGCGTCTTCAACCTCAGCGCCGACGACTTCAAGAAGATCGTCATCGCCTACGAACCCATCTGGGCCATCGGCACCGGCAAGACCGCCACAAGCGAGCAGGCCGAGGAAATCCACGCCTACATCCGCTCGGTCATCGCTGAGAAGTATGGCAAGGAAGTGGCCGAAGAGACCAGCATCCTCTACGGTGGTTCGTGCAAGGCATCGAACGCACCCGAACTGTTTGCCAAGCCCGACATCGACGGCGGCCTGATCGGCGGCGCATCGTTGAAGGTGGCCGACTTCAAGGGCATCATCGACGCCTGGAAATAATTTCATCCCCATGCAGTGAAGGCCTGCCCCATACGCAGTGGCAGGTTCTTCACTGTCGCTTTTACAACTGACAAGACCATGAAGCGAGTCATTTTTGCCGGTTTTCTACTCCTGACAGCCCTCAGCAGCCGTGCCCAGCAAATCGTTCAACACCTCGAACAGCCCATCAACGGCGAGGGAACGGTGACGGTGACACAGGACGACCGCCTCACGGAAATCGTGAACGGGGGCGAGGTAGAAATTGCCGACGACGAGCCTGCGAGAAACGACTTCAGCATGCACGTCGGCAAACGTCAGAAGCTGAAAGGCTATCGCATACAGGTGTACTGGGGCAGCAGCCAGCGCGTTGACCAGCAGAAGGCACAGCGCATCGGAGCACAGGTCACAGCGGCCTTCCCCGAACTGCGGGCCTACACCACCTTTGCCGCACCCCACTGGCGCTGTCACGTCGGCGACTTCTCTACCCGCCAGGAAGCCAACGAATATCTCTCCCGCGTACGCCGCATCAGTTCCGATGCCGTCGTCGTGCGCAGCGAAATCATTAAGTTCAAGTAGAAAATGACTACTGACGAAAAGAATGCCGAGCTGCAACAGCTGACCGAACGCCTGCTGCAGCTCATCGGCGAGGACCCTCAGCGCGAGGGACTGGTGCGCACACCGCTGCGTGTGGCACGCACCCTCCAGCAGCTCACTTGCGGCTACGACATGGATCCCATCGCCGTACTGCGTTCGGCTACGTTCAAGGAGGACTACAAGCAGATGATTGTCGTCCGCGACATCGAGTTCTACTCCCTCTGCGAACACCACATCCTGCCGTTCTTCGGCCGTGTTCACGTGGGCTATATCCCCGACGGCGAAATTGTCGGACTGAGCAAGATTCCCCGCGTCGTCGATATCTTCGCCCGTCGGCTGCAAGTGCAGGAACACCTGACCGTACAAATCCGCCGCTGCATCCAGGAGGCCCTCCATCCGCGCGGCGTCATCGTCGTGGTCGAAGCCCAGCACCTGTGCATGCAAATGCGCGGCGTGGAAAAACAGGGGGCTCAGACGCGCACCATCGACTTCTGCGGAGAATTCAAGGACGAACAGAAGCGAGAAGAATTTTTCAACCTACTGAAGTAGCATGATTGACCAGGCGACCATCGACCGTATAGTGGACGCCGCCAACATCGTCGATGTGGTGTCGGACTATGTCACCTTGCGTCGCTCGGGTGCAAGCTTCAAAGGTTTGTGCCCGTTTCACGACGACAAGACGCCGTCGTTCTATGTCAATCCAGCCCGTGGCATCTGCAAGTGCTTTTCGTGCGGCAAGGGCGGAAATGCCGTCCACTTCATCATGGAGATGGAGCAACTCCGCTACTACGAGGCACTGAAGTTCCTGGCGAAGAAGTATGGCATCGAGGTCAAGGAAAAGGAACTGACCAACGAGGAGCGCCTCAGCCAGAGCAACCGCGAGAGTATGTTTGCGGTCAACGAGTGGGCCAGCCACTATTTCCACGACACCATGATGGACGACGCCGATGCGCGAGCCGTGGGTCTGGCCTACTTCCGCAGCCGACAGTTCCGCGACGACATCATCGAGAAGTTCCGCCTCGGCTACAGCCCCGACTCGTGGGATGCCATGTCGAAGGCAGCGGTGAAGGCCGGCTACAAACCCGAATTCCTCACCCGCACCGGACTCTCCATCCAGCGCGACAACGGAGACCTCCTCGACAAATATCGCGGCCGCGTCATCTTTCCGTGGTTCAATGTGAGCGGAAAGGTCGTTGCTTTCGGCGGCCGCAAACTCGACAGCCGCACCAAAGGTGTGGAGCAGAAGTACATCAACTCGCCCGAGAGCGATGTCTTCCACAAATCCAACGAACTCTACGGCATTTTTCAGGCGAAGAAGCAAATCGCCAAGGACGACCTCGTCTATATGGTCGAGGGCTATACCGATGTCATCTCCATGCACCAGTGTGGCATCGAGAACGTCGTCGCCAACTCGGGAACAGCCCTCAACGAAGCACAAATCCGACTGCTGCACCGCTTCACGCAGAACATCACCCTGCTCTACGACGGCGACGAAGCCGGCATACACGCCGCCCTGCGCGGAACCGACATGCTGCTGGCCGAGGGCATGAACGTGAAAGTCCTGCTCCTGCCCGACGGTGACGACCCCGACAGCTTTGCCCAAAAGCACAACGCACAGGAGTTTCGCACCTACGTCGAGCAACATCAGACCGACTTCATCCTCTTCAAAGTCAACCTGCTGATGGAGCAAGCCGGACGTGACCCCCTGAAGCGCAGCCAGCTCGTCACCGGCATCCTCGACAGCATCAAGGTCATCCCCGACGAAATCCTCCGCACGTCCTATCTGCATGAATGTGCCGAAATCATGCACATGGACGAGCAAATGCTCACGCGCAACTGCGTGAAGATGCGCCGCGAATACATCGACGCCAAGAAAGTGGAGCGCGAACGTGAGCGGCAACGTCAGCTGCACGAGCAGGAACGCAAGGCACAGCAGGAGCGCGAAATGCCCGCCGAACTGTTGCCCGATGCAGCCTCGCAGCAAGTTACGCCCCCATCTGGCGACGATGCACTGGAAGGACTCAGCGCGACCGATGCGCCGCCCGACACCGATGAGAACGCATCCTCGTCCTTTGCACAGCCCGTTACAGGCCCGTCCTCGGTGGACATACATGGGGTGACGTCGCCCTATCTCCGCCTGGAACGCATGATCATGACGCTCGTCGTGCGCTACGGCGAACGTGCCATTACCTTCACCAACCAGGAGGGGCAGTCGGAAGAAAAGCCCGTTGCTCGCTATGTGGCCGACGAACTCGCCATCGATCAACTCACGTTCCACCACCCGCTCTACGTGCGGATGCTGCAAGAGGCGGTCGGACACATCGCCGACGAAGGGTTCGTGTGCAGCCGTCACTTTGCGGCAAGTCCCGACTTCGACATCAGCCGCGAAGCCACCGACCTGCTCAGCGACCGCTACCAGCTGAGCCGCGGTCAGCAAATGCCGAGCGAGGAGGAACTGCTCGGCGAATACATCAGCCGGCTCATGCTCGACTACAAATTCCTCATTGTGAACGACGAACTGAAGTCGCTGAAAAAGCAACTTGCCGACCCCGCCGTGATGGGCGATGTCGGCAAGCAGACCGAGGTGATGCAGCAGTTCGTCCGGCTTTCGGGCGTTGCCCGAGCACTCGCCAAATATGTGGGCGAGCGTATTTACCAGAAGTGACGCGGCGGCTCCCACTTCGGCATCGTTTCCAGCCGCGGTACCAGCATCAGTTTTTCCTTAATGAGCGTCTCCATGACGGAGTCGGTCGCCAGTTCAATCTCGTCGGGCAACACTTCGAGGTGCACCGGCGCGACGCCGGCACTGATGATGTCGATGTCGCGTGCCGCAGCGTTCGACAAATCGACGATGCGTCCACGGCCGAAGGGTCCGCGGTCAGTCACACGCACGATGGTGTATTTCCCGTTTTTCTTGTTCGTCACCTTGATGCGCGTGCCGAAGGGCAGCGTCTTGTGGGCACAGATGTGGGCCTCCTTGTCGTAGATGCCGCCGTCGGCCGTGCGCCGGCCGTGCCAGGCAGAACCATAGTACGACGCTTCGCCGTCCTCCTCGAACGGGCGCTGCACCTGTGCCAAAACCGTTAACGGAATCGAGCTTAAAGTGAAGAACAACAGGAGCGTGGACAGTGTGTGGCCAAGGTGTCTCATCACTTCAGTTGCTGAACGGGGAAGTTGAAATAGGTGTCGGGGAAGGGTTCGTCCTTGAGCGTGAAGTGCCACCACTCCGTCGTCATGGGCTTGAAGCCGTGGCGCAGCATGGCGCCGCGCAGGATCATGCGGTTGGTGAACTGCTCGGGAGTGATGCTACGTCCGGTGGGGCTTGCGTGGTTGTCGCCGGTGTAGGTGCCGGTCTCGGGATTACCACAGAAGTCGGGGTGGCTCTCGGGACCGAACCAGTCGAACGTGCCGCCCATGTCCACTTCCTTCTCTGTCTCCATATCGAACAGCGTAAGATCGACCGTCGAACCGCGGGTGTGTCCACTCCTCTCGCAGATGTATTGCCTGGGAAAGAGCACTCTCTTTGTCAGGTCGGGATAGAAATACGGCTTCATCTCGGTGGCATCCATGTCGGCAGCCCAGCGCACGAAGTGATCGACGGCCTGCTGTGGACGATAGGCGTCGTAAATCTTCAGGCGGTAGCCCAGTTCTTTCACGTCGTCGCTGACGGCACGCAGGCTGTCGGCTGCCTCACGCGTCATGAGGGCAGTCGGCTCAAGGTAGCCGTCGATGCGCGTTCCGACGAAGTTGTAGGTGCCGAAGTAGCGGATTTCGAGAATGGCGTCGGGCACGACATCGGTCAGTGTGACAAAGGCGCTGGTGTCGTTGCTCTCCTCCACCACAGCCTCTTCGGCTACTGCCGTCTGCGCCGGTACACCCTCAGTGCTGGGGGTCGATTGCTTGCAAGCTGCGAAGCACAAGATGGCACAGGACACCCAAAACATTTTCTTCTTCATGGTCGTTGATTTTTTAATCGTTGCTGTGAATGATTACTTAAAGCATCTTGAAGGCCATCTTGATCACACGTTCAACGGTAGCCTCGGGGTCGTCCTTGAGGATGGCACGCACGACCTTGGCAACGGGAGCAGGCTGATAGCCGAGCGCACGAAGGGCCTCGACAGCATCGTCGTGCACCTGCTGATTGATGGCGGGAGCCGCATCGTCGCTCGTAGCAGCGACGGTGGGTGTGATGCCGAGCGTGGGCACCTTGTCTTTCAGCTCAACAATGATGCGCTGGGCAGTCTTGACGCCCAGTCCCTTCACCGTCTTCAGCAGTTTGTCGTTGCCCGTAAGGATGATGTCGCAAAGCTCAGCGGGCGAATAGGCAGAGAGAATCATGCGGGCGGTGTTTCCACCGATTCCGCTCACCCCAATGAGCTGCAGGAACAGGGTGCGCTCGTCCTTCGTGGCAAAGCCAAAGAGCACATAGGCATCCTCGCGAATGGCTTCATGGACATAGAGACGCACCTCCTCCTTTCCCTGACAGGCTGAAAAGGTGTTGAGCGAGATGTTGAGCAGATAACCCACACCGAAACATTCGACGGTGGCGGTGGCTGGTGTGAGGTCGTCGAGACGACCGTGAACGTATTCTATCATGATTAACTAATTCTATGCATGGTGAGTTGGTCGCTCGTAAATCCGACGACGGCCAGGCGATGGGTCACAAAGATGATGGTCGTGTCGGTGAAGTGAGCTTTCAGGCGTTCGAGCAACAGGCGCTCGGTCTGTACGTCGAGGGCACTGGTCGCTTCGTCCAGCAGCAGGACACGGCAGGGCCGCAGGATGGCACGGGCGATGGCCACGCGCTGAGCCTGCCCCTCACTCAGTCCGCCACCGCCTTCGCCACAACGCGTGTCGAGCCCTTGGGGAAGGTCTTGCACGAAGTCGGCCATGGCGAGATGCAGGGCGCAGTGCATCTGTTCGGTCGTTGCGTCGGGGTTGCCGAACTGCAGGTTTTCGCGAATCGTTCCGCTGAACAGGGTGTTGCCCTGCGGCACATACGAGAAATTGCAGCGCGTGGCGGGTGAGACGGTATGCTCCCCACCCTCTGTCTGGTATAGGCATATACGCCCTTGGGTGGGCTCGATGAGCGCCAGCATCAGGCGGATAAGGGTGGTTTTGCCGGCACCCGTCTCGCCGAGAATGGCGGTGAACGAGCCAGGACGGAAGTCGTAGCTGAAGTTGCGCAGCACGTGGCGTCCGCGGTCGGTGTATTGATAGTCCACCTGCTCGATGCGCAGTCCGACCTTTCCATCCATGTGGACAGCCGACTCCTGGGGTTCGAGCGGCAGTTCCTCCAGTTCCATAAGGCGTTCGCTCGACGTCAGACTGTTGACCAGCGTGGGCAGCAGTCGCGCCATGTCGAGCAAGGGGCGCTGGATGCGGCTGATGAGTTGGGTGAACGCCATCAGCACACCCACCGTAATCAGTCCATCCTGCAACTGGAACAGTCCCCACACCAGGGCGGCGAGGTATCCTCCGGCAAAGCCGATGTTGACAAAGGCCTTCGTCAGGATGGAGAAGCGGGCACGGCTCTTGATCTGTGTGCGCAGCAGCGACTGACGCTGCTCCAGACGCCCGACCATTGTGTCGGTACGTTCCATCACCTTCACCACCATCTTGTGCTGCACACTCTCCTGGATGATGCTTTGCAGCGCGGAGTTGCTGTCCTTGATCTTGCGAACGATGCGCCGCATACGGTGGAAGTAGAAACGGCTGAGGAGGATGAACACCGGTGCCGTGCACACGACAATGAGTGCCAGCATCGAGTCCATTATATATAAGTAGATGAACGACGCCACGAACTGCACCACGATGATGACGGTCGAGGGCAGCACTTCGGTCATCAGACCGACGATGTCGTTCACGTCGCCGAAGAGTCGGTTGAGCACGTCGCCGCTGTGGAAACGCTCCACACCATTCCAACGTCCCTTCAGCAAACGGGCGAAAAAATGCTGTTGCATCAGGTTCTGCGTCTTCACGCCCAGCACTGCCCTCACCCATGTCATGAGGATATGGAGCAGCAATTCGCCGACCAGCACGCCGGCAAACAGACTGGCGTAGAGCACGAGCGAGCCCTCCATCTTTCCCACCGCAATATCTGTGAGCCGCCTCAGCATCTCGACCCCCACCAGTCCGAGCGCCACTTGCAGCAGTCCGACCACCACATTGATGGTGGCCTGCAGGCGGCAACGCCGATGGTGTTTCCACAACCAACGGACGATGGTGCGTGTCGAGTATTTGGTGCGGTTGAGTTTCAAGTTTTAGAGTTTTTAGATTTTTGAGTTTTTGAGTTTTGAGTTTTGAGTTTCAGTCGGCAGACTTTTTATTTTTCACTTTTCACTTTTCACTTTTCACTCACCCATTTCTTCTGTCGGCGCCCCACATCATCTTGAGGCGTAGTGTGGTGAAGTAGCTTTGGGACAGCCGCGTGACCACCTTCACGGTGTAGGGTGCCCGACGGATGCGCAGGTGGATTCCCTCGTCGTAGCTCTGGCTGCGGCCATCGACCGAGACGAGGAAATGGTGGCTGCGACTCTCGACCACGAGACTCACCTCCGAGTCGTCGCACAATACCAGCGGACGCATGTTCAGGCTGTGTGGCGCCACTGGCGTGAGGGTCATCGTCTGGCTTTGCGGCACGACAATCGGACCACCCACACTGAGCGAGTAGGCCGTCGAACCGGTAGGCGTACCGACGATGAGTCCGTCTGCCTGATACGTGGTCAGGTATTCGCCGTTGATGTGTGTGTGGATTTTGATCATCGACGATATGTCGTGTTTCAGGATAGCTATCTCATTGAGGGCGTATGGATAGCCGTCGAGCACATTTTCGTCGCAGCTGAGCTGAAGCACGCTGTGGTCTTCAGTCCGGAAGACGCCGCTGCACACGGATTCGATGACCGCCTCGATGTCGTCGGGCGTGAACGAAGCGAGAAATCCCAGGTGGCCCATATTGAATCCGATGATGGGAATCTGCTTGTCGCCCACGCGGCTTGCCACGTCGAGAAACGTTCCGTCGCCTCCCATGCAGACCACGAAGTCGGCTTTGAAGTTATTGTCGTGTATGAGTTGGCACGCCGGCACGTGGATTTTCAACTTGTCGGTCAGAAACTGGTAGAAAGTTTCCTCGACGCTTATCTGGGCTTCTTTCTGTTCGAGCACGGCCAGCAGTTTCTGAACCGCCGTAGCCTTGCGCTCCTGAAATGTGTTGCCGAAAAGGGCAAATGTCAACTGCGTCTCTGCCATATCAAAAATGTGAATAGACGTTGAATAATGGTGTGTGAATGTTATTTTTCCTCAAAATATTGCCCGTCAAGACACTACATTGCGAAAAAATAACTACATTTGCAAAGATTTTAACTCTCTGCAGCCGCAAAGTTAATGATTTTTTTTGAAAATGTAATCTTCGGCTGTCATTTACTCAAAAAAAGAACAACAAATGACTAAACTCAGCGTCAACATCAACAAAATTGCCACCATCCGCAATGCACGTGGCGGCAACAACCCCGACATACTTCGGGTGGCACACGACTGCGAACGCTTTGGCGCCGACGGCATCACCGTGCACCCACGTCCCGACGAGCGCCACATCCGCCACGACGACGTCGTCAAACTGAAGCCCATCCTCACCACCGAGTTCAACATTGAGGGCAATCCGCAGCCGTCGTTCGTCGAACTCGTCAAGAGTGTGCGCCCCACCCAGGTGACACTTGTGCCCGACTCGCCCGACCAGATCACGTCGAATGCCGGCTGGGACACCCGCAAGCACTTCGACTTCCTCACCGACATCGTCGCCGACTTCAAGTCGCTCGGCATCCGCACCAGCATCTTCATCGGCACCGACCCCGAACTCATCGAACTGGCTGCCAAGATCGGCACCGACCGCGTCGAACTCTACACCGAGCCCTACGCCACCGACTATGCCAAGGACCCCGCCGCAGCCATCGCACCTTTCGTCCGTGCCGCCGAGGTGGCACGTCGCTGTGGTCTCGGTCTCAACGCCGGACATGACCTCTCGCTCAAGAACCTTGCCTTCTTCCACCAGCACATCCCCTGGCTCGACGAGGTGAGCATCGGCCACGCACTCATCTGCGACGCCCTCTACCTCGGCCTCGAACAGACCATTCACCAGTACAAGGCTTGCCTCGAATAAGCCATTCACAGCATCTCTAACCCTGCTAACACTCCTTGCACTGTTAGAAAAAACCATCCCAAAAACATCCCTCAAAAAATGAAAGAACTCAGCATCCTCGAACTCATGCAGCAGGGCGGCTGGATCATGATTGTGCTTGCCGCACTCAGCGTCGTCGCCGTCTATATCTTCATCGAACGCTTCATCGCCATCCGCGCTGCGGAGAAGGACGACCCCCTCTTCATGGACCGCATCCGCGACTACATGAAGAACGGCGACGTGAAGAGCGCCGTCAACTTCTGCCGCGTGACCAACACACCTGGGTCGCGCATCATCGAACGTGGCATCAGCCGCATGAACCGTCCCGCCCCAGAGATTCAGACCGCCATCGAGAACACGGGCAACCTGGAAGTAGCAGCCCTCGAGAAGCGGCTCCACGTGCTCGCCACCATCTCGGGCGGTGCCCCGATGATCGGATTCCTCGGCACCGTCATCGGTATGGTGCAAGCCTTCTGGCAAATGTCGAACTCGGGTGGCGACATGGACATCTCCATGCTCTCGGGTGGCATCTATCAGGCCATGATCACCACGGTCGGCGGCCTCATCGTCGGCATCGTCGCCCTGTTTGCCTACAACTATCTCGTGGCGAAGGTCGATGGCGTGGTCAACGAATTGGAACGCAAGAGCCTGGCCTTCATGGATCTGCTCAACGAGTGATGCGCCAGCCCAATTTTTAATTCTTAATTCTTAATTTTTAATTATTGGCATGGCCCTACACCGCAGAACACGCGTCACACCGACGTTCAATATGTCGTCGATGACCGACATCATCTTCCTGCTCCTCATCTTCTTCATGATTACGAGCACGATGGTGTCGCCCAACGCCATCAAGGTCACCCTGCCGCAGTCGAAGAAACAGACCACCTCGAAGGCTGCGGCGCGGGTCGTCATCGACGCCCAGCTCAACCTCTACGCCAGTCCCGACGGCAGCAAGGAACAGCCCGTGTCCCTCGACCAACTGCCGGCCGTCCTCGAGCAGGCACGCCGCGACTCGACCGACCTCTTCGTCTCGCTCTATGCCGACGAAAGCGTACCGTATAAGAACATTGTCGAAGTGCTCAACGTGGCCAACGAACACCACTTCCGCATGGTGCTCGCCACACGACCACCCAAGAAATAACGTCTGACATGAAGTCTGAACGCAAGCGCAAAACCACCGCAGCCGTGCTCAGTCTCTGCATCCATGCAGCACTGATTGCCCTGCTGGCCATCCTCACCCTCACTGCCGCCCAGCGCGACCCCCAGGACGAGGACGGCATCCCTGTGCTGCTCGGCGACAATGCTGACAGCGACCAGCGCGGCGGAGGCCTCCCCGACCCCACCGCCGCCGAACCGGTCGCACCCGAAGAGGAGAGCCAGACGGAAACGGCCGAGGAGATTCCCACTCCTCCTGCCCCACCCGCCCCACCCGCTCAGCCCGCAAAACCTGCCAAGCCGCAGCCCTCGGAGCCGCTCATCACCCAGAAAGACGAGGCCAGCATCGCTGCCGAACGCAGCCGCGAAGAGGCAAAGAAGCGTGAGGCCGAGGCCCGTCGGAAGGCTGAAGCCGAGGCTAAGGCCAAAGCCGAGGCCGAAGCCAAGCAAAAGGCAGAGGCGAAAGCAAAAGCCGAAGCCGAAGCTCGTCGAAAGGCTGAGGAAGCCAAGCGCAAGGCCGAAGAGGCCAAACGCAAAGCAGAGGAGGAAGCCCGCCGAAAGGCAGAGGAAGCCCGTCGGAAGGCTGAAGCCGAGGCTGCCGCAGCGGTGAGCAGCCGCGTGAGCGGAGCCTTCGTAGCCAGCAAGGGTTCGCCGACGGGCAATGCCAATGCCGGCGCCACGACGGGAACAGGAGGCATCGGCACCGCCCAAGCCAAGGTGGGTTCGCGTCGCGTCACCTATCTGGCCAAACCCTCCTACACCGACCAGACCAGCGAGGGCACCATCGTCGTGTCGATCATCGTCAACTCGGCAGGCCGCGTCACCAGTGCCAGCATCCAGAGCGCGACCACCACGTCGGCTGCCCTGCGCAACGCCGCCCTCGGTGCTGCCCGCCAATCGACCTTCTCGGCCGGCGAAAGCAACGCCGAGTCAGGCACCATCACCTACCATTTCAAATTGCGTTGAACCCATACTAACTCACATCTGCCATGAACCAAATCTATATCTTCCTCGCCCCAGGGTTTGAGGACATCGAAATGCTCGGCGCTGTCGATGTGCTGCGCCGTGCAGCCCTGCCCGTGCAGACTGTATCCATGACCGACAGCCTGATGGTCATGAGTTCTCACTACGTCAACATCGAGGCCGACATTCTTTTCGAGGACGTCAATCCCGACCATGCCTCCCTGCTCTACCTGCCAGGCGGTATGCCAGGCGCAGCCAATCTGCAGGCCCACGAGGAACTGGCAAAGCTCATCCGCCAGCACTTCGAGGCCGGTCGCCCGCTGGCTGCCATCTGCGCCGCACCGATGGTGTACGGCCAGATGGGACTGCTCGACGGCCTGCGTGCCACCTGCTATCCAGGGTTTGAAGAAAAGCTGAAGGGAGCCGAGGCAACGGGCGAGCTCGTCGTGCGCGACGGTCAGTTCTTCCTCGGCAAGGGTCCAGCCGCCGTGCTGTCACTCGCCTACGCCATCGTCGAGCACTTCTGCGGTGCTGCGAAGGCAGCCGAGATCCGCAATGCCATGCTCTATCCCGACGCCATCGAGGCGGGAATCTGAGAAATCATCAGGGATTGAAAGGATTTTAACGGATTTCATGCACCGCCACATCCTCCGTTTCATCCGAGTCATCTGTTTTATTACTGACTTCCAAAAGTTGAGACTTTAACTTTTTAACTCTCCACTTTTCACTTTTCACTCTTCACTTTTCACTTTTCACTCTTCACTTTTCACTTTCCATGAATGCCGTCGTGATTGTGGCCGGAGGCAAGGGCCTGCGGATGGGAGGCGAGGTGCCGAAGCAGTTTCTCTGCGTGGCGGGTCGTCCCATCCTGATGCGCACACTGGAGCGTTTCCGTGCGTACGATGCGCAGATGCAGGTGGTGCTCGTGTTGCCGCGCGACCAGCAGACCTACTGGCATGAGCTGTGCCGGCAGCACCATTTCAGCATGGACTACACGCTGGCTGATGGCGGACCGACGCGTTTCCATTCCGTCGCGAACGGCCTGCAGAAGGTGGGCGACGCGGTCGAACGCATCGGTGTGCACGACGGTGTGCGGCCATTCGTCTCGATCGACACCATCGCGCGCTGCTACGACGAGGCCGCACAGAGCGGTGCCGCTGTGCCCGTGACCGATGTGGTCGAGACGGTCCGCCAGATGGACGACGACCGACGTAGCCACACCGTTCCGCGCAGCCAGTACCGGCTGGTGCAGACCCCGCAGGTGTTCGATGCCCAGTTGCTGCGCCGCGCCTACGCCCAAGCCTTCTCCGACGCCTTCACCGACGATGCCTCCGTGGTCGAGGCCCTGGGCCACAACATCACCCTCGTCGCCGGCAATCGTGAGAACATCAAAATCACTACACCCTTCGACCTCAAAGTCGCCGAATGCCTATGAACCTCCCCTCCTGGCTCCAAAAACGTGAGATGTACCGCATCATCTTCGGTACGAGCACCCCCGCCGGCCAAGCTTTCGACGTGGCTGTCATGGTGGCCATCCTGATCAGCCTGCCCCTCGCCTTCGTCGAGAGCTACCCGGGTCTGCACCCCACCGCCAAACTCGTCCTGACCATCCTCGAGTATGTGCTCACCGTGTTTTTCACGCTCGAGTACATCGCCCGCGTCTATTGTTCGCCCAACAAACGGAAATACATCTTTTCCTTCTTCGGCATCATCGACTTTCTGGCCACCTTTCCGCCCTACATCTTTTTCTTCCTGCCCGCTTCGCGCTAC
Organism: uncultured Prevotellaceae bacterium; assembly: GCA_900319385.1. Lineage (GTDB taxonomy): Bacteria > Bacteroidota > Bacteroidia > Bacteroidales > Bacteroidaceae > UBA3839. Next base: position 19,983 of record ONOG01000002.1, on the reverse strand, counting down.
TTTTTCCTCTTCCGCACGTTCCGTCTGATCCGCGTGTTCCGCGTGTTCAAGCTCTTCAGCTTTATCAACGAGGGCTACCTGCTCATGGAGTCGCTGCGCAAGAGTCTGCGGAAGATTCTGGTCTATTTTATTTTCGTCCTCATCCTGGTCACCTGTCTCGGCACTCTCATGTTCATGATCGAGCAGGGCGAACCCGACACCAGCTTCACCGACATCGGCAGCAGTATCTACTGGGCGATTGTCACGATGACCACGGTCGGCTATGGCGACATCACACCCGTCACACTCGTAGGACGCCTGCTCGCCGCCTTCATCATGCTGCTGGGCTACACCATCATCGCCGTACCCACGGGCATTGTCTCGGCCACCTTCATCGACGAGACGCAGCGTCGGGTGCGCAAGGGCCGCTGTCCGCGTTGCGAAGCCAAAGTCGCGAAGGGCGATCACTACTGCTCCAACTGCGGAGAGAAGCTTTGAAAAGAGTGAAAAGTTAAAAGTGAAAAGTGAAAAATGGGAAAAGGGGAAAGTTAAAAGGGAAAAGTTAAAAGTTAAAAAGCCAAGTGGCAAGGTGTAGGCGGATAACAAGATTTTTCTTTTCCGCGAAATCCGTGGTATCACTGATTAGGGATAATTTTTCGTAAGAGATAGTTGCTATTTTGTCAACTATCTCTTTCCGTTTCCACGCGCTGAGAATCGCGCAGAAATCACCGACCGACCGCTCGGCCGCAAATATCGCAGCCACGACGCGATGACTTCCGACCCGTTTTTCACTTTTCACCCTTCATTTTTCACTTTTCGCTTTTCACCTTTCGTTTGTCCGCAGACGGAGTGTCGGCAGACGGCGCTTTGCCGGCCGTCAGACGGCGCTCTGCCGACGCTCAGACGGCGGACAACCGACAGAGTAAACGGCGCTTTGCCGACGCTCAGACGGCGGACAACCGACGGTCCGTCGGCGGACAAAAATGAAATAAATGGGAATACGTGACGTGAAAATGCTTTTCGCAAAGCGGAAAAAAGGGATTTTTAGTCAGAAAACTCAACTTTCGGGATTTATTTAGAAGACAACACGGGACAACAAAGGACAACTTGGGACAACTTTATCATTTCATTTTTGAGAAAAATGTTGTCTTTTGTTGTCCTTTGTTGTCCCGAGTTGTCTTCTAAAATTCTGCCTCTCCAAAAATTTTATTCCTATTTCTTTCAGTTTTCAGGCTTCGCCTGATCGGGCGGGCATGGGAACCCGCCCCTACGACCATCGGCATTCCCGATTTTTTGGACTCCTTACCAAAATTTTTCGTTTTTTCCGTTTTTTTCCGTGTTTTTCGTTGCCCCAAAATTCTATTTTCCTCAAATTTCTCCCACAAAAAAGTGCCCTTGAACTGTTAAAAATCTTGCTTTTTTAACATTTCTCACTTCACCACGTGGGTGCCCAGGGCAAAGGACTTCTCGCCGTTGCCGGTCGATTCGATGTTGTCGGCCTTGGCCGACAGGTTGTCGAGCAGGTTGACGATGACTGCCTCTTGTGTGCAGGGCACGACCGGCGATCCGTAGTCCAGCTGGCCGTGGTGCGAGAGTACGATGTGGACAATGCGGTCTGCCTCGTCGTTGGGTACATCGCGCTCTTTCAGCACCTGCTGCAAGCGGTTGGCCGAGATGTAGATATGGCCGAGCAGATACATCGCCGGCTGTGTCTCGCCGTCCTTGGAATACTCGTACACCTTGCCGTAGTCGTGGAAGAGGATGGCGAGGATGCAGCGATCCACCTTGATGGCATAGGGCAGGCAGGGGTACAGACCTTCGAGCATGTGAAGCATCTGGTGGGTGTGGTTGAGCAGACCGCCGCGATAGGCGTGGTGGACACTGGTGGCTGCCGGATACTGAGAGTAGGGCTTGAAGAGCACGTCGGCCATCTCGGTGATGATGGAACGGAGCTGGGCGTCGGTGCAGAACGTGAGCAGGTGCTCGATGGTGCGGTCCCACTCCTCGCGTGCGATGGGTCGCGGCAGGAGGTGGTAGAGGGGGTGGCCCTCCTGCGCCATGCCTCGCGGCATCATCTCGTTTTTGCGTGCCGACTTCTTGCCGTCGTTGTCCTGGATGTTGGAAAAGGAGACGAGTTGACCGACCTGCGGGTCGGCATCGGGCGTGACGTCCCATACGGCGACCGTCATTTCGTCGTCGAGTGTCTTGAGCTTGAGGGTGCAGAATGCACTTCCTGTGCGTGTCGTGCCGTTGGTGCGGCCCACCACGAGGTATTCATTGTCTAAAGCCATAGGGTGTAGTTGTTGGCCTAGCACGGCTAGCAGCCCTAGCAGGACTAGCACGGCTAGCGGGGCTATGCTGGATAGTTTCTAAATCTCTTCTACGATCTCGTCGAGGGGTTTGCGCTGTTTCTCACGCCGCGGACAGTCGGGCGCGATGTGTCCGAGGGGCACGACGACCACGGCCTCCCACCCTTCGGGCTGCGGAAAGAGGCTGGCGAGCAGCGCAGGGTCGTAGTTGCACACCCAGCACGTGCCCAGTCCGCGCTCCTGCGCTGCGAGGCAAAGGTGCTCGGTGGCGATGCTCACATCGACATCGCCGTGCGGCTTCTGGTCGAAGCCACGGACCCAGGCCTCAGCCACGTTCTTCATTCCGATGATGTAGAGGGGAGCCGTGCGAAACCACTCGCGGTCGTAGCAGCGTTGCAGGCGTTCGCGTGCCTCGTCGCTCCTGACCACCAAGAAACGCCACGGCTGGCGGTTCACGGCCGAGGGGGCCATGCGCACCGCTTCGAGGATGTACTGCAAGTCGGCATCCGACACCGGCTCGTCGGTGAACTGTCGCGCAGAAAAACGTTCGCGACACAGGTCGAGGAAAGTCTTCATCGTTGACAAAATCAGTTAGGGAACGGGGCGAACATCTGCCCACTTCGCAAAGTTAAGGCTTTTCCGCTACATTTTCAGCCTTCGGGCACAGAATTTTACAAAAAAGTAACGTTTTCCACAAAACTTTTCGTAAGTTTGCATTCAGTAAAGTAGAAACCTCAAGCGTATGACTACAGAACTGATATTCCGCGTCGTCGTTGCAGCACTGCTGGGCGGCGTCATCGGTCTCGAACGCGAATACCGTGCTAAGGAAGCCGGCTTTCGCACCCACTTTCTCGTCGCACTGGGCAGCGCACTGCTCATGATTCTCTCGCAGTACGGTTTCGAGCAGGCTCTCGCCGACCACGCCAGCGACGACCGCGTACGACTCGACATGTCGCGCATCGCCGCCCAGGTGGTGTCGGGCATCGGATTCATCGGGGCCGGTACCATCATCTTCCAGAAACACATCGTGCGCGGACTGACCACCGCCGCCGGTGTGTGGGTCGTCGCTGCCGTGGGCATGGCCTGCGGAGCGGGCATGTATGTGCTCTCGGTCACCGTCACCCTGCTCATCCTCATCGGACTCGAAGCCATGAATTTCCTGCTGCGGCACATAGGGTCGCGCACTCTCTCCGTGCGGTTCAGTGCCAAGAACGAGACCGAGGTGGCCGAGGTGCTCAACCGACTGCGACGCGCCCACATCAAGATTGCATCCTATCGCATGGAACGCCGCCACACGAAAGAGCAGGAGTCCACACTCGAAGCCACCGTCGAGATGAAGGTCACGCGACGTTCCTACGACAGCCGCATCCTCGCACTGATGGAGAACTTCAGCGGTGTGACGGTCGAAGACTTGGAATAATTTCTCATATCACCCCACCATCCTCCTCATCATTATGAAACAGATTCTCTTCCTGACACTCTGTGTCCTGTCCGCCACTGCCAGCTATGCACAAGACGGACGTAGCCTGAAAAATGCCTACAAGGACTACTTTCTCGTCGGCGTTGCCGTGAACCAACGCAACATCTCGCAGGCCGAACAGGCCGACTTGGTGGCACGCGAGTTCAGCAGCCTCACTGCCGAGAACGACATGAAGCCCGCCTCGGTCCATCCCGAAGAGGGGAAATGGACGTGGGAACGTGCCGACCGAGTGGCTGACTTCTGCCGGCAGCACGGCATCAAACTCCGTGGCCATTGCCTCATGTGGCACAACCAGATCGGACAGTGGATGTTCTACGACAAGCGTCACCAACTCGTCACGAAGGAAGTCCTCTTCCAGCGGATGAGAGAGCACATCCATACGGTCGTCAAGCGCTACAAGGACGTCGTCTATTGCTGGGACGTCTTCAACGAAGCCATCGCCGACGGCGGACGTCAGCCGCTGCGCGAGTCGCTGTTCTTCAAGATTTGCGGCAACGACGAGTTCATCCGCAAGGCCTTCCAATATGCCCGCGAAGCCGACCCCGACGCCCTGCTCTTCTACAACGACTACAACGAGTGCGACCCCACGAAGCGCGACCGCATCTACGAGATGGTCAAGCAGATGAAGGCCGACGGCGTACCCATCGACGGCATCGGCATGCAGGGACACTACAACATCTACGGCCCGTCGGAACAGGACATCGAGGCTGCCGTCAGCAAGTATGCCGAAATCGTGGACCACATCCACATGACCGAACTCGACATCCGCCTCAACACCGAGATGGGCGGACAGCTGCGGTTCAGCCGCAACGAAGGCGCAAGCGTGACCAACGACCAGAAACTGCTGCAGGAAGCACAGTATGCAGCTGTCTTCCGCGTCCTGCGCCGACATGCCGACAAGGTCGATTGCGTCACCTTCTGGAACCTCAGCGACCGCGACTCGTGGTTGGGCGAGAACAACTATCCCCTCCCCTTCGACCGCGACTACAAGCCGAAGAATGTGTATCGCGTCATCCGCGACTTCAATCCTGCGACCGACCGTCCCGACATCAAGGAGGACTTCCGTCCGTCGGCCACCTGCCAGCCCCGTCAGCAATATCCGCAGGTCAACTCGCAGGGCTATGTGCGCTTTCGCGTCACGGCTCCCGAAGCCCGCTACGTCATCGCCTCAGCAGGACATGGCGGCGGGATGAGCGGAACGGTGCTGAAGAAGCAGGCCGACGGCTCGTGGATGGGCACCACACTCCTGCCCGAAGACGAAGGCTTCCACTACTACACCCTCTCCATCGACGGAGCACAAGTGATCGACCCAGGGACCAACAGCTACTACGGCGGGGCACGCTGGATGAGCGCCGTCGAAGTGCCGGCACACGACGACGCCTTCTATGCCGAGCGAACCGACATTCCGCACGGCAATGTGCAGAAAGTTCTCTTCCCGAGCAAGGTCGGTGGCGACCAGCTGCGCCCAGCCTATGTCTATACTCCGGCCGGCTACGACCAAAACAAGAAGCAGCGTTACCCCGTGCTCTACCTGCAACATGGATGGGGTGAGAACGAAACCACCTGGCCCGTGCAGGGCAAGGCCAACATCATCATGGACAACCTCATCGCCGACGGACGCGCACTGCCCTTCATCGTCGTCATGACCTACGGAATGACAAACGACGTTGTCTTCGGCCGTCCGTTCGACCGCGGGAAACTGGCAGACGACTTCCAGAAAGTGCTGGTCGATGAACTGGTGCCCTACATCGACAGCCATTTCCGCACAAAGGCCGACAAGAAACACCGCGCCATGGCAGGACTGTCGATGGGAGGCATGGAGACGCACGCCATCACACTGGCACGTCCCGAGGTGTTCGGCCACTATGGCATCATGAGCGGAGGAATCTATACGCCAGACGAAATCAAGGACAAGAAACAAGTGGACTACATCTTCATCAGCTGCGGCAGCAAGGAAGGACCCGACCGCGTCCGCAAGGCCGTGACCGACCTGCAGGCAGCCGGCCTGAATGCCGAGGCCTACATCTCGGAAGGCACCGCCCACGAGTTCCTGACCTGGCGCCGAAGCCTCTACCAGATGGCACAAAAACTCTTCAAGTAAACAGCCCCACCCGATGATCAGAAAAGCAGACACGAGAGACCTGCAGGGCCTGACCGACCTGCTCTATCAAGTGAATGCCGTGCACCACGGCATCCGTCCCGACCTGTTCAAGGGCAATACAGCCAAATACAATGAGCAGGAGTTGAAGGAACTGTTGGCCGACGAGCAACGACCCATCTTCGTCTATGTTGACGGCAAGGTGCTGGGCCATGCCTTCTGCCAGATAACAGAAATCAGGGACCACCGCCTGATGCAGGACATCAAGACGCTATACATCGACGACATCTGTGTGGACCAGGCGGCACGCGGACGGCACATCGGCCAAGCCCTCTATGAGCACGTCCGCGACTATGCCCGCCAAATCGGCTGCTACAACATTACCCTCAATGTATGGGAAGGCAACGACCCCGCCTACAGTTTCTATAAAAGCATGGGCATGCAGGTGCAGAAGACCGGCATGGAAACGATTCTGTAGCGGCCGGAACACTGTGGCTTGCAGAAAAAGAAAAATCTCTAAAACACTTGTAAACCGTGTTTCAGAGATTTTTTTGTAGCGAGAAAGGGATGAAACAGCGACCAGATTTATCAAATTGAACAAAACCAGCCGGATCAACGATAGTCAGCATTTTCAAACCTTCATCCAAATCCATCGGTATCAAATAATCACCGTCTTTGCCGTCTGGAACTGCTGGTTCTTAAATTTCAGTGTCAATTTCTTAGCCATAGTAACACTTGGATTAGATGACACGAACATTATTCTTTACTCTTCGTCATCCAATCGTCTCAATCGGAACGTGTCGAAGGCAACCCACGAGAGCGATTTGGGGCGCATGCTGAGTAAACGTACACCGATTCGCACACTATCGCAGTCTTTAACCGTAAATTCCAACGTGTTACGGTAGTGTCCTTTCATGAAATAATATTCAGCACCTGGAATAAACATAGGCGCCCATTGATCGTGGGTTTCCTCACGATACAAATTTTCATCAGCAGGCAATGGTTCCGTTCCACATTCTGAGGCCCAATTCTTCAGACGTACGCTGACCGTATCGACATAGAGTTCTGCCGTTGAATATACTGTTCCATTCTCCTTATCTTCTGCATGTTGATAGTGCCAAAGCGACCAATCAGGGCTGTCAGGACGATGGAACCCATAGACGCTGAGTTCGTATCGTCCTGGTTTGATTCCATGGAGCACTTGGTAAATGTCAAAAGTCTCAAGATAGTAGTCGGGGGTGCTACCTGTTGGATAGAATCTAGGTCCACGACCTTCAGGACAAATCCAACCATTGACTCGTCCACCATAAAAGTCTGGATTCTCAATCAGTAAGGTCGGTTCCTCGCCCGGTTTTAAATCTTTGGGGATATAAGGCATGAATGGTTCGTCCCAAATGAGAATCTTGTTCTTAATCAGGATAAAGACAGAGGCGCCAAACAACAAGAAGCAAACCAATGCTGTCAAACCCATGATGGTCCAGAGGTGTCTTCTGCCTGATTTTCGCTTTTGTTCAATACGCTCGAACTCAGTCTCCACCTCCGACATGTCGTGATAACGCTTGCCAATAGGTTTGAGACAGCGTTTGACAATCTTGTTCATGCTGCTGCCCAACTCCATCTGCTTGAGAATGAGGCCCAGCGAATAGATGTCGTTACGTACATCGGGCGAACCACCTTGTGCTTGCTCGGGCGACATATACTTTTCCGTACCTCCCGACTGTTTCAACACGGCAAAAGAGTCAGAGTCGGCAAGGCCGAAGTCGATGAGTTTCACCATCTGGCCGTTCGTTGTGACCATGATGTTAGAAGGCTTTAAATCACGATGAACGATATTCTTTTGGTGCAAGTACCCTAAAGCGCTAATCAGTTCGCCCGTCACCTTCCATCGTTGTTCTTTCGTTGGTGCACTTTGAAGGAAATCTTCGAGAGTCTGACCTTCCACCCATTCCATTACGATGCAAGGACCGATGCCCTCGACACGCTCCAGGTCGTAGGTACGAACGATGTTGGGATGCTGCAGTTGTACGAGAATCTCAAACTCCTTGCGAAGCATCTCTTGATAGACGGACAGGTCAGCCTCTTCGGGCAGCATCCCTTTCAGTATCCACCATTGCCCATGGCGCATGGCTTTTACCAACACATTGTGCGACGTTCTTCTGACCTCGCTCATCTGTGTCCATTGGCTGTCAATACCCTCAAAGCCATCTGCTCTGAATCCAGATCCTTCTGATTGCACATTCATGACGATTACTGATTATACGTTTTTCATTTGAATCCCGAAGAATGACGAACAAAAAATGTTTTTAGTTGATTTTGTGATTATCGAACATTTTCGGAATCTTCTAATACGCGTATATGTTTATAACGGAAAAACACGGAAAAAGTATGAAACAAATCCTTCTTTTCCGTGTTTTTTTCTTTCAACCATTCGATTGCGTGTAGGGGCATAGCTCGTCTATGCCCAAATCGTTAAGGGCGTAGTCAAGCTACGCCCCTACAATTATCTGTGAAAAGAATTATAATTCGAGAAATCCGTAAAATACGTAGTCAAAGAAAAATCACGTTTACTCCTCAATCACTTCGAAGTGTACGCCGCCCAGACGTCCAGCCACATAAGGTAGGGGCTTACTGTCGTTGTGTTGCAAGTTATCTAAATACAACGGCTCGTTTTCAATGATGATGGGGCAGTCACATCGGTCGCCCACACTCAGTTTTGTCTTTTCTGCCTCCTTGATGATAAAAGAATGTGGTTGCCCTGTCTTCTTCATCACAATCCGACGGTCGGGTTTCCATGTGACCTCGACCATGATACCCACATCAAAGGCCTTAGTATCCATATGGCGAGCCAGTACTCGATTGCTGCTTTCTTTTCCTTCTCGGTTCGTCTCTATCGCACATGAGAACGTCGCATAATCGCGATAGCCAGCCAACTGAGACAACACATCGAGTGTGCGCCTCGACGGTCTTACCTGACGTTCCTCCGTTAAATATCCCCACAACCTCTTCAGCGTATTCAATGACACAACTTGGTGTGTTTGTTCCCACACCTGGTCCTCAAGCCATGCAAAGTCTTGCGACGTCGTAATCTTCCGTCCTAACTTCTGCTCAATTGCTTCGCACAAATCTTTTTCGTTCATGATCTACTTATGATACGAGTGATACGTGAATTCTAAAATTTTCGCAAAGATACAAATATATCTCGTCTTCTCCAACAAAGGAGTATCGAAACATCTCGCATGGACAAACATGGACAAGTCCACGCTGGAATCCCCTAAAAAACCTCAATATTTACACCGCAGTGCGCCGACATTTGCACCACAGTACACGCCAGCACGAACCACAGTGCAAAATATTTTATACCGCAGTACAAAATCAATCTTAAGTCACTATAAATACTTACACTATCTAACCCACTCAAAAATAGTTTTTTATTCACAATTCTACTGAATGTAAAGTTGTCTCTCGTTGTCCTGGTTGTTTTTTTAATAATGATTTCCCAAAATTGACGTCAAGATTTCTGCATATTGACGTGTCCAAAAGTCATCCTTTGTGTTTCTGTTTTTATATCACTCATGCGCGCACGCGTAAATTAAATATGTATATGTCCTCCCACAACTATCTCAATTCGTAAAATTCGTGTCATTCGTAGTAGAGAATTCTATAAATCACATTGTGTTTCCACGAGCAATTTGTAGAAAAATTCAACATGGACAAACATGGATGAAAAATATGCGCTTCTTTTCGTTCCTCTTGTGTAATTTTGCGACGAAAACTATAATAACACTAAATGAATGAAATATTAAATAGTCTTTTGTATGGAATCAAATGATTTATCGAACAATGGGCCAATAACAGACAAGGCTCAATGCTATGTCTATGCATTGCTTGACCCCGCCAACAATGAAATCTTCTATATTGGGAAGGGGAAAAACCAGCGAGTAGTTGACCACATCAAAGAGGCGCTGAACTGTTATCAGAAGATGACAAAACAAAGTGCCAAGGTACAACGAATTCTCTCTATTCTTCAAAATCAGCAAACTCTTCCAAAGTTTATCTTCCTGCGGACAGGATTGACCGAGATGGCTGCCTATGAACTGGAAGGGATGATGATTGACTTCTTGTTGAAATACAAATGGTTCAATTTTCTAGAGATAGCTGATTTGACAAACATCCAGAATGGTCATCATAACGATGTGAATGGTATTAAAGATATGGATGATTTGCGAAGAATTCTTTTAGCCAAAGATGCCGTGATTAACAAGACCGACAAGATTCTTGCTATCAGCATCAATAATTCTTATTTCCTTGCTAACAAAAATGTTTATAATGCCGTCCGCTCTTCATGGTCGGTCGATGTTCGTCGAGCCAATCGTGCTGATTATGTCGTCGCTGTCTATCAAGGAGTCATTATCGGTGTCTTTGAAAATGTAAAATGGACAAAGGTCGCCAACTCGGATAGACACGAATTTACAGCAACCCAAGTGACTGATCCAGGAATACTCAATCGCCTGTACTATCACAAATGGACATTGGGATTTGGTTCTGGTCAGCCCTTAAGATATAATTATAAATAAGGAACTATCTACAATTTTTTTCAATCATTATATTGAATCAAATACTTCATATTTATGAAACGAACATTATTAATAGCCCTAGCATTCCTTCGCATTTGTCTAGCGCAGGCGAATGATTTTTGGTCGAATGGTTTAAAATATAATATAACAAGTAGCACCACAGTCGAGGTAACCCATATATCCGATGAAGAAGAAGTTTATATTGGGTATTATTCAGGCTCACGCAATATTCCTTCAACCGTTACGTATAATGGAACAACCTATAGCGTGACGAGCATCGGAGAAGATGCGTTCGCTGGGTGCGGCGACCTGACCTCCGTTACCATTCCCTCCAGCGTGACGAGCATCGGAGATAATGCGTTCTATTATTGCGGCGTGACCTCCGTCACCATCCCGAGCAGCGTAACATACATCGGACGATATGTGTTCTCCAATTGCTTCGGCCTGACCTCCCTTAAGGTCGAAAGTGGGAATACCACCTATGACTCTCGTGACAATTGTAATGCTATTATTCAAACAGCAACCAACACATTGATAGCAGGTTGCAAAAACACGGTGATTCCCTCCAGCGTGACGAGCATCGGATCAAATGCTTTCGACCGTTGCAGCGGCCTGACCTCCGTCACCATCCCCTCCTGCGTGACAAGCATTGGAGATGCGGCTTTCACTTCTTGCAAGAGCCTGACCTCCATCACCATCCTCGAGGGTGTGACTTCCATTGGTGGGGATGCTTTCGCGTATTGCAGCGGCCTGACCTCCGTCAACATCCCAAACAGCGTGACGAGCATCGGAAATGGTGCATTCCGAGAATGCAGCGGCCTGACCTCCGTCAACATCCCAAACAGCGTGACGAGCTTAGGAGGTTGGACGTTCCAGAACTGCATCGGCCTGACCTCCGTCAACATCCCCAACAGCGTGACGAGCATCGACTACGGTGTGTTCTCGGGCTGCACCGGCCTGGCCTCCGTCACCATCCCCAACAGCGTGACAAGCATCGAAGGCTATGCGTTCCGGGGTTGCAGTGGCCTGAACTCCGTCGTGGCAGAGATGGAAATACCCTTTGCTTTTAGCTCTGCTGCTTTTATCGGTATCGGCTCATCTTGTACCCTCACTGTTCCCTACGGCACCCGCGATGCCTATATCGACGCTGGCTGGACAGAAGTTGTGTTTAAGGGTGGTGTTGTGGAAGCGCCTTCACAAAACATTGTTTTTGCAGATTCCAACGTGAAGGCTCTCTGCGTTGCCAACTGGGACACCAACGGTAACGGAGAACTGAGTGAGGCCGAGGCAGCCGCCGTGACCGACCTGCGCACAGTGTTCAGAAGAAAAACGACGATTCAGACTTTCGACGAACTGCAGTACTTCACGGGGTTGACGAGCATCGGATCTTCTGCTTTCTATGGCTGCAGCGGCCTGACCTCCGTCACCATCCCCTCCAGCGTGACGAGCATTGCGTTTGAGAACTGCAACAAACTGACCTCCGTCACCATCCCCAACAGCGTGACGAGCATTGCTTTCTCTGACTGCAGCGGCCTGACCTCAGTCACCATCCCCTCCAGCGTGACGAGCATTGCGTTTGAGAACTGCACCGGTCTGACCTCAGTCACCATCCCTTCCAGCGTGACGAGCATTACTTTCAGTAATTGCTTGTACTTGACCTCCCTCAAGGTCGAAAGTGGAAATACCATCTATGATTCTCGTGATGACTGTAATGCTATTATTCATACTGCAACAAACACATTGATAAGAGGTTGCAAAAACACGGTGATTCCCAACAGCGTGACGAGCATCGGAAATTCTGCGTTCTATGCTTGCTGGAACCTGACCTCCGTCACCATCCCCAACAGCGTGACGAGCATCGGAAATTCTGCGTTCAACAATTGCGTCGGCCTGACCTCCGTCACTATCCCCAACAGCGTGACGAGAATCGGAAAACAGGCGTTCTCAGACTGCGACTGCCTGACCTCCGTCACCATCCCGAGTAGCGTGACGAGCATCGGTGATGGTGCGTTCGAGGGTTGCATCTGCCTGACATCCATCAAGGTCGAAAGTGGAAATACCATCTATGACTCTCGTGACAACTGTAATGCTATTATTCAAACTGCAACCAACACATTGATCAGAGGTTGCAAAAACACGGTAATTCCCTCCAGCGTGACGAGCATCGGAAAATGTGCGTTCTATGGTTGCGGCCTGACCTCCGTTACCATCCCGAGAAGCGTGACGAGCATCGGAAACTCAGCGTTCTATTTTTGCGATAATCTGACCTCCGTCGTCGCTGAGATGGAAATACCCTTTGCTTTCGACTCAGATGCTTTTAGCGGTATCGGCTCATCTTGTACCCTCACCGTTCCCGCTGGCACCCGCGATGCCTACATCGCGGCAGGATGGACAGAAGATGTGTTCAAGGGGGGGATCGTAGAAGCACCTGCACCCGTTCAAAACATTGATTTTGCTGATTCCAAGGTAAAGGCTCTCTGTGTTGCCAACTGGGACACCAACGGCGACGGCGAACTGAGTGAGACCGAGGCTGCCGCCGTGACCGACCTGGGTGAAGTGTTCAGAGGAAAAACGACAATCCAGTCTTTCAACGAACTGCAGTACTTCACTGGTTTAACGAGCATTGGAGATAATGCATTCAATGGATGTAGAAATCTTGTAAACGTAACGATACCTAATAGCGTAACAAACCTTGGTGAAAGAGCGTTCTATGATTGCACAAGTCTTGCTTCAATTACGATTCCTGCAAGTGTGACCAGTATCGGTGAATATGTTTTCTCGGGTTTGAGTGCTTGGGTGAATCTGACATCCATCGTTGTGGAGAACGGCAACCCTGTTTATGATTCTCGCAACAACTGCAATGCTATTATCGAAACGTCTTCCAACAAATTGATTGTAGGATGTGCAAACACAGTCATTCCTTCCGATGTAACAAGTATTGAAAATGGTGCATTTGAATTCCGTACAGGTCTGACTTCCATTTCTTTCCCAGCCGGTTTGACGACTATTGGTGATTATGCATTTAAAAATTGCACAGGCCTTTCTTCTATAGAATTCCCTGATGGCCTCACTAAGATAGGAGAGCAAGCATTCTTGGGTTGTATCGGCCTGACCTCTGTTACAATACCCGGTTCTGTAACTGACTTCGGATTAATGGCATTTGAAAGTTGCACAGGTCTAACGGCAATTGATGTTACCGCATGTGAATCTATCATCAGAAAGAGTGCGTTCTTTGGATGTGACAATCTAAAACGTATTAATAATTGGACTACTACGAGTGCCGATTTATTCCATTTCAACAGTTGGTCCGCTGAAGAAGATGGTTCTGGAATAACCACACCGTTTATCGAACTTTGGCGCGGTGCCGGTAATATGCTGACCAATGCGACGATTACGCATGATCCAATTACAGGATTGACACCAGGTTTGTATACCGTGAAAATCCTGGCACGTGCTTACAACGAAGGTAATTCAACTACCTATCCATCAGGTATTACATTCTTCGCAAACAATGCTTCAATCAAATTATCTGATGTGGGCATGCGAAGTGTATATAATAGTGGAATTGTTGGCCTATCCACATTATTATATGGCGAATTGTCGCTTGATTGTACAGTTGGTCAAGATGGTGTTCTCAACCTTTCTTTCCAAATTCAAAATGCCGTTGGAGACTGGTTGTCCTTTAAGAATCTAGAGTATGGATTAAAAGCTCCAGATATTGATTTTGCTGATACCAACGTCAAGGCTCTCTGCGTAGCCAACTGGGACACCAATGGCGACGGTGAACTGAGTGAGACAGAGGCTGCCGCCGTGACCGATCTGGGCACAGTGTTCAAAGAAAATACGACGATTCAGGCTTTTGACGAATTGCAGTATTTCACGGGTTTGACGAGCATCGGAGAATATGCGTTCTATAATTGCAGCGGCCTGTCCTCCCTCACTATCCCCTCTGGCGTGACGAGCATCGGAGAGCGTGCTTTCAGAGGTTGCACTGGCCTGACTTCTGTCAGGGTTGAAAGTGGTAATACCTTCTATGACTCTCGTGACAACTGTAATGCAATTATTCAAACTGCATCCAACACATTGATAACAGGTTGCAAAAACACGGTGATTCCCTCCAGCGTTACGAGCATCGGAAATTATGCGTTCTATGGTTGTGGCGTCCTGACCTCCGTCACCATTCCCAACAGTGTGACGAGCATCGGAAATTATGCGTTCTATGGTTGTGGCAGCCTGTCCTCCCTCACTATCCCCAACAGCGTTACAAGCATAGGATATCGTGCATTCTCGTATTGCAGCGGCCTGACTTCTGTCAGGGTTGAAAGTGGTAATACCTTCTATGACTCTCGTGACAACTGTAATGCAATTATTCAAACTGCAACCAATACATTGATAACAGGTAGCAAAAACACGGTGATTCCCTCCAGCGTGACGAGCATCGGAGACTATGCTTTCATAGGTTGCACTGGCCTGACCTCCGTCAACATCCCCAACAGCGTGACGAGCATCGGAAACTATGCTTTCAGAGGTTGCAGCGGCCTGACCTCCGTCATTATCCCCTCCAGCGTGACGAGCATAGACGACTGGGTGTTCGCAGCTTGCAGCGGCCTGACCTCAGTTATCATCCCCAACAGCGTGACGAGCATCGGAAATAATGCGTTCGATAGTTGCGGCCTGACCTCAGTTATCATCCCCAACAGCGTGACGAGCATCGGAAATTATGCGTTCACTGATTGCCCTCACCTGTCTTCCGTCGTGGCAAAGATGGAAACACCCTTTGCTTTTGGCATGATGGCTTTTAGCAATATCAGTACTTCATGTGTTCTCACCGTTCCCTACGGCACCCGCGATGCCTACATCGCAGCAGGCTGGACAGAAAATGTGTTTAAGGGCGGTATCGTGGAAGCACCTGCCCCCGTTGTCTTAGCCACATCTGTAACCATCAATGAAGAAACACTGTCTCTGACAACTATAGGCGAAACAGCAACGCTTACAGCAGAAGTGTTACCTGAGAACGTCACCGACGGCAGTGTCACCTGGTCGAGCAGCGACGAGAGTGTTGCCACCGTCAGCAGCGATGGTGTCGTTACGGCCGTTGCGAACGGCACGGCCACCATCACCGCGACGACGAACGACGGAAGCGACCTCTCTGCCGCCTGCACGGTGACGGTCGACATTCCCACGGTTGAGCCCGACACGGACATCTCTGGTATGTGGGTGACGAGGTGACGTTGGATGTCAAGATGAAGAACACGCTGATTCCAGTGGGCTGCTCCTTCAGATTAACGCTGCCGAGCGGTTTCACCCTGAAGAGGGATGAGTATGATGACGTGGACTATATTCTGGGCAGTCGTGCAAATAAGATGTCCGTAAACCTTTCAGAAACGTCCGACGCATCCTATAATGTTGCCCTGACGCCTACGTCGGGAACGGCGACCATCCGCGGAAACGAAGACACGGTCGTCTCCTTCACACTGCAGGTGTCTGATGAGGCCGTTGCCGGCACATATCCCGTAAGGCTTACGAGGAGCCTCATCCAGAGCAAGGTGGACGGCACGACCTATGACACATCGCTGAGTGACGTGTATGTCACTTTCACCGTAGAGGACTGCCTTCTGGGTGATGTGAACGGTGACGGCAACATCACCCCGTCGGATGCCATCATGATCCTCTACCATTATTTTGAGGTAGGGCAGAATGGCTTCAATGTGAAGGCTGCCGACGTGAACGGCGACGGCAGCATCACCCCAGCCGATGCCATTGAGGTCCTGTATATTTATTTCAACGACTCTTCCAGCAGCAAGTCTCGTCAAACGGATTTCCAGGAACTGGATCCTCAATAACAATATCCATTAACCATTCAAACAACAAATCATAGAGCAATGAAACGTATAGTGATTAATTCATTGATGGCCTGGCTTTTCTGCGCATCCCAAGCCTTGGCAGACGAAATCATCATCGGTGACGTAACCGTTTCCCCGGGAGGTTCGGCCTCTCTGGTCATCGGCTACAGGTTCACGTCCACAGTGGACAAGGTGGGTTTTACCCTTGCACTCTCTTTGCCCGAAGGCATCTCCCTTCTCAAGGATGAAGACGGCGACCCCGTCTATGTCAAGGACGCGAGCATCAGCAAGTTTAATCCCGCGTTTGCCGGTGATGGAAAGATTGCGTTCCAGCCTCAAAACGAGTCTGCGACCATCAGGGGCATGGAGGGGACTCTCCTTACCCTGACTCTCATTGCGGACAACAGTCTTGCCGCGGGAAGCGCACATTTGGTAAATGTGACAAAGGCGACCTTCCAGCAACGTGTGGACGGACATGTGACAGACGTCTATCTTGACGATTTCTCGTTTACCGTCACAATCGGTGCTCCTGACGACGGCCGTATCCACTTCGACGAGACGTCTTCCGTCCTTCCTGAATACACGGCAGGCGAGAAGGGTGACGTGACGATACAGCGCAGCATCAAGTCTGGTGTATGGAACACGCTGGTATTGCCGTTTAACCTGACTAGGGGCACTGCCACGAAGCTGTTCGGTTCAGACGTCCAGTTTGCCAAGTTCAGCGGTTTTGACGTTGATTATGGCGACGACGAGGAGAATGTGATACCTCTGGGGATTACGGTCAAGTTCTCCTCTTACACGATACCTGCCCGTGGAAACCTGGCGGGAGGCACCCCCGTTCTCATCAGGACCTCCCGTGACGTTACGACGATAGAGGCCGACGACGTGACCTTGTCCAGTGCTGTCAGTGACGTCGTGGTAAGGGTGACGACGGACGATTATGAGAAGAGCGGCAGGTTCACGGCAACGCTGGTGAAGACGAAGGTTCCGGCCGACGGTCTGTTTGTCAGCGACAACAAGTTCTGGTATTCTGTCGGGAAGACCAATATCAAGGGCTTCCGCGGCTGGTTCGAGCTGGAGGAGGTGGTAGGGAAGGAGACAGACTTCGGTGCGAAGGTTCGCTTCGTCATCGACGACGTTCCTACTGCCATAGAAGGCATGGGCGCAGATGTGCAGGATGGTCCGGTCTATACGTTGCAGGGCATGCTAGTCGGCGAGAATGTTGACTGGAACGCATTGCCGAAGGGCACCTACATCGTGAACGGCAAGAAGTTATTCAAGAACTAAAGAAAGGAGGAACTAGATATGAAGAAAGCATACGAGTCACCCGTAGCGGTAGAGGAGCAGGCGCTGAGCGTCTGTTCGTTCTGTCAGACGAGTCCTGGCGGCGTGACCGGTGACAACGGCATCGGGAGCGGCGGCATCGACGAGGAGGGTGAGATGGACCCGGACGCGAAGGTCAGGGACTGCTGGAAAGACGGGCTGTGGTAATACCACGCACGTAAGTTAGTTAATAAATATACAGATACACAAACCGTTGTTAATATGTTGTGCATGCGGCATCATAAATTGGTGTCGCATGCTCTTTTTGTCCTACCACAGCTATCTCAATTCGTATAATTCGTGTCATTCGTAGTAGTGATTTCTATTAAAGCCATTGAATTTCCAGGTGCAATTTGTAGAAAAATTAAACATGGACAAACATGGATGAAAAATATGCCCTTCTTTTCGTTCTTCTTGTGTAATTTTGTATCGAAAACTATAATAACACTAAATGAATAATATGAAAAAAAGTAACATTTTGGTGACAGCTCTTTTGCTTGTGGCTTTCACGCTGTTGTCATGCGACGGCAACAAGGGAAAAGTGGAAGAGGCTGCCAAACAATTCATTTCCGCTGTGAACAACCACGACAAAGCCACCATCTACAGCCTTTATCCCAATGCCAAGAACATTGAGAACATGACTTTTCCCGACAGCATTCAGAAGGGCGACATCAGTGTCGAGAAGAACGACTCGGGCGATTACGTGGTCAACATCAAGAACGACCGTCAGCAAGCGCTGGTGTTCAAAGTTGCCGACGACAAGAACATTTCGCTGTTGGAAACCTTCAGCGTGCTTCAGCTTGACTCTGCTGCCATGGAATTGGCTATCAAGACTGGTGTGCCCATGAAGCAACTTTCCGACTTAAAACTGTCGGAACTATTTAACGAAGATGGCGATTTCATCGCTGCACTGAAGGAGAAATACGCCAGTTACATCGGCGGCCAACTGGTTGATGAAGGTGGCACATATTGTGCCAGCCGCAACTTTGGCGGAAGCGTCACTGTCACCCAGCCCATCAGGAATGTCGGAACGGTTCCCATCAAGGCAGATGAATATAATGTGGAATTTTATTTCTATTGTCCTAACGGGACGGCAGCGAGCAAGAAGATTATTGAGGCAGGAGTAGACCTCCAGCCGGGCGAAGGATATACATACTTCGTAGACCCAGGAAGCGGATCTGTAAGGGCCGCCTTAGAGCACGACTTCAATTGTACCATATCGTTTGTCTATAAAAACATCTCACCCATCCAGTCGCTGCTTAAATTTGCCAAGATGAAAGGAGATGAATACGACGAATTCATGAAAAAGAACGATCCAACACAACTGGATCCCGGAGTTAAAAAGATGGAAGGTCATTATGAATTGAAAGGAACCATTGGAGAGTATGATGTGTCTTACATGAAACTTGACATTAGCAAGGGTAATACAACTGGCTCCTATCACTATTCCTTCCAAAAAGAAGGAGTTGAACTCTCTTTGAGTGGAGAGTATGAAAAAGACGGAACGCTTACACTGAACGAAACAACTCCATCGGGTACAAAATCGGGGCGTTTTGAAGGTAAATTTGACGGAAAAGAGTTTAGCGGTACTTTCCACAATCTGACAAAAGGAACCACATTCCCGTTCTCACTCCGTCTAATCTAACAGTATCAAAGCCAACAGTCCTCGATTTCTGGTTTTCCTACTCCTAAAGGTGAGAGTGATAGCTACGATGGTACATTCAGCTTAACAATCACGAAAGGAGAAAAAGTTGGAGAGATTATAAGAGGTACATGGTAAAAAAGAATTGAGCACTCATCAGATTAACTGGTGGGTGCTCTTTTTCGTTTTGGTGTCTATTAAAAAGAATGGCAATGTCTATCTTACAAAATCAAATATTTGAAAATTGTTACACTTTTTTTATACCTTTTTGAAAAGAAAAATCTCTGAAACACGGTTTACAAGTGTTTCAGAGATTTTTTTTGTAGCGAGAAAGTGAATCGAGCCGAGAATCCAAATGAAACCAAATGAAACCAAATGACTGATTATTAGACGTTTGAAGTTTTTGGCATTTTCCTTTAGATTCCTTTATTTCAAATTAAACAAAATAATTTGTGAAATTTGGAGCCAATTTGTCAAATTTCCACACGAAGTGTGCCAATAAAAAGAATAGGCAACTATATGAGATTGACCCCGTTTTTTGAAAATGCAACCGTTACAGGCTGCATTTTCAAGTTGTTTGGGTCAATAGTTCGTTGCAAAAAAAACATCCACAGCGAAGTATTCTGATTCTATACCCCTACCAGAGGTTACCCCAAACGTCGGAGCGATGCTTGGCCGACGGGTCGTCATCGTCGTTGCCATCGCCGCCGTCGTGAATACCTTCGTCTGGGGCAG